>CBDCGJ010000063.1:0-223716 GCA_965216645.1 Alphaproteobacteria bacterium | reverse complement strand
CGGCACCAAAGCGGCACCGTTTGGGCGGCGAAGAGCAATTGCCAATCGGTCAGCCGTTGCTGATCTTCGGCGCGCGCCAACTTGGACGCTTCGACCTCGGCTTCCAAGGCGGGCAGGGCCTCGCGTGCCGGCTCCGCCAGCGCCAGACGGGCGTCCAAATTCTCGATACGCCGCCGGGCCGCAAAATACAGGACGGCGAAGCCGAACGCGGCGGCGACCGACAGCACCGCCAATGCGATCCATACATTGTCGCCGCTCAACTTCGCCCCCTGACGTATCCGCACATGCCGCGTCGCGCTCTCGTTCTACCGACGGAGTGCGTCCCAAGCTAAGCGCAGTTGGCGGCTCGTTCAAGTAACCGCCAGTAGCGCTAGTAGCGATAGTGTTCCGGTTTAAATGGCCCGTGCTTGTCGATGCCGAGATAACTCGCCTGCTCGTCGTTCAACACGGTCAACTTGACGCCGAGTTTTTCGAGATGCAACGCGGCAACCTTCTCGTCAAGGATCTTGGGCAGGGTATAGACTTGCCGCTCATACTTGTCGGCGTTCTGCCACAGCTCGATCTGTGCCAGCACCTGGTTGGTGAACGAGGTGCTCATGATAAAGCTGGGATGGCCGTTGGCGCAGCCGAGATTGACCAGTCGGCCTTCCGCCAGCACGATCAGACGCTTGCCGTCGGCCATTTCGACTTCGTGGACCTGCGGCTTGATTTCGTTCCATTTCGCGTTGCGCAGGGCGGAAATCTGAATCTCGCTGTCGAAATGGCCAATATTGCAGACGATCGCTCGATCCTTCATCCGGCGCATGTGGTCCATGGCGATGACGTCCTTGTTGCCGGTGGCGGTGACGAAGATGTCGCCTTGCACCGCCGCCTCATCCATGGTGACCACCTCGTACCCCTCCATGGCGGCCTGCAGGGCGCAAATCGGATCGATTTCCGTGACCAGCACCCGGGCACCGGACGATTCTTCAGGCTGACCGCGCAGCCCTTGCCGACATCGCCGAAGCCGCAGACCACCGCGACCTTGCCGGCAATCATCACGTCGGTGGCGCGGCGGATGCCGTCGATCAGGCTTTCCCGGCAGCCATATAGATTGTCGAATTTGGACTTGGTGACACTAATCGTTGACGTTGATCGCCGGCACCGCCAGCTTGCCGTCCCGTTGGCCATGGTCATAGAGACGAAGCACGCCGGTGGTGGTTTCCTCGGAGACACCGCGCACATCTTTTAACAGCTCCGCATATTTGTCGTGCATGACCTGGGTCAGGTCGCCGCCGTCGTCGAGCAGCATGTTGGGCCGCCAGCCGTCCGGCCCCTCGATGGTCTGATCGATGCACCACAAATACTCCTCTTCCGTTTCACCCTTCCAGGCGAAAACCGGTACACCTGTGGCGGCGATCGCAGCGGCGGCCCAATCCTGGGTCGAGAAGATGTTGCAGCTCGACCAACGCACCTCGGCACCGAGCGCGGTCAGGGTCTCGATCAGCACAGCGGTCTGGATGGTCATATGCAAACAACCGGCGATGCGGGCACCCGCCAAGGGCTGCGCATCGCCATATTCTTCGCGCAAGGCCATCAAGCCGGGCATTTCCCCTTCGGCAATGGCGATTTCCTTACGGCCCCAATCGGCCAGGGAAATATCCGCGACCTTGTAATCCTGTACGTCACTCATGATGGCTCGCGCCCTTCTCTTGCATTGCTAAGACAAAGATATAAAGATATCTTTATATAATAGAGTCGTTCGACGACGGCAATACGCCTTCGTCGCAATTTTTAGCGGTCAGTTTTCGTCGAAACGGTGTCGATCAGCTGACCGATGGCGGTCAGGACACGCTCCGCATCCGCGCCTTCGGCCGACACGTGAATGACGGTTCCGGGCGAGGCGGCCAGCAGCATCAGACCCATGATGGAGTGACCGTTGGCCCGCAACCCGTTCTTGCGAACCGTCACCTCGGCGTCGAATTCTTCCACGCATTTCACGAATTTGGCCGCGGCCCGGGCGTGCAGGCCGCGTTTGTTGGTGATCCGGTATTCGGCGCTTAGCGTCGGGGCGTCGGTCATCAGGCGCCGGCGGTCAGCTGTCTTCGGCCAGCAGGACGGATGCGATATGGATGTATTTCCGGCCCGAGTCCTGCGCCTGTTCCACCGCGTCGGATAGACCGGTCGAGCCGCGGATCTTGGCGAGTTTGATCAGCATCGGCAGGTTCATGCCAGCAACCACTTCCACATTCGGCTTATCCAAGAGAGAGATCGCCAGGTTGGACGGCGTCCCGCCGAACATATCGGTCAGCAGAACCACGCCGTCGCCAGTATCGACTTCTTCGACCGCGCGCACGATCTCATCCCGCCGGAATTCCATGTCATCGTCGGGCCCGATGCAGACCGCGCGGATATTCTCCTGCGCCCCGACCACATGTTCGGTGGCGGCAATAAACTCGTCGGCCAAGGCGGCCGTGGGTGACCAGAACCATGCCTATCATCGTTTCAGCGTTACCTTCCGCTTTCCAATTCCCGATGGCGCAGGAAGACGTCATTGCCTTCTCCGCGCAGTACCGCCGCCAGCCGTTCGGCCACGCAGACCGAGCGGTGGCGCCCGCCGGTGCAGCCGATGGCGATGGTCAGATAGCTCTTGCCTTCATGCCGATAGCGGGGCAGCAGGGAAAGTATTAAGTCACTTAGTTCCGGCCATGAAAGGGCCAAATGCCGGATCGCCGGCAACATAGTCGTCAACCCGGCTCTGCCGCCCGGTTAAGGGCCTGAGGTCGTCCACATAATGGGGATTGCGCAGGAAGCGTACATCGAAGACCAAGTCGGCTTGACGCGGCAGCCCCTCACGGTAGGAGAAGGAGAGCACCGAGAGCGTCATCGCCGACTGCGCCGCCAAGGCGTAGTGCCCGGCCAAAAGCTGTTTCAAATCCCGCGCCGGTAGGTTGCTGGTGTCGATCAGCAGATCGGCGCGCCGGCGCAGGGGCGCCAGCATTTCCCGTTCCCGGGCAATGCCGTCGGTGACCGGCCGGTCCTCGGCCAGCGGATGCCGCCGGCGGGTCTCGGCAAACCGGCGCACCAGCACATCGTTGTCGCAGTCCAGGAAAATGACGCCGACGTCGAGGCCGGCATCCGCCGCCAGGCCTTCGCTGATCCCGATAAAGCGGTCTTCGTCGAAGTCGCGGGTGCGAATATCCACGCCCAAAACCAGGGGCCGGTCGGGTCCCTCCGCCGGCGCCGCCCGCAGCAATGGCGGGATCAATGTCAACGGCAGATTGTCCACCGCCTCGTAACCGAGATCCTCAAGCGCCTTCACGGCCGTGGTCAGCCCGGCGCCGGAGATCCCGGTCACCAACAATACCCGGCGGCGTGGCGCGGCGGTCTCGGTCATGGCGCGAAGACGCCAGTTTGCAGGCGTGACGGGTCCTGACACAATTCCAGCATCAGCATCAATTTGTCGGGGGCAGAGCTTTCGAAAGGAGCGAGTTCGGCCAGCGGCAGCCTCGACCCCGGCCAGCGCTATCCGCGCCGGCGCCGGCAGCCGTTCGATCCGTTCCGGCGGTACCAGGTCGACCACCAGCCGAAGTTCGCGGGGCCCTGACGCGGAAAATCGCACCAGACCGACACCGCGCACTTCCAGCAAACCGCGCAGGGCCGCCGGCGCGTCGGCGATCAGGCGCCCGGTCGCCGGCGTGAGCCGCACCTGATCGTCCGCCACCAGACGCGCGCCTCGGCCGATCAGCCGCAGCGCCAGATCCGACTTGCCGGCACCCGACGGGCCGCGCAGCAGCGCCGCGCCACCGTCAAGGCGCCACACATGTTCCATGCACCGTTCGCATCATGGGGCGAACATGCGGAGAACCAAGCGGAACGTCAACCGCCGCGACAAAGGTCACCGAATTGACGATCCTGCGAAGGCGCGCGACTATCTATCAACTAAAACTAATCCGGGAGAATGCTGTCATGGTCGACGAACGATCGGAGACGCACGGCGCGCACACCGACTTCGAGGACGAGGTGAGTTATGGCGACTATCTCGAGCTCGACCGGTTCCTCGATTGTCAAATCGTGCGCAGCGATGCACATGACGAGATGCTGTTCATCATCATCCACCAGGCGACGGAGCTTTGGATCAAGCTGATGGTGCACGAATTGCGCGCCGCGATTGCTCATCTACGGGTCGACGAATTGCCGCCGGCGTTCAAGATGCTGGCCCGGATCCATCGCATTCAGGCGCAGATGATCCAGTCATGGGATGTGCTCTCGACCTTGACGCCGAACGACTACATCCTGTTTCGCGAGAGTTTTGGCCGCGCCTCCGGCTTCCAATCCTATCAATACCGCATGCTCGAATTCGCCCTCGGCAACAAGCAGGCCGGGATGCCTGAAGCCTCACGGCCCACCGTCCCGATATTCTGGCGGCATTGGAGGCGGTTTACGAAGCGCCCAGTCTTTACGACGAAAGCCTGATGCTGTTGGGCCGGCGCGGTTTCGACTTGCCGGCCGATTGTTTGGGGCGGGACTGGCGCCAGCCTCATCGCGATAGCGGCCGGGTGCGCGCCGCTTGGGCACAAGATCTATGCCGACGCGTCCGCTCATTGGCAGCTCTACGAACTGGCCGAGAAGCTAGTCGATCTGGAGGACCGATTCCGGCAATGGCGCTACCGCCACCTGACCACGGTGGAGCGGATCATCGGCCAAAAAACCGGCACCGGCGGCACCGACGGCGTCGCCTATCTCCGCCGCGCCACCCTGGAAATCCGACTGTTCCCGGAGCTTTGGGACGTGCGGACAGAGATGTGACCAGATTGGCGCTAGAGAATCCGCGCCATCATGGTTTCGCCGAGATAGCCGTCGTTCCAACGGGTTGCCATGGGTTCGACGGCGAAGGTTTCGAAGCCGAGCCTTTCATAGAATGCGACGGCGCGGTCGTTGCCTTCGACCACTTCCAGCATGATTTTGCGGAGATCGGGATTTTTCCGGCGGGCGGCGGCGATCATGTCTTCGACCAGACGGCCGCCGACCCGCCGGCTGCGCAGCTCGGGCGTCACATACATGCCGACTAGGCTCGCCTTATGCCTGGCACGATGCATTTCGTTGAAGACCAGGGTCGAGAGGCCGACCAGGCGGTCGTCGGCGAAGGCGCCGTAATTAAGCGTCAGCGGATTGGCCAGCCGCTGTTCCGCCAGGGCCGGACCGGCGGCCAGTTCGTCCTCATAACGCGAGGTGAAGTTGCGCGGATCACCCTTCAGCGCGGCAAGCCGCAGCTCGTAATAGGCCGAGGCGTCGGCCACGGTCAGCGCGCGGGTGCCAATCGTCATGACTCGTAGAGCCGTTGATACTCGCGAACGGCCGTGCGGCAGACCGGCAGGTCCAATTGCGCGACATCGTCGAGAGCGAGCCAATGTAACGACTCTGCCTCCAACGCTTCGATCTCGCCCCGCCAGTCGGTGACCGCGTAATAATGCAGTTTCAGGAGATGGGGGCAGGGATGCAGCAGGGTGCAGACAAAGCGGGGCGCGCCCAGCTCGATGGTCGTTTCCTCTTTCGCCTCCCGCCGCAGCGCGTCTTCCGGCGTCTCCCCCGGTTCCAGATGGCCACCGGGAATGGCCAGGATGCCCGGATCCTTCGCCTTGTCGCGCCGGCGCCGTTCCACCATCACTTTGCCGTCGCGGATCAACATGAAGGCAACGGCCTCCGGCATCGCCGCGGTCACAGCAGCAGGTCCAGAACATCCCGCAGATCACGGGTCCGGATCGAATGGTCGGCGGCGTCAACGACATCTGATTCGGCATTCAGCGCGATCGAACGCCCGGCGGCTTCGAACATCGGTATATCGCCATAGGAATCGCCGACGGCGACAATCTCCGATCGCTCTATACCGCGTGCCGACGCGTAACTAGATACAAAGGCCGCCTTAGCCGATGCGTCGTTGAATCGCAACACCCGGCCGGTGAAAACGCCGCTCTCGATTTCAAGTTCCGTGCCGCCGGCATCGTGAGCGTTGAGGCGACGGGACAAAACCCGGCCGGCAAAGGCCATGCTTAAAGTCGCCAGAACGACAAGACACCCGGTTTGACGCAGCGCCGACACCGCTTCCGCCGCGCCGCCGATCGTCGGCAAATTGGCGGCATGGGCTTCCATCTCCGCCACCGTGCGGCCTGCATAGGCGCGGGCGCTGGCAACGGCAAACTCCCGGTGGCCGACCTGGCGTTGATGCCAGCCGGATTCCAGATTATCGATCAACGCAGTGTCGTCGAGCAGGCCCGCCATATGGCGGGCGATGGTGGTGTCGGGGACCAGGGTGCCGTCGATATCGAAGGCGACAAGTTTCGGGAGCATGACAAAATTCGGACACAATTTGGCGGGACAACGAAATCGGGTTAAACTATATAAGTGGTTTGCGTATGTATGTGATGGGCCATGGTTCTTGAGTATCAGATCGACGTCGGCCAGGCTAGCGACGATGCGGCCTGCGGTATGGTGCGGGCCGCCGCCAACCGGGACAGCATGGTTTACGACCGCTTGCGGCCAGCCCAGCCGCTGTTTCAGGACAACAGCCCCCAACCCCTTGGCGTGCTATCCCGCTTCGTCGCGGTCAGCAGCGGCGAAACCGTGGGCTTCGCAGATTACGAGCCGGCGAGCGGCTATGTGAAAATGCTCTTCGTCACGCCGAAGCATCAGGGGCAGGGCATTGCCAGCGCCCTACTCGATCTTTGCGGCCGGGCCTGCGCCGTGCCCTTAAAGTTGAAGACCCAGTCGGTCAATGACGGCGCCCTGGCCTTCTATCTGAAACAGGGCTTCCGCATCACCGGCGGCTATGGCGAGGACGATTGGCATGGCACGCCGGTGGTTTGGATCGAACTGGAGCGGGAGCCGGCGCGATGAGGATGAATTTCTTGCTCGTTCTGGCCGCCGCCGCCAGTTTACTGAGCTTGAGCCAATGCACCTCCGTGCCGAAAAACATCAACAATGTCTGCAGCGTCTTCGACAGCGATTCCGACTGGTATGACGAGGCTAAGGAGGCGTCGGAGAAGTGGGGCACCTCGATCCCGGTGATGATGGCGATCATGCGGCGCGAATCGGGCTTCATCGACGATGCCCGGCCGCCCCGGCGCTGGTATCTCGGTTTCATCCCCGGCAGCCGGCCCAGTTCCGCCTACGGTTACGCCCAGGCCCTCGACGGTACCTGGTCCGACTATAAGAAATCGACCGGCCGCTGGTTCGCCGACCGGGACGATTTCGACGACGCCATCGATTTCATCGGCTGGTATTTGAACGTCAGTCAGCGCAAGCTCGGCATCAAGCAGCGCGACGCCTACCGCCACTATCTCGCCTATCACGAAGGCTGGGGCGGTTACCGCTCCGGCAGCTACAACAGCAAACCGGCGCTGAAAACCTGGGCCAAACAGGTGCAAACCACCGCCAGCCGCTACACCATGCAACTCAACCGCTGCCGCGGGCAGTTGGAGAGCTGATTGCAATCGACCTGGACGCCGCCCACCGAGACAGCGCCTTGCCGTAAAAAAGGGGTCGGAGGGAATTAGTTTCCGCGGATAAATGGAAATGGGGTCGGAGGGAATTAATTGGCAGCGCTTAGGAATTTTTTTCATTGTAATTCAAGGCATTATCTAGAATTAAATCCCTCCGACCCCTTTTTTTCGGGGCAGGGATAAGCTTGGCTATTGGGCGTTAACGCCGTCCCCCCGCCAGTTTCACCGCGTCCGGGTGGGCGCGGAGTTTGGCCATGGAGATGACGCCGAACAGGGGGCCGAGGGCGAGGCTGGCGAAGGCCGGGCCCCAGCCGATTTCCGCCACCAGCACCGGCATCAGATGAATGGTGATCAGGGTCAGCAGGAAGCCGACCGAGGTCTGCATGGTGCCGACCAACTCCCAAATGCGCCAGACAAACGCATGAAGCCTGCACAAAGTAGAAACCATGTGCGAAATTAAGTAATTTTCCAAAATCGAGCAAATCTTTTTAGTATTACTGCGCAAATCCAGGCAGACAGCGTTAATAATATTATTGGGTAAATTTGGAATCGGCGCATTCTAGCGGTCCATATTTTCCCAACATCTAATGCTTCGAAATATTCTTCACGCATATCTGCTACCGGCTGGGCGAAATATAGCTCGAAAGTTTTTTTCGTAAATATAAATTTTAAAACAGCTATCAAATTTGTGCCAGGCGGCGGTTTAACAATAATATTGCTCGAGTTTTTTCTTATATTTGTCAAAAAGAAATTTACGTTAATATTTAAATATTTTGGTATTTTATAAATAAACTTTACAGCGCTATCTGCAATTTCATATTCGATCTGATGCTCAATATTGACTACATGCGCGGCCTTGCTTAATACTCCTGATGTTATTTTCAGAATAGCAAAAAGAAATTGGCTAATGCTATTTTTTGGCCGGGACTTACTCAACAGATGCCGCCTTCCAGACAGGGTTGGAATAAATTAAAGAATTAAAAGCCTCTTGTGCACGTAATAATTGTAATCCATGGCCGGTAATCTGATAAAGCCTTCGTGGTAAACCACTATCAGACGGATTTTTCTCGCGCCTCGATTTTACGAGTCCTTTTTCCGCCATTCGGTTCAAAGTTACGTACACTGTACCCCGCTTGATTTGGTTCGACGCCTTAACCATTTCCAAGCCATACATTTCTCGGCCAGATCGAAGCATATCCAAAATGATGTATTCTAGGCTGGAAACTTTTTTCATGTCTTACCAATCGAATCGTCAGAGACCAGTCTTACATATTGTAAGACTGGTTGTCAAACACACACTGCCCGACTTTCACGAATTTTTCTTAGCGCCGGCCCCCCGCCAGTTTCACCGCGTCCGGGTGAGCGCGGAGTTTGGCCATGGAGATGACGCCGAACAGGGGGCCGAGGGCGAGGCTGGCGAAGGCCGGGCCCCAGCCGATTTCCGCCACCAGCACCGGCAACAAGAAAATTACTCTAACCTCTTTTTCTCAAACCTACCCAATGTACCTCTTCTTCAGGGCCGCGAGACGATTCGCAGAAAAATACGACCACCGTCGGGAGACACAAACACCTCGACAACCAAACTGCTAAAAAGAAGCGGGGCCGAAATCGCCCCGCTGGAGTTAATCGATGTCTAAGGTGAGTTGGTCGTCAGGCGGGATGTCAGGGTGTTTTTTGCCAGTGATGACTTCACTGACACGTCCCTGATTCAAGCCAAGAATTGCCGCTACTTGATGCTGGTACAAACCGCATTTTAGAACAAGAAATTTGGCAATTGCAGCCCGCCGTTTGGTCATTGGTTTACTCGGTCTACGCTTCATTTTGCGTATCTCCTTGTTAGATACGCTAATCCCGCCTTGCCGAAATTTAAAAGTGAAGCTACAATCCTCTGGTCAAAAGGGAGAATTGGAACCTACCATTCACTCGACAGCCCGCGGCGAGATTAGCTACAATCTATTGCGGGCTTTTTGATTCGGGCGGTGCTTGGCTGCAACCAAGTGCCGCCCAAACATTTGGGCAACCCCGAATCGTTAAAATTCGACCACAGGAACAACCGAGAGTCGAGTCAATCTGATGTTCATGAACAAGTTTTTCACGATTTGTTCGATAGCGACGAGATTGTTCCAACCTTCCTGAAATTCGAGATTCAGGATGCCTATCGACACTAAGAGAGCCTCGCCTACCGCCTACCCCCCGCCAGCTTGACCGCGTCCGGGTGGGCGCGGAGTTTGGCCATGGAGATGACGCCGAAGAGGGGGCCGAGGGCGAGGCTGGCGAAGGCCGGGCCCCAGCCGATCTCCGCCACCAGCACCGGCATCAAGTGAATAGTAATCAGGGTCAGCAGGAAACCGACGGAGGTCTGCATGGTCAGCATGGTGCCGACCAGGTCAGGCTCCGACAATTCGGCGACCGAGGCCGAGAACTGTGCCGAATCGGCGACCACGGACATGCACCAGATCAGGCAGACCGCGAACAGCAGCAGCGGCGGCGCGCCGAACAGGAAGCCGGTGACGAGGGCGCAGCCGCCGCTGATCGACATCGCCCAGATGGTGATGGTGGTGCGGCCGAGCCGGTCGGCCAAAATGCCGGCGATCAGACAGCCGGCACCGCCGCCCAACCCCATCACCGCGAAGGTGCTGAGTCGGGCCCACACCGTGGCGCCGTCGCCGAGGCTGAGGCGATAGCTCTCCTCCAGAAAAATGCCGAGCCAGGCCCACATGGCGAAGAGTTCCCACATATGGCCCAGATAGCCGAAATTGGCCAAGCGTAGGGAGGGTACCGTATAGGCCTTGAAGGCATTGCGGAATTGAAACGGTGGCGAGGCGCCGAGATTGGGTCCCAGTTTCACCAAATTGATCGCCAGCGCCGCGCACAGGGCCGACAGGGAGGCGCCGGCGATGGTGAAGCGCCAGTCGAGACCGCCGAAGGCGTTGAGGAAATGCGGCGCCGCCGAACCCAGGGTCAGAGCGCCGACCAGCAGGCCGACCAGCAGACCCATATCGTCCCTGGCCCAGGTCGAGACCATCTTCATCCCCACCGGATAGATGCCGGCCATGCAAACACCGGTGAGGAAGCGCAAGACCGGCATCATCGGCGAGACCGGTTCGATCAGTAGGATCGCGCTGTTGCCGGCGCAGGCGATCAGGGTCGAGATCATGAAGAAACGGCGGCCGTCGAGCCGGTCCGGCAGATTCAGAAACGCGCTCGCCAACGCACCGACGACGAAGCCGGCCTGCACGCTGGAGGTGAAGAGCGCCGCCTGGGCCGGGGCCAGATCGTATTCCAGCCGCACCGCCGGAATGATTGCCGTGGCGGAGAACCAGAGGCTCAACGCCAAGACCTGGCAGACCGCCATGATGGCTACCGAAAACCATTTACCCGGCACGAACCGCCCTCCCTCTCGCCGCCAAGCAACTTGCGCGCCGGGGGCGAAACCGTCAAGTATGCGGCGCGGTTTGACGACCTTCGCTGTCATCCCAGAATCGCGTTAGCGATATCGGGCGTGAAGGGTGTCTGGCTATCGTCAACTCTGCTAACATTGCAACAATTGCCGTCATGCCGGAATCCGCGCCAGCGGATATCCGGTAACCATGCCGCCTGAATTCGCACCACCAATGTTGTTTCGGAATTGATTGGAATGGGTCCCGGTTTTCCGCTTCGCTGCAACCGGGACGACGGTCGAGTATACAGAAAGGGGACACCAAATCATGAACTACCGCAGGTTCGGCCGCACCGGCATCGAGGTCTCGGAACTGGTGATCGGCGGTGGCTATGTCGGTGGCATTCTGCTGCATGCCGACGATGCGACGAAGCAGACGCTGCTGGAGCGCAGTCTGGCGGCGGGCATCAACCTGATCGACACGGCCGCCAGTTACGGCGACGGCCAGTCGGAAATCGCCATCGGGGATTTGCTCCGCGCCATGCCGGCGGACGCGCGACCCCTGGTGCCGACCAAGTTCTCCGTCGATCCGGCGGCGGGCGATCTGGCGGGGCAGATCGAACGGTCTCTAACCCAATCGCTGCAGCGCTTGGGCATGGACCGGGTCTGCGCCTTCACCCTGCATAACTTCATCGGCGAGAAAGGTTTTACCGTCGCGCATGCGCTGGACGACGACGGGGTCTTCGATTGCCTCGACCGGCTACGCGAACAGGGTTATTTCGACTTCACCGGTTTTACCGCGGCGGGCGATCCGGCCGGCTGCAAGCGGATCGTGGAAAGCGGGCGCGTGGATATCGCCCAAGTCTACTACAACATGCTGAACCCCAGCGCCGCCTACCCAGTGGCAGACGATTGGGGCTCGAGCAATTTCGCCGGCCTGCTGGCCGCCTGCCGCGCCCACAATGTCGGCGTGATGAACATCCGTACTTTCGCCGCCGGGGTGCTGGCCAGTCCGGTGCCGCATGGCCGGGAAGTGTCGGTGACGCCGAATACCGACATCGCGGTGGAACAGGCCCGGGCCGCCCAAGTCTTCGAGGCGCTGGGCGATGCCTATGGCGATCGGGCCCAAACGGCCCTGCGCTTCAGTCTGGCCAATCCGGACATATCTTGCGTCGTCATCGGCCTGGCCGAACTGGCGCATCTGGAAACCGCCCTGGCGGCCCAGGCCATGGGGCCGCTACCGGACGCGGCGATCGAGAAGCTGAAACCGCTTTGGCTCGACAATTTCGGCGAGTGAGATGGCGCATCCACGCCTTTCTGTTCCCTTGCCGACGATTTTGCGCTATGCGGCTGCGGAAAGCTGTTACTGTTTGCCAAATCTGCGCAGGAGACGAAGATGAGCGATATTCAAGACGACGGCATCGAGCGGATCACCGTCCTGGCCAAGGAATTCATGCCCGCGGCAATGGAATACCACCGCCGGGAAATGGGCAAGCAGGGCTTCTCCCTGGCCGGCCCCATCGTCAAACGGAAATACTATATGATCGAAGGGCCGGGCGAGCCGACGGCGCTGTTCGATGGCGAGGCCTTTTATGCCGCCACCTTCACGCGGCAAAAACCGGCTGACTGACGCCCAGCGGCGCCTGATGGAGCCCCGCCATGGACGCGCTCACCATCCTGCTGTTCGTCGCCCTGGCCGCGGTGATCGCGGTGATGATGTTCGGCATCCTGACCATGGCCCGCAGCGGCGAGGAAAACCGCAAGAAGTCGAACAAGATGATGCGCTGGCGCATCGCCCTGCAACTGGTCGCGGTAGTGCTGCTGGCGATCATGGTATTCACGCGCGCGGGGTGAGGGGATGGTTGGGCCGTTTTCACATTCGTCGTCACCCCCGCGGAAGCAGGGGTCCATGCCAACGAAGTCTGCTACGACAATGTCGCGACAAGGTTTGCGGCATGGATCCCGGATATTTGCCGACGCGAATTCTGGCATGACGCCGTTGGTGGTTGTGAACAGAGCGACATCATGGTCAAGCTGACGAAAATCTATACCCGCGGCGGCGATAAGGGGGAGACCAGCTTGGGCAACGGCAGCCGGGTGGCGAAGGACGATGTCAGGGTCGCCGCCTATGGCGATGTCGACGAGACCAACGGCGTCATCGGTCTGGCCCGCTTGCACACGGACGGCGAGACGGACGCCATGTTGGGTCGTATCCAGAACGACCTGTTCGATCTCGGCGGCGATCTCTGCGTCCCGGAGGCGGAGAGCTACAAATACGAGCCGCTGAGAATTTCCGAACAACAGGTGCAACGGCTGGAGGCCGAGATCGACGCCATGAACGCCGGCTTGCAGCCCCTCAACTCCTTCATCCTGCCCGGCGGATCGCCGGCCTCCGCCTACCTGCATCTGGCCCGCACCGTGGCCCGGCGGGCGGAGCGGCATATGGTCGCATTGGCCCGAGACTCCCGGATCAACGTCCATGCCCTGCACTATATCAACCGCCTGTCGGATCACTTGTTTGTGCTGGCCCGGCACCTGAACGACAACGGCGACGGCGACGTTTTGTGGACGCCGGGGGCCAACCGCTAGCATTTTGTGCGCGAGTTATGCGCCCGCGTTGACAGGCTTCGGCGCCGCGACTATGTTGCGCGCGCGCAGGCTTGGCGAAACCCTGGTAGCCACTCGGATTTCGGCGAACGCGCGTTCGTTTAATCTGTTTCTTTTCGGTTCTCCGTGAATGAGAGGAAGGCGATGAAAGTCCTCGTGGCGGTTAAGCGCGTGGTTGACTATAACGTCAAAATCCGCGTCAAGTCCGATGGGTCCGGCGTGGACCTGAACAATGTCAAAATGTCCATGAATCCGTTCGACGAGATTGCCGTCGAGGAAGCCGTGCGCATGAAGGAAGCCGGCACGGCGGAGGAAGTCATCGCGGTCTCGATCGGCGTGCAGCAATGTCAGGAGACCTTGCGGACCGCGTTGGCCATGGGCGCCGACCGCGGCGTTCTGGTGAAAACCGATCAAGAGCTGGAACCGCTGCATGTCGCCAAGATCATGAAAGCGGTGGTGGATGCGGAACAGCCGGAACTGGTAATTCTGGGTAAACAGGCGATCGATGACGATTGCAGCCAAACCGGCCAGATGCTGTCGGCCCTGCTGGGCTGGTCGCAAGGCACCTTCGCCTCCGAACTCGCCTTCGCCGACGGCAAGGTCGACGTCACCCGCGAGGTCGACGGCGGATTGCAAACCGTGAAGCTGGACATGCCGGCGGTGGTCACCACCGACCTGCGCTTGAACGAGCCGCGCTATGCCTCCCTGCCCAATATCATGAAGGCGAAGAAGAAACCCATCGACGAGAAGACGCCGGAGGAACTGGGCGTCGACACCGCACCGCGGCTGACCGTGCTGAAGGTGACTGACCCGCCGCAACGCGCCGCCGGCGTCAAGGTCGAGGACGTTGCCGAACTGGTCCATAAACTGCGCGAAGAAGCGGGGGTGATCTGATGTCTGTTCTGGTTTGTGCCGATCACGATAACAGCGAACTGAAACCGTCGACGCTCAGCGTCGTCACCGCCGCCCAGGCGCTCGGCGAGGACGTCGATATCCTGGTCGCGGGCAGCGGCTGCGGCGATGTCGCCGCGGCGGCGCAGAAGGTCGCCGGCGTGGCGAAAGTGCTGGTCGCAGACGACGCCCAATATGCCAATGCGCTGGCGGAGCCGATGGCCGCCCTGATCGTTTCCCTGGCCGGCAATTACAGCGCCGTGCTGGCTTCCGCCAGCACCGACGGCAAGAACTATATGCCGCGCGCCGCCGCCTTGCTGGATGTCAGTCAGATCTCGGAGATCACCGAAGTGGTCTCGCCGGATACCTTCGTGCGGCCGATCTATGCCGGCAACGCCATGGCGACCGTGCAGTCGAGCGACGCCACCAAGATCATCACCGTCCGCACCACCGGTTTCGCGAAAGCCGAGGCCGAGGGCGGTTCGGCCAGCCTGGAGGACGCCGCCGCCGCGGCCGATCCGGGTCTGTCGAGCCATGTCAAGGACGAGCTCTCGAAGTCGGAGCGGCCGGAGCTGACCTCGGCCCGGATCGTCGTGTCCGGCGGCCGGGGCATGCAATCCGGCGAAAACTTCGTGCTCATCGAAGCGGTCGCCGACAAACTTGGCGCCGCCGTCGGCGCCAGCCGCGCGGCGGTCGATGCCGGCTTCGTGCCGAACGACTACCAGGTCGGCCAGACCGGCAAGGTGGTGGCACCGGAGCTTTATATCGCCGTCGGCATCTCCGGCGCGATCCAGCATCTGGCCGGCATGAAGGACAGCAAGGTCATCGTCGCCATAAACAAGGACGAGGAAGCGCCGATCTTCCAGGTCGCCGATTACGGTCTGGTGGCCGATCTGTTCAAGGCGCTACCGGAATTGGACGAAGAACTGGCGAAACTACCGCCGGCATAAGTCGTTCCGTGGCCCCGGGCGTCCAACGCGTCCGGGTGCAAGTGGGAGAGTGTTATGAGTATCATCAAGACCATCGGCGTCATCGGCGCCGGGCAGATGGGCAATGGTATCGCCCATGTGCTGGCGATGGCCGGTTACGACATCCTGTTGCAGGATATCGACGCGGCCCAAATCACCAAAGCTTTGGCTATAATCGAAGGCAATTTGGATCGGCAGATCGCCCGCGGCCGGGTCGAGCCGGGCGAAAAGGCATCGGCCTTGGCCCGGATCAAGCCGGCGGACGATCTGAAGGCCCTGGGCGCCGCCGATCTGGTGATCGAGGCGGCTACGGAGAACGAGGACATCAAGCGCGATATCCTGACCGCGCTCTGCCCGCATTTGAACGAGACCGCGCTGATCGCCTCCAATACCTCGTCCATCTCGATCACACGTCTGGCCTCGGTCACCGACCGGCCGGAACGCTTCGTCGGCATGCATTTCATGAACCCGGTGCCGTTGATGGACCTGGTCGAGCTGATCCGCGGCATCGCCACATCCGACGAAACCTATCGATCGGCCAAGGACGTGGTCGCCGCCACCGGCAAGCAGACCGTCAGCGCCGAGGACTTCCCGGCCTTCATCGTCAACCGCATCCTGATGCCGATGATCAACGAGGCGATCTATACCCTCTATGAAGGGGTCGGTACCGTGGCCGGCATCGACCGGGCCATGAAGCTGGGCGCCAATCATCCCATGGGACCGCTGCAGTTGGCCGATTTCGTCGGGCTCGACACCTGCCTGGCGATCATGCAGGTGCTTTACGAAGGTCTCGGCGACAGTAAGTACCGGGCCTGTCCCTTGTTGGTGAAATATGTCGAAGCCGGCTGGCTCGGCCGCAAGACGGAACGCGGTTTCTACGACTATCGCGGCGGCGAACCGGAGCCGACCCGGTAAGGCGCGAACTGCGACGTCGGAGGTTCAGACATGTTGGAACTGCGTCCCAACTGCGAGTTCTGCGACAGGGATTTGCCGCCGGATGCGCCGGACGCGATGATCTGTAGCTATGAGTGCACCTATTGCGCCGATTGCGTCGAGAACGAATTGCACAATGTTTGTCCAACTTGCGGCGGCGGCTTCGAGCGCCGGCCGATCCGGCCGCAACGGGCCTGGCGGCCGGAATTGAAGCTGGGCCTGGCCAACCAGCCGGCCGGCAGCAAGCGCCGCGCCCTGAAATTCCCGATCGACGATGTCCGCGCCCATGTCGCCCGCATCAAGGACATCCCGCCGAACGAACGCTAAGCGACCGCGCCAATGTCGGAAAAAAGGGGTCGGAGGGAATTAATATTTGCCGTTAATTCCCTCCGACCCCTTTTTCGAGGCGTGCAGTTGGGCGGGCGCCGCGGCGACGAATGAATAATGTCGATGAAAACTCGATCGGTGCGCCGCGAAAGCAAGCGCCTTAGAGCTGGAAGCCGCCTTCGCCTTCTTCCATCCGCTCTTTGTCATCGGGGATCAGCCACATGATCGAATCCTTGTTGATCAGACGCAGCTCGCCATGAACCTCGACCGGGATGAAGCGCTCCGGACCGTTGAGGATATCCAGCACCCGCTCCTGCCCGCCGGCAAAGACATAGGCGATCAGGTTCAGGTCCTCCAGCATGAAGCGGACCTTGACCTTTTCCTTCTCCCGAATGACGTCGCGTGGCCGATGCATGGTAAATCCCTTCGCCGCCGAATCACTTTGTCTTGATTAGGGATTGTAAATAAAGCGGGCGCCGCCGCAAGGGCTATTGCAAATAATGCGCGATAAGTTTGTGGGCGTCCGGGCCGTTCCATTCCGCCGGCCCGGACATTTTCGCCAGCAAGCGCCCCTGGGGATCGATCAGCACCGTGGTCGGCAGACCCAGGGCCTTGAAGGCACGCTGCGCTTTCAGCGTTTTGTCATTGTAGACCGCCAGATGTTTGACGCCGATCTTGCGGTAAAAGGGATCGATGACCTCCCTGCCCTGGCGGTCGCTCGAAAGGGCGATAACCTGGAACGTCTCGCCGCCATATTTCGCCTGCAAGGCGTCCAGGTCGGGCATTTCCTTGCGGCAGGGGCCGCACCAGGTGGCCCAGAAATTGACCAGCAGTAGCTTGCCGCGGAAATCGGTCAGGCTCAGGTCCCGGCCGTCGCCGTCCTTGAAAGCGATCGTTGGCGCGGCCTCCGGCGGGTCGAAGAAGGTCAGGTTGACCATGGCGCCGTCCGCCGCCGGGGCCGGTTTCGCCGGCACCGACGCCTCGGACGCCGCTTTCTCCCCGGTCGGCTCTTGAACCGATAGGAAAATCCCCGTAAAGACGAGGACCGCGAGCGCCAAGCCGGCCATGATCCAGGTTTTCGCGTGTCGCATGAACGAGTTATCCAATTCGATGTGGAGACATATCTATGACCGAGCCACGGTCAACGCAAGGTAACGCGCAGGTTAAGGCGCAGGTCAATACGCTCTGGGGCGGCCGCTTCGCCGCCGGCTTTGCCGATATCATGGAGCAAATCAATGCCTCGATCGATTTCGACCGTCGATTTTACCGCCAGGACATTGCCGGCAGCCGCGCCCATTGTAGCATGTTGATGGCGCAAGGAATCATCGCCGAGGCCGACGGTCACGCCATCTTGAAAGGGCTTGATCAGGTCGAGGCCGAGATCGAGGCCGGCGACTTCGAGTTCACCGCCGCGAAAGAAGACATCCACATGCATGTGGAAGCGCGTCTGGCGGAGATCATCGGCGATCCGGCCGGACGCCTGCACACCGCGCGCTCGCGCAACGATCAAGTGGCGACGGATTTCCGGTTATGGGTAAGGGACGCCATCGATTATCTGATCGAGGCCATGGGCGATTATGCCCTGGCGCTGATCGAGCGGGCGGAGGAGCATGCGGATACCGTCATGCCCGGCTTCACCCATATGCAGGCGGCGCAACCGACCACTTTCGGCCATCACATGCTGGCCTATTTGGAAATGGCGGAGCGGGATATCGGCCGGCTGAAGGACTGTCGGCAGCGCCTGAACGAATCACCCTTGGGCGCGGCGGCCCTGGCCGGCACGTCTTTTCCGATCGACCGGGAGGCGACGGCCAACAGCCTGGGCTTCGCCGCGCCCTGCCGAAATTCCCTGGACGCGGTGGCGGCCCGCGACTTCGCGCTTGAGTTCCTTTCGGCGGCGTCGATCCTGTCCGTCCATCTCTCCCGCCTGGCCGAGGAGATCGTCTATTGGTCCTCGGCCCAGTTCCGCTTCGCCCAACTGAGCGACGCCTATTCGACCGGCTCGTCGATCATGCCGCAGAAGAAAAATCCCGACGCGGCCGAACTGGTGCGCGGTAAGGCCGGCCGAGTGATCGGCGACCTGACCGGGCTGATGACCATGATGAAGGGTCTGCCGATGACCTATTCCAAGGACATGCAGGAGGATAAGGAACCGGTGTACGACGCCGTCGATACCCTGTCCCTGACCATCCCCGCCATGGCCGGCATGGTCCGCGACTTGACGGTGAATACGGAGAATCTGGCCGCCGCCGCCGGCGCCGGTTACGCCACGGCCACGGATCTGGCGGACTGGCTGGTCCGGGTGCTCGACCTGCCGTTCCGCCAGGCTCATCACATCACCGGGGAGCTGGTCGCCAAGGCGGAGGTCCAGGGCAAGGAACTGGAGGAGCTCGGCTTGGCCGAGATGCAGGCGGTGGAAGCCGGCATCACGGACGCGGTCTACGAAGTCTTGAGCCCCACCAATTCAGTGGCCAGCCGCGTGAGCTTCGGCGGCACGGCGCCTGCCCGGGTGCGCGAGGCGGCGGCCGCGGCGCGGGCACGCTTGTCATGACCCGGCGCGCATTGCTCGGCGGCTTGACTGCGCTGCTCCTCACCGGCTGCGGGCGCAAGGGCGACCTGAAACGGGTCGACGAGAAGACCGAGGACGCCGACAAAAAGAAAAAGCCGGCCAGCGAATAACACCAGCAAGCGGACACGATCATGGATCCTTTCCCCTATCGACAGGGCGTCATGCATGCCGAGGAGGTCGCCTTGCCCGAGATCGCGGCAGCGGTGGGCACGCCGTTCTATTGTTACGCCCAAACCGCGATGATCGACCGCTATCGGGAGTTCACCGACGCCTTCGCTGGCGAGGACGTGATGATCTGCTACGCCATGAAGGCGAATTCGAACCAGTCGGTGATCAAGACCTTCGCCGATCTCGGCGCCGGTGCCGATGTGGTCAGCGTCGGCGAGATGCGGCGGGCGCTCGCCGCCGGCGTCCCGGCGGAAAAGATTATCTTCGCCGGCGTCGGCAAGACCGCCGAGGAACTGGCGGCGGCGATCGAGGCCGGCATCTATCAGATCAACGTGGAGAGCGAGCCGGAGCTGCGCCTGTTGAGCGTGCTGGCGGTGCAGATGGACAAGACCGCCAATGTCGCCATCCGCATCAACCCGGATGTCGATGCGGGGACCCATGAGCATATCTCCACCGGCCGCAAGGACGACAAGTTCGGCATCCCCTGGGACCGGGCCGTGGCGGTGCACGATTTGGCGCGCGTCCTGCCCGGTGTCGCGGTCACCGGGATCGCCCTGCATATCGGCTCCCAGCTCACCGAATTGGCGCCGTTGGAACGCGCCTTCACCCGGGTCGTCGAGCTGGCGCGCGAATTGAACGCCGCCGGCCATGGGATCACCCATTTCGACCTCGGCGGCGGTATCGGCATCACCTATGACGACGAGGCGCCCTTCAGCATCGCCGACTATGCGGCGATGGCGCGGCGGGTGACCAAGGACAGCGGCCTGAAACTGGTCTGCGAACCGGGCCGGGTCATGGTCGGCAATGCCGGTGTGCTGGTCAGCCGGGTGGTCCATGTGAAGGAGGAGGCGCGCCGCTTCGTCGTACTCGACAGCGCCATGAACGACCTGATCCGGCCGATGCTGTACGAAGCCTGGCACGAGTTTCAGCCGGTCTTGCAGCCGACGCCTGACACGCTGCTAACGGAAGTAGATTTAGTCGGTCCAATTTGCGAAAGTACCGATCGTTTCGCGGCGGGACGGCGGATGCCGCCGCTCGCTCCCGATGATTTGATCGCCATTCGCTCCGCCGGGGCCTACTGCGCGGTGATGTCTTCGACCTATAATAGCCGTCCCCTGATTCCGGAAGTGTTGGTGCGGGGGACGAGATTTGCCGTGGTGCGGCGCCGGCTCGATATCGACGATCTGATCGACCTGGAGCCGATCCCGGATTGGGTGTAGACTGCCGGTTCATTTGAACCAGCCGAATGCGGTGCGGCCTATTGGAATACGATCGCAGAGTTAGATACAAGATCACTCTGGCCAAGCTGGCCCTGTTTTGGGAAAACAGTTGGCCCGCGCTGCTGCCGTTGATCCTGGTCGCCGGCGCGTTTCTCGCTTTCGCCGCTTTCGATATCGCCGCCCTGATGCCGGGCTGGCCGCACATCGTCGTCACCGTCCTGTTCGCATTGGCCGCCGCTGCCGCCGGATACTATGCCTGGCAGCATCTGCACTGGCCGGAAACCGCCGCCGCGCGCCGCCGGTTGGAGCGCGAAGGCCAGGTGCTGCACCGACCGATGACCGCAGTACAGGACCCGCTCAGTTCCGGCAACGCGGACCGGGACACGGTAACCCTGTGGCGGGCCCATCGTCTGCGCATGCTGTCGGCCTTGAAGCGGCTGAAGGTCGGCCTGCCGCGTACCGGTTTGCCGGCTTGGGATCCCTATGCCCTGCGCTCGCTCGTCTTCATAGCGGTGATCGTTGGGTTGGTGGTCGCCGGTGGCGATCTCGGCACCCGAGTAGCCCGCGCCTTGAACCCGAGCCTGCCGAGCGGTCCGGATCACGCGGTCCGGGTCGAGGCCTGGATCAATCCGCCGGCCTATACCGGCTTGCCGCCGCTGCATCTGACGGCGTTGAATGCCGACGGCTCGCCGGCGGTGAAGAAAGTGTCGGTGCCGGCGAAAAGCGATCTGTTCGTCCGCGTCTTCGGCGGCGAGGGCAAGACCGAGCTGAGCACTGGCGGCAAGGAGTCCACGCCCTTCCGCCAAGTCGACGCGCTAAACAGCGAGCTGCAGCATCAATTGACCAATGGCGGCGAGATCGCCGTGCGGCAAAACGGCGAGACCGTGGCCCATTGGCCCTTGACGCTGATCCGCGACAAGACGCCGGAAGTGCGGTTCGCCAAGGAGCCAGGGCGGAGCGTCCGCGGCTCCCTGATCCTGGTGGTCGAGGCCAAGGACGATTACGGCATCGAGCAGCTGTCCGTCAGCCTGGCTCTGGCCGAGGGCGCGGCGAAGGAAGACAAGGACGTCGCCGCCGTGACCAAGATCGATCTCGGCCTGCCGCCGGCCGCAGACGGCGGCAACAGCGCGGCCTTCGTCGAAACCTATTACAACGACTTGACCGCCCATCCCTGGGCCGGTCTGAAGGTCGAACTGATGCTGGCGGCCCGCGATGTGCTGGGCCAGACCGGTTATTCCACGCCGGTGGAGGTGGTGCTGCCGGAGCGGGAGTTCAAGCATCCCGTCGCCAAGGCGATCATCGAGCAGCGCAAGAACCTGATCCGCGACCCGGAACAGCGGCCCAAGGTCGGTCGTGCCCTGTCGGCGATCAGCCGGGGACCGGGCGCTTACGAACACGATCTGACGGTATATCTCGCCCTGCGCAGCGCCGTCGCCCGCTTGCGTCACGACCAACGGGACGAGGCCTTGTTGGAAGTGCGGCGTCTGCTCTGGGACACCGCGCTTCGGGTCGAGGACGGCAAACTCTCGCTCGCCGAACGCAACCTGCGCAAGGCCCAGGACGCGCTGATGGAAGCGCTGATGCGGGACGCCAGTGACGAGGAAATCGACCGCCTGATGCAGGATCTGCAGCGCGCCATCGACGAGTTCCTGCGCGCCATGACCGAAAACGCCATGGACCAGGCGGAAGAGGGCGACGCGGAGTTTCAGGAAGACACGGACGCGCAGGAGCTGCAGGCCCAGGACCTACGCCGAATGCTCGAGCGGATGCGCGACCTGGCCAAGATGGGCAACAAGGACGCGGCCATGGAAATGCTGCGGCAGCTTCGGGCGATGATGGAAAACCTGCGGGCGCAACCGCAGTTCAGCCGCAACAGCCGCCGCAGTCAGGAACAGCGGGCGCTCGGCGAACTTTCCGACCTGATGCGCAAACAGCAGGAATTGATGGACAAGTCCCATCGCCAGTCCGGCCGTCAACAACAGCAACAGGGCCAGCAAGGCCAGCGCGGCCAAAACGGCCAGCCGCAGCAGGGTCAGCAGGGCGGCGAGAGCGGCCAATCCCTCTCCCAACAGCAGGAAGCGCTGCGCCGGCAGCTCGGCGATCTGATGCGCCGGCTCGGCGAGGGTGGCACCATCCCGGATCCCCTTGGCCGGGCCGAACGGGCCATGCGGGACGCCCGCGGCTCGCTGCAGGAAGGCGACGGTCAGGGCGCCGTCGATGCCCAGGGCCGGGCGATCGACCAAATGGCGCAAGGCATGCGGGAAATGCTCTCCCGGATGCAAAACCAGCCGGGCAATGACGGCGAAGGCACCGCCGGCAACAACGAAGGCGACGACCCGGCCGGCCGGCCGCGCAATTCCGGCGGCACCGATTCCTCCAATGTCCGCATCCCGGATCAAAGCGAGATGCAGCGCGCCCGCTCCATCCTCGACGAACTCCGCCGCCGCGCCGGCCAACGCAGCCGCAGCCAACAAGAACGCGACTATATCGACCGCCTAATCGCGCCGTTTTGAGTCGTGAATTCGTTCAGTGTTAAGAAGCGGTTTTTAGGGTTGAATTTGGGATCCTTCCGGCCAGGATGGCGGTGATGATTTGGCGCAAGAGATGGCGCAGCCATCTCAGGATGAGGCGGAAGTTGTAACCGACGGCGCTCATCACGGCGTTGATCTGGTCGCCTTGGCGGCCCTTCAGATAGTTGCGGCCCAGGTGGCCGTCAGTCTTGCAGTGACCGATCACCGCCTCGATGGCGCTACGCCGCCTGAGTTCCTTCCTGATCTGACCATGCACGCCGCGTTTCTGGCCGGATTTGAAGACCCGGAGCGGTCGCGGCGCGTCGTGGCCTTGATACCCCTTGTCGACATAGGCGCGCTCGATCTCCCGCCCGGTCAGGGCCTCGGTCTTCTCGAGCACCTCTTTCAATGTGTGGCCGTCATAAGGATTGCCCGGCAGGGCCTTGGCGTGGAGGATGAATTGGCCGCCCTTACAGGTCTTATTGGTGGCGGTCAGCGAGACTTTGACGCCGAACTCGTACGGCGCCTGGGCCTTGCCCTTGCCGATGCATTCGGTCTCCGGCGCGTGCCAGGAATAGAGCTTCCAGCCGCGCTGGCGTTGTTTCTGGCTCTTGATCTGACGGACCTTGGCCAGGGGGCCGGCGAAGACCTGTTTCAGGTCCGCATCGTTTTCGATCTTGTTGGCGATGTCGCGGATCAGCCGGCCGAGCCGGGTCTTCAGAAACTTCAGCCGATTGTTCATGCGCTTGTACTGCTTGGCATGGGCGTAGCGCCCGGCCTTGATCGCCGCCCGCTTGGCCACCCGGGTATAGGATTGCCGCAGCTTGACATCGTGCCGCTTGGCCAGCTTGCCCAGTTCCTGGATCGCCTTGTTGAGGAGCTTGGCGTCGGTCGGGAAAGTGACGTTCTTGGGCTGCACCGTGGTATCGACCGTGACCCGGGCCAGATCGCGTTTCTTGAGGGCGCCGGTGTCGTGCGCGATGCGCAGGCTTTCGGCCAACAGGATCTCCAACTTGTCGCCGATCCGCTTGCGCCAGTGGCTCATGCCGGAGCGCTCGTGCACCAGCCGGTGCTGGAAGAACTCCTCGCCGGTGAAGTACTGGTAATAGGGGTTCTCGACCCAGCGTGCCCAGACCTGCTCGTCCGACAGGTTGTAGCTATGCTTCAACAGAAACATCCCGATCATGAACCGCACCGGCTCCGCCGGCCGGCCCTGGTCGGAGAAATAGGGCGCCAGTTCCTCGTCGAGCCAGTCCCAATCGATCTTGTCGGCCAGCTGTAGCAACTCGTGGCGCGGGTTCAAAAGGCCGTCGAGACGGACCAGGAACAGGTCGTCATGATCGGCTTTGGGCCGCTTCCTCGGACGCATGGAATTCCTCCAAATCACTCACTCGAAGGAATCACAAACGGCTCAAAAAGGGAATCGAAATCGCAAGAAAACGGCGCCAACCAAGCCAAATTCTTGCAATCTCAAAACCGAAAAAACACCAACTTACGAAGCAGCCACAAGGGCTTGGGAATTGTTAACGGTGAACGAATTTCAAACCCTTGACCAGGAAAGTTTTTCCCGTAGAGAGAGTTTGATTTTGATCGCTTTCTGCAACAATTGACCTAAGCGGTTAGCGCCACACCAGGAATTTCCACAAACCATTGACATGAATTTTGGAGATCTCTTTTTTGACCTTTAGAGAATCTATTTGCGACGGGCTGTCCCCAAACTTCGCCGTGAAATGGGTTATCCTCAATTGGTTCGTATCCTATTATTAGACCGAAATCTCGAACAATCCCTGCGACAAAGTAGACCGAACCAACATACTCCGGGGTCGTCACAAATTCCCTCGCATTTACACCGGCTTTCTCCATTAGCGGCAAAACATCTACCGACATTCCAGCGTTCAAGCCTGAAGACGGCTTAAACGCCTTACTTGAAATTCGCTTTAGCCCTGTGTTGTCATCTGGAACAATATGCTGGCGAGGGCTTATGCGACGAATGATAACATCATTTCGCTTGATGTCTTTTTCGTCATACGGAACAACCATCTAGAAGAACTCAACAACTTCACTACGCGAGATCAAATATCCAATTTTCTACTTTTGAAAAATCGTTCTCAAGCTCCATCTCAATTTCTTCGCCATTTATCCTATTATATCGTGTTGCCACAACTTCGTTAGGACCAAGCACATCTAGTTCGATATCGAGCTTATTGCGATGCCACTCAATTTGAACGGTACCGTCAGCTCCAGGCACTAAACTTGGTGGCGGCACTTCATCTATGCACAATCTTTCTAGAATATTTGCCGCAAAATATGCACAGGTAAATGAAACGGGGATACCATTATAGCCATCCCAGCCAATTCTAAGCGAAGTGAGTTCATTAAGTCGAGTTTCAAGCGCCAACAGCCAGCTACATTTAGCCCCATTTACTGGAATACGATAGCTTGAAAACGCTCCTTGCGAGATGTTTGAAGAGATTGGCTTCGTCGCTTCAAGAGGTTTCTGAAATGCTTCCAATCCAATTGACGGATTTATCATTGAATCCTCTCCCAACTTTCATGAGCCGCCTTGGTTGTAATCTCTGTAAATCGGTTCACAATTCGAATTCTGGCCATTTTTAAAAACTCAATACTATCTTGAGCGTTTTCACTTTCCGGCTTTCCTCTTATTGTGATCGCCAATCTTAGTGCTTTTTTGTCGCCGCTTTCCGAAGATGCAGACGATACTTCCTGAAACAATCGAGCGTATGGGATTTCCGAACTGTTTCTAATGATTTCCTGCATATTGAAAGTCAATTTTTCAAAATCCAACTCACCAGCATTTTGCAAAATACTGATCCATTGATCAGTTTCGGTGAAACTATCGACGGGAATAAAATTGATATATGTAACTTCCGTTTGATTTATTTTCATATTTATCCCGAAATTCTCTAGGAAATATTCTTTGACTCTCACCAAGCAGTTTTCGAACGCTGATAGAATCGATTCAAAGTGTGGATAATCCTGACCATTCGGCCGCTTTCTCCAATTCATTAAGAGCCGGTCGTCTTGAAATTGTATTAAGCGATTTTCATCGGCGGTTACAAACCAAAGCCTAGACTTGATAGGCGGTGCACCAAAACTAAACGTCATGCTAGGTTCAGGATTAGCCCCTCCAAATGTCTCAAATACAGGGCTTAATGGTGGCTGTTCCCTAAAATTCGGGAAATCCTCTTTGAAGAGATCCCAAATCTCCTTCGCCAATATAGAAGAATATTGCGAAATTGTGCTGAATTGAACCCCTACCACCACTTCATCCAATGGTGGGTTTGTGTATTTAGGCAAATTTGCCGGTCTCGTGAATTCTGACACGCTCTGCATTCCAATCGCTGCGCTGAGTTTGGTGTCACGGCGAATCAACCACATGATGAATCGGTGCAGACTCAGCGTCAAAGAATATTGTTAGATAAAATTTGCTTGATGGCCAACTGATTCGCTGCTTGGCCATAACCAATGGATTGATGATATTATTCCAATCTAAAAAATAGTTGGTTATTGCACCCCGAACTTACAATAATCTTGACCTTGTTCCCCGGTGATTGTTTCTTGCGTCAGAGTTTCGCTCGCCATACCTTGCTAATCTCATGACCATCGACACCCTTCTGTTCGACTTGGACGGTACTTTGTCCGATCCGAAGCCGGGGATTACCGGGTCGATCCAGTATGCGCTTTCGGAACTGGGGCGGCCGGTGCCGGGGGCGGATGAGTTGGTGTGGTGTATCGGGCCGCCGCTGCTCGGTTGTTTCGAGGTGATGTTGCGGGATGCGGCCCTGGCGGAACGGGCGCTGGCGCATTATCGGCAGCGTTACGGCACCGTCGGACTTTACGAGAACGCGCTCTATCCCGGCATCGCGGCCCTGCTCGACCGGCTGCGCGCGGATGACTTCCGGCTCTATGTCGCGACCGCCAAGCCCCATGTCTATGCCAGGCCAATCCTCGAACATTTCGAGATCGATACGAAATTCGACGGCCTTTACGGGCCGGAGCTGAACGGCCATCTCAACCGCAAGGCCGATCTGCTGGCTTACCTGATCGCGGAGGAGCGTCTGGACCCGGCCCGCTGCCTGATGATCGGCGACCGCCACCACGACATCGACGCCGCCCGCGCCAACAACATCCGCGCACTCGCCGTCACCTACGGCTACGGCACCCCCGAAGAACTCGCCGCCGCCGGACCGGATGCGACAGTGGACAACCTGGATGGCCTGGAAAGAGCCATCCATCAGCTCTCCGGCGCATCGGCCACTACATAGACGCTCAGAGCACGGACGATGGCGGCGATATCGCAGGCATACCAGCCGGCGGAATTGATCGAGTTCACTTCGACGACACGCAAATCTGTTGTGCCGTTGTCGGGTCGCTCGGCGATATCGAGCACGAAGCACGGGGCCGGGCAAAAACGGGCAATGACATCGGCGGCAAATGCAAGGACGTTCGCCGGCGCGCCCGGCCGCGGATCGAGTCCGCCGTTCCAAGCATACCGGCAGGCCTCGATGATCTCACCATCGACAACGAAGCAGCGCCATTCCCGGCCGAGATTTCGCACCGGCGCCACCAATGTCAGGGGATCGTCAGGTTCGAAGAACCCGGCCGCAGTGTGAAGGGCGACCCAATCCTCGGCCGCCTTTCTGGTCAAGACCTGCCCAGAGAATAACTTGTCCTCCCCATCGGGCCGGATGAAGACCCGCGACCAATCCATGGCGGTTGCGGTCTCTGCAATTCGGGACGCGGGTGCGAACTTCCCGTCATGATTGAGCGCGATCTCTCCAAGCGCCCTATGTAACGCCGACATGGCGAAGGTCGAACCCTGCCATCCCGCCGGCCGCCAGCCCACTTTCCGCGCCAAGTTCAGCAAGCCGCTCGAACCGTAGACGAGGCAAGGTTCGATTACGGTGGGCATCGGGCCATCAGGCTTATGCGCGAACGGTACCAGCCGCATTGTTTCCAGTCGGCATCCCAAGGCCAGGATCGCATCGCCGAGCGCGGCAAAATCGTGTGCGGCAATCGCCCGCTCCTGCAACATCCATGTGAGATCTCGAAACGCCATGCACACCGCATAACCGAACGCGCCCAATCCGCCAACACCCAGCCACGAAAAAGGGGTCGGAGGGATTTTCCCGGCGAGTTAATTCCCTCCGACCCCTTTTTGGAAGGTGGGTTCAGCCACGGTCCAGAACCGTCGACTTCATATTCCTCAAGTCGGCACCGGACCAAGCCGCTGGATCAAATCGGCTACTGGCGGCGAACGTGGCAAAGCTGTCATAACATTGCCGGACGAAGTCGGTTCGGACGGTTTCGAACGTCATCATTACGTCACGGTAAAAGCGATCGCGGTCCCTGCCTTCGAAGGTAATCGCGATGCGAACGTCATCGGTGTCGGTCGACGGAAAAGCATAGACCCCGGCATAGACGCCTTCCAGGTTCATTAAAAACCAACCATGCTTTCCACTGTACAAGGTTTCGAGCCAGGTCAGGTAATCCGCAAACGGGCAGAAGACGTCACTGACATGCATCTCGACATGCTGATCGCCAGCGTGGAACGACAGCCTCAGCCACCCCGCGGCGTTTTCGCCATAATCGGACGCGATGTCGCGACAGCGGGAAAAAGGGGTGTCGAAGGGATCGATGACATCGCCTGGCGCCCGCCAGCTGTTATCGCGCTCGTCAAATGTCCAACCCCAATCCAGCGCGTCGAATACCAGGTTGCCCGACGAATCGGCGTCGCTTTCGATTACCGGTCCGCGCGAAATCCACTTGGTGATGACGCGGATTTGGTCGGGGACGATACCTAATTTCCGTAACCGAGTTTCGACATTCTCCGGCGCACAGGGCAAGCGGGTGAGCTGCCAACCGGGCCCTGCCGAGTTTCGATACCCAATCAATGTCGCAACGACCCGCTCGCGTCGATCAATCGCCATATTCATCTTCTAGCCCAAAACCGCTTCACTCCAAAATTCGCGCCCACGAACCAAAGCCGGAAAAAGGGGTCGGAGGGATTTTTCCGGCGGACTAAATCCCTCCGACCCCTTTTTGGCGCGGCGAATTAGCCGAGTGCCGCCAGGGCGCTGTCGATGCGGGTGCGGATGGCGCGGGCGTTGTGGTGGGTGGCGAGGCGGGCGGCTTTGTCGAGCTGTTCGCGGGCCTGGTCCGGGCGTTTGGTCCGGGCATAGAGCTGACCGAGGCCGGCATGGGCGCGGCAGTGGCCGATGCTGTCCGGCGCCCATTGCGGGTTCGTCATCGCCGCTTCGAACAGCGCCTCGGTTTTGCCGGCGATGCCGGGCAGGGTGCGCAGCAGGAAGCCGAGGTTTTTCAGCAGCACCGACGCCGGCGCTTTCTCTTCCCGCAGGATCAGGGCCAGATAGACCTCCGCCAGGATCAGCTGGCCATAGTGATAATTGGTGCGGTAGCCGGTTTCGTCGGCCCGCCGCATGCGCCGCTCGAGCACCCGCACGCCCTCGCCGAGGCGGCCGGCGCGGATCAGGGCGACGGCGTAGTAGAGTTCCAAGCCGGCGGCGTAGAACGTATCCGCGTCCTCGTCCGCGCGGGTCAATGCCGCCTCCAGATAGCGCAGCGCCGGTTCGACCTCGCCGCGGGCGGCATAGACGCAGCCGAGCGTGCCGCGGGCCCCTTCCTGGTCCTGCCGGGTCACCGCCACCCGCTCCGCCTCCAACCCGGCGGCCAGGGCGTCGTCGAATTGCTCCAGCACCAGATCCAGAAATCCCCGGGTCCACAGCGCGAAGGAGCGCACCCGAGGATCGCCATGGCGCCGGCCCATCTCGGCCAGGCGGGCGGCATAGTCGTGGGCCTCGTTGATCAGGCCGCGATGCATGAAGTTGATCGACAGTTCGAACAGGATATTGGATTCGAGCGCGACGTCGCCGAGGTCGAGGGCGATCGGCAGACATTCCTCGCCCAGCCGCTCCACCACCTCCGCCGGCTGATGGTCGCTATAGCGGGTATAGAGCATCATCAGGCCGAGTTTGCCATAGGCCAGGTAATAATCGTTGCCGCGCGCTTCCGCCATCTTGATGCATTGTTTGGCCACCGCTTCGCCGTCGGCATAGCGTTCGCCGTGGATCAGGGCCATGCCATATTGCGCCCGCACGATCAGCAGATCGTCCGGATTGCCCGCTCGTTCCAGGAACGGCAGATAGATCTCCGCACACTCCCGTACCTGGCGGTAATAGGCCATGCGGTCATAGGTGCGGACGAGGCCGCTGGCCAAACGGCTGACGGGGTCCGCCTCGGCCTCCCATTCTTCCTCCGGCAACATTGCCGCGGCTTTGACGAACTTGTCCCGCGCCTCCTCCAACGCGTGGATCGCCATGTCATGTTCCGCCGCCAGGACCAGAAAGCGGGCGGCATTAACGGCGTCGTCCGCCGCTTCGTAATGCAGCGCCAGGCGATCCGCCACCTCATGCAAGCGGTTGGCATAGCGGGTCCGCAAGTCCATCGCCGCCCGTCCGTGCAAGACGCGGCGCGCCGGCGTCAGCAGGCTTTGATAGAGCACGTCGCTCAACAGGGCATGGCAGAAGATGTATTCGTCGCTCTCTTCATCCGTCTCGATCATGGAGACGCCGAGCGCCTGATCGAGCAGAAGATCGAGATCGTCATGGCTGTCGAGCAGACTTTCAAGCGCGACCCGGCGGAAGCGCCGGCCGATCACGGCCGCGGCCTGCAGCACCGACTTGACGCGGGGGTCGAGGCTGTCCAGCCGCGCCAGGATCAGGCTTTGCAGGCTGTCGGGCAGTTCGTCCCGCGGCACCAATTCGGTCAGCTCCAAAACCCCGTCCCGTTCGCTGAGATAGCCGTGGTCGCGGCAATAGTCGATGATATGCTCGGCGAACAAGGGATTGCCGTCGGAACGATCTTCGACGAATTCGATCAGCCGCGGCGACGGCGTCGCGGCGCCGGCCCGGTTGGCCAGGAAGCGTTCCAGTGTCGATCGGGCCAGACTGTCGAGCGCGAAAACCCGGCTCAACGCCGCCGGTGCCCAAGCCGGTTCGTATTCCGGTCGGAAGGTGCAGAGCAGCATCAGCGGCAGCGGTTCCGCCATCTCACGTAAGCGTTCGAAAAAATCCTCGGATACGGGATCGATCCAGTGCAGATCCTCCAGGATCAAAACCAGCGGCCGTGCCGCGCATTGCCGCTCGATCAAGCTCAGCAGCAAGGCCACGGTCTCCTGCCGCAGCAGGACCGGATCGTCCGCCGCACCGCCGCGCAGCAACTCTTGGCCCAGGACATTGGCCAGCAGCGCCCGATGGCGCGGCGTGTCCAGGTCCAAGCGGGCGAGACCGCGGGCGATCTTCTCCTTTGCCTCCTCACGCGGGTCGTCGGGCGAGATGCCGAAAGCGTCCCGCAACAGCGTCATGAGCGGCTGCATCGGCGTGCGTTCGCCACCTGGCACGCAGTCGCCGGACAGGATCGTCACATTGTCGTTGGCGGCGGCCCGGCGGAATTCGTGCAACAACCGCGACTTGCCGATGCCGGCCTCGCCGACCAATTGGGCGACCCGGAAACCGTCCCCGGTCCGGCGGCTCAAAGCCAGCAGGTCGTCGAGCTCGGCGTCCCGGCCGACGAAGGCGGACAGACCGCGGGCCGCCCGCTCCCCCTCGAAGCGGGAGACGGACTGCAACCCATCCAGGCGATAGACGCCCTGGGGTTCCGCCTTGCCGCGGATGTCCCGCCGGCCAAGGAATTCGGCCGCGACGGCGCCGCGCACCATGGCATAGGTGCTGGCGCCGATCAGGGTGGTACCCGGCTCCGCCAGTTCTTCGAAGCGGCTGGCCAGATTGACCGTGTCGCCGAGCGCCGTCAGATTGTCGTCACGGCCGCCGGACAGACTGCCGACGATGACCAGGCCGCTGTTGATCCCGACCCGTACCTTGGGCGGCAGCGGCAATTCATCACCAAGGCGCTGACCCAGATCCGTCATGGCGGCATGAATGGCGATGGCGGCGCCGCAGGCGTCGAGCGGCGCCCGCTCGCTGGCATGGATAGCGCCGAATAGAGCCATCATACCGTCACCGGCGATGTCGGAAATGACGCCGCCGGCGTCTTCCACGGCGTCGACCATCAACCCGATCACTTGCCGGGCCAGACCGAAGGCGCGCTCCTCCTCGATCTCCTCGGACAAAGCGGTATAGCCGGCCAGGTCGGCGAACAGCACGGTCGCCTGCCGCCGCTCGGCCTCGGCCTCGCTGTTGGAACTGTTGTCCGCTGTCGGGTCCAGTGACATGCCTCAGTGTCTAACTCGATGCTGTTTCAAAAAATCAAGGCTTCAAAGATTCTAAAGAAAAAGAACACGTCACTCCCACTTCGTGCGCGCGGGAATGACGATGGTTTGGATTGAGCCGACGAGCCATCGCATTTCAGACATCCTTAGAACGACACACCTCTCAGTTATGTTGGTCCAGCATCTCGACCAGGGTCGGAAAGATATCTTTGTCCGCGTCCTTACCGACGAACAGGTCCATGTGGGCGTAGCCCTCGAAAATATGCCGGCGGTAGAGGTCGCGGCTGTCCGGATTGACCTCCCGCAACCATTCATAGGTCCGTTCCGAGGTTTCGGGGAAGAAGATCTTATTGGCTTCCCCGGCCAGGAAGGCGATCGGCAGCTTTAGCCGGTCGTGATGGGGCAAGTAGCTGTCCTGGCCGTTGACATCGACGGTGACGCCGCGCCGCATCATGTCGGCCAGTTGCTCGAACGGCTTGGCGGCGATCTTGCCGAACATGTTGTAGAGCGCGATATGGGTGTTCTGGTTTAGATTGGCATGGGTGTAGGACGGCCCGAAGATCGAGAAGACCCGATGGCAGACCGGATTGGTGCATTCCTCCCCCGCCGGCACCGGCACGTTGTAGACCACCGCGTCGATGACCTTGGACTTCTGATCGTCGCCCGACCGCATGTCGATCTCTTTCATGTCGAGCTGGTTCTCCAGGATCTTCGGCAGATGGATATCGGATTTCAGATAGTTCTCCCAACCGGTGACCGGATGCAACGTGAGCTGCGAACAGATCGCCGAGCGCACGCCTTTCAGGCCCACCAGAAGGGACATCAAAAGGGACATGGAGCCGACGCAATGTGCCAGCACCTGCACGTCGGCCTTGCCGGAGATCGACTGCACTTCGGCGACCGCCGCCGGCCAATCCTGATGGGCAATGTCATCGATATTGAACTCGCTGGTCGACGAGGCCAAGGCCGGCGAGGCGCGGTAGTCGAACAGCCAGGTGTCGTAGCCGGCCTGGGTCAGGACCTCGACCAGATTGGTCGACACGGTGTCGGTGGCGTAGGAGGCGGCGGTGACGCCGAAACCGGGGGCCAGGATCACCGGACCCTTGCTGCTGTTATGGTCGTGATAGCGAGTGACCTGCAGTTCGGTGCCGTCCTTGGTCTTGAAGCGATGCGGCTTCGGCTCCGGCGCCTTCAGCTTGCGGCTCGGCAGCTTGGGCACGTCCTTGCCGATGAAATCGTTGAGGTCGGAGAGCAGGCCGCCATAGACCCGGAAGATCAAGGTAGCGAAGAAGGCCCCGAACTTGGCCAGATAGACCTTGTCGATGGCATTGGCTAGAGGTTCGTAAAGACCGACCCAAAACTCAGGCGTGAACTTGAAGGTCGTCGCCTGATGCGCCAGGTCGTTGACGCCGAGGGAGATGATACCGCGGGCGACCACCGGCCCGTTCTCGTCGCCGTCATGCACATCGGTGAAGAGGGTGGTGACGTCGCGCCACCAGCTCGAGCCGTGACGCTTGGCCAGAATCTTGTCGCCACTGAGGAACAGGGGGCCGCCGTCCTTGCGATGGAGCGGCAGGCGGTATTTCATGTTCCAGGTCTCGACCTTCGCCTCATTGTTGACGAACAGGCCGAAATAGCCGTCCTTCACCGTCATCGGATGATCAGACAGCGCCTTACAGGTGACCGTGCCGCTGACTTTGCCCGGATGGTCCGCGGCGGTGGTGATCTGGTTGAGATTGTCGGTCTCGATATGCAGCTGGACGAACAGCTCGTTGCCTTCCGCGGCGCCCGCCTTGGCGGCGATTTCGTAGGGGTTGGAAATCGCTTCGCCGGGCGCCGGCGACGCCGGTAGATCCAGGGTCACCGGCCCGGCCATGCGTTCGTCGAACGACATACCCGGCGCCAGGGCGTTGGGATAGTTCTTGATAATGTCGGCGATCAGTTTCTTGGCCTCGCCGATCGCGCCGTTCTTCAACGCCTCGATGATCTCGTGGATCAGGTGCGAGATGCTCTCGCCGACATGGCTTTCCGCATGGGCGACGATCTTGGCATGGTCGTCGCCGTGCAGGTGCAATTCGGCCGCCGGCGGTTCCGCCGGCACCGCCGGCTTGGGCAGCGGCCGCGAGACTTCCATGGCGAAATCGATGGTCCAGCCCTTGTCGGCCGCCAGCTGCTCCATCGCCCATTCGGAGACGGCGGAGATGGTCAGCAGCGGATTGACGCCGAGGGCCGACGGCAGCACCGAACCGTCGCAAACGTAAAGCCCCTCATGAATGCTGCCGTCGCTGCCGGCATAGACCTGACACTTGTCGTTGACCACGCCGTCGGCGGCGCTGTCGGCCATGGCGCAGCCGCCCAGAGGATGAACGGTGACCACGCGCTCGCCCAGATCCTTCGACCAGATGGGGTTGCGCAAATAGACGCCGCGGACCGCCCGGTTCGCCTCCGCCAGCATCTCGTCGTCGCGTTTGTAGACCGGCGCCTTGCCGGCGTCCGGCCAGATCACCCGCAAGCGGTCGTCCTGCAGCCGCATAGTCCCGTTGGCGTCGTCGCAACTCATGATCAGATAAGTCTGGCTGCGCGAAACCGGTCCGGTATAGGACTGGGCCGCCAGATCGCCCGGATGGTTCTGGATCGCGTTGCCGAGCGATTGCGCGTCGAGCAAACGGTCCTTCATGTCGGAATATTCGCTGAACTTGCCGGCCATGGCGCTGCCGAAGAAGAAGCCGGCGGGGATCGCCGCCGAAAGGGCGCCGGGGATCACCCCTTCCTCGATCACCATATGATCCATGACGTCGTCGCCGTCGCGCATGTCGATGACGCCGGCAATGCAGGGGCCGGGATCGTGCGCCTCCGCCGGGGTCAGGGTGCCCGCGCCGATGCCGTTGATCGGCAGACGTTCTTTCTTGTCGTTGCGCTTCCAATCGGTGTTGTAGCCGAAGCCGAGCACGTCGCCGTTGCAGGAGAAGCGATCGCCGATCTTGTCGGAAAGAGACAGACCTTGATCGCGGGACCGTAGCAGGATCTCCGTCGAGCCGAGGGCGCCGGCGCCGACCACCACCACGTCGGCCTTGACGCTGCCGGCCTTGTCCTTGTTGGCCAGGTCCTGGAAATGCACCACCCAACCGTCGCTGTCCTTGGCGAGATAGCGGACATGAGCCCGGGTGAAGATCTCCGCGCCGTGATTATGGGCGTCGGGCAGATAGTTCATCAGCGTGGTGTTCTTGGCCCCGGTGTTGCAGCCGCTGCAGCAATCGCCGCAGAGATTGCAGGCCGGTTGCGGCACGCCGAAGGGATTGATCTGGTCCTTGAAATTGACGTTGATCGGCGGCCGGTAGAAATCCCGGCCCATGGCCTTGGCCGACTGCTGCAGCGCCTCGACCTTGTTCAGGGTCGGAAAGTCGTCCGGATAGGGGTTGGGGTCGAGCATCTTGCGGGCGCGCTCGAAATAGGGTTCGAGAAAGTCTTTGTCGCCGCGGAAGCGCTTCGGCCAATTGTCGCCGCTGCGGATCTTCTCATCCACCTCCAGAGAGACATTGGCGTTGATCAAGGAGGTGCCGCCCAGACCGCAGCCCAGCACCGTCGTCACTTCGTTGTCCAGGCGAACGTCGAAGAGGGCGGTGGCCGAGCCGAAGTCCGTCCCTGGCGCATGCACCTGGATCTCGCTCATGCCGCTTTCGAGACTGTTCGGATACTGCCCCGGCAGGATTTCCCGGCCCCGCTCCAGCAAACAGACCGACTGTCCCGCCCGCGCCATGCGAGAGGCGGCGATGCCGCCGCCATAACCGGAACCGATGACCACGACGGTGTAACGGTCCTTGATCCCATCGAGGCTTCGCGAGATCGGCTTGTAGTCGGTCATACCAAGGTCCCCGGCAATTTCTTGAAGTCGGCGAGCGGTTGGTGCAGCTGCTGGCGCAGCAGGTCGCGGCGCAGCTCCAGATCCGCTTTGGCCGCCTTGGCGAAGTCTGCCCAACCGGCAGCCTGATCGGCCAGCGTCTCCTCCATCGCCGTATGCAGCGGGTTGTCCACGTTATGCATCAGACCGGCGGCGCGCACGCTGACCGCGGGCGGCGTATTGTGTGGCGTTTGGTTGTAGAAACGCAGCGCGGCTGTGTTCAAATCGTCGTCGATGAAGACGGCGGAAGCACCCTCACGCGGTACCGACTTGGGCTCGTCCTGGACCCAGCCGCCGGTATTGTAGACCGGGATCGGTCGAGCATAGTTGGCGGCGGCAATCATATCCTCAAAGGGTTTGTGGGTATGGCCAAAGACGAAAGTCAGATCCTTCGGCACTTTCGCCTGCTCAGCCTCGATCTGTTTCAGGACGATGTGGTCGAGATACCAGTGCAAGCCATCGATGTTTCCCTGACCCAGGGCGTCGAGATGCTGGTTGCGCTCAAGCTCGGAAAAACGCCCGACGATGAAGTCGAGCAGCGCTTTGGTGCCCATTTCCGCATAGCCGCGTATCTTGTCCTCGCCGCCCATGGGCAACATGCCGGCATATTGCTGCACCAGCTTGTGGGCGACGGCGGAGATATACTGATGGGTTGCCGCGCCGGACTGCAGGATGCCGTAGAAGCGATCGACGTCGCGGCCAAGCTCGCCGGTGCCGCCGAAAGTCGACCAGATGAAATCGATCCAGGTGCCGTTCTGCCGCTCCAACGCCGCCGCGTCGAGATCGTCCTGGGACTTGCCAAGGGCGAATTCATTCAGCGCCGACATCATCCGGTAGAAGCTTTCGATGAAGTGGCCGTGATGCAGTATGACGGCGCGGTCCCCCTTGGCGAGACCGAAATTGGGATAGGCCACCGGGAAGCGGGCGTTCTTGAGTTGGGGCAAGCTGGCCACCGCTTCCTGGAGCAGCAACGCCTCCAGCGTTGGCGCGCCGAACAGCACGGTATCGTCCGCTGGCGAGGGGGCGCCGCCGTCGGATTTGGCCAGGCGGTCGAGATAGTCCCGCTCCCGAACGCTGCGCCAAATATGGTGGTCGTGATTGCCGGGTACGCAGATCACTTCCGGCGCAAACGGGCCGCTGCCGTCATCGGGATAGAGCGCGGCCATGAAACTGCGAAAGGCGGGAACGGTTTTGCGCAACGGCGACAGGGCCATATCCAACACATCGCCCATCAGCACCAGGTTCACCGGTTTGCCGCCGCTCAACGCCGCGACATAGGCGCCGAGATTGCGGCCCAATTGGGTCAGGGTCTCGCTGGGCCGGCCGGGTTCGGCCGCGCCTTTTTTCTTATCGATGGCGGTCAGGATCGAATAGCCCGCGCCCAAATGCAGATCGGAAAGACAGACATAGCGAAGGTCGGCCACAGTTTCGTTCCCCCTGCAAAGCTGTGCGCGTGTCGGCCCCGGTTATTACTTGTCATTTTGACCCGGACCCATCTCCGCATGGAACCTCATTCCCAGGGCCAGGGCAATAGCAAAGTTACGAACATATAATTTAGAGGAGACTAATTTTCTTTGACTATCGGCGCGATGCGGGTTTAGCTGGGGGATAGTTCTTAGTTCGGGGGCGGGAATGAAAAAGATCCTACTGGGCGTCTGCGTTGTCGCCCTGCTGGCCTTGGCGGCCGGCGGTTACTACGCCTATCGCTTGATTTCGATCCCGCTACCGGACTACCCGCCGCCGAGCAAGACCGTCTGGTTGGAGCAGAACTGGAGCGACAAGCAACGCATATGGTTCCATCACACCACCCAGGGCACCCATACCTTCCCCATGCCCTATGCTTGGTTTTTGGCGTTGGAGCGTCCGTATCTCAGTTTGACCGGTCCGGGCAAGCTCAGCGATGCCGACTATCTCAATCGCTTTGGCTTCATTGCCAATTTGCCGGGTGATCCGGCTGACCTGCCGGTCGGCTTCGCCAAGCAGGCCCCGGCGCCGAACCCGACCACCGGCAAACTTTGGTCAAACCCGGCGACGGGCGAAGAAATGGCAACCATCGGCTTGACCTGCGCCGCTTGTCACAGCGGTCAGATGACCTATCGGGGCACGGCGATCCATGTCGATGGCGCCCCGGCGTTGTCGGATTTGATGAAGTTTCAGAAGGCGATCGGCCTGTCCGTCGCCTTTACCCGCTATCTGCCCTGGCGCTTCAGCAGTTTCGCGGAACAGGTGCTGGGCCCCGGTGCCGATAGCGACGCCAAGGACAAGCTAAAGGCGCAGATGGATGGGATCGTCAGCCTCGGCAAGAAGCTGATGGCGCTGGATCAGAACGTGGCGGCGGCCAGCACCTATGAAGGCTTCGGCCGTCTCGACGCTTTAAACCGCATTGGCAACCAGGTCTTCGCCGTGGACATGGGCGTGGACGAAAATTATGTCGCCACCGACGCGCCGGTGAATTTCCCACATATCTGGTCGACCTCCTGGTTCGATTGGGTGCAATATAACGGCTCGATCCGCCAGCCCATGGTCCGCAATGCGGGCGAGGCTCTAGGCGTGCGGGCCATCGTCAATCTCAGCAATGCCGGCCAGCCGACATTCAACTCCACCGTCGCGTTCCAAAATCTCTACGATATGGAGCGGCAATTGGCCGGTCCGCCGCCGACTCTGCAAAAGCGCTTCGACGGCCTGCGGGCGCCGCGCTGGCCCGCCGGCATTTTAGCCCCGATCGATCAGGATCTGGCCGCGAAGGGCGCCGAGCTTTATCAGCGGCATTGTCAGGCCTGCCACCATCCGGCCCCCGACACGCCGGCTTTCTGGGACGATCGATATTGGGAACAGTCGAGCGAAAACCCAAACGAGAAATATCTGCGGGTCACCATGGTCGACGTCAATTATGTCGGCACCGACCCGAACCATGCCCGCGGCATGCAGTGGCGGATGGTCAAGGTGCCGCCCGGTCTCGGCATACCCCAGGGCGGCTATGGCAAGGCGTTGGGCCGGTTGGTCGAAAAAACCGTAAACTATTGGTACGACACACAGGCCCCGCCTGTAAGCGCGGCGGACCGGCAACGCATGAACGGTTACCGACAGAACAAGGTGCGGGCCCCGGCGCAATATAAGGCGCGGCCGCTGAACGGCATCTGGGCAACGGCGCCCTATCTGCATAATGGCGCCGTACCGACCCTTTATCACCTCCTCTCGCCCGTCGAAGAGCGGCCGGCCAAGTTCTTTCTCGGAAATCGGGAATTCGACCCAGTTCGGGTGGGTTACATCACCGACCCGATCGCCGGCGGCTTCGAATTGGACACGTCATTGCCGGGCAACTCGAATCATGGTCACGAGTTTACGGATGGCCCACGAGGTGCCGGCGTGATCGGCCCTTTGTTAACGGAATCCGAGCGAAAAGCTTTGGTCGAATTTCTAAAAACAATCTGATTGAAAAGAAAATCGCGCGGTTTCAGTAAGTTAACTTCTATTAGAAGTATCTAAACTATTATTGCGACTTAAGCGCTATGCGATTTATTAACTATATTTATTAACGTTTTGTGAAGTATTTCGCCGCAAAATTCCCATGAAGTATCGGTTTCTTAGGGCAACAGCACTGGATTTTTACACTCGAATTTTGTATTTAGCTAGAATAGGGTTACATCTTTGCACTGCTGAGATTATCCAGCAATATAGGTACCTATGTAGAAAACGGGCCATTGAAACCGAATGACTGAAGGCGCAACAAAAAATAAGCGGTTGTCTAAGGACGAAGCTGGCCGGATGATTCGGAACAACCTTTCCGTGCGTAACGAATTGGTTGAGCGGATCGTTGAAAGTCTGCCGCGGCATACCGATCTGGGGACCAACAGTTCGAAAATCAGGACCAGCAAGGATGTGCTCCTGCTGATTTCCCGCGGCCATGCGGAAGGCAAGCCGGTGACCGTGTCCGACGTTCACCTGATGCTGAGCATATCGCGGTCCACCGCGGGACGCGCCATTCGTACGCTAGAACAGGCCGGCGTGATTACCCGCCGAAACGACAGACTGGACCGGCGACGGCAAATTCTTGCGCTGACCGGTCGGGCGGAGCGTGTGGTGAACCGTCTTTTGGCGGAGTTCAGCGATAATCCGCAGGTCGAGAAGCTGCCCGTCGAATACGTCACCGGCACGAACAGCCCTTTGAACCTGTATCAGCATGTGTCCCAACTGGCCGGGATCGGTCACATGATTTGGGACCCCGAGGCCGACAGCTGCCTGTTTGCCAGTCCGCAAGCGGCGGAACTATTCAATCTGGATGTCGAAGGCTTCCTGCGGCACGGCGGCTCGACCGCCGATTTCATTAGCTTGGTTCATCCGGTGGCGCGGGCAAAGGTTCGCCAATTCGTCAAGAGCTTCCGTCGAGGCGGCGGGACCAAGGAATTGACGTATAACCTTGGCAACACCGCGGACGATCGACGGACTTATTTGAAACATAGTCTTGATCGCCTACCGGCACCGGATGGCGACAAGATGCTGGAGCTTCATGTTTTCCACGATGTCACGGATCGGGTCAGTCGCGTCATTTCGCTCGATGACGCCAGGATCGGCGCCGAGCGTGACAGCCGGCTGAGCGGCGATTTCATCGCCCATTTCAGCCACGAACTGCGCACGCCGCTGAACGCCATCATCGGTTTTTCGCAGATGCTGATGGGCGAGGTCTTCGGCGCCCATACGCATGAGAAATATCGGGAATATGCCGACGACATCTATCATTCCGGCCTGCAATTGCTGGATATCGTCAACGATGTCCTCGATCTGTCGAAGCTGGAAGCCGGCAAGATGAAGATCGAGGCGGCGCCGATGGACGTGGATCTGGTGATCAACGGTTGCATGCGGATGATCATGCGCGACGCACAGGCCAACCAAGTTGCCATTTCCGCCGATGTCCGCCGCGAGTTACCGCATTTGATCGCCGACGAATTGCGGGTGCGTCAGATTCTGATCAACTTGCTGTCCAACGCGGTCAAGTTCACCGGCCCGGACGGCACCATCGATATCGTCGCCGATTGCGACTCCGACGGCGCCATCATGATCGAAGTCCGCGACAACGGTGTCGGCATCCCGGCCGAGGAGCTGGACCGGGTCACCGAACCCTTCCAGCAGGCCTCGACCGCCAATGGCGATGAAGCGCCGCCGACGGGAACGGGCTTGGGCCTGACCCTGGTCAAATTCCTAGCGGAATTGCACGACGCGGAGTTCTCGCTCGAGTCGGCGATCAATCAGGGTACGGTGGCGACCCTGAAATTCCCGCCCGAACGCACCGCCAACTAGACGAATTCGCGTGGCCATCAAAGCTTGCCTTTTCGATGTTTTCGGCACCGTGGTCGATTGGCGTTCGTCGATCGCGCGGGAGACCGAGAGCCTGCTGGCGCCTAAATTCGGCGCCCTGGACTGGGCCGACTTCGCCGATCGCTGGCGGGCCAAATATCAACCGAGCATGGAACGGGTCCGTTCTGGCGAGGTCGGCTGGCGTAAACTCGACGATCTGCATCGCGAGAACTTGCTTGAGCTCTTGGCCGAGCTCGATTTGACCGGACTTAGCGATGACGAGATCGATCATCTGAACCGAGCCTGGCATCGATTAAGCCCCTGGCCGGACTCAGTCGCCGGTCTGACCCGTTTGAAGAGTCGTTACATCGTCGCCACCCTGTCGAACGGCAACATCTCTCTCATGGTCGACATGGCCAAGCATACCGGCCTGCCTTGGGACATGGTGTTGGGTTCGGAAGTAGCGCGGGCCTATAAGCCGATGCCTGAGGCCTATCTGCGCTCCGCCGCCGCGCTCGATCTGGCGCCCGCGGAATGCCTGATGGTGGCGGCCCATAACGGCGACCTGGTCGCCGCCGGCGCCCTCGGTTTCGCCACCGCCTTTGTCGTCCGGCCGACGGAACACGGCCCCGATCAGCGCATCGACCTCGAAGCGGAAAACGACTACGACCATGTTTGCCGCGATTTCCTCGACCTGGCGGATCAGCTCGGCTGTGAATAGCGAGCTAGGCGTGTAGGGATCGGACGACCTTGTATATCCGGTCGATGGTGCGGCGCACCTCCGGACGGAAGCGTTCCTCATGATGGGTCACCACCCATTGGTCGTGGGTCAGTTCCGGGATGATGGCACCGACGCGCATCAGTCCCGCCGCGGCATCGCCGACAAAGGTCGGTAACAGAGCGCATGCAACGCCGGCGCCCGCCAAATCCAAGGCATTGCGTGGTGCCGTTACCTCGATTGCATCGGTTGGCGCATTCGCCGCCAACCATTGGGCCGTCGGCGTCTGGCCGATCACCCGCACCCAGGGCCGCTTGCCGGTATCGATGGCGTAGCCGGCAAACCGAACTTGCCCCACCCGACGGCAGACCAGACCGGCTTGCGCCGGACGTTGGTTGCGTATCCCGATCACCGCTTCTCGATGGGCGATGTCCAACACATGCTCGGCGGAAATAAAGCGTAGACGCGTGGCGTCATTGCCCGCCAAAATGACGTCAGCTTTTCGACATAATATATGAGTCATCCAGGAACCGGCTGAGATCTTAACGAGCACCCGGCCGGCGCCAGCGGCGGATCCGTTGACGGCCTGAATTTGCGCTTCCAGATCCACGGCCCGTGCCAGTAGGGCCGTGCCCTGCTCGGTCAGCTCATATCCGCGGGCTTGTCGGCGGAACAATTCCTGACTGGTCGCCGCTTCCAGCGCCAGCATACGACGGCCAAGCGTGGCGGCGCTTTTCCCGGTCACGGTGGCCGCGCCGGACAAGCCGCCGGCGCGCGCGACCGCCAAGAAAAGCCGCAAATCGTCCCAATCGAAGTTCGTTTCATTCATGAAACGAACATTACAATACATTTCATTGTGTTAAAAGTCCGACATCCGCAGGATGCCGTTCCCCGAAACCTCGCATGGGAGAACATGATGATACTGCTGGACCGAGAAATCCCGCCTTTGGGCATGGGCTGCTGGGCCATCGGCGGCCCGTTCTTCGCCGGCGACGAACCCTTGGGCTATGCCGGCACGGACGATGGGATGTCGATACGAACCGTCGAGGCGGCCTATGAGGCCGGCATCCGTCTCTTCGATACCGCGGCGGTCTACGGTGCCGGACATGCCGAACGCCTGTTGGGTCGGGCGCTCAAAAGCCGCGACGATGTCCTGATCATGAGCAAACTCGGCACCGCCTTCGACGAGGAGACGAAACAGATTCTGCATGACGAGACCGAACCCGCCCAAATCGAGGCCGCCATCGACGCCAGCCGCCGCCGCTTGGATCGCGACCGGATTGACGTCATGTTCCTGCATCTTAATAGCCTGCCTGTGACCCAGGCGATGGCCTTATTCAACGAAATGGAACGGGCGCGGGCGGCGGGGAAAATTGGTGCCTATGGCTGGAGCACCGATTTTCCGGGCTCCGTCAACGCGCTTGCCGGGCGCGACGGCGTCGTCGGGATCCAGCATGCGATGAGCGTCTTTCTCGACGTGCCGACGATTCAGGCGGCGATCGAGAATGCGGATTTCTCCGCCTTCATCCGCTCCCCCCTCGCCATGGGCATCCTCACCGGCAAGTTCGATGCGGAGAGCATTGTTGGCTCGGACGACGTTCGTGCCATCGACAGCGAACGACGCGACTATTTTCGAGGCGGCAAAGCGGCACCGAAACATCTGCGCAACCTCGATGCCATCCGAGAGCTTTTGCAGACCGGCGGCCGCAGTCTGGCGCAGGGTGCGATCGGCTGGCTTTGGGCGAAATCGCCGCGCAATATCCCGCTGCCGGGCGCGCGTACACCCGCACAGGCACGAGAGAATGCGGGTGCGTTGACCCACGGCCCCTTGCCGACGGGGGTGATGGCGGAGATCGAAACCCTCATTCAACGAGACCCGGAAGGCCCGCCGCGGGCGCGGTAAGTCGTAAATGGTATGTCAACAGGTCGCGCGATCGACGGGATCGAAGGCCCGCTTCGGCGCCCGTTCGCGGCTCAGGATCAGCGGCGGTCCGTCCCGACGGCCTGATAGGAGGGCGACGATGTCGCCACCCGGTTCGACATAGAGCCCGGCCGGCACCCGCGGTACCGGATGCCGGGACCAAGGTTCAGCCGCGCCTTTCTCCGGCAGCGTCTCGATGGCGCGCCCGATGCGGCGGACCACCAGCGCCGCCATGCGCGGATTCACCGCGGCGATGAAGTCATGTAGACTCTCAATATCGGCCAGTGCTTCACCACGGATTTGCCCCGGTATTCGCAGCGGCCATCCGAAGAGCGCGGTCAGCCGCTCCGCCGACGCGAAATCCGGCGAGGCATCACCAAGCCGCCGCTCCAACTCCTGCGTCTGTGCAGGTGTCAGGTACCGACCGGCATCAACCACCGCCATACAACCGCCCGCTCTCCAGCTCGTCCTTCAGGGCGGCGAGGAGGGCGTCGCCGTCTTCGGGTAGGCCGACGGTGATGCGGATGCAGTTTTCGAAACCCGGGGTCGGCGTGCGGATACCGGAAATCATGATGCCGCGCCGCCACAGCGCCTCGATCATTTTCGGCCCCGGGCCGGGCATGGCAACGGTGATGAAGTTGCCGACGGTGGGCATCGGATCCAACCCCATATCGCGCAGGGCGGCGACCAGGCGGTCCCGTTCCGCCGCCATCTTCGCGACGAGCTCGCGGCAATAGTCCTGATCCTCATAAGCGGCCAGGGCGGCGGCTTGGGAGAAGCTGTTGACGTTGAACGACGTGCGCACCTTGTTGAAGGCGTCGGCAACCTCGTCGGAACCGCTGATCACATAGCCGATACGGGCGCCGGCCAGGCCATAAGCTTTGGAGAAGGTACGCAGCACCGCCCAGGGCCCGCTGCGTTCCCGCTTCGCGATCTCCAAACAGTCGGGGCCGCCGGCATGGCGGGCGAACTCGAAATAGGCCTCGTCGATGGCCAGTAGTACATGGTCGGGGGTGTCGCGGCAGACCCGCGCCACCTCGTCCGCGTCCAGCATCTGACCGGTCGGATTGTTCGGCGTCGCCAGATACATCAGGCGCGTGTCGGGCCGGACCGCGGCGACCATGGCGTCGACGTCGTTGCGACCGTCTTGCGCGACCGAAACCGGAATGACCTCACCGCCACGGATCATCACCGCCAGATTGTAGCGGGCGAAGGACGGGTCCGGCACGATCGCGGAAGACTCGTCGTCGATGACGATCTCGCCAAGCGCCTGCAGCAGAGTGTCGCTGCCGCTGGAGAAGAAGATGCGATTGCGCGGCACATCGAAATCGACGCTCATCCGGTCGATCAGTTTGGTATAGGCCGCGTCCGGATAGCGGTTGATGGATTGCACGGCCTCGCTCAGCGCTTCGGCCACCTTCGGCGACGGCGGATAGGGGCATTCGTTCAGGCTCATGCGATGGGTCTCGCCGTCGAACCCGTCGGCACGCATATTGACTTCCGTACGTGGACCCAAGGCCATCGGCATGGCGTCGACACGCGGTACGATCAGCGGCCGGCCCGCCCCCTTCTTACTTGCATCATTCATCAATCTATCCCTCAAACATAAATCAGGCCGGTGCGGCCGCCAGGTTCCGGTCGTCGTCGCCCTGGCGCGACACCAGGAACATGATCAGCAGCAGGTTGATCGCGTTCGCCGCGGCCCCGGCCATGAACGCGTTCTGGTAGTTGCCGGTCAGGTCGAAAATGACGCCGCCAAGCGAACTGCCCGCCGCCATGCCCAGGGTGCCGCCTAAATAAACCACCCCGACGCGCCAGCCAACCTGGGTAACGGGAAATATCTCCCGCACCGCCAAGGCATAGGACGGCACGATGCCGCCGAAGCCGAGGCCGAAGAAGATCGACACGGCGTAGAGGGCGTACATCCCCTCCACATAGGCATAGAGCGCCAGGGCGACGAGCTGCAGGCTGGAGCCGACCAGGATCGTCTTCAGGCCGCCGATCCGATCCGCCAGCAGGCCGAAGCCGAGGCGGCTGAAAAAAGCGGTGGCGAGCAGCAGGGACAGCATCTCCGCCCCCCGCGCCGCGCCGAAGCCAAGATCGCTGCAATAGGCGACCACATGGACCATCGGCATCGCCATGGCCATGCAGCAGCCGATGATGGCCATGAAAATGAGCGCCAGCGCCAGATTGGCCGGCAAACCCAGGACCCGGCCGTCGAAGGCGCGGGCCGCCGCCGCGTCCGCCGCGGCGCTGCCGGAGACCGGCACCGGCCGGCGCAGCAGGAAGGACAGCGGCACCAGCACGGCGATGGCGAACAGGCCGTAGCCGACCATGCTCTCCCGCCAGCCGAAATTCTCGATGGTATAGCGGTAGAGCGGCGGCCAGCAGGCGCCGGCGAGGCTCTGCCCGCCTGCGACGATAGCGACGGCAAGACCCCGGCGACGATCGAACCAGCGGGTTACATTGGTCAGCAAGGGCGAGAACATGGCGGCGTTGCCGAACAGGCCGATGATGAAAAAATGAGGCAGCAGGAAGCTCCACATCCCGGTCGCTTGACCGGCGATGATGGTGCCGAGGCCGAGCATTACCGAACCCAGCAATGCCGGTTGCCACATGCCCCGCCGGTCGAGCCAGTAGCCCATGAGGATACCGCCGGCACCGGCGCCGACCAGGACCAAGGAATAGGCCAGCGACGGGATCGAGCGCGGCCAGCCGAAATCCGCCGCGATCGGCACGAGCGCGACAATGACCAGATAACTGGCGCCGAAGGCGACCGCCATCATCACGGTCGAAACCCCGGCGACGACCCAGCTATATCCAGTTTCCACACTATCGGACATCGGCGTTTATCGGTTATGAGAAGAGGATAGGCGCGCAACACGCCCAGACTATCGCAACCCCTTTCATTTCGCCATGTTGGAAACCGATCCATGAGCAATGTAGATTTTCACGGCATCTATCCGATGCTGTACGCTTTTTTCGACGACGCCGAGCAACTCGACCGCGCCGCCATGAAGGTGCAGGTGGCGCGCTGTCTGGCCGCGGGCGTCCACGGCATTGCCGTCGGCGGCTTGGCGACGGAGACCAATAAGTTGTCGAGCGCGGAGCGCCGACAGTTGGTCGAATGGGCGGCGGAGGATATCGCCGGACAGGTACCGCTGAGCGTCACCATCGCCGAAGCCAATGTGGCCGGGCAACAGACGGCGGCCCGGCATGCCGCAGAGGCCGGCGCGGCCTGGCTGGTGCTGCAGCCGCCGCCGGTGAAGGGGGCGAGCGAAGCCGGCCTGATCCGCTTCTACGGCGCCGTCGCCGACGCAGCACCGCTTCCGGTCGGCATCCAAAACGCGCCGGAATATATCGGCATCGGCATGTCGAATGCCGGCTTCGCCAGCCTGCACCGCAATCACCCCAATGTCAGCATCCTGAAGGCGGAGGGACCGGCGACTTATATCGACCAATTGATGCGCGACACCGAGGGCGTCTTCGCCATCTTCAACGGCCGCAACGGCATGGAGCTGGTGGACAGCTTGCGCGCCGGTTGTCAGGGCATGATCCCCGGCGTCGAAACCTGCGACGTGCAGTCCCGCATTTTCGAGCTGATGCAGTCGGGCGACGAGGCGGAGGCGGACCGGCAGTGGCGGGAGATCCTACCCCTGCTGTCTTTCTTCATGCACACGATCGACCATCTGCTCTGCTACGGCAAGCGCCTGGCCGCCCGCCGCCTCGGCTTCGACCGGGTCCATGATCGCAGTCCGGCGCAAGCGCCCACAGACTTCGGCCTCGCCCTGGTCGAGCGCTGGGCGAACGTGTTGGACGGCCCGCTATGACCGCCGGTCGGTAGACCGACTTAGTTCGCGCGCCGCGCTGCGTCGTCTTTCATGACCGCGTGGCTGACCACCTGAACGACGCCCGGAATGTTGCGGGCGTGGGTGGTGACCCGCTCCAGCTCCGACTGATCCTGGGCGATGCCCATGATATAGACCGTGCCGTTCACGGTATCGAAGCTGTAGTTCAGGTCGGTGACCTCGAGATCGCCCAAGGTTTTGCCGCGCAATTGGGTGGTGATCCAGGCATCGCGGGCGAAGTCCTCGACGCCGGACGTATCGCTGACCTGGACCTCGTTGAGCACGACTTTCACGTCGTCGACATTCCAGGCGATGCGGGCGGCCTCGACCCGGTCGTCGGGCCCCGGCACGGAGCCGGTGAGCAAGACCCGGCCCTCGACGACTTCGACGTCGACCTTGCGGAACAATGCCTCATCCTTTTGCAGCAGGCCTTCCAGAATGCTGGCATGGATCTTGGTGTCTTCAACCGCGTCGCCGGCGTCGCGTTCCTGGGCGTAGATGATCCCACCGACGGCGACGCCTGTGGCGGCAGCGGCGAGGAAGCAGCCGCTGAGCCCGACGGCGGCGGCAAGTAATACGAATAAGGGGAGAATCTTCGAGCGAAGAGATTGGGTACGCATGATGACAGGTCCTATTTCCGTCATTTACAAAAATAGTGGCGAATCACTTTGCCACGCATTCATTATATGCGTTGGAACCCGCCATGGCACTATAGCAATCACGTCAAAACGGTGAAATTGTGGCAACGGCCCGCGCCAGGCGGTCAAATAGGCCTCCGCCGCGCGAATTATGCGCTGGCGTTGCCGGGGCGTTACCGCTTCCAGACATTCGGCGACCGTGCGCCTTGCCTTTACCTCCGCGAACATCAAGACGTCGCGCCGTTGGGCAATGACGTCAATTTCTCCGACCGGCCGGCGGTAGCCGTGGTTCAATATCTTGTAACCTTTCAGCCGGAGATAGGCGCAGGCCAGATCCTCCGCCCGGCGGCCGCGGAAATAGGCCGCGCGGCGATCTTGCCGATCTTTCATTCGTCCTTCAGACGTAAGGCCAGATCGTAGACTTGCCGCCGCGATCGGCCGCTTTGCGCCGTGACGTCACGCACCGCGTCCTTGACGCTTAGCCAGTCGAGGGCGGTCCGTAGCATATCCTCCAGGTCCTCGTCGCTGACCGGTGCGTCCTCGGGTGGTCCGACGACCACGGCGATTTCCCCTTTGGGCGGACCGGCATCGGCGTAAAAGGCCGCCAATTCGGTCAGCTCGCCGTCCCGCTGCTCCTCATGAAGTTTGGTCAGCTCCCGAGCCACCAGCGCCGGCCGGGGGCCGAGAATATCGGCCATATCCGCCAAGGCGGCGGCCAGCCGCGGTCCCGATTCGTAAAAAATCAATGTGGCCGGCACCTGAGCCAACCCGTCCAGCCGCTGACGCCGGGCGCCGGACTTTGCCGGCAGGAAGCCGGCGAAGAAAAATTGATCGCTGGGCAGACCGGAGACCACCAGCGCCGCCAAGGCCGCCGACGGACCGGGCACGGCGCGGACCGGTATGCCGGCCGCACGCGCGTCGCGTACCAGTTTGTAGCCGGGATCGGAGATCAGCGGCGTCCCGGCGTCCGACACCAGCGCCACGATTTCGCCACGCTTTAGGCGTTCTATCAGCTTGGGCCGCCGTTTCGCCGCGTTATGGTCGTGATAGCTCGACAACCGCGTCGACAGACCGAAACGGCGCATCAGCTTGCCGGTCACCCGACTGTCCTCGCAAGCGATCAGCTGGGCGCCGGCCATCACCTGCCGGGCACGGTCGCTCAGATCGCCCAGATTGCCGATTGGCGTGGCGACGATGTAGAGACCGGGCGTTAACCAATCGGGCGCATTGCCGCCTTGTTCGGACCCGGCGCTTTCGTTAGGTTGATGGGATAGGGGCAAAGGTATTTCAGACGGGTTATTGCGATGGGAGGTTTTTTGGGATGCGGCCATGTCGAGTTCTTTCAAACATAATAAAGAGTGTATCAGGCTGCCCCAGCCGGCGACAGACCGGCGTGGCCGTTCTGCTTGTCGCAGCACTTGTTCTGACGGCCTGTTCCAGCGCCCCGCGCCAACCGCGTAACACGGCGCCGACCGGTCCCACGGTTTCCGGCAGCGATTCCCAACGGGACAAAGCTATTCCGCCCGGCGCCACGGTCGGTAGCCAAGGTCAGGCGAGCACGAAGTTCCCGGGCCCGCAGCAGCCCGGGGCCACGACGCCACCGGCGGCCGAAGACGGCCAGCCAATCAAAGTCGGGGTTCTGTTGCCGCTCAGCGGTCCGGGCAGCCAGGTCGGCCCGGACCTGATGGACGCGGCCTCGATGGCGCTGTTCGATCTCGGCGACAAACGCCTGGTCCTGATCCCGCGCGATACGCGGGGCACGCCGGAGGGTGCGGCGGCCGCCGCCACGGCCGTGCTCAGCCAAGGTGTGGAATTGATCATCGGACCGCTTCTCAGCAGCTCCGTTCAAGCGGTAACGCCGCTGGCCCAGGACGCGAACGTGCCGGTGATCGGCTTTTCCTCCGACCGCAACGCGGCGGCGCAAGGAACCTATTTGCTGAGCTTCACGCCGCATCAGGAGATCGACCGCATCGTCGGGTATGCCCGTCAGAGCGGTATTCTAACCTTTGCCGCCCTGCTGCCGGACAGCGATTATGGTCGTGCGGTGGAACAAGGCCTGTTCGCCGCGCTCGATCGCCATGGCGGCGAGCTGATGCAGATCGAGTTTTACCCCGCCAGCGGCGTCGGCGTGGATGAGGCGGTGAAGCGCGTCGCGCGCATCGGAAAGCGCAAGAGCGCGCTGGCCCGCCGCCGGGCGGAGCTGCGCCAGCAAGGCACCGCCGCCGCGCAGCGGGAACTGCGCCGCCTCGAGAGCGAAGTCGCCCTCGGCGAACTGGGTCTGGACGCCATCATCCTGGCCGATGGCGGCCTGCTGCTGACGCAACTGGCCCCCTATCTGCAGTATTACGACGTCAATTTGGATCGCGTGCGTTTGCTGGGGACCGGTCTTTGGTACGACCGCAGCATATTGCGGGAACCGGCCTTGAAAGGCGGCTGGTTCGCCGCGCCGGATCCGGTCGGTTTCGACAATTTCGCCGTCCGCTTCAAAGAAACCTACGGCAAGCAGCCGCCGCGGATCGCCTCGCTGGCCTATGACGCGGCCGCCATCGCCGCGGTTCTGGCGCAACGCCCTGGTTCACCGAAATTCTCCAACGAAATCTTCCAGCAAAATGGCGGGTTCGACGGCAAGGATGGCGTATTCCGGTTCAGAGACGACGGCAACGCGGAGCGCGGTCTGTCGGTGCTGGAAGTCCGCTCGGACGGCTTCCACGTCCGAGACCCGGCGCCGCGGGCATTCGGCGACGTTGGCTCCTAACCGGCTGCCGAGACAAGCCAACCAAGTTCCGCACCGCCAAACGCCGGGCCGAACGGTGTTGGCATGGAAACCGGCACACGCTCCGCCTGGCCGGATTGAGAGGGAGAAGCCCATCGACGCTCTCTATCATCCCCTATCGTCATCCCTAACACCGCATTAAATCCATTCACCTCGTGTGACGGATCTGAAGTTCAACGCATCAAAACATCATTGTCATGCCGGACAAGCGTCAGCGCGATCCGGCATCTCGTCGGCGATAAGTGCCCATTTTCCCCGAGATTCCAGCGCAAGACCGGATTGACGAAGGCTTGGAGGAGGCTGGAGCGGGAGCTTGTCAGTCGCGTCGAAAAGGGGCGGACTTCCGATCCGGGACACTAGTTTCGGGCCGGGCTCTTAGAACATCCCGACGCGCGCTGCGCTTGGCCGGGATGCAGGGGAGAGAGGTGCCGAGGCGTACCGCCCGGTCTATTGACCGTCGAGCGAGCGAGGATCGTCGACGAAGCTATGTTCGGTCGGTTGCGGTGTCGCGGTCATCACCGTGACCGTTTCCGGCGCGTTGAAGCGGTGCCAGCAACCGCGCGGCACGACAATGATCGAACCGGCCGTCATTTGTACCGGCTCCGGGCCGTCGTCGGTGATGATCGTCAGCGTCGTCGATCCGTCCAAAACTTGGACGATTTCGTCGCCGGCCCGGTGGATTTCCCAGCCACTGTCGCCCTGGAACGAGCCGACGAAGATGCCGCCGTCACGGTAGGGGAACAGCGTCGCAAAAGCGGCATCGACGTCGGCTTCCGCGGTGTGGGCGCCGCGATTTAAGATTGGCGTCAATCCGGTCAAAACGTCAGCGATGTTTTTCGGTTGCAGGTTCATCGTTCGGCTCCATTTCAATCTGGCTCGTTTGTATCCGCGGAGTTTAGGTTAAAGATTTTTGTTTAGAGACAAAAAACATTCTATAATAGCTATAGAAAAATTTTTACCGACGGTGAGGTCATGGCAGCGAATTGGGATGACATGCGGTTTTTTCTGGCGGTGGCGCGGGAGGGTAGCCTATCGGCGGCCGCGCGGAAACTGAACGTGACCCAGCCGACCGTGGGTCGGCGAATCGCCGGGCTGGAAGAAGCTCTCGACGAAAGATTGTTCAACCGCACGCCGGAAGGCTTCTTCCTGACCAGCGCGGCGGCGGATTTGGTGCCGGTCGCCGAAAACATGGAGAGCCATGCTCTCGCGCTGTTGCGTCGACGCGCCGCCGGCGAAAGCCAGCCGCGCGGGACGGTCCGATTGTCGATGTGGGAAGCCCTGGCGCAGTTCGTTTGTCCGCAATTGCCGGCACTGCGCCGCCAGTTGCCCGAGATCGACATCGAATTGGTCGTCGATCACGGCAACCGAGATCTGTCGCGCCACGAGGCCGACCTATTGATCCGGGAATGTCTGCCGGACAATCCCGCCTTGATCGTACGAAAACTGGCGCCGTCGGCGTCGGCGATCTACGGTGCGGTGGACTTCGTTTCGAGCCAGCCCGAGGCGTGGACGGATCGCCGCTATGCCGCCTGCGCCTGGGTCGGCTTCGACGAAGAGCATGCCTATTTCCAAAATCAAAAATGGTTGTTGGCGCGGTTGGGGGGACGATTGCCGGCGGTGCGCACCAACAATGCCATGGTCTTGCACGACGCGGTTCGCGCGGGCGCCGGGTTGGGCGTGCTGAACTGTTTCGTCGGCGACAAGGACCGCGCGCTCGTCCGGGTCTGCCCGCCCATCGACGATCTGCGCCGGGATTATTTTCTGGTGGTGCACCGCGAACTGCGCCGCTCCGTGGCGGTGCGGGCGGTCATGGACGCCATTATCGCACTGTTCAAACAGCAGACGTCGGTACTGCTCGGCCAAGCGCCGGACACGGGCCGCCCGGCCTCCACGGCGACCGGGACAGGTACCCGCGAATGCGAAGCGGCGACATGAAGACGATCGGCATACTCGGCGGCATGTCGGCGGCGTCAACGCAGATTTACTATCGCGAACTCTGCGACCTGACGCGGCGGCGGTTGGGCGGTCTGCATTCCCCCGAATTGCTGATCCGTTCGCTCGATTTCGCCGCCGTCGAAGCGCTGCAGATGGCCGGCGATTGGGACGAGGCCGGCCGTCGCCTCAATGGCGAGGCGCGGGCGCTCGAACGGGGCGGTGCCGAACTGCTGATCCTGGCGACCAATACCATGCACAAGCTGGCGGATGAGATGATGCGGGATGTCGGGGTTCCCCTAATCCATATCGCCGACGCGACGGCGGCGGCGATCAAGGCCGCCGGTCTGTCCTCGCCCGGCCTCATGGCCACGGCCTTCACCATGGAGCAGCGTTTCTACACCGATCGCCTGCGGGCCGCCGGCCTACGGCCCGTCTTGCCGAACGATGACGACCGTGCGGACACGCACCGCATCATCTATCACGAACTCTGCAAGGACATTACGACGCCGGCGAGCGAGGCCGCCTATGTCGCGATCGCGGCGCGGTTGGCCGCGGCGGGGGCGGACAGCCTGATCCTCGGCTGCACGGAGGTCGGCATGCTGTTGAACCAAGATAATGTGCCGGTACCCGTCTTCGACACCACGCTGATCCACTGCGCCAGCGCCCTCGATCACGCGCTGGCGTGACCGGGACCGGCGACGAGCGCCGCCAATATCGAGTTGAGCAGCAACCGGCGGAACGGCGGCACCAGAAGACGATCTTGCTCGAGCCGCAGCAGATCGTCGGCGATGAGCCTGTCGAGATTGCCGCTCCAATCGGGCCAATCGGCCAGCGCCCGACCGCATTCGCGTTCGAAGGCGTCGAGATCGAGGCCGTCGGCAAGCCGCAATCCCATCAGCAGCATTTCCTCCGCCCGTGTCTCCGCCGGCAGCACGTCCACCTCGCCATCGCCGGACCCATCGTCCCGGACGGCGGCGAGCCAGGCGCCTGGCGCTTTGATCTGCGCGGTGGCGCGACGTCGGCCGTCGATGATTGGGCGGCCATGGGCGCCGGGTCCGATGCCGACATATTCGCCATACCGCCAATAGATCAGATTGTGCCGGGATTCCTGACCGGCCTGGGCATAGTTGGACACTTCGTAGGCGCGGTAACCGGCGCCGGCGCAAAGCTCCGTCGTCGCTTCGTAGAGGGCGGCGGCCACGTCGTCGTCGCTGATCAGGTTTGCGCCCCGCTCGCTTTGTTCGTGAAACGCGGTGCCCGGCTCGATGGTCAATTGGTAGAGCGAGAGATGGCCGGCGGCCAGCGTCAGAGCGCGTTCGAGCTCGGCCCGCCAGGCGGCCAACGTTTGACCGCGGCGGGCATAGATCAGATCGAAGGAAACCCGGTCGAAATGCCGGCCCGCCGTCGCCAGCGCGGCCAAGGCCTCGTCCACATCATGCTCCCGGCCGAGAAACTTGAGCGCGGCCGGGTCCAGGGACTGAATACCCAAGGACAGCCGATTGACCCCGGCGGCGCGCAGACCGGCGAAGTTTTCGGCCTCGACGGAGGTCGGATTGGCTTCGAGGGTAATTTCCATCGCCGGACCGATGGGCCATTCCCGGTCGATGGCCCGCAGCACCGCCTCGACCGTCGCCACCGGCATCAGCGACGGCGTGCCGCCGCCGAAAAAAATGCTGTCGAGGCGGCGCGGGCCCAGCTGCGCCTGATAGCGCGCAATCTCTTCCACCAAGGCATCACGCCAAGCGGTCTGATCGATCTGACGGACGACATGACTGTTGAAGTCGCAATAGGGACATTTGCGCAGACAGAACGGCCAGTGGATGTAGACCCCGAAGCCGCGGCCGCCCGCCGGCTCAACGGTCGGTGCGGAAGCAGGCATCGATCAATTGCGCGAAGGCGACGGCCCGGTGGCTGATCCGATGCTTCTCCGCCGGATCCATTTCGCCGAAAGTGATGTCGTAGCCGTCGGGTACGAAGACCGGGTCATAGCCGAAGCCCTTGTCGCCGCGCGGCGGCCAGACCAAGTGGCCATGGACATGCCCTTCGAAATACTCGACATGATCGTCCGGCCAAGCCAGCGCCAAACCGGCGACGAAATGGGCCCGCCGATCGGTCTTGCCGTCAAGCGCGTCTTCGACCTTGCGCATGGCCAGATCGAAATCCTTGTCCGGGCCGGCCCAGCGGGCGGAGTAAATGCCGGGATCACCACCCAGGGCATGTACCGCCAGGCCCGAATCGTCGGCCAGGGCCGGCTCGCCTGCGCCGCGCGTCGCCGCCAACGCTTTGATTCTTGCATTGGCCTCGAATGTGTCGCCATCCTCCACCGGCTCCGGCAAACCCAGGGTGCCGGCGGATACGGCGCGGATATCGAACGGCCGCAACAGGTCCTCGATTTCCACAACCTTGCCCGGATTGTGGCTGGCGACGATCAGGCGGGGTGCGTCGAACCTGCGAGCGGTCATGTTGGCCATGTCCTCAGCGCGCCGCCGCCTTCTGCAGCGCCACCAGCTCCGCCACGCCCTTCTCCGCCAAACCCAGCAATTGGTTGAACTGTTCACGGCTGAAGGGCTTGTCCTCCGCCGTGCCTTGGATTTCGACGATGCCGGCGTCGCCGGTCAGCACGAAGTTGGCGTCGGCTTGCGCGTTGGAATCTTCGGCATAGTCGAGATCGAGGACGGCTTCGCCTTGGTAAAGGCCGCAGGACACGGCGGCGACATAATCGTAAAGCGGGCTGCGTTCGATCAAGGTCTCCGCCTGCATCCAGGCGAAGGCGTGCTGCAAGGCGACCCAGGCGCCGGTGATCGAGGCGGTCCGGGTGCCGCCATCGGCCTGCAGGACGTCGCAGTCGATCTGGATCTGCCGCTCGCCCATGGCCGACAGATCGGTGACCGCGCGCAGGGCGCGGCCGATCAGGCGCTGGATTTCCTGGGTGCGACCGCTCTGCTTGCCCCGGGCCGCTTCCCGGCCGGTCCGCGTGTGGGTGGAACGGGGCAGCATGCCGTATTCGGCGGTCACCCAACCCTGACCGCTATTCCGTAGAAACGGCGGTACCCGCTCCGATAGACTGGCGGTGCAGAGCACATGGGTGTCGCCGAAACGGACGAGGCAGGAGCCTTCGGCATGCTTGGCAAAGCCGGGCTCCAAGGTAACGGTACGCATTTCATCGCTGGCGCGGCCGGAGGGGCGCATGGGCGGTTCCTTCATGTTCGGTTGTCGTTCTCGCGCGTTTCTATCCGCTCCACCCGATCCGGGCAAGCGCGAAGCGTCGGTCGGCGCGTTGACGGCCCCTGTCCGGCTGATTATTTTCGTCGTAGGGGCGCCTTGAAAGGACGGCAAGATATGGCTCAACAGCCTGGGTTCGACATGTCGGCGCTGGACAGACGCAGCCGGGAGATTTTTCGCGAACTGGTCGAGGGATTTCTCGAGACCGGGGCGCCGATCGGCTCCCGCACCCTGTCCAAGCGGTTGGAGACGAGCCTGTCACCGGCGACGATCCGCAATGTCATGTCGGATCTGGAAACGGCCGGGCTGCTGTTCGCGCCGCATACCTCGGCGGGCCGCCAGCCGACCGATCTGGGCTTGCGTATCTTCATCGACGGCTTTCTCGAGTTCGGCAATCTGACGGACAACGAGCGGGCCTCGATCGAAGGGCGCTGCGAGCAGGTCGGCCGCAGCATGGCGGACATGCTGACCGACGCGTCGGAGCTGCTGTCCGGTCTGACCGGGTGGGCCGGCGTGGTGCTGGCGCCGACCACGGACGCGCCCCTGAAACATATCGAATTCGTGCAGCTCAACGAAGGCCGCGCCCTGGTCATCATCGTCACCGAATCGGGCGCGGTGGAGAACCGCATTCTGGAGCTGCCGGCGGGGGTGCCGCCGTCGACCTTGATCGAAGCCGGCAATTTTCTGAACGCCCGGTTGCGCGGCAAGACCTTGAGCGAGCTGATCGCCGATATCGGCGCCGAGCAGGGGCGGCAGCGGGCCGAGCTCGACGGCTTGACGGCGAAGGTGGTGGAGAACGGTCTGGCGATCTGGGGCGGCAGCGAGGACCGGCCAGCCCTGATCGTGCGCGGCCGGGCCAACCTGCTCGACGACGACGCGGTGACCCACGACCTCGAGCGGATCCGTCAGCTCTTCGCCGATCTGGAGGATAAGCAGCAGCTCATCGATTTGCTGAAAGGGGCGGAGGACAGCCACGGCGTGCGCGTCTTCATCGGCTCGGAAAACCGGCATTTCGGCCTCTCCGGCTCTTCCGTCATCGTCGCGCCCTACCATAACAGCCAGCAGCGCATCGTCGGCGCCATCGGTGTCGTCGGCCCGACCCACCTGAACTATGCCCGGGTGGTGCCGATGGTCGACTACACGGCGCAGGTGATCAGCCGCATGGTCGGCTGACGCCCCGCTCCGAAACAAGCTCGATCCTGTCCGCACCGGCGCTTTACCCGAAATCAAAGGGTCAGACCCTTTGATTAGCCATTTTTCTCCAAACCGTCAGATTTTATGCGATTCCCGCGACAAAAATTATTCAAAGGGTCTGACCCTTTGATTTCCGACAGGCCGGCTTATGGATGGGATCAATAGGCGGCGATGGCGGTGTAGCGATAGTGTTCCGGGCCGACGCTGTCGCTGTCATAGCCTTTCAGCTTCATTTCCGCCCAAAGCCGGTCGTCATAGCTATAATGCCACCATTCCTCGTTGTAGTTGAGAAAGCCGGCGCCTTCCATCAGCGCTTTCAGACGCTGCCGGTTGGCGGTCTGCTCGGCGGTCAGGCCATCGCACAGGAAGGGCGTTTTGGCGCAGAAATCGCCGGCGGCGCAGCCCATGTCCAACTCGGCACCGTCTTCGAGGATGGTCAAGTCGACCGCCGCGCCGGCCTGATGGCCGCTGGGCCGGTCCACCGGATCGGCGGTCCAGCGCCGCACCTCCGTTATGATCTCAGCCACCGTCCAATCCGGATGGGCCCGCGCCTGGCGGACGATCTGCCGGTTCCAACCGGCGAACTGACGCGACTGGCTGCGGTGCGCGGAAAAGATCAGCAGTTGCGCGTTCTCGGGCAAGGCCGCCGCCGCGTCCTGGACCATGCGCCAGATGGCGCCGCGCAGCAGCCAGGGTTTGTCCATGTCGTCGACGATGCTCACCTTCGCCGTCGGCGCGATCGCCACCAGGGCATGGGGATCATGGGGATCGGCGGTTTGCTCGGTCAGGCTCATGACGCCGACCTGCCGCGCTTTATCGCCGCTGACGGAGTGCTGTAACGCCTCACCCCTTGGCACCGCCCATTTTGCAGAGCGCTTTCCACTCCTTCGCCGTCACCGGCTGAACGGAGAGGCGGGTATTGTTGACCAGCACCATGTCCTTGAAGCGCGCGTCGGCCTTGATTTCGGCCAGGGTGATCGGCGTCTTGAAGGATTCGATGGCGCGCAGATCGACCATGCCGAAGCGGTTCTTCTCGTCGGAGGGATCGAGATACCATTCCTTGATCACCTCGACGACGCCGACGATCCGTTTCTCGTTGACGGAATGATAGAAGAAGCCTTTGTCGCCGATCTTCATGGCCTTCATGTTGTTGTTGGCCTGATGGTTGCGCACGCCGTCCCATTCGGCGCCCTTCTTCCCTTCCTTCTGATGGTCCTCCCAGGACCAGGCGTTGGGTTCGGATTTGAAAAGCCAGTAAGCCATTATAGGTATCCCCTTAACGATCGTTCCCTCGATTTCCGGAACAACCTTCATCAGCAGTCGAAAAAATTCAAGCGGTAGGAAACAATACAAACCCTGTCATTCCCGCGAAAGCAGGAATGACGGACGCGCGGTTTGATTGGCGGTGCATCATCGATACCTGCCGCGTCAGTCTCGTAAATCCGCGAAACGCGGTGCCTTGACGCTGCTTTCGAATTCCGCCGCCAGGGTGCCGGTGGGCAAGACCTGGATCTCGGCGGCGATTTCGAAGGTTCGTTTGACGAGGTCTCGGACCTGGCCGACGACGGCGTCGGCGCTATGGCCGCGCGCCACCTCGATGGAGAGGCGCAGGCCGTCGAGGCCGTCCGTACTGACCGCCGCCGCCTTGAAGTCGCCGACCGCTTCGGCGGCGAACAGCAGATCCTCGAGCTCGCTGTGATTGATGTTGACGCCGCGGATCTTGAAGAAGCCGGCGGTGCGGTGGGCGTGGCGGATCACCGGGAAGACGCTCAAGGGTCCGTCGCTCGTGCCCTCTTCCTGATAGATCACAATGTCGCCCGACGACCAGCGCAGGAACGGCGTGCAATTGTTGCCGAAGAGCGAGGTGACGACCAGCGCCCCCGGCTCGCCCGGCGGCACGGGCGCCTGGGTTTCCGGATCGAGGACCTCGATATGGGCGAGATCGGTCCAGATATGCAGTTCGCCGGGCGTGCCCGCTTCCGCGCCCATCATCGAGACTTCGGTCATGCCGAAAGCATCGAATGCTTGCGCGCCCCACATCCTTTCGAGTTTGCCCCGCTTGGCCAGCGACAGGGGCTCGGCCGTGCAGAGGATGCGCTCGACGCTCGACGCGCTGAGGTCGATGCCTTCCGCCTCGGCCAGATTGGCCAGGTGCAGGCCATAGCTCGACATGCCCATCCACAGGTCCGGCTTCAGCATGCCGATCAGCTCCAGCTGCACCCGCGACGGCGCCGCGTTGCCGGCGCCGACCCAGGCCATGGCCAGGCCCATGATCTCGCCGGCCCGGGCCCACATATGGCCGGCCGGGTGGATGCCGAGGGGAAACGACAGATGGGCCGCGGCCCCAGCCTCGATCCCCATGCAAGTGAAGGTACGGGTGAAGCCCAGCATGTTGTAGCGCAAGTCTTCCCTTGTCCGCGGATAGAAGAGCGGCTTCCCCGTGGCGCCGCCGGAGCGCCAGTACTCCGCATAGTCGGACTTCGGTGCATGGCAGAATTTGGCATAGAAATCCTCGGCGCTGAGTTGGCGCAGCTCTTCCTTCTCCAGGATCGGGATCTTGCTCCATTCCTGCGGGTCTTCCAGCTTGTCGAGATCGATATCGGCCAGCCGTTCGGTCCAGAAGGCGCTGCGCCGGGCTCGTTCCACGGCGATCCGTTTCTGCCGGCGTTGGATCTCGTCGATCTCGGTCCGCGATTTCGGGATCGGCAGCGGCTCATCCGTCATCTGGCAAGCTCCCGATCCAATGCTCCTCGGCCAAATAGCCTTCCGGCTTCGGATTTTTCCGGTAGTCGTCGAGACGCGCCTGCTTCTCGGGCGTATCCTCGGGGATGTCGGCCAACGCATCTTCCAGCCCCGCATAGTCCTCGCCGACCGGGCAGACGTCCTGGCAACGGCGGCAGCCGGTGATGACGCCGGATCCGCGCAGGATGCTTTGCCACAGATTGAAACTGGTTTCCGACCGCACCAGGTTCTTGCGCGCGGCCGGATCGGTTTCCTCCAGGATCTCCGTCATATGCTCGGTCAACTGCTTGAAGCCATGGGGGGAGCGATAGGTGTCGCAGGCGGCCCAGTCCCGCCGCCAATGGCCGACCACGTCGCCGGGGCAGGCCGACAGGCAGCGCCCGCAGTTGGGTCCGAGGCATAAGGCCTCGCGCATCGGCCCGTCGGCCTCGCAAGGCACGGAACAGAGCACGGCGGTTAGCAGCACCCGTGGTCCGTATTCCGGCGTCAGTAGTTGCAGGTTCAGACCCAACGTGCCCAGGCCCGCCGCAACGGCGGCATGGGGCAGGGACAACAGCGTTTCCTGATGCTGGTTCGGATCGCCCCAATAGCGCCAGGGGTCGACATGGGTCGGCGGAACGATCAGGGCCGGATAGCCCTTCTCCTCCAACCAGTAGACCAATTCCAGCGAGGTTTCCTCGAGCGCCGTCAGGGCCAGTTCGTCGTTGTAATATTTGTGCCGGTTGTTCCAGTCGAGGATGCGGGCCGTGCCGGTGGAATACTTTTTCGCCAGCACGATGACCCGGTCGCCGTCATAGTCTGTGATGTCGCTGGGCTTGTCGGCGAGCGCCTCAAGCGCCTGACCGTCGGCAATGCCGACCAGATCGGCGCCCAGCGCCCTGGCCCGGTCCTTGATCTCGTCCGCGCTCAACGGCTGTTGGAATGCGGCGACCATCACTCCTCCTCCTCGAAGGCCGCTTGCCGCGCCTTCTGTTCGGCCTTGAAGGCCTGCAACTGGCGGGCGACCATGCCTTTATAACCTTCGGGCCCGACCCAGCGGACGTTCCAATCGTCGAGGCCCGGAATATCGGCGCCGTCCTTGCGGGCCGCCTTGAAGCCCTTCGCCTTCACTTCCTTCTCCGGCGTTCGTTCCGGAATCTTTTTCTGCGCCTGCGCCAGATGGGCGTGATAGTCGTTGCCAACCGGGCAGACGGCGAGGCAGCGCGGGCAGTCGCCGAAGGAACCGACAACGCGCAGCAAACCCTGCCAGAAGCCGAAGACGTCGCGTGACTTCAACATCTCCTCCCGGTCCTCGTCCGGCGCGTCGATCAGTCGGTTCATGTATTTCAGGATCGTCGAGAAGCCGAACTCTTGTGCCTCCAGGGCGCAATTGCGCTTGTCGATGGCGAAATGGCCGACCGCGTCTGTGGGACAGGAATAGAGGCAGCGGCTGCAGCTTTCGCCGATACAGACCTGCTCGGTGATCGGCGCGTCCGGCTCAAGCTCGAGCTCCGTCAGCACGCCAGTCAGGTAGAGCCGGGGGCCGAACTCCGGCGTCAGGATATTGACCTCAAGTCCGAAGGTGCCCAGGCCCGCCTCGATGCCCAGATGCCGGGTCGAGAGATAGCCGTAGCTGGCATTCTTGAAATTCCAGTCGGTTTCCTGCGCCGCCGTTACGAAGGAAGGATGACCGGCCCGTTCCAGCCGTTCCGCCAGCTTATGGGCGACCCGGTCCATCTTTCTGAGCACCAGCATGTCCATGTATTGCACCGGCACATTGCTCTTGCAGCGGAAGACGCCGACGGGAATACGCTGCACCAGCACGACGACGCTTTTGATATAGGGCGAAATCCGCTCCGGCGTCTGGGGGAAACGGGGGTCGGGCGGGAAGGCGTTCAGGGTTTTGGCGCTGGCGATGCCGACCAGGTCCGCGCCCAGGTCCAAAGCCAGCTGTTTGACCGCGCTTGCCTCCATGATCAGGCCCGGATTTCCGGTTGAAACGGTCGGTTGAGGATCGCCGCGATCGCTTCGTCGATATCGGCGCCATGGTTGGCGACTTGGTCGACGGTTTCCGCGATCGGCATCTCGATGCTTGAATCCGCCACTTCCGCCGTAACGGCGGCGGCGGTATGAACGCCTTCCGCCACCGTATTGCGTTCCGCCATGATCTCCGCAGTGGTCATGCCCTGGCCAAGGGCGGCGCCAAAAGACATGTTGCGGGACTGCAGGCTGTTACAGGTCAGGGACAAATCACCGATGCCGCTCAAACCCATCAGGGTTTCGACCTGGGCGCCGCGGGCGACGCCATAGCGGGTCAATTCCGCCAAGCCTCGGGTCATCAGCGCGGCGCGGGCGTTTTCCCCCATGCGCTTGCCCTCGACGATGCCGCAGGCGACGGCGATGACATTCTTGATGGCGCCGCCGATCTGCGCACCAACGACGTCGGTGGAGAAATAGGGTCGGAAGGTTGGGCGGCCCAGGGTCTCGACGATCCGCTGCGCCAGCTTTTCGTACGCCGCCGCCAGCGTGACGGCGGTCGGCAATCCGCTCGCCACTTCCTTGGCGAAAGTCGGGCCGGAAAGCACGGCCGGAATGGCGTCCGGTAGGGTTTCCTCGACCACCTCACTCATCAGCGCGAAGGAGCCCTTCTCCACACCCTTGGCGCAGATCACCACCGGCGTCCCCATGCCGATATGGCCCGTCAACTGTTCGGCTATGGTGCGCAGATGCTGCGCCGGGGTGACCAGCAGGACCAGGTCGGCCTCCGCCGCGCAGGCCAAATCGCCGCTGGCCTGCAGCTCCGGATCCAACGGGACGCCGGGCAGGAATACGGTGTTTTCATGGCCGTCGTTGATGGCGTCCACGACCTCCGGCTCCCGCGCCCAGATCACGGTGTCGCGGTCGTTGGCCCGGCAGACCTGCGCCAGCGCCGTGCCCCAGGCGCCGCCGCCGATGACGGTGATGCGATTCATAATGCCGATCCTAACCCGATTTCGATCAGGCGCGCACCCCGGCAAATGGTTTGGGCTCCGCGTCCGGGTCGAGAGGCCAGCGGGGCCGGGCTTCGACGTCCAGGGAATCGGTCAGTCCGGCGCGCAGGCGCTCCAATCCAGCCCAGGCGATCATCGCCCCGTTGTCGGTGCAGAGCGGCACCGGCGGCGCCACGAAGCGGCGGCCGGCCGCTTTGACCCGGTCGACCAGAGCGGCGCGCAGGGCCTGATTGGCGGCGACACCCCCGGCCACGACCACGGTCTCGACGGTTGTCGGGCAGGCCTCAAGGGCGTGATCCAGCCGGTCCGCCACCACGTCGCAGACGGCGGCCTGGAAACTGGCGGCCACGTCGGCCGGCGCCAATCCAGCATGCTTCTTCAACGCGTGCATCACCGCGGTTTTCAGACCGGCGAACGAGAAATCGCACCCGTCCCGGCCCAGCATCGGCCTCGGCAAACTCAGCGCTTCCGGATCGCCGTCCCGCGCCAGGCGCTCCAACGCCGGGCCGCCCGGATAGCCCAGGTCCAGCAGTTTGGCGGTCTTGTCGAAGGCTTCGCCGATGGCGTCGTCGATCGTGGTGCCAAGGCGGCGATAGGCGCCCACGCCCTCGACGATGAGGAACTGGCAATGACCGCCGGAGACCAGCAGAAGCAGATAGGGAAACGCCACCTCGTCGGTCAACCGCGCCGTCAGGGCGTGGCCTTCCAGGTGATTGACCGCGAGCAGCGGCTTGCCGGCGGCGGCGGCGATCGCCTTGGCCGTGACCAGGCCGACCATGACGCCGCCGATCAGGCCGGGTCCCGCTGTCGCGGCGACGCCGTCGAGATCGGCGAAGCCGAGCCCGGCCTCCGCCATCGCCCTTTCGATCAGGCCGTCCAGATGCTGCACATGCGCGCGTGCCGCGATCTCCGGCACCACGCCGCCATAGGGGGCATGGTCGTCGATCTGGCTGAGGATGACGTTGGACAGAATGCGCCGGTCGCCGTCCACGACGGCGGCGGCGGTTTCGTCGCAACTGGTCTCGATCCCTAGAACTTTCATGCGGCAATTTTGCCCTTGCGCTTCGATTGCGAAGGCCTTAGCACCGGCGCTTATGAGCGCGCAACCGTCCATTGTGATCGGCACTCGCGGCAGCATTCTGGCGCTGGCCCAGGCCGACGAGCTGAAAGCTCGCCTGCTGGCCGCCCATGGCGATCTCGGCGCAGACGAGGTCGAAATCCGCGTCTTCCGTACCAGTGGCGACCGGATTCAGGACAAATCCCTACGCGAACTCGGCGGCAAAGGGTTGTTCACCAAGGAAATCGAGGACGCCATGCTGGCGGGCGCGGTCCAGATCGGCGTGCATTCGGCGAAAGATCTGCCGACCGAATTGCCGGACGGTCTGGCGCTGACCTGCGTGCTGCCGCGGGAAGATCCGCTGGATGCCTTCATCTCCGAAAAACATTCGAGTTTCGAGGCGCTGCCGGCGGGGGCGGTGGTCGGCTCCTCCTCCCTACGCCGCGCGGCTCAGGTGCGGCATCGCCGCCCGGACCTCCAGGTGGTGGAGTTCCGCGGCAATGTGGATACGCGCCTGGGCAAGCTCGCCGACGGTCGGGCCGACGCCACCTTCCTGGCCTGCGCCGGCCTCAACCGTCTGGGACAGAGCGACCGGATCACCGAGGCGATGGCGGCGGACGTGATGCTGCCCGCCGTGGCCCAGGGTGCCATCGGCCTCGAAACCCGGGCCGACGATGCGGGCACCCTCGAACGGCTGGCGCCCTTGATGGATCGGGAAACCTGGCATCGGGTGACGGCGGAACGGGCCTTTCTGGCGGCGCTCGACGGCTCCTGCCGCACGCCGATCGCCGGTCTGGCCGACCTTGACGGCGACCGGCTGCGTTTCCGCGGCGAAATCCTGCGGCCAGACGGCAGCGCGCGTTTCGCTACCGAACGTGAGGGGGCGGTCGGTGACGCGGCGGAAATGGGGCGCGACGCCGGCAACGAGTTGAAGGCCCGTGCCGGGCCTGATTTCTTCACGGAATGAAATCGATGCGGGTGCTGTTGACCCGACCGCGAGCCGATTCGGAGGAATTGGCCGAAATCCTGCACGCACTTAAAATCGACAGCGTTATCGAGCCGTTGCTGGAGATCGTCGACCTGCCCGGACCCAAGCTTGAATTAACCATGTTTCAAGCGCTCTTGATCACCAGCGCCAATGGCGCGCGCGCTGCCGCGTCGCGAAGCGACGAGCGCGATCTGCCGGTCTTCACGGTCGGACCGGGCAGCGCCGCCGTCGCCACCAATCTCGGCTATAGCGCGGTCGAGAGCGCGGGCGGCGACGTCTCCGATCTGGCCGCATTGGTGCAACGCCGGCTGTCGCCGGCGAACGGGCCCCTATTGCATGTGGCCGGCAGCGCCGTTGCCGGCGATTTGAGCGGAACCTTGACGGCGGCCGGTTACCGGGTCGACCGTCGGGTGTTGTATCGGGCGGAGACATCGACACGCTTGAGTTCCACGGCGGTTGATGCGATATCCTCCGATAGACTGGACGGGGTTATTCTATACTCGCCCAGAACCGCGGCGACATTCCGCGATCTGCTCGCCGCGGCCGGCCTATCGGACCGCATAGCCGATCAGACCGCCTTTTGTCTGTCCCGGGCGGTGGCGGATAGGATTGCCGGGTTGCGTTGGCGCGACATCGTCGTGGCGGCGCGGCCAGACCAGGATCATCTTGTGCAAGCGATCCTGGAACGCCGGAAGGATTTGTGATGAGCGATAAGAAACCGGAAGACGACAAACGCGACGACAAGGTCGCCGACGACAAAAACGAAGAAGCGATCGAGGCGGAAGCCGTCGAGGACGCACCCGCCCGCGACGAACCGCCGACCGATGTGGACGCCGAGGTCGTCGAGGACAGCGCGGCGGAGAGCGCCGCTAAGCCGACCGCCAACTCAACGGATGACGGCAAACCGACTTGGCCGAAGTTCGCCATCGCCGCGGCTTTGCTGATCGGTCTTCTGCTCGGACCGGCCTTGCACATTTTTCTGACGCCGTATCTACCGGACCGGTTTAAGGGCGAGGCCGGCATGTCGAGCGCGGAGCGCGACAGGGTCGCGTCCATCGAAACCAAGCTGGCCGGCCTGCAGGACCGTCATCGGGTTCAGGGCGAGGCTCTGACCAAGATGCAACGCGCGCTCAAGAACCTCGAAAATGCCGAGGCCAGCCGGACCACCAGCTTGGCGGACGGCGACGCCATGGTCGAACTGGAAAAGCGCTTGCAGGAGAATTTGGCGGAGACACGGCAGACCGTGGCCGAGCTGGCCACCCAGATGGGCGAATTCGGCGAGGCTCTGGCTAACCGCGCCAGCGATGCCGGAGCGATCGACGGCGAGGCCCTGAAGCCGCTGCAACAACGGCTAAACGACCTTGAAACCGCGCTCCTGAAGCTGAATGGCGAGGTCTCTGGGACCCTGAAGCAAGCGCAGCAGCTGACCAGCAACGCCGTCGCCCCGCTCGACAACAATCTCAAGCAGTTGCAGGGGCAGGTCAGCCGCCTGGCCGCGGAAGCGAAGCAGCGGGTCGCCGCCGTGAAGATGGAGACGTTCGCGATCGCTCTGGTGCAATTACGGCGGGAGGTCGAAAGCGGCAAGTCCTATCGGGAAGTATTGTCGGCGATCAACGACCGTTTCGGCGGCGATACCGTGGTCGATGGCGCCCTGTCGGACCTGCGCGAGCATGCGGAGCGCGGCGTACGGACCGGCCGGCAGTTGCGCGACCGCTTCGACGGCCTTGTCGATCGTTTGTTGGAAGAGGCCGAAGGCAAGGGCGGCGGCATTTGGGAAAGCACCAAGAAGCGCCTGAGCGGATTGGTCAAAGTCCGGCGCACCGGCAATATCTCCGGCGACGATCTGGAAGCCGTGATCGCCCGCGCGGAGTATCAATTGGACGCCGGCGATCTGACGGCGGCGGTTGAGGAGTTGGAGAAGCTGCCCGGCGACAGCCGCCCGTCGGCCCAAGGCTGGATCGATGCGGCCAAGGCCAAACTGGCGGTCGAGCAGGCGATGAAGAAGCTTGAACAGCGGGCCCTGGCGGGGTCGGGAGCCGGCTGATGCTGCGCCTCTTCTTCCTCTTTCTCGGCATGATCGCGGTCGCCATGGGGGCGGCCTGGATGGCCGACAATCCCGGCCTATTGACCATCGAATGGCGCGGCTGGCTGGTCGAACTGTCCCTCGGCATCGCCCTGGTCGGTCTGGTGGTGTTGCTCTTCGTGCTGACGCTTCTGTTGCGTTGGCTCGGCTGGATCGCGCGCGGCCCGAAAACGCTGCGTCAGCGTGGCACGGCACGGCGGCGGGACCGCGGCGTCGAAGCCGCCGGCCGCGGGCTGGTGGCGATCGCCGCCGGAGATATGGCGCAGGCGAAGTACTTCGCCAACAAGGCCGACAATCTACTCGAACAGCAACCCTTGAACCTCTTGTTGGGCGCTCAAACCGCGCAACTCGACGGCCGCGACGACGAAGCCCGCGCCCTGTTCGAACAGATGCGTCAGCGCCGCGACACCGAATTCCTCGGTCTGCGCGGTCTGCTGGCCTATGCCCGCCGCGACGGCGACCAAGGCCGCGCCTTGGAACTGGCGCGCCGGGCCTACCAGTTGAAGCCGAAGGTACCCTGGGTGGCGCAGGAATTGATTCTGCTCGAAGTCGACGACGGCGGTTGGGACAATGCCCTACGCATCGCCAAGCAGGCGGGCAACCGCAAGGTGCTGACCGCGGCCGATGCCGACCGGCATCAGGGCGCGTTGATGCTCGGCCGCGCGGCGCAGAAAGCGGGACAGGGCGACTATGCCGGGGCGGCGAGCCTGGCCGAAAAGGCCGTCCGGTTCGCACCCTTGCCCGCCGCCCTGCAGGCGATCGCCCACTACCGCGCCGCCGGGAAAAGTTCGAAAGCGGATCGCCTGCTGCGTCAGGTCTGGCCCGGCCACGATCACCCCGAATTGACCGATCTGGCGTTCGGCGAAGCGGCGGCGGAAACCCCAGAGGCCCGCCTGTCACGACTGAAAAGCTTTGTCGGTCCCCATGCGGAGGTACCGCAAAGCCGCCGCCTGCTGGCCCGGGCGGCCCTCGCCGCCGGGGACTATCCTCTGGCACGGGAGACTTTGCAGCCGTTGCTCGAGGGGCGTCCGGACAAGGAAACTTGTCAACTGATGGCCGAATTGAGCGAGTTGCAAGGCCGCGATATGGATGGCGCCCGCCACTGGTTGAAGCAAGCCACCTTGGCGCCGGTACCGCCGGTCTGGCGCTGTCAGGAATGTCACGAACCGAACGAGAACTGGCAACCTCATTGCCCCACTTGCGGCGCCTTCGCCAGCATCGGGTGGGACGACAAGGATCATGGCCCGGCACCGCAATTGCAATCGACGCCGGTCGAGGACGAGGTGGCGGCGACCGACGATGGCGAAAATCCGGATCGGGCGATCGAATCCGAGGCGCCGCCGGCCCGTATCCCCGCCACCTAGAACAAGTCTCGATCGTATGGAACCAGCTAGCAAAGAATTGCTCGAAATACCGTTATTGCGTGCTTGCGCCACGGAGCCGAGCTGCTAGATTTCCCAGAGGAGGAATTTGAGATGGCCGATGCCGCCGTTCAGTTAACCGAGGAGCGTTATGCCGATGTGGCGGTGATCCGTCCATCCGGTCGGCTCGATCAAAACTCCAGTCAGGCCTTCCAAGCCCGGGTGCTGCGCTTGATCGCCGAGGACCCTTCCCCGTCGCCGCATATGGTCATGGACATGACCGGTATCGAATATGTATCCAGCGTCGGCTTGCGCGCCTTGATGATCGTCGCCAAGCAATGTCACGCGGCGGACGGCCGCTTAGCATTGACCAACTTAAGTCCGATGGTGGCGGAAATATTCGAGATTAGCCGTTTCGACCTCATCATCGAGAATTTCGAAGAAGTACGCGAGGCGATCGCGTCTATTTCCGAGGAAGCGCTCGCGAGCTATGACGCGCAATCGCCGGCCTGAACGGCGATGATGGCGACCGAGGTCGCGAGGAAGGGGAGCGGGCCGCATGCGGGTACGGTTCTGGGGCACCAGAGGATCGTTGCCGACGGCGCTGACCGGCGCACAGGTGCGAAGCAAGGTCGTGAGCGCGCTGGAAGCGGCGGCCGGACGCCGGTTTGCCGACCGCACCGAAATCGCCGCTTTTGTCGATAGGGAATTGGACTTCGCCACCGCGCGAACCTATGGCGGCGCCACCTCTTGCGTTGAGATCGAGACCGGCGGCCCGGAATATCTGGTCTTCGATATGGGTAGCGGCGCCCGAGAATTCGGCAATGCGGCGGCAACCGGACGCTGGCCTGACAAGCGGCCGGTCTTTCACATCGTCATGTCCCACGCCCATTGGGACCATATCATGGGCTTCCCGTTTTTCACGCCGGCCTATCTGCCGGATAGTAAAATCGTCATTTATGGCTGTCATGACGCCATTGAACGGATTTTTCGCACCCAGCACAGTCATCCTTTCTTCCCCGTCGAATTCGACGAATTGGCCGCGGACATCGAATTCGTCACCCTGCCGGACAGCGGCGTCCATGACGTCGCCGGTTGCCGTCTGACGCCAATGAAGCAACATCACGAAAGCGATTCCTACGCCTATCGTCTGGAGCGTGACGGCAAGTCGGTCATCTATGCCACCGACGGCGAGCACCGGATCGAGGAGCTTGACGAAATCGAGGCCGTGGTCGACTTCTACCGTGGCGCCGACCTGCTGATCTTCGACGCCATGTATTCTCTGGCGGACGCGGTCACGGTCAAGGCGGATTGGGGCCATTCCAACAATATCATCGCCGTCGAGCTGGCGGCGCGGGCCAAGGTCGAACATCTTTGCCTGTTCCATCATGAGCCCACCAATGACGACGCGGCCCTGGCGCGCATCGAACGGGAGACTCTGCGTTACCTGGAGATTTCCCTGCCGGACAGCGGCTTGCGCATCTCCACCGCGTTCGACGGATTGGAATTGGACGTATAACCGAACCATGGCTACCCAAGTCGAATTTTCCGCCGAAGACGGCGAAGGCCCGCGTCAAGGTTTCCTAAGCCGTGTTTTCGATAGAATCGGTTTTAGCCGGCTCGGTCGTTGGCAGGGACTGCCGCTGGCATTGGCGATCCTGCTCGCCTTTTTGGCGCTTCGCTGGGTCGATCCGCCGCAATTGGAATGGCTGCGCCTGCGTCTGTTCGACGTGATGCAGAACCTGTCGCCGCGGCCGTTCAAACAGGATCCGGTGGTGATCGTCGACGTCGATGAAGCCAGTTTGACCGAATATGGCCAATGGCCCTGGCCGCGCCACCGTATGGCGGAAATTGTCAAACGGGTGGCCGTGGCCAAGCCATTGGTGGTCGGCATGGACATATTGTTCTCCGAACCCGACCGGTTGTCGCCGGAGAATCTGGAAAACAACCTGCCGAACCTGCCGGCGGAACTGCGCGAAGGCTTGACCCGTCTGCCCTCCAATGACAAATTGTTCGGCGAGAGCCTGACCGAGATCCCGGTCGTCCTCGGCATCGCCGCCAGCAACGATTTGCCTGGACAGCGCGATTCGGCATCGCATCCCAAGTCGGCCTATCTGGTCCGGGGACCCGACCCGATAACCAAACTGCCCAGCTATGACGGCTTTCTGCGCAACCTTCCTCAAATCACCGAGAGCGCCGCCGGCGAAGGCGTGCTCAACGGCACGCCGGATCGGGATGGCGTGGTCCGCCGGCTACCCATGTTAGCGGCGGTCGACGGCAAGATATATCCCGCGCTGAGCTTGGAGATTCTACGCGTGATGGTCGGCGCGAAATGGTTCCTGGTGCAAAGCGACGAGGACGGTGTCACCGGCGTCAGCATTGGCGATTTCCACTATCCGACGGATTCCGCGGGCCGGATTTGGTTGCACTACACGCCCAGCCTGGAAATCCGCTACGTCTCGGCCGCCGATGTCTTGGCGGGCAATCTGACCCCGGCCACTTTCGCCAACCATATCGTCCTGATCGGGACCAGCAGCACCGGCCTGCACGATCTGCAGCAGACCCCGCTTCGGGCGACGATGCCGGGGATTGAAATCCATGCGCAAGCGCTGGAGATGATGATCGCCGGCCTGGCCCTGACCCGACCCGATTTCGCCCGTTGGCTGGAACTCGGGTTGATCCTGGTGGCGGGCGCGTTGCTCCTGACCTTGATTCCGCTCTTCCGACCGGTACTGAGCGCCCTGCCGGTGCTCCTGCTGCTGGCGGTGCTGGCGGCCTTGGCCTGGTACGGCTTCACTCAGCGCAATTGGCTGATTGACGTCAGCCAACCGGCATTGGCGTCACTGACCCTTTGGGCGGTGATGTCGGCGTCGACTTGGGCCGCGGTCGACCGCCAGCGCCGCGTGCTTTCGTTCGACCTCGCACAGGAGCGGGCGGCGGCGGCCCTGGTGCAAGGCGAGTTGTCGGCGGCACGACGTATCCAGATGGGTATTCTGCCGCGGCAGTTTCCGGCCTATCCCTCGCGCACGGAATTCGATTTGCACGCGCTGATCGAGCCGGCGCGGTCGGTCGGCGGGGATCTCTATGACTTCGCCCTTTTGGACCGGGACCACCTCTTTTTCATGGTCGGCGACGTATCCGGCAAAGGCGTACCGGCATCCCTGTTCATGGCGCTGAGCAAAGCGCTCTACAAAAGCGGCGCCCTTCGCCTCGGCCGCGACATCGCGCAGATCATGAGTGACGCCAATGTCGAAATCAGCCGCGAGAACCCGGAAACCTTGTTCGTCACCGTGCTGGCCGGTATTTTGAATTTGAACGACGGGACCCTGGAGATGTGCAACGCCGGCCACGACGCGCCATTCTTTCACCGCGCCGGCACGGCCGCCACGCAACTCGAGATCGATGGCGGTCCGCCGCTGGGGATCCTATCTGAGTTCGACTATCCCGGCAGTATCGTTGAGCTCGCACCCGGCGATGTCGTCCTGCTCTCGAGCGACGGGATCAGCGAAGCGATGAACCGGCAGAGCGACATGTTCGGTAACGAACGGATCCGGGACTATCTGGATGGGCTGGGCAACACCGACATCGCGATGTCCGAATTGGTCGACAATCTGGCGGCTTCGGTGAGCGATTTCACCGACGGTGCCGAGGCTTCCGACGATATCACTATTCTGGCCTTGCGCTATCTGGGGCCGGACCCGAACCGGCGCAACGTCATTTCGATCGAACGGTAGATGGTCAGGATGGTCTGTTATCCGCCCGCGCTGGCAGGCTGTGCTAGCGGACGCTGATTTCGACGCGCCGGTTCCGCCGATCGCGCACGCCATCCTTGGTCGGCACCAACGGATCGTGTTCGCCTCGGCCGGTGGCGGTGATCAAGTCCCCCTGCAAGCCCCTATCAATCAAGAATTGGCGGACCGTCGTTGCCCGGCGCAAGGATAGCTCGGCATTGTATTTGTCGCCCGCCTCCCGGTCGGTGTGACCGATCACTTCGACCAGATAGGCGTTACGCCGTTGGACGTCGGCCACCACTTTGTCGAGGATCGTCACGGTATTGTCGGTCAAACGATCGGTGTCCGGCTGAAAATTGACGGTGAATTTGGACGGCAGGATCGGCTGTGCCGCGATCGCTTTGCCGAACAACTCATTGATTTTTTGCTTTTCGACATCGACCGACTTAAGACCGCCGCCCTTGACATGGGCGGCGGCATAAGCCTCGTTCAGTACTTGCTTATTCTCGCCGGAAGCGTCCTCGACGGTGATCTGACCGATCTTCCCGTCCGCGTCCGGAAGAACCACGAATACGGTCTTACCGAGACCGGATTCGCAGGCGGCGGCGAGCAGGCCGAGGCATATAACCAATGCCGCGCGACGCAGTCGGCCGCCATTCATCGAAGTGCCCTCATCCCCCGATTGCGTCCGCTTACTGCTCGACCTTCACCAGGAAGGTGGTGCCGCGTACGCCCAGAATAGTCGTGGGGGTTCTGATCTTCATGGCCTCCGGCGAGGTGCGGGCGATATCGCCGGACACCACGGACAGAGTGCCGCGTTGCATATGGGCCAACAGATTGCCTTCGAACTTCGCCGAATCGAAAGCGAATTGCTCGAGCGCGATAAAACTGTCGGGACCCGCGGAGAACACGGTATTGTCGACGAAGGTGATGCCGATGGCACCGTCAGCGCCGGTTTCGACCACGTCCTTGCGGTAGACCGGGTCGCCGAGCTTGGCCGGCTGACGGACCTGATCGCGAGTCAGGTAGCTTTCGCCCGAAACAGTGCGGACATGACCGATTAGCGCTTGTTCCGCGGCGGCCGGCCCAGCCAACACCAGCAGGCCAAGGCAGAGGGAGTAGAGTACTTTTATCATAACGATAATCCTAAACTGTTAAAACGAACAGTTCGAATCCTAAAGATTCGACCGGGTTACATTCGAATGATCGTTGCCCAACGGTGACATTCCAATGACTATACACTAACGGGTACACGCCAATGGTTAAGTTCTGGTAAACGATCAAATAGACATGGCCGACACTGCTCGATTTTTTCTATCTACAACATAATCTGTGCTAAGTTCCGTGTCCACCTCGCCGGCGCGTCGAGGTTGCGTATGGTTAACCATGGTATAGGTATTTGATGAGCGAGGTGGAGCGGCTGACGTTGCGGAACCAGCTTGGCGATCTCGGTCGCTTGAGCCGGTTTCTTGACGGCTATGGCAGCCGCCATGGGCTCGACACGGCGACCTTGCACCGGGTCACCCTGGTGCTGGAGGAGCTGCTGACCAACACCATCGCCTACGGTTATCCGAGCCGGCAACCACAGACCATCGACCTCAGCCTGAGCCGACGCGACCACCATCTGGAGGTGACGATCGACGACGATGCCTGGCCTTTCGATCCCCGTTTGCGCGGCGACGCCGCATTGGCGCAAACCTTGGAACACCGCGCGATCGGCGGCGTCGGACTGTATTTGATCGGCAGTCTTTCGGACGCTATCGACTACCGTCAGCAGGACGGCCGCAACCGCACGCATCTACGCTTCGTGTTGCCCCACGCCGAGGCGTAAAACGGCACCGGGCCAACCCGCCGCTAACCCCTTGCCAACCCCGCCCGAACCCCCTATCTTCCGCGCCCAACCCACCCCCGGCGCCGAAGTAGCTCAGGGGTAGAGCAACTGATTCGTAATCAGTAGGTCGGAGGTTCAAATCCTCTCTTCGGCACCATTTTTCAACGTAAAATCAACATCTTATGAGGATATCGCATTTTCACGAGACTGCCGGGCTATTTCGGGTAAGCACCAGGTAAGCATTGGCGAGCACATAGGCGTCCCGTCGATCCGGCACATCAATGCCGGCCCGTATTGGTGGCGGTGTTGATCGGATCAATGCCCCGTAATGCGACCATGCGCGACCGTGACGGCCGACATTAGGATCGTCGGCACGGCCACCCACAAATCCGAATCGCGAATCACGGCACAAAATCGGCGCAACCATGCGTCAATACGCCAGAGAGCATGGCCTGCCCCCCCTTTGCGAGGCGCGCTCCAGCTTGAGTTCGCCGCTGAAAAACTGGTGCGCTGAAAGTGTGTATAGACATACCTGACGATGGAACGGGATCAATAGCCCTATTCACGGTATGATCGGGCTATGCTCATCGACCCAACGCATGTCATGACAAGCCTTGCCGCCATCCGGCCGCTATTCCATTCGGAGGCGGATTTCCAACATGCGTTTGCCTGGCAGGTTCACAAGGTCATGCCTGATCTCAAGGTGAGGCTCGAGTATCAGGCACCCGTTGAGGAAAAGATTTACATCGATGTCTGGTTAGATGGCGGTCAACGTACGACAGCAATTGAACTTAAATATCTGACCAAGAAGTTCCAATGTGTTCATGATGGTGAACGGTTCAATCTCAAGAACCAGAGCGCGTTAGACGTGCGGCGATACGATATCCTTAAGGACGTAATGAGAATTGAGAGCGTGAAGAGGCAGATGAAAAACGTCACCGGCTGTTCGATCACGTTGACGAATGACCCCGCCTACTGGCGCCCGCCGTCGAGGAAGGATGTAGTCGACGCTGAATTTAGGTTACACGAAGGGCGAACTATTAATGGAACGCTCTCTTGGTCGCCCAAGGCATCAGCCGGCACTATGAAAGGTCGTATGGCAACTTTGGAACTTGAAAACACTTACCAGTCAACCTGGCGACCATTTTCGCAAATGCCCGACAAGGCGAATGGTGAGTTTCGATGGGTTTGTTTCGCCTGACAAACAGCCGGAGACTTGTTTCGGGGCCATGTAATTCCGGCACATAACGTATCTGCCTAAACGTCAACCGATAGACAATGATATGCTTAATCAGCTCTCACAGTTAGTGTATTGATTAGGTAGATGTAGCAACCTGATCTGTCACCCATGAATGCCGTAGAAATAGCCGAAGCAGTCTCTGATCTGTTCGAACAGCCTTTTGATCCAGTCGGCTTTCCGTTTGCGTTTCTTGAGGCGTTTGGCAACAAGAGGACAACGATCAAACGGCTCAAGAGCGGTAGCTCTAATTGGTCAGACGTCGAAAACGGTGTTTTGCAGACCAACAATATCCACCTGGCAACTTGCGAGCTCGGTGAGGTGACCAAGACATTGGCAATTCTCAAAGCCAGTCCGGAAACCAGTAAGCGCAAAGCCAAATTCATCCTGGCGACGGATGGTCATCAGGTCGAAGCTGAGGATTTGATTTCGGGAGATGTTGTTGTCGACAAGTTTCTGGAATTCTCGGATCACTTCGGTGTGTTTCTTCCGCTGGCTGGCATTACTACCGTCCAACAGATTCGCGAAAACTCCTTCGATATCAAAGCAACCGGGCGTCTCAATCGTCTCTATTTGGAACTTTTGAAGGACAATCCGGATTGGTCCACGGCCGATCGTCGTCCTGACATGAACCATTTTATGGCACGGCTGATCTTCTGTTTCTTTGCCGAGGATACGGACATTTTTATTGGCGACAACCTGTTTACCGCCACAATCGAGCAAATGAGCGCGCGCGATTCTTCTAACACTCATAAGGTAATTAGCGAACTATTTCGGGCGTTGAATACAAAAACAACAAACCGTGCAAATGCCAATATTCGAAGTTGGGCAGATAAATTTCCTTTTGTAAATGGCGATCTGTTTTCGGGAACCACGGATACGCCTCGATTTAGCAGGATCGCTCGATCTCATCTCCTCAATATCGGCAAACTTGATTGGAAAATGATCAATCCAGATATCTTCGGTTCCATGATTCAAGCAGTAGCTGATGATGCAGAACGTGATGCGCTGGGGATGCATTACACGAGTGTTCCCAACATCCTCAAAGTTTTAAACCCCCTCTTTCTAGATAATCTACGTGGACAACTTACGGCAGCGGAATACAATCCACGTAAGTTACTCAATCTTCGAAGACGTATATCGAGAATCCGCGTTTTCGATCCTGCCTGTGGCTCCGGCAACTTCCTTGTAATTGCCTACAAGGAGTTGCGGGCGATTGAGGCGGAAATCAACAAACGTCGCGACGAAACGGAAAAGCGATCAGTCATTCCGTTAACGAATTTCCGTGGTATTGAGCTCCGTGATTTCTCTGCCGAGATAGCTCGGTTAGCCCTTATAATAGCCGAATATCAGTGCGATGTTCTTTATCGTGGGCAAAAAGAAGCCCTAAAAGAGTTTCTTCCTCTGAATGCACGAAACTGGATTACTTGTGATAATGCCTTGCGCATAGATTGGCTAAGCATTTGTCCTCCAACAGGTAAAGGAGTCAAGCTAAAAGGAGATGATTTGTTCGGTACACTATTGAATCAAGCAGAGATCGACTTCGAAAACGAGGGCGGGGAAACCTATGTTTGTGGCAACCCGCCGTACAAGGGAAGTCAAGAACAGACAAAACAGGAAAAATCTGACCTCCGCCATGCAATAGCAGATCATCGGATATCAACTGGAAGTATAGACTATGTCTTTGGGTGGTTTTGGAAAGGGGCTGAGTATCTCAGGAAAACCAAAGCGAAACTTGGACTTGTCACGACAAACAGCGTTCATCAGGGTCGACAAGTCGCAAAAGTCTGGCCACAAATTCTTTCTAAAGATTTGGAAATCGCGTTCGCCCGGCCCTCTTTTAGATGGTCTAACTTAGCGTCCAACAAAGCAGGCGTCACAGTATCGATTATTGGAATCGAGGCAATTTCCTCTAACACTAAGTTTATTATTTCGGAGGATATGGTCGCAACTGCCAAAGTTATTGGTCCATATTTGGTGCCAGACCATACGGTTGTTGTGCCGGGTAAGGGTGCCCCCTTATCTGAAGTTGCAAAGATGTTTTGGGGAAATATGCCAAACGACGATCGCGGAAAGCTATCAGCACTACATAATGCTGCCGATATCATTTCAGAGAGTCCGCAGATTGCGCCATTTATCCGAAATCTATTTGGAACTGAAGAGCTTGTCGCAAACGCTCCCAGAAAATGCTTTTGGGATCCAAGTGGCGAAGCTCCTACTTCTCTACTAATGGACGAGCGCATCGACGCTGTAAAGATGAAACGTGCTGATAGTACGCGCGAGACAACGCAAAAGCTCGCCGAGTACCCATACCGTTTTGGTGAAGTTCGACAAACCGGCAACGAAATAGTTATCGTTGTGTCGGGTGCAAGCTCTGAAACTCGTAATTACCTCCCTGTTGATCTTCAACCACCCGGTACAATCGTTTCAAATCTCGCACAAATGCTCTTAGATGCCCCTTTATGGAACATGGCACTTATCGCTTCGCGCATTCATCTTGTTTGGATTGCTACTGTTTGCGGAAAACTGAAAACTGACTATCGCTACTCCAACACACTTGGCTGGAATACTTTCCCTGTCCCTAAATTGACGGAGAAAAACAAAGAAGACTTAACGCGTTGTGCCGAGGACATCCTGTTAGCCCGCGAGGCACATTTCCCGAAAACGATTGCCGATCTCTATGACCCAGATGAAATGCCGGACGGCCTTCGTCACGCTCATGATCGCAATGACGAGGTTTTGGAGCGTATTTATATCGGGCGGCGCTTCAAAAACGATACAGAGCGGTTAGGGAAACTGTTTGAGCTTTATACACAAATGACCGAGGAGGACGCTCCCGCCACAAACAGCAAAGACGGGTGAACCTAGCGATGTCAAACCGAGAACACATTCCAACTGTATCCGTTACCTATGCTCGCAATGGAAACTCAAAAAAATCTAACGAGCTTGGCATGCGTGTCATGCAGGAGCGCGCGTACGAAAAACGGGGCGAACAGTATCTCTTAATCAAGTCGCCGCCAGCGTCGGGCAAAAGTAGAGCATTGATGTTCATTGCGCTAGATAAACTACATAATCAGGGGGTTAAACAGGTCATAATCGCTGTACCCGAAAAAACCATCGGTGCCAGTTTTGGCGATGAGCCGTTGAGTGATTTTGGATTTTGGACTGATTGGTCGTTAGAGCCGAGATGGAACCTCTGCAATGCGCCAGGCGAAGATGGTGGAAAAGTCAAATCAGTTGGTGCATTTCTTGACAGTGAAGACAAGATACTGGTTTGCACCCACGCTACTTTTCGTTATGCCGTTGATCGTTTTGGTGTCGAGGCATTTGACAATCACCTGATTGCGGTCGACGAATTTCATCACGTCAGTGCCAATTCGGACAACAAGCTGGGTCAACATCTTGGTCAGTTTGTCGGACGGGACAAGGTTCATATTGTGGCGATGACAGGCTCATATTTTCGTGGCGATGCGGAGCCTGTATTAGCGCCAGAAGATGAATCGAAGTTCGAGACTGTAACCTATACGTATTATGAGCAATTGAATGGGTACGAATACCTGAAACAACTAGATATTGGTTACTATTTCTATTCCGGCTCGTACGTGGATGAAATACTAAGCGTACTTGATCCAGGCGAAAAAACCATCATTCACATACCAAACGTAAACTCGAGAGAAAGCACAAAGGATAAGATAAAAGAGGTTGAACACATCATCGAAGAACTGGGGGATTGGAAAGGAACCGATCCTGCCACAGGCTTCCATTTAGTCAAAACCGAGGATGGCAAGATTGTAAGAATTGCTGATCTTGTTGAGGATGATCCGACCAAGCGTGACAAAGTCTCCTCTTCGCTAAAAATCTCTGCTGAAAAGGACAACAAGAACCACGTTGATATCATTATTGCCCTCGGCATGGCGAAAGAAGGATTTGACTGGATTTGGTGTGAACACGCCCTAACAGTTGGATATCGCTCTAGTCTCACCGAGATTATTCAGATAATCGGCCGGGCAACCCGGGACGCTAAAGGGAAAACACGTGCAAGGTTCACTAATCTAATTGCTGAACCAGACGCATCAGAAGAAGCCGTTGTAGACGCAATCAACGATACGTTGAAAGCAATCGCGGCTAGTCTGTTGATGGAACAAGTGCTTGCCCCAAAGTTCAATTTCAGGATCAAGAATTCTGGTTCTGGGCCGACCGAAGGATACGATTATGGTGAAGGCGGTTATGACCAGAATGGTGGAAACATTGGGTTCAGCGAGGCGACAGGTCAAATTGAATTTGAGATCAAAGGCCTAGTTGAACCGAAGAGCGAGGAGGCCCAACGAATTTGCCGAGAAGACCTCAATGAAGTCATCGCGACATTTTTACAAGACAGGGTCGCGGTCGAGCGAGGCGTTTTTGATGAGGAGCTTGTACCGGAAGAGTTAACGCAGGTTCGCATGGGTAAGATTGTAAAGGACAGATTTCCAGATCTCGACGATGAAGACGTGGAAGCGGTCCGGCAGCATGCTGTTGCCGCATTGAATTTGACACAAAAAGCAAAAGAGTTTTTGACTGGTGACGGCGAACAGCAGCAGAAAGCTAACACATCTCTCATTGATGGCGTGCGAAAATACAAGATGGATGTTCGCGAGCTCGACATTGATCTAATTGACCGCATAAATCCCTTTGGCGAAGCCTACGCCATACTTGCAAAGTCTATGAGCGAAGATCGCTTGAAACAAGTTCAGGCGGTAATTGCTGCAAAACGTACAAAGCTGACTTTGGAAGAGGCCAGAGACTTAGCGAGACGTGCCTTAAAGTTTAAACATGAACGGGGAAGACTCCCGTCGATCTCGTCACCTGATCCCTGGGAAAAGCTGATGGCAGAAGCTATCGCGTTCCTGCAACAAAAGACGATTGAAGACGCCGATGACTGAAATGTCAGACATCGAACTGCTTGAGGCGTTAGGCGTTGATACGAGACCAAAAAATAAAATAAAGCGCACGGCTCGTGAAGAGCGCATTATTGCTGGCTTTGAAGAAATTCAACGTTTTGTTGAAGAACATGGTCGGCTTCCGGTGCATGGCGAGGATCGGGATATTTTCGAGCGAATTTATGCTGTAAGGCTCGATTCAAATTTATGCGTTGGAAGAATGCCGTTCCCTTCTCACCGAGTACGACCATCAAGGTTTGCTTGACGTGAATGTAGAAATTGAAACTTCGAAAGCTAATGAATTGAGCGACGATGAACTTCTTTCAGCGCTTGGCGTCGATAAACCTAGAGACCAGGACGTGACCAATCTTCGCCACGTCAAACCACGAGCGGATGTACGCGCAGCGGAGGATATTGCGCGGAGAGACCGCTGTGAAGATTTTGATAAGTTCAAACCGTTATTCGAAACCCTTCAAAGTGACCTGGAAAGTGGAAAGAGACAAACTCGGAAGTTCGAGTCAAAGGCTGAAATTCGCCCAGGGAGCTTTTTTGTTGTTGGGGGACAAGTAGCTTACGTTGCAGAAATGGGTGAGGGTCTATTCAAATGCGCAAGGCCGGCGTGATGCTCGTCTCCGAGTAGTTTTCGATAATGGCACAGAGAGCAACCTTTTGATGCGATCGCTTCAACGTGCATTGCACAAGGATGAGGCAGGCAGGAGAATTACAGAACCGACGGCAGGTCCGCTGTTCGCTTCAGTTGTTAGCGAAGAAGATACCGAATCAGGGATAATCTATTGTCTTGCGTAGCAAATCTTCTCTGCCCGAAATTGTGAACAACTATGAAATCATCCATAAAATCGGTGTAACAAAAGCCAAGATAGAGGCGAGATTGGCGAACGCAAGTCATGACCCGACATTTCTGATGGCAGATGTTGAAGTTGTCGCCCAATATGAACTTTACAATATAAATCGCGTGAAACTGGAAAACCTTCTACATCGGTTCTTTGCGCACGCGCGGCTTGATATTGAAATTACTGATCGTTTTGGAAAAGCCACGAAACCGAGAGAGTGGTTTTTGGTACCGCTTTCGGTAATTGATGAAGTCGTGGAAAAAATCCAGAAAGGCACTATTACAGACTACCTGTATGATCCTTCCGAGGCCAAACTTAAGTCGGTGACACCGCAGCAGACATCATAACTGCGCCAACACTTTCATCTGTCCTATCGCAATTGTCAGCTGGCGCTCGTCCATCTTCTTCGTGATCCCATTCAGTTCAGTCCGTAGCTTCTGCAGTTCTTTCGACCCTGCCTCCGGTCGGGGATCGAGTGTCTTGACGAAGTTTGCCAACGGGATGTCCAGGCTTTCGCTCAGGGCGATCAGTGTCTCGGTGGATGGAAGGCTCAGACCGCGTTCGATATTGGAGAGGGCGTCCACGGATCGGTTGATCATGTGGGCGAGTTCTTCCTGGGTCAGGTCGCGCTCACGGCGGTAGGTTCGGAGCTGTTTTCCGAATGATTTCTTGGCATCCATCCCGCAAGTTTCTGCCTGGACCTTATATCCGACCACAGTGTAAAATACGATAAACTTAGTGTTTGATGCGTGTATCGAAGTTACCTTGGATTACTTGGGGGGCCCGATGTACAAGGCGGGCGAGAACCATGGCATTTCTGGTCTTCTTTTCATTGGCGATTGTCTTTCCCTATCTGAGCATCGTCACAGACCACACGGGCCGGACGATCACCCGAACACCATGGATAATTTGGTGCGTCGGGGCGACGGCGGTTGTTTGGGCTGTTGAGGACGTCGGCGGGATGAACGCCGTTGTCATCTTCATCATTTACGCCGCGCTCCAGATCGTCGGGGCACGCCTCTTTCTTTGGCGCGGACGGGACGCCGGGCACTCGGACAAGTTTGCGTTTCTATACCTCGTGCCCGTGGTGAACATGTTCGTCGGGCTGGGTTTGATGTTCGAGGGGTCAAAACTACACGGCGACACCAAATCCATGGGCAAATCGTCAGACAAAATGTCAGACGTCTCCTAGCAGTTTTTTTAGTAAGGGCCTGCCGGCTGTTTGAAACAAACAGTCGAGACTCGGTCCTAGTGACAATTTGAACTCAAACAAGTTCGGCAATGGGACTAAGCAGGAACGGATTACCGTCGCTGCCGATAGAGAATGATATGGTCGGGGCGATGGATCGTGAACGGTTTGAATTGCGATGAAATGCGGTGAAATACGGACTTCTGTTGACGCTCATCCGCCAAGTGTTCCCGACAATGCTATGCGGAGTTGACGTCTATACAATGCTCATATGAGCCTGAGCCATACAATGACTCCGGCAATTATTCCGACGCCGCCTAACTCATCATGTCACAGTATTTTTTTTCCTGCAGGTCGCATTCCGAACTAAGAGTTTCTCTGTACAAACAGCCGACCTTACTCTTTCCTCTGGATCGAATTCGAGCCGGCAACTCGTCTTCGGTTAGCGGTGTCACTGGGAACTCGAAGTCGGGACGGTGTTCCGACAGGATTGCGGCGCGTGGGAAGATCAATAGATCACCGATTGGTTTCACGATGAAACTGAGGCCGTCGTATTTGTTCTCCCCTCTTGCACGGTGCTTCTCCCTTTCCGCGTACAACTGGCGACGCAACCGATGGGCTTCCCTGTGGTCCGCCGTCTCTATCCGAACGCCACGGGGATTGGCCATCGCTTTCTCAAGCAAGCTTTGAAGTGAAGAGGCTGGCACGGGTCACTCCGTACGGCACATCAAAATTACGGCGGTTCCGTTCGTCATTTTCGATGAACTCCGGATACCGGAACAGTGCACCAATTCCAGATAGTTCAGTCATGCTGAATTTCCGCCCCTCGTCATCGGATAGGATTGCCTCCGGAATTTGAGGATGCGTTTGGCCTTCGAGCCACAATATAGGAATCCGCCCAATTCGAGCTCTGTCGCTGATTACGCTTGTATTGCATCCAAATGATTTCGCGACTTGAGGAATAGAAATCAGGTCTTCCTTGCGAATTGGAAAACCAGGCAGGAATGTTTCGAAGTCGATAAAGGTGGGGCTATCAAAACACATATCGATACCCATGATCTGGCCCTTTCATGTTTGGGGAGGTTCAGGGGATGACGCGCAAAGGCGCATGGACTGGAAGGGGCCGACGACGGCTTCTAAGGCTGATCGAGGGTCTTCCAAATCGGCTCGAACGAGGGCCTTTGATGGTCTACCCCGTTGGCCGGGTCGCCGATATTCGACCGAAATTAATGGGTCATTTTCCAAATAGATATTAATTTGGGTTTTGACCCATTTATTGCCGCCGTGTTCGCGCAAATACGATTTGGCAGCGTTAGCCGTTGACCACAGATCTGGGTGCAAACGTGCCAATTCCGTCGCCGACAGGGGAAACGCAAAGCGTGATTTTTCCACTCGCTCCAATGCTCGTTGGATTTTGCTCCCGCCCTGGCGTAACTCTGACCACCTGAGGCTGGTGTCTATCGGAACGTCGAGCACGATGTTGTTTAGTAGATAGATGGTCTTTGGTTCCATGTTGTGGATCAGCCTCAGCCGGTCCATCGCCTGCTCGATTTCTTGCTCGCGAATTTGTTCAAGCAATCCCTGTACACGGGGATCTGGGTGAACCCAGGCTTCTTCCTGCTCGCTTGTGCCGTTAGCCATTCGACGCCAGCGAGTTTTCTTTGCATACGCGCCTGTCAGCAACAGCGGCTTAGGGTCCTTCGCATAAACGGCACGAGCGTATTTTTCGATGGCTTCCGCACTGGGTTGTTCCCGACCGACGATGACGGCAGTATCGCAGTCCTCGAAATCGCCCCGGCCACGTAGGGCCGAGAAATGGGAAGTCACGACGTTGTCCGGCAGGGAGGGCAGCAACAACTCCTCCACCTGTTTTGTGGCAACCAGCAGAACCTTGCCTGTAAGAGCGGAAACAAAATCTATTATTTGATCCTGCAGGCGGCGTGCTTCATTAATTCGGCTTTCGATCCTTTTCCCGTGCCGGTCTTTGCCTGTAATCGACTGTCTGGAAAAGACCTTCAATCTGACTTGGAAGATCTGCGCGTTGCGACGTGCAGTGATAACTTCGATTTGGATGTCTTTACTCAAAATGGACTTGGTAATGCTTTCGTCCGCAGAGGCATCCAACACAATTATTGGCGTCGCCGCGTCAATGAAAATAGGCACACGGCGATACACACTAATACGAGCCTGGGTCTCCGGCCGGCCGTTCACATTTTGCTTGCTACGTGGGTCATAAACTAGACCGTGGGCTATATTTCTTGGCAGATCGATTTCTAGCAGCAGGGCCTCGAAAAACATTCTCGCGATCTTGATTTCCTTTATCTGCCTTCTCGCCACGCAGCTCTGAATGATGCTGTCATCGTCTTCGGGTTTGCAGTCGAGGCCCGAAGTCAGCTGCGCATATTCACTCTGCAAGTAAGTGACAGCCTGTTCCACCCGTTTTTTTGGATCGTGCACCATTTCCCGTACGGCCCGGAGTAAGTTGTTGGGATTGGCTCGAAAAGCGGTAACGATTTCCTCGACCAGTGCGATGTATTTTCTGCCTGCGATCGAATCCTGTTTGGGCCTAATAAAAAGAGTATCTGGATGGAAGTCGATTTCTTGGATCAGTGATTGCCAGTAGGTTTCATCAACAATGACCAAGTCCGGGTTGGGTATAGCGGTCGGAAAGCTGAGAAATTGGTGGGCCAATAAGAAAACACGAGTTTTTAGCTCTTCTTCTTCGTCCGCTTCATCGCCTGCCGCGTCGGGGTTCAAGCTTCGCAATTGCTCTTGATAGGCACAGGAACCGTAATAGGGGCAAAGGCTGGTACCGGACCTGCAGATCGATTTTTGCACCGATAACCCTGTACTGGCGACATAATTGGCAAGGTTGTATCGTTCACACATACCTTCCTGATTGCGCCCCCGGAAGACCACAATGTTGTCGAGACCTGCCGTTGCGAAGCTCTCGGCCACCTGCTCGCACATTTTGATGGTAGGCAGAAGGTACCAAACTGTCCCGTTGGACAATTCCTGCTTTATGTGGTCGACAACCGTGCTGGTCTTGCCAATGCCTGCCGGTGCAATGATCAGATATCTAGTCGGGTACGTTTCTTCGACATGCCAATGCAGGAATTTGAACTCTGGTAACAGCCGAGCGATCTCCAGAGGTATCGGATTTGAATATTGTCTACCTGCGATTTCACGCGATTCGATCAGCTTCTCGCTTTGCTGCAGCTCTACCTCGGTGAAGTCCGGTTCGACTTGCTTCATCATGTTCATCGCTAGCGATCCCTTTATCGCTACGCCAACGGCGGTTTTCAGTTTAGCGGCGGCCTTTTCATTGTATTTTTCTTCGCTCTCCAAATGGATTCGTGCTGCTGAGTTCGACCCGGACTTGTCATTGCTCTCCGTCACCACACATCGATCTACAACGAAGAACAGCGCTAGGTATTCAGTTCATCTGTAGTCGACACCCTAGTTCGACCTTCGATCCATTCATCCAGGTCGGATTGGCGGTAGCGGATACATCTTGCGCTAACGCGTATGAAATTCGGCCCAAATCCGCGATGCCGCCACATTTCCATAGTGCGATGCGACAGATTTAGGTAGCTGGCCGCTTGCTCTTGGTTTAGAAGGGCCGACTTTTCGCGAATTCGCGCAGGAATATCAGCCGTATGTGTTTGATTTCGCATTGATTCACCAATTTTCGATTGTTGAAATCAAATACAATGTAACATAATTTAGAAGAAATACAAGTATTAATTTATTTTGTCTAGACAAATACTGTTATTTTAAGTAGTAAAGGCTCGAATAAAAATTCAGCCTCCCTTTTTGTGCTCTGAGTATACTGTTTCTTTTCATCGAGTTCTTTTTGATTTGCCGGTTAAGGCTAGCCAAAACGTCAAGGCTCATGTCCTAGTCATTAGGGGGTTTCCAAACTTTGTTGTAAGTCGGATTGCATTGGGTAGGGGCTGATAGTCCAAGCAACAGTAGGTTCAAATTAGAATACAGACCGTAAACACGGACGAGTTCGATCAATAGCTTGCTTCGAATGTCTCCTTTTACCGAAACGGACTAAATCACCTTGACATCTGGGTTTATTCCTATAGGATTTATAGATGCCATAAACACTATAGGAAGGAAGCAGTATGAAAGTGTATTTTCCGTTACGTGTGATCGACATTAATGCGAGTAATCCACATCCTGAAGGGACCCAATACCGAGTTTCGATAGGTCATGAACATTGGGATAGTGATGTCGGACCAGCAAGGGTATACAAAGTACAAATGGTTTATGATGGTAGGGTTTCAGGACGGAAGAGCCCGTCATATCCTGCGGACAGCGGTGACTGGGAACACGTACTTGAAGCTATGGAAATGCTTCGTAAGGGCGAAGGTGGGAAACCTCGCAACAAACAGCATTAGAATTATCGCTAGTTTTGGTGGTACCCGGCGCTTTCTTACATTGGCGTTAGGTTTTATGTCGCCACTGGTTATGATCGATGGATTTTTGTGATTACTGCCGATTTCTGTTCGGTCAGGCCTTCCACCTTCTTGCCAAATCTTTCGGTCGCCGCCCGCAACGGATCATCCGCCAGGTGGGCGTAGCGGTGGGTTGTGCTGGCCTGGGTGTGGCCGAGTAGGCGGCCGACAATTTCCAGACTCAAACCGCTGGACACCAAATGCGATGCGAAGGTATGGCGGTTGTCGTGAATACGGTAATCCTCAAGTTTGGCCGCCTGAGTGATCGCTTTCCAAAACCGCTTTAGCTCCTGCAGTGGCTTGCCCGGCAAATTGCCCGGAAACAAGAACTTCTGATCCGGTTCCGCATCCTGCTGCATACCGACCAGTAATTGTAAAACTTGTGGGCTAAGCGGTACGTGCTCGGTGCGTTTTTGCTTCGTGTGGTGCGATGGCTTGGTCCAAACGCCGCTTTGCAGGTCGAAGTGTCCCCATTCGGATTTTAGAACTTCGCCAATCCGCGCGCCGGTCAACAATTGGAGTCTAATCGCATTTGCGGCAAGTTGGTTCGGATGATCATTGAGGGCTTTGAATAGTCGTGTCAGCTCTTCGTTCGTTAGATTGCGCTCTCGCCGCGTTTCCGGAAACCGCTGTACGCCCTCAACAGGGTTGTCGGCTCGCCAATCCCAGGCTTTGGCCAAATTGAACATCTTTGACAATAGGGAGAGCACGCGATTGGCCTGGCTGGGCGTGCGCTTCATCGATTGATGCAGTTTCTCGATATCGCGCCGACGAACTTCCTTTACCTTCATTTTGCCGAGCTTGGGTCTGATGTAGTTGTCCAGCATCAATTGGTCGTCATAGACACTCTTGGGACGTTTGTTGGGTTTGGCATGGCGTTCGAGATAATCGTCGGCCAAGTCCGCTATGGTTTCCGCTTGGCGATCCGCTTTCCTGTCGGCAGCTGGATCGCCTCCTAATTGGGCGTCGCGCAACATGCCGATAGCTTGATCCCTGGCCTTCGCGAACGTCAAGGTCGGGCTGTGCTTGCCAATAGTTGTTCGCCGGGACCGCCCGGTGCTGCGATTTCGGTATTGGACAAGATAGCTTCTGATGCCGGAGGGTTTAATGCGGACGCCAAAACCGGACACCTTCTCGTCCCAGTAAATCACGTCGGCGTCACTGGGCTGGAGCTTTTCGACGAAAATTTTGGTCAGTTTCGCTTGCGGCATTTCGATTGGCTCATCATTCAGGTAAGCACCGGGTAAGCACAGGTAAGCAAAAACAAGCGTAGTGTAACGAATTGACCAGAGCAATTCAATCTGTTTATATCGTTGATTTTAAAAGTCTATCGAGAAAAATCGAAACTCATCGCATTCTGTCGAAGTGGCTGGAAACTGATTCGTAATCAGTAGGTCGGAGGTTCAAATCCTCTCTTCGGCACCAAAAATCAATAAAAACATAAAATTGGAAACCGAAGCCGAAGATGAGAAATCCAATGGGCTCGCTATAGGCTCGGGATTTTCAGGTGCTTCGGCGCGATGGTTTGTTGCTAAAAGTTCCCACCTGGCAACGGTTTGGTATGTTTTTGGATCCCGTACGATGATCAAAGCTGAACGTTCGTTGGACGTCCTTGGGCTTGAAATCTCGCTACGCCCGCCTCCTTTTGTCGGGACGTTGACGCTGACGTCGAGGTCGTGAATTGAGACGACTTTGAAATAGACGGCGCTGGGACCGGAATGGGTTTCGGCGATGAACGCTCCATTGGCATCCAAGATTGCCAGCGGGTCCATATCCAGCACGCTTGCGAGCCCGAAGAGAGCATCGGTCGTCGAGGGCAACCATCGGTCAATCCAATTGTAGGCGGTTGAGCGGTCGCGCGCCTTGCCGGTCGATTGTGCGCCGGGACGTATGCGGTCCTCCCACTCAACGATTAGAGCGTTCACCAAGTCTTTGTTCAGCGGGATCGTCGTCGCCGGAATACTAAAGAAACCCGCCGATTGCCCTGGCGCAAAACGGTCTACCGATTTGATGCTGAGAACAGTCGGTGCGACGATACAATCGGCACTTCGAATCGAAAACCGATCCGCTTTGTCCGTTCAATCCCAAGTGATCCATAAACGCGAAGTTTGGGTTGTTGGAATTGCCGTTCTCTCCCCTTTTGAACCGCTGAGAAGTTGGTTTTTTTGCATGTCGGGCTCATGCGACCTTGCCTGTCCTGTTCTGGGTTAACCCGGAACAGGATTTCGCGAATTCGACGGGCGTGGTCCTGTTGAGGGTGACGGCGTGCGAAACCTATCCCAACGTATTGGGGTTGATACCGGCGATCGTAAGGAACGGCATTTTCGGCGTCACCATCCTGTTTCTTATCGTCGTATAACTAAGATATGATAAGGCCGTCGCCCGAGTGGACATCATGTAGATGAAGCTTTCGCTGATCATCCTTCAATCAAGTCCGATGGCGTCGAGTTTACCGGCCAGCTCAACCCTCGCGGAAACCCTTGTCGAGGGACAAGACAATGGGTTCGAAAATATAATCCCACAGGCTGCGCTCTCGATTGAGCAGCATCACGTCCGCGGGCATGCCCGGTATCAAGCGGACGTCTTCCAGCTTCGCCAATTCCGTCGGGTCGATTTCGACCTTGGCCAGAAAATAAGCCTCGCCGGAGCGATCCTCGACCAGTCGGTCGGCGGAGATGGAACGCAGGACGCCATGGATCTTCGGCAGATTGCGTTGCCGATAGGCGGTGAGCAAAACATTGGCCCGCATGCCCGGGTGAATATGTTCGATATCCGTCGGCTTGACGCGGGCGTCGATGATCATGCCGGCCTTGTCCGGTACGATATCGAGAATGGCTTCGCCGGCGCCGACAACGCCGCTTTCGGTGGTGATCCTAAGCTGCATGACCGTGCCGGAGATCGGCGCGTTGATGGTCGTGCGGGCGAAGACATCCCGCCGCGCGGCGATCTGACTACGCAGTTCGGCCAAAGCGGTCCGCAGATTCGTCAGCTCCTCGTTGACCCGTTCGCGCTCCTGCTCCCGTAGGGACAAGATTTGCAGCTCGGTCTCACCGATCTGTTGTTTATTGCGGGCGATTTGGGCTCGGCTGGTGGCGATCGAGGCCTGGATGTCCGCCTTGCCGCGCTGCAGCGCCAACAGACGCTCCAGCCGCCCCAAGCCTTTGTCGAACAGTTTTTGCACGCCGACGATTTCACGATCGATCAGGGCATGCTGGCGCTGCTGTGCGGCGATCACCTGCTTGATCCCCTTGATTTCCGCCTGCAACTGCTTGATGCGCTGGCCGAGAATGCGGCCGCGTCCCTCGGCGGTCGCCCGCCGGCTGAGAAACAGATGACGCTGGTCCCGCATCGCCAGCGTCGCCGCGTCGTTGCTGGCGGTCCGGAGTGCCGGAGGGAAGGCGATTTCGTCGGCACCGGTTTGCTCCGCCATCAACCGGGCTTCCGTGGCCAAATGGTGGCTCAGCTGCGCCTGCAATTGGTTGAGCCGGGCCCGCGCCTGCGTGTCGTCAAGAATGACCAGCGCTTGACCGGCCGCGACGACATCACCCTCCCGCACAAGAATGCTGTGAATGATGCCGCCTTCCAGATGTTGCACGGTCTTGCGGTTGCCGTCCGGGCTGACGACGCCCGGCGCCAGGGCCGCGCTGGCCAGCGGCACGACCACCGACCAACCGGTGAAGGCCGCAACGAATATCGCCAAGGCGGCGTAGCCGAGCCACCGCGGTCGCCGCGTCACGTCCGGCAACCGAGCATCCGGATCGCAACGCGTTGTGCGGACGCGCTTGGTCAGGAGAAGAAAAAAGACGCCCAGTAAGGCTAGGCAGGCCAAGCCTACGGCAATGGCGATCTGCTGCTCGAACGGCGTGTGCAATCCGGCGGACACGAGCAGCCGATCCACAATCTCAGCGGCCGCGCCGCGAAAATCTTGCATCGCCCCGGCAATGGTCTGTCCGTTCATCATGTTTCAATCTCCGGTTCTTCCTTGCCGGTCGGCCGCGACGCTGTCTGGGTTACGGCTGTCGCCGCCGTCGCTACCTTCTCCGCTTTTTGAAGCTTGCGCTTGCCGCCGGCCGGCGGCACGATCCGCACGGGATCGGAGGTGGATGGCGTGACCGTTTTCCGGCGCTCGCTTTCACCGCGTTGACCGAACCGACTGACCATGCCGTCGCGCAGCATCAGGATTTTGTCGACCTGGTCGAGTACCGCCAACCGATGGCTGACGATGACATAGGTGCAGCCGCGCTGCTTCAGCTTCGCCAAGGCATCGTCGAGGGCCTGTTCGCCGGCGGAATCGAGATTGGAATTCGGTTCGTCCAGCACGACGAAAGCGGGGTCGCCATAGAGCGCGCGGGCCAAGCCGATCCGCTGTTTCTGTCCCAACGAGATGCGGGCGCCGTGAAGCCCGACATCGCTCTCATAGCCGTCGGGCAGACCCAAGATCATTTCATGCACGCCGGTCAGTCGACAGGCGTCGACGATTTTCGCGCTGTCGAGCGGACCGAAGCGGGCGATATTCTGCGCGACGGTACCGGGAAACAGTTCCACTTGCTGCGGCAGATAGCCGATATGCGGTCCGAGATCCGCCGCGTCCCAGTCGTGAATGTCGGCGCCGTCGAGCCGGACATGACCTTGTCGCGGTTGCCAGGCGCCGACCAGCAGGCGGCAAAGGGTGGATTTGCCGGCCCCGGACGGGCCGATGACGGCACAGGCATCGCCCGGCATCAAATCGAAACTGATATTCGTCAGCAGATTGTGGCTTGTCCCCGGCACGTGATAGTGGGCGGCTTCCACGGTGAGACGGCCTTGTGGCACCGGCAGCCGCACCGCTTCCGGTTTCGCTTCCGCGTTCGCGAACAGGCGATTGAGATTGTCGAGGGCGCCACGTGCCGCGGTGAAGCGACGCCAGGCCCCGATCGATCGTTCGATGGGAGCCAAGGCGCGCCCCATGACGATCGATGCGGCGATCATGGCGCCGGCCGTCAGGTCCGCCTGCAGGACGTAATAGGCGCCAAGGCCCAGAATACCGATCTGCAGGCCCAACCGGATGGCGCGGGAGAAACTGAGAATCGAGGTCGTGGTCTCGCTCAATGCCTGTTGATCCGCCCGGGCCTCAGCTTCGCGCCGACGCCAGCCGCTCAATAGACCCTTGGTCATGCCCAGGGTCGCGATGGTTTCGCCGCCTTCGATGAAGCGCAGGGCGGCCTCATGATTTTGTCTCAGCTTGCCGTCCACCGCCTGTTGTTTCCGGCGGGTCATCAGATCGTTACTCAGGGCGGCGGCAAACAGAACGGCGGCGCCAACCGTGGCGAACACGCCAAGCGCCGGATGTAGCAGCCAGATGAAGGCGATGAAGAAAACCGACCAGGGTGCGTCGAGGAAGGCCAGCAATGCCTCTCCCCCAACGAAGGTGCGAATGGCGGCGACGTCCTTCGGGCCGGCTTCGCTCGCCGCACGCGCCAGACGCGCCTCCATCCCGCGCTCGATGACCGCGCCGGAGAGCTCGTTATCGAGCCAACCGCCGATTCGGCTCAGCACCAGTCGACGCGCTTGTTCCAGCAGGCCATAGATCACCACCGCCGTCAGCGCCATCACCGTAAGCCATATCAGCGTGTTGAGGGAGCCGCTGGTAATCACCCGGTCGTAGATCTGCAGCATGTAGATGGCGCTGGCCAGGAGCAGGAGGTTGGCGAGCAGGCTGAATAATACCAAGGCCGGAAACTGCCGCTTGATGGCGGCTTTGACCGCGCGCAGTTTGCTGCTGTCGTGATCGCTTCGGTTTGTTGAAATCATGATACGCAAAACTCCGGAAAACTTCTCGACATCGAAGGACTTCCCCGGCCGGGATATCTTCCGTCCCGGCCGGGACCAATTTCGGCAATCAGACGCCGACGACCATGTCGTCGTCGAACTCGCCGGTACCGTCGATACCGACCGAGAAGCTACTGTCGGCGGTATCGCCGTCGAAGTCCTCGATCCGAACGGTGAAGTCGAGCAGCTCGTCCGGTGTCGAACCTTCGCGAACGATGGCGAAACCGCCGATATCGAACTTACCTTCAACGCCTTCGATCAACGCGAGATCGTGCCCGTCGGTGAAGAACTGGACCCGATAGTCCTGATCCAGACCGGTGACCAGCACGCTACCGTTGCCGTCGTGATTGAACGCCACGGTGACGACGCCGTCCGGATCGACGATACCGTTCGTCGTATCCACGATCACGTTGCCGCCGCTGTCGGTCACGATGATGGCGTCGATCGTCACTTGATCGTCGGTCTTGGGCCCGAAAGTGTCGTCGATATAGTCGACGAAATCGCGTTGCTGCGGCGCCCCGTCCATGTCGTAGGCGGACAGTTCGATCGACGCCAGATCCTTGCCGACCACCTGGGCGATGTCGACATAGGCGCTGTCCGCTTCGAAGGTACCGCCGTCATAGAGGATATTATCGGCGTCGTCGGCCTCGTTCTGATCCAACCCGCCCGGCGCGCCGGAAAGGTAACTGGGCTGAATATTATTGACATAGGCGAAGTAGATGCCTTCTCCCGGATTGGTACTTTGGTTGCCGTTGGCGATCGAAACCGGGCCACCGCCTTTCGAGGAGTTGATGGTGTCGCTGATATTCGTATAGGTACCGTCCTCCGCCAAATCGGGATCGGCCCCGATGATGATGATGCCGGTTTGATCGACCTCCGGCATGCTCGGATCCTCCGACAAGGTGCCGAACAGATTTTGCCCCGACGGTAGTGCGTCGAAGTCGAAATCCAGCGGGATGGAGGGCGCGTCGGCCAACACCTCGAACAGATACTCGCCCTTGTTCGACAGCGTATCGACGCTGAGACGGAAGACTTCCTCGCCAGTCTCCAGAACCCCGGCCATGGTGCCGATATCGTCGTCGTAATAGGTCAGCACCTTGCCGTCATCGGAAAGATGCTCCGACAGGGTGGCGTGATCCGTATAACTGACGATCGTGGTCTCGCCGCCGTCCGCGGAAGTATCTTCGTCGGTGCCGACGGACTCGTTCAGCGAATTGCTGACGCTGCTGCCGACCACATAGTCGACAAGACCGTTGTCGATCGGACCGATCGTCGGCACGTCGTCCTGGACCTGGTATTGCGCGAAGCCCGCCGGCAGGGCCAGCAGATCGTCGTCGGCGTCGCGGATCTCCAGGAACCCGGTGAGGTTGAGGATCAGGAAATTCTCCCCGTCGCCGGGCGCGTGGTCGAACTGATCCATCAAGGTCAGGGTCGCCAGACCGGCTTCCGTCACCTGCCAGGTGAAGATCGTGCGGCCGCCCGCGCTGGCCGTCAGCGTATCGCCCGACACGCTGTAGCTCAGCTGATCGCCCTGGGAATACAGGACCGGACCGGACACCGGCTCGATCAGGTCGAAGTCCGCCGGCGCGTCGCGGCCGCTGTCGATAAGCAGCGAAAGGTCGACCTCCAGGCTGATATGTTCGCCCGAGGACATGTCCTCGTTATTACCGCCGGGCAGGTCGTCCTCTTCAACGGTGTCGAGGATGCCCTCATGGTCGGTGGTGGGATGATCGTCCCGGAAACTGACCAGGTCGCCGATATCCACGCTGTCGACGTCGGTGTCGTCGTCGCCGTCGGTCAACATCACTTCGACCTGCAGCGCATCCGTCGTCAGGCTCACCACGTCGTCGGGGTCGCTGCCGTCGGGATGCAGAAGCGGGACATATTGGGCCACGCTCAATACACCGCTGCCGTCGATCATGATGGCGAAGGCCACGTCGCCATCCGCGGCGCCGACCCGGCCAAGCACCAGATCGCCGTCCTGGTAGAGCAGGATGTCGGTGCCGTCGAGCGCGTCCACACCGGAATCGATGCCGTCCGCGGTCAGCGTCAGCATGAGATCGCTGCCACCGTCGCCGTCGGTGCCGAAGCCAGCGGTCACGGAGACCACGGCGCCGTCGCTTTGCGCCCAGCCGAGTGCCGTGCCGTATTCGGCGAATTCCACCGGTACCGGATCGGACTGATCGTCTGACAGGGCGTCGACACCTTCGGTCTCGTCATGCAGCACTTGACCGACCTTCTCCAACGTGGCCGACGGGCCATCGTCTTTGAAGCCGACCAGGTCGCCGATATTCAGGCTGTCGGTATCGCTGTCGCCGTCGCCATCGGTTGCCGTCACTTCCGCCTGCAGGGCGCCGTCCAGCAGGTTGACCTGCTCATCGTGATTGAGCGGATTGTCGGGATGCTTGATCGGTACATATTGCGCCGTGCTTAACACGCCGGTGCCGCCGTCAATGGAAATCGCGAAGGCCAGCGTATTGGCGCCGTCATCGACCCGGCCGACCACCAGATCGCCCTCCTTATAGAGCAGGATGTTGTTGCCATCGAGCGCGTCCAGACCGGAATCGGTGCCCTCCATCGGTATCGCCAAGTCGAAGCTGTGGCTACCTTCGCCGTCGGCGCCATATTGGCTGTCGTCTTCGACCACCGCGCCGCCGCTCTGGGCCCAGCCGAGCACTGCGCCGAGATCGGTGAATACGGTCGGGGCCGGCAAGGCTTGATCGTCGGTACCGCCGTCGACCCCGTCCGTCTCGTCATGCACCACGCCCGCACCGGTCTCCATCAATCCGGCCGTCAGACCGTCGTCCTTGAAGATCAGGTTTTGGCCGATAGTCAACGACGCCTCGTCGCTGTCGCCGTCGCCGTCCGTCGCCGTCGCCGTCAGCACCACCAGATCGTCGGCGATCGGGTTCGTCGGATCGTCGTGATCAGCGGTATTATCGTGGATCACCGCCCGCTTCTGATCCAATTCCACATTTCCGCTGTCGTCGACGGTGACCGTGAACACCACATGGTCGGTCCCATCGTTGACATAGCCTTCGACAACGCCACCATCGACCCGTAGCTGCACCTCCAACCCGGTCGCCGTGTCGAACAGGCCGGTATCGCCGGCGCCAATCGACAGCATGTAGGTTAGCTCGTCGCTCGCCGCCGCGCCATCAGCGCCATAGTCCGTGATGAACTCGCCGGAGAAGTCGGCCGTGGCATCGGTCGCGAAGTCGGATTCGTCGACGGTCAAGTCGATGCCTTTGTCGTCCAACGTGACCGACGGGCCATCATCCTTGAAGATCAGATTTTGACCGATATTCAGAAAGTTCGAATCGTTGTCGCTGTCGCCGTCAATGGCCGTCGAGGTCAGCACGATCAGATTGTCGGCGATCGGGTTCGTCGCCTCGTCGTGGTTCTCGGTATCGCCATGAATCACCGCCCGTATTTGATCCAACTCCACGACACCGTCGTCATCCACGGAGACCGTGAACACCACATACTCGGTGCCGCCGTCGTCGACATAGCCCTCAATGACGCCAGCATTGTCCCGCAGCTGCACTTCCAGGCCGGTTGCGGTGTCGTACAGACCGGTGCTGCCGGCCCCGAATGACAAGGTATAGCTCTGTTCGGGGTCCGTTACATCGTTCAGCGGGCCGTCCGCGCCAAATTCGGGCGTAAACTCGCCGGAGAAATCGGCCGTCGCGTCCGTGCCAAGATCGGATTCGTCGACCGTGAGATTGATGTTGTTGTCCGTCACGGTCATATCCGGCCCATCGTCCCGGAACGTCAGATTATGGCCTATATTCAGCGACGCGTCGTCGCTGTCGCCGTCGCCGTCCGTCGCCGTCGCCGTCAATACGACCAGATCGTCGCTGGCCAAAGTGACGGTATCGTCCGGATTTCCCGTGATCGGGTGGATTATTGCCCGCTGTTGGTCCAACGCGACGATGCCTTCGGAATCCACCGAAACGGTGAAGACCACGTCGTTGGTGCCGGAGGTGCGGCCGACGATGTTGTCGCCTTCTTTGTAGAGTAGGACCGCCTCACCGCTCGCCGTATCGACCAGACCGGAATCCGTGCCGTCGCCGCCGGTGATCGACAGCTCGTAGATCAGCGGATCGCTCCCGGCTTCGCCGTCCGCGCCGTAGGTCGGGACGAAGTTGTCGGAGAAATCGGCGGTATCGTCATCGCCGAGGGTTGTTTCGTCGACCTCCAGTTCCGGCTCGACGCCTTGGGTCACGATCGACGGGGCGTCGTCATGGAAGATCAGGTTCTGACCGATATTCAACGGCGCATCGTCGCTGTCGCCGTCGCCGTCCGTCGCCGTCGCCGTCAGCACCACCAGATCGTCGCTGCTTAAAGTGACGGTCTCGTTCGGCATCGTCGGGTCCGAATGGATCACCGCCCGCTTTTGATCCAAGATGACATTGCCATCGGAGTCCACAGAAACGGTGAAGACCAGTTCGTCACTGGTTTCGGTACGGCCTTCGATGACCCCACCGTTGTCGCTCAACAGCACCGCCTGCCCAGTTGCCGTGTCGACCAGGCCGGAATTCGTGCCGTCGAGCGGGATCGACAGATCATAGGTCAGCGGATCGCTATCCGCTTCGCCGTCGGCGCCGTAGTCCGGCGTGAATTCGCCCGAGAAGTCGGCCATGTCGTCGGTGCCGAGGACGGTCTCGTCGACGATCAGATTGATGCCGCCGTCGGTCGCGCCGATCGACGGGGCGTCGTCGTGGAAGACCAGGTTCTGGCCGATATTCAGCGACGCATCGTCGCTGTCGCCGTCGCCGTCCGTCACCGTCGCCGTCAACACCACCAGATCGTCGCTGGCCAGGGTGACGGTTTCGTCCGGCATCGTCGGATCCGAATGGATCACCGCCCGCTTCTGATCCAAGGTGACATTGCCATCGGAGTCCACTGATACGGTGAAGACCAGTTCGTCGCTGATTTCTGTGCGGCCTTCGATGACACCACCATTGTTGCTCAGCAGTACCGCCTGTCCGGTCTCTGTATCGACCAAACCGGAATCCGTGCCGTTACCGCCGGTGATCGACAGTTCGTAGATCAGCGGATCGCTGTCGGCTTCGCCGTCTTCGCCATAGAGCTTCGAGAATTCGCCCGAGAAATCGGCCGAGGCGTCGATGGGGAGATTGGTTTCGTCCACGGTCAGGTCGATGCCGGTGTCGGTCGCCGTGACCGACGGGCTGTCGTCATGGAAAATCAGGTTCTCGCCGATGTTCAGTGACGCCGACGCGCTGTCGCCGTCACCGTCCGTCGCCGTCGCCGTCAGCACGACCAGATCGTCGCTGCTTAAAGTAACGGTCTCGTTCGGCATTGTCGTGATCGGATGCACCACCGCCCGTTGCTGGTCCAAGGTCACATTGCCGAGACCGTCCACCGAGACGACAAAAACCACGTCGTTGGTACCAGAGGTGCGGCCGACGATGTCATCGCCTTCCTTGTAGAGCCACACCGCCTCTCCGGTCGCGGTATCGACCAAACCGGAATCCGTGCCATCGGCCGGGATCGACAGCTCATAGGTCAGAGGATCGCTCGCCGCCTGACCGTCCGTGCCGTACATGACATTGAAGTTGCCGGCGAAGTTCGCTGTGGCATCTGTGGTTAGATCGGTCTCGTCGACCACCAGATCGGGCTCGGTTCCTTGCGTGCCGATGGTTGGGCCGTCGTCCTCGAAGCCGACCTCGAAGCCAAATGTATCTGGGGTCGTGGCGACGTCGAGCAGGCCGAAGGCGCCCAGATCGAACTTGCCGGAAGTGCCGGTGATGAAAGCCTGGTTGTGGTCGCCGTCCGTGTCGAATTCGACCCGATGGCCCTTGGATAGGCCGGTCACGCTGGCGATGCCGGTGATAGGGTCGATCACGATTACCACATCTGAGTGCTGGATAGGATTGCTGCCATATAGACTCCAGTCTTCGATCACCATGCCGGTATTGGTATCGATCACCCGCACGCCGGTGATGTCGACATGCGTGCCGGTGCCGAGCGCGGCCAGGAAATCCGCTTGCTGTGGATCGCCGGTCAAATAGGACGCTTCAATCGTGATGCCCGCCAAATCGGGACCGTTGACCTGGGCCATCAGCACAAACGCGCTGTCGGCCTGGTAAAGGCTGCCGTATTCGATGTAACCGGCATTGTCTGCATCAGTCTGTGTCAAGGTACCGCCGCCTCCGGCGAGCGAAGCTTCTGGAATGTCTTTGACATAGGTGAAGTAAAAGGATTCGCCGGGCTCCGTGTTTTGGGTGGTGTTGGCGATCGACACATCGCCACCAGCCTTCGAGGTGTTCACGGTCTCGCTGGTGTTGGTGTAATTGCCGTCTCCGTCAATCACCGGGTTGCCGGCGACGACAATAATGCCTGGGGAGCTTGTGTCCTCCGCCACCGTGCCGAACAGGTTCTGACCCGCCGGCAGCTTGTCGAAGCCGAAGACCAATTCCTCGTTGACCGTGATGTTGAGATGCCCGGCCAGATTGACCAGCGCGCCGTCGTCGTCGGTCGGGTCCGGATGGTGCAACGGTTCGAATTGGACCATCCACATCTGTCCGTCGGCCGTATTGTCGCCGGTGGATGTGATATCCAGGAACAGGGCGAAGACGATATCGCCGGTCGCATCGGCCGTGGTGGCGTCGCTGCCTTCCCGGCCGAAGATGATGTTCGGGTTGTCGGGATCGTTATAAAGAAAGATCTGATTGCCATCGAGAGTGAACAGACCGCTGGCGGTGGCGTCGGTCACGCTGAGCTCGACGTCGGAGAGTTTGCCGTCGGACGTGACTTGCATGAAGTCCTCGGCACTGGCGGCGACGCCCACATCGGTCGGAAATGTCGGGTCGAGACCGAGATCGACGAAGAGGCGATCGTAGAAAACGCTGGCCGTCGCGTCGTTCATCAGGTCGGTCAGGCTGACGTCATTGTCGTCCGCGTCGCCGGGCGGGATGGACAACATGTTTTGCAGGCCGGAAGATTCGTCGAGCGTTACCGTGCCGTTGATGGTTACCGAAGTGGTCATTTTATTTCTCCCTCAATTGGCGGCTGGGTTGCAGGCAAAATTGTTGCCGCAGCGCCGAGTACTTCGGCGAGATCCCAGTTTCATTGATATGTTGGTTGGTTTTGTCGGCAGTCCCACGACGCGGCACAGGGGGTAGCTGTGCACATGGTTGGCGCCTATTATTTTAGCGATTGCGTTACTAAAGAACGTCGGCTTGTTACGAATGCTCTTTGCAAGATAGACAAATCGGGTTAAAAACGTAACACAACCCCGGCACCCCCGGGGGGAAGATTGTCCCATGACAGGCCTCACATCTTGTCGCGACGGATAATCTGCTTGCCGGCCCAGGTGGCAGCCTGGGTCGGCGCTTCATCCATTACGCGAACGCTGAACAAAAATCGAAAAACACAGAACACACACGCGCACTCGGCCGGGCCAGCCAAATGCGCGAACCGAAGTAGGGTAAACACTGGTCGAAAAACCACCCCACGATCCCGTCTCAATGCTCTTTAGAGCTTAAGCGGGCTCACCGCCGCACAACACTCCCGCCTACCTCCACCTATCGGTTTCCGGTAAACAAGTTGCCCAGTATTGCCCTCGGCTACTACCCAATCGCCGGTAAATCGGAATCAACAACTCAATGCTTTAAATCGACCGGCAAAGTGGTGAATTAGATCAAATTTACCTAAAACTCTATCTAATCCAGTTGTATAAAAGCCATATTTTCCGCGTCGTGTAAAGGAAAAAATCTATCACTGGATTACATACATGCTAGCGAATATTACATTAGCAACTTCGAATACACGAAAACAATTGAAAATACCGGTATTTTGCGAAGCCATTCAAAATGAAGGCCGCTTAGGGCGATCTAAGTACTAACAATATTTCGCCGATTTCGGCGAGTTCTGGAAGCGCGCGGCGTTAAATATTGTCCTTATCTTCCCGCTGCTTTTTCGCCATTTCGGCGTTGACGTCGGCTTCGCCCGGCGGGGTCCAGGCGCGGGCGGCGCGGCTGGCGTAGCTGGGATCGCCGCCGGTCAGGGCGCGTTCGGTTTCCTCCCGGATTTGCTTCATCTTCTCGATATAGGGCCGGTTCTCGTGGATCGGGATCTCCGGATCGTAAAGTTCGGCAGTTTCCCGCAGGGCCCGCTTGTCGTCGCTGACGAACTGGCGGGCCTTCCGCTCCGCATCGAACGGATGATCGCCGAGGGCTTCCAAAGCCGAGCGGCCGGCGCGGACGGAGCTGTCGAAAGTCTCCCGAATGATGTCATGGGCGCCGGCGGCATAAAGGTCGTGAACATGCACCCGGTCGACCGCGCGGGCGACAATATGGACGCCTGGATAGTGCCGCCGCACATAGCGCGTCAGCTCGGTAATGCGCGCCCGTTCGTCCAGCGCGATGACGATCAGCGCGGCCTCCTCGATGCCGGCCGCTTCCAACAGATAGGGCTGGGTGGCGTCGCCGTAATAGACCTTGAGGCCAAAGGCACGCAGGACTTCGAGCTGCTCAGAGGAATAGTCGAGCACGGTGGTGGCGTGCCCCTGCTCCCGCAGCATGCGGTTGACGATGCCGCCGAAGCGGCCATGGCCGGCAATGATGGCGCCGCCGGGCGCGTCGATCTCGTCGGCGTCCCGGCCTTCGGCGGCGGTGAAGCGCGGCGCGATGAGCTTCTCGTAGACGATGAAAAAGATCGGCGTCAGGAACATGGACAGCGCGACCACCAGCAGCAGCCGATCGGCAATCTCTGCCGGCAGCACCGCGTTGGAGACGGAGAAAGAGAGCAAGACGAAGCCGAACTCCCCCGCCTGGGCCAGCCCCAGAGCGAACAACCAGCGATCGGCGCCGCGAATGCGGAAGATCAGCGCCAAGCCCGCCAGTACCAGCGCCTTCAAGGCGATCAACCCCAACGTCAGTGCCAGGATGATCCCGAAATTGCCGAACAGCAGGCCAAAATCGATGCCGGCGCCCACGGTCATGAAGAACAAGCCCAGCAGCAGGCCCTTGAACGGATCGATATCGCTTTCGAGTTCGTGACGGTATTCGCTGTTGGCCAACACCACACCGGCGACGAAGGTGCCAAGCGCCGGCGACAGGCCGACCAGGGACATCAGCAGCGCGATGCCGACCACCAGCATCAGGGCGGTGGCGACGAAGACTTCCCGTAGCCCGGCCCCGGCGATGAAGCGGAACATCGGCCGGGTCAGCCAGTTGCCGCCGGCCACCACGGCGGCGATGGCGCCCAAGGTGACCAATGCCTGTTGCCAGCCGGGCAAGCCGTCGACCAGGCTGAGGCCATGGCCGTGATCGCCGGCCCCCGCGCCCGACGCGCCCATCAGCTCCGGCAACGCCAGCAGGGGGATCAGTGCCAGCATGGGGATGACGGCGATATCCTGGAACAGCAGGACGGAGAACGCGCCTTGACCGCCGTCGCTCTTCAACAGGCCCTTCTCGTTGAGGGTCTGCAGGACGATAGCGGTCGAGGAAAGCGCCAGGATCAGACCGATGGCAAGCGCGACGGTCCAGGGCTGACCGAGCGCCAGTGCCGCCGCCATGATCGCGGCTGCCGTCACCCCGACTTGCAAGCCGCCCAGACCGATCAGCCGCGTCCGCATGGACCACAGCATGCGCGGCTCCAGCTCCAGTCCGACAATGAACAGCATCATGACGACGCCGAATTCGGCGAAATGCTGCAGGCTGATCACGTCCACGCCGAAGCCGGTCAATAGGGGGCTGATGGCGATCCCGGCGACCAGATAACCGAGCACGGAACCGAGGCCGAGCCGAGCCGCGATCGGTACCGCGACGACGCCAGCGGCGAGGAAAACGAAGGCGATGAAGAGAATTTCGGTCACGCTACGGCTCCTCTCGGATCGGCAGATTCTCGGCGGTCAAGACTTCCGTTGCGCAAGCCGTTTCGAAATCGAAACGGTCGTCGCGAATGGCCTCGATCAGGCGGATATAGCCGGCGACATGATCGTTGAAGCGTGCCTTGTCTTCCTGCTGCAATGCGCCGTAGATCACGTAAGGCGCGGCGAAGCGCATGCCGCAGAGATGGGCGGTCTGCTCGAAGGGGGTTAGGAAGGTACGCAGGGGATATCGTTGATACCCGCCGGGCGCATAGGCGTCCGTCGGTCCCGCCGCGGACAGGGCCATCATCATCACCTTGCCGGCCAGTTTATCGCCCCCATGGCCATAAGCGAAGCCATGTTCAAGCACCAGGTCGATCCATTCCTTAACCAGCGACGGCGTCGAATACCAGAATAGCGGCGACTGAAACAGGATCGCGTCATGGGCCAATAACCGGCGTTGCTCCACATCGATATCGATGTCATGGCGGGGGTAAAGCGCGTAGAGATCGACGAAATCGATCCCGCCCACCTCGCGCGCCGCTCACGCCATCCGCCTATTGATATGCGAATGACGATGCCCAGGATGGGTGTAATAGATGAGCAACCGTGCCATATCCCCTCGCGCCAGTTCGATCCGCAATCCCCGCATTCCCAATTTCCCGACGAATGAGGGGAATGTCAAAGGCGTCGATCGCGGATGGCTTGGCTATTTTGCGGAGGCGCCCGTTCGCATCGCTTTCATCTCGGCCAGCACTTCGGCCGCGTTGGCGCCGTTGATGGGGCGGCAGGTGGCGCGGAAGAGATAGGGGTAGAAGCCGAGATACTTCACGCGGATGCCATAGGCTTCGAAGTTGCAGGCATTCTCCTCGGAGAGGAAAGCGCCGGCGAGTTCGCCCGGGTCGTGCGGTTCCATCTTCGTCACGGTCCGGGTCAAGTCCAGATAGAGGGAATCGCGCATGCGGAACTCGATACTGTCGGTCTGCCCCTCGCAGGGATAACGCCGGCAGGCAAAGACGCTAAGGATACCGTGTTCGCCGGCGACCCAATCCGGCTTGCTGAACACCAGGGTGTCTTCGTAGGAGAACAGATTGATGGCGACCGCGTCGTAAGCGATGCGGGCCGCGATGGGGATACCGTTCCAGACCAGATGATAGCCGAAGAACAGGGTCGCGGCGGCCATGGAGACCACGGCGGCGGCGGCGCGGTGGCGGCGGAACTTTCCCCGTTTATCGAACGACAGCTTGTTGAACAAGGCGACATAACCGCGCCAAAGCAGCCGGAACAGCGGCGTCAACAGCCAGCTCAACGGCCGCAGATAAGTATGCCAGATCGTCTCCCCGGTCTGCATCGCCCGATCGGCGAAGGTTCGCCAATACTGAAATCTTTGCGCGGTGCGTTGGAAGGTATTCGGATTGGCGGGTGCGTCGTCCTCGCGATCGGCTTGCAGGCGTTCCCTGGCCCGCTGGGCGCGCCGCAGCAGTTCATCCCGATCCTTGGGGCCGTCGGCCGGCATCAAGCCGTCGATTCGAGCGCGGCGGTGGCGGCGCGATCGGCGGCGGGTAGGGAGACATTGAGTTCGCCGCTGCCGGCATCGTAAGCCACCGTCATGACGCCTTCCGCCTCCGGCGTCAAAAGCATCGTGTTTGCAACGGCGGGATAGATCGTGGAGGCGAAATAACCCGGAATACCCCGCGCGCCACGCTCCGGCGCGTATTTGTCGCGGCAGAGATCGGCGATCGCCCGATCCTCCATGGCGATGGTCAGATTGCTGCCTTGTGCGGCGATGCGCTGATTCATCTTGTCGATTTCCCGCCGCGCGATCCGCTCGATCACCGGCAGGTCCAGGCGGTTGAAGCAGACGATGTTTTCCCGGCCATTGAAGCGGTTGAGGAATTCCGGGCGATAGCGGCCATCCAATTCTTCCATGGTGGCGGCGACGGCTTGCTCGAAATCCAATCCCGGATCCAGGAAATGCGGTTGGCCGATATTCGTCGTCATGATGATGATGGCCTCGCTGAACGAGACGGTCAGGCCCCGATTGTCGGTCAGGCGGCCGTCGTCCAGCACCTGCAGTAGGACGTTGAAGACATCGTCATGGGCCTTCTCAATCTCGTCGAACAGGATGATGGCATGCGGGTTCTTGCGCATGGAATTGGTCAGGATGCCGCCGGCTTCATAGCCTTCATAGCCGGGCGGCGCGCCGATCAGCTTGGCGACGGCATGCTTCTCCATATATTCCGACATGTCGAAGCGCAGCAGCGCGCGCTCGTCGTCCAGCAGCGTCGCCGTCAGCGCCTTCGCCATCTCGGTCTTGCCGACGCCGGATGGACCGGCATAGAGGAAGGCGGCTTGCGGTTTGTCGGGATCCTTCAACCCGGCGCGGGCGACTCGGACGGCACCGGCCAGCTTGCTGACGGCGTGATCTTGGCCGAACACCCGCGCCGCCAACAATTTGTCGAGCTGGATCAGCTTTTCGCGTTCGTCCTGGTTCAGCTTGTCGGTGGGGATTTTCGAGATCGACGAGAACTCGGCGAAAATTTCCGTCGGCGTCAGGCAGAGATTGCTGTTGATCTGCTTGGTCAGAGCTTCGAAATCCTCGCGATTGCGCGCGACCGCCCTTTCGGCGTCATCGATACGTGACTTGATCGCGTTCACGGCTTCCGACTCGAATCCGCTGGCGCTTAACTTGGCCGAGAAGGATTGAAAGGCCGGCTCCGCTTCGGGCATCGTCGCGTCCGCATGCTCGGACATCCCGGCGTCGCGGGCCGCTTCCTGCAACCGCTGCTCCTCCAAATCTTCCTCCAGCCGCCGGATCAACTCCTCACCGTCGCGTTGGTTCTTGTAGAGATCCCGCAATTGATCTTGATCGGCCTGCCATATCCGCCGCGCGTCGATCAGCTTGTCGACCAGGACCTGCTTCAGGCTCTCGAGATCCGCCCGCTCCAGGCCCTGCAGCGCGGCGACATCCTCGCCGGCCAGGGCAGCCTCGACCTGGGCCAGTTCCGCCTCGTGCTGGCGCAGGATCGGCGGTGTCGAATGAGCCGACTGGCGATAGGTGGTGAAGGCGCGGTCGATCAGGTTCAGCGTTCGCTCCGGCTGCGCCCGGCTCAAGCTCAAGTCCCGAACCCGGTATTTGTTGGTGAGGCTGATCGCGGTATCGATCGCTTCCGTATTGATCTTGACGCGATGATGGCGCTGCATGTGACGCATGGCGTCGGTGACGATGTCGGCCAGGATCTCCTCGCTCGGTTCCTGCACATCCAGCATGGTGAACAGTTCGCGCATGTCGGAATGACAGCGCAGGACGGTGTCGAGATCCTCGTCGCGGGATTCGAGAATAGCCTGAAACTGTCCGCGTCGAACACCGCGCATAATGGCGTTGATGAAACTGGTACAACCGTTGTTGCGCGAGGCTTCGATGAAATCCCGGCTGTCGTCGATGATCAGCACCGTGTCCGGCGAACGGCGGAGGGTCTTGAGCGCTCGCTGGAAGCTGTCGTTGATCGTCGCGTAATCGCCGGATTCGAACAGGCCGTCCACATCGAGCCAGAAGAACCTTTTGCCGATGATATCGAAAGGTGCGTCTGGGTCGGCCTTGCTGGCCTGCAGGCCGAGGCAGATCGCCGAACAGCCGACGCCGCCGGCACCGACCAGTAAGACATTGTTGGCATGGCGCCGCATCAGGATGCCCGACAGTTTCGCCAATTCTTCGTCGCGTCCGACCAGCGTGAAGTCGGGATGCTGCTGCAGGTAGTTCTCGCCGCGCGTTAAATTGTCCCTAGACGTATGTTCGGACATCCGAATCCCCCTGCCGCGCCTTATTGTCTCGCGTCACGATAATCGACCGGATTAGGAGTCGCTGCCGATGCCAAAGGGATTGGGACGGCGCGGTTTGGGCGCTTCCGCCTCTCCGTCACCGCCACCGTCGCCGTCCTCGTTCGATTTCGGCGCGCCGCCTTTGCCGGCGACAACGTCGGCGGCAACGCCCGTCGCTTCCTTGATATCGTCATGGACGGTATGGGCGGTCTCTTCGAGTTCGTTGAGCAGGCGCTTGGTTTCCGTCAGCCCTTCCCGGGTGATACCGGTGGCCGTGCGGATGACATCGCCATATTGCTCCAGGTCGGCCAGGGCCTTGGTCAGATCCTCGTTCATCTCCTGCGTGCCCAGGGCAACCCGAATGACCTCCTTCTGGCCAAGTTCGCTGGTTGTCCGATGCATGCGTTCGAGCGAGATCTTCGCCATTTCGGAAGACTCCCCCAAGGCCGCCGACGAGACCGCCTGCAGGACCGTACTCAACTGGTCGGCGACGCCGGCCACGCCCGAGGTATGCAGCGCCCGGGTTTTCGAGACCTGCTGATCGTTGCCGTCCTTCATCGTCTTGATCCGATGACTGGTCGAGGTCAGCTCGGCGAAGACATTGGTGGTGTCGACATTGGATTGGTTGAGGGCGGTGATATGGTTCTCCAGATCGCGCAACCGGCGCTCGCGCTCCATGGTCTGGATGTCGCCTTCGTCGGCTTGGGGGGTGTTCAGATCCTCCCGGTTCTTTTGATTGCTATCCGCGGCTTCGTCCGTGGCGTCGTTCAAAACGGCATAGATTTCGCGCATGGTGTAGTTGGCGTCGCCCAAGCGGTCGATCTGGTCGTTCATGCCGTTGAAATGGCCGAGTACGCCAGCCACGCGCGCTTCGGTCACATCGATGAAGCTACGGGCGGCGTCAACCAGCGCCTGTTGACGTTCTTTGTGCTCATCGGAAGAGATATCGAGCAACTCGCGAAGCTTGGCTTTCTCCTCGGAAAACTCCGCGAAATCCGTATCGCGCGCGGCCGCGTTGGCGGCTTCTTCAATGTCTGCCGTTAAGGCGGCCAATTCCGCCGCTTTTTCGTCGAGCGTCACTTTGTTGACGGCGATTTTCTGCCGGGCCGACTGCTTGATGCCGCCGAGACCGAAGAAGGCCTTCTCCTCGCCCAGTTCCGCATTGCGCCGTTGTAGATCGCTAATCTCGTTTTCCAAACGGTTCAGGCTGGTTTCCTGTTCTTCCCGAAGGCGTTCGCGCTCCTCCTCCGCCTCTCGATCCTCCGCGATCTCCCGGAAGATGTCGAAAGTCATGTCGTTCATGCGCAGGGTGTAGACCGCATCGACAATGTCGGTCAGTGGGCTGATCCGCTCCTCGAAATCCAGCAGCGCGGTGTTGATGTCTTCGTAGACCTGTTTCAGTTCGCTAAAGGCTTCCGTGTCCGTCAGATTGATGATCTCCCGCGCCATCCGCTTGCGCTCGAACTGGAGATATTCCTTGAACAGATTGAAGGCATCGAGTTTCTGACGCGCTTCTTCCTTGCCTTCCTCGAAGGTCAGCGCCTTCGCCACCTGCGATTTTTTCTCCAGCGCCGAAAGTTCCGAATTGAGCAAGATATTGAAAAAGACATTGCTTTCGATATCGGCGAACTCGGACGTCGTCGCCGTTTCCTGTTTCTGTTCTCGCTTCTCTTCTTGTTTGGCTTGTTGCTTGTTTTGCGCGACGAACTCGTCAACTGATGTGGCTTTTTTCTTCTTCGCACTACCTTCAGACACGGTGGAGTTCCTTTTGCATAAATATCTGCCGTATTTGGGAAATTGATTGCAAGATAATTCAAGTGTAACGGTGATAATGTCATCTTACAATTGTCTATTAATGCGATAAAATACAACTAATAAGCACTTACTAATATATCTGACGACATGCCGCACCGAGGCTCCGCGGCTGGCAAACAAACGGTGTCCGGGCTAATTTGGCGGCTTCAACGCAAAGAGCGACAAAGCGAGACAATGAAGGATTTCGAAGGATGAAGAGCGTGGGTCATGGCGGCGTATAAAGCATGGTTCGGCCCTGGCCTGGCGGCGCTAGCGGCTGTGTTATTGGGTATTATTTTGGCCTTGTGGTTGGTGCCCGAAAAACCTGAAGCGCCGGCGGCTTATCGGGTATCGGCGGCCGAATTCGATGACTTGCCCGGTTGGCGCGACGGCGATCACCGAGCGGCCATGGGGGCCTTCCGGATTAGTTGCAAAGGCTTCGCCCGACGGCCCGACGACCGCAAGCTGACGGGTAAGATCGCCGAGGCCGGGGTCTATGGCGACTGGTCCGCGATCTGCGCGGCGGCCAAGGCGGTGGACGGCACGGACAATGCCGCCGTCCGCGCCTTTTTCGAGGAACAGATGCGACCGGTCGAGGTGACCACCGACGACCGTGCCTTGTTCACCGGCTATTACGAGCCGCAGCTGAACGGCAGCCGCACCGCGACGGAAACCCATCAAACCCCGCTGCTGCGGCTGCCCGACGATCTGATCACGGTCGATGCCCGTCAGTTCAAGGACACGCTGAAGGGCCGGCGCCTGGTCGGGCGGGTCGAGAAGAACCGCCTGGTGCCCTATTACGACCGCAAGGAGATCGACGCGGGCAAGCTGGACACGGACAAGCTGGCGCTGGTCTATGTGGACGATCCGGTGGACGCGTTCTTCCTGCATATCCAGGGCTCCGGCCGGGTACGGTTGGCCGACGGCGGGGTCATGCGGGTCGGCTATGCCGGCCAGAACGGGCATCGTTACTATGCCATCGGCAAGGAATTGCTGAAGCGCGGCCATCTGCAGCCGGGTAACGTCTCCATGCAATCGATCCGATCCTGGCTGGCGGCGAACCCGGACCAAATCCAGGACATCCTGCATACCAATCCGTCCTACGTCTTCTTCCGGGAACTGAAGGGCCCCGGTCCGATCGGCGCCTTCGGCCTGCCGCTGACGCCCGGCCGCTCCCTGGCCGTGGACCGGCGGATCATCCCTTTAGGGGTCCCGGTCTGGCTGGTCAGCGAGACACCGAAGCTGTCCGATCCCAGTAAAACCGAGCCGCTGGCCCGCTTGATGCTGGCCCAGGACACCGGCGGCGCCATTCGCGGGCCCGTGCGCGGCGATATTTTTTTCGGTCATGGCGGTGACGCGGCGCTGCAAGCCGGGTATATGAAATATCCGGGCCGCTGGTTTCTGCTGTTGCCGAAAACCGTAGGCGGCAAAACCTCTTAGGACACGAGGGGTAAGAGAATCGTATGAACGATCGGCCGCTCAATGTCGGCCTTCTGGTCACCTGCCTGGTGGACGCAATCCGCCCCAGCGTCGGCTTCGCCGCGGTTAAGCTGTTGGAGGATGCGGGCTGTCGGGTCTATGTGCCGGAGCAGACCTGCTGCGGCCAGCCGGCCTATAATTCCGGCGACAAGGCGGACAGCAAGGCCATGGCGAAACAGAATATCGAGCGCTTCGAGCGCTTCGATTACGTGGTCGCGCCCTCGGGTTCCTGTGCCGGCATGGTGGTCGCCCATTATCCCGAACTGCTGCATGAGGAAGCGGCCTGGTCGGCGCGGGCGCGTCGCTTGGCGGCAAAGACCTTCGAGTTGACGTCGTTCCTGACCGACGTATTGAAGGTCGAGAGTGTGAGTGCTGAGTTGAGCGCCACCGCTACCTATCACGATTCCTGCGCCGGCCTGCGCGAACTGCAGGTGAAGCAACAACCGCGTACCCTGTTGGAAAGCGTCGAGGGCCTGAACCTGGTGCCGTTGGAGTCGGCGGAGGAATGCTGCGGCTTCGGCGGCACCTTCTGCGTCAAATACGGCGACATTTCCGATGAAATCGTCAACCGCAAGGCCGAAAGCATCCGCGATACCGGCGCTGATCTGCTGCTGGCCGGCGATCTGGGCTGTCTTCTGAACATGGCGGGCAAACTGTCCCGCGACGGCGATCCGATCGCCGTGCGTCACGTCGCCGAAGTGCTGGCCGGGATGACCGACGAGACGCCGCCGATCGCACGGACCAAGGATTAGGACGGAGCCGGGCCATGGACTTCATGAACGCCCCCGCTTTCAAGGCCAATGCCCGCGAGGCGCTGAAAGACGCACCGTTGCAGGAATCCTTGCATTTGCTGGCCACCGGTTTCCCGCCGCGCCGGCAAGAGGCGGTGGATGCCCTGCCCGAGTTCGAGGCCTTGCGGGAGCGGGCGCGGGAACTGAAGAACCACACCCTGAACCATCTCGATCATTATCTGGAGCTGTTCGAAAAGAACTGCCGGGCCCTGGGCGGCCAGGTCCATTGGTGCGCCAACGGCGAGGACGCGCGCCAGGCGGTGTTGGAGATCTGCCGCGCCGCCGGCGCCAAGACCGTGACCAAGGGCAAGAGCATGGTGGCGGAGGAGGTCGGCCTGAACCCCTTCCTGGAACGCCATGGCGTGACACCGGTGGAGACCGACCTGGGCGAATATATCATCCAGCTGGCGGACGAGCCGCCGAGCCATGTCATCGCGCCGGCCCTGCACAAAACCAAGGACCAAGTCTCCGACCTGTTTCTCGAGCATCACCGGCAATACGGCAAGACCGAACGGCAGACCGAGCCGGACAAGATGATCAACGAGGCCCGCGAGGCCCTGCGCCAGAAATATTACGACGCCGACGTCGGCATCACCGGCGCCAACTTCCTGGTGGCGGAATCCGGCTCCTCCATCATCGTCACCAATGAGGGCAATGGCGATCTGACCCAATTGCTCGGCAAGGTCCACGTGGTCATCACTACTATCGAGAAGGTGATGCCGACCCTGGAGGATGTCAGCACCGTCCTGCGCCTGCTGGCCCGCTCCGCCACCGGCCAGGACTTCGCCGCCTATATACCACGGTCTCGACCGGGCCGCGCCGCGATGGGGATTTAGACGGGCCGGACGAGTTCCACGTGATCATTCTGGACAATGGCCGCAGCGGCCTGTTGGGCAGCGAGTTTCAGGACATGCTGCGGCTGTATCAAATGCGGCGCCTGCATGAACCATTGCCCGGTCTATCAGACCGTCGGCGGCCATGCATACGGCACGGTCTATGTCGGGCCCATGGGTTCGGTGCTGTCGCCGGCACTGAAAGGCCTGGCGGAAACCCGGCATCTGCCCAATGCCTCCACCTTCTGCGGGCGCTGCGAGGCGGTCTGTCCGATGAAGATCCCCGCTGCCCCGGATGCTGCGGCAATGGCGGCAACTGGCCTTCGAGGCCGGCCCATAGCCCGGCGGCGGAACGCTACGGCATCGCGGTTTGGGCCTGGTTCGCCAAGCGGCCCTGGCTCTACCGTCCGGCCAGCCGGCTGGCGGCGCGCCTGCTGGCCTGGACCGGCCGCCGCGACGGCGTGATCCGCAAGCTGCCGTTGCTGAGCGGCTGGACCGACGGCCGCGACTTCCCGGCGCCGCAGGGCGGGACTTTCCAGGCGCAATGGCGCAAGCAACGGGGCAGGGCCGGCACATGAGCGGCACTCAAGATCAACGCAATAAGCAAGCCCGCGCCGCCGTCCTCGGCGCGATCCGCCAGTCCCTCGGCCGCGGCCCCCTCTCCGCCGACGCGCGGGACGAGTTGAACCGCCGGGTGCGCAGCCCGAAAGCCAACCTGCGGCCGGCGCGGGCCAAGGGCACGCCGGACGAACAGCTCGACCGCTTCGTCGAAGAGGCGGAGGCGGGTGGCCTGCACCGTCGCCCGGGTGACCGGGATGGACGAGGTGCCGGCGGCGGTCGCCGGCTATCTGCGCGATCACAACCTGCCCGGGGACGCGGTCGCCTCCGCCGACCTGCTCGACGGCATTCCCTGGGACAGGGAAGCGATGCTGAACCTGCGGGCAGGCGCCAGCGCGCCCGAGGATCTGGTCAGCGTCACCGGCGTCTTCCGCGCCGTCGCGGAAACGGGCACGCTGGTGATGACCTCGGGCGAGACCCATCCGACGTCGCTGAATTTCACGCCGGACAATCATGTCGTGGTGCTGCGCGCCGAACAGGTGGTCGGCGGCTATGAAGACGCCTGGCGCGATCTGCGCAAGGCCCACAAGAAAGCCGACGGCGGCCTGCCACGCACGGTCAACATGATCACCGGCCCGTCGCGCACCGGCGATATCGAGCTGACCATCCATTTGGGCGCGCATGGCCCCCGACGCCTGCATATCGTTGTCGTGGACGACACGGACGGTGACGATGAGCAAGGGTAGAGACGACGATACCGACCTCTTCGAAAGAGCCATGCAGGGGGTCCGGCCCTTGCGCGAACGCCCGGCGAGAGCGGCGGCAGCGACGGCGCCGGCCAAGCCGGTCACCACCGCCCAACCCCTGCCGCGGCCGGCCCAGCAACCGGTAACCCCGCGGCGTGCGACGGCCGATATGGCGGGCATGGATAAGCGCCAAGCCGACCGCTTCCGGCGTGGGCAAATGTCGATCGACGCCAAGCTCGACCTACATGGCTGCCGCCAAGCGGAAGCGCATCGCCGGCTGCTCGGGTTCGTCGAACGAGCCCATCAGCGCGGCCATCGCTGTCTTCTGGTGATTACCGGCAAGGGCGGCCGTCCCGATCCGGACGCCGACGATGCGGACTTCATGCCGGATCGGGCGCAGGGCGTCCTGCGCCGCAATCTGCCGCGCTGGTTGCAGGAACCGGGCTTGCGGGAAAAGGTGTTGTCGGTCTCGCCGGCCCGCAGCCGCCATGGCGGCGACGGCGCTTTTTACGTGCTTCTGCGCCGGCGGCGGGAGCGGGGGACATGACCCCCTTCGGCCAGCGCATTCGCGAGTTGCGGCGCAAACGCGGCCAGTCGCTCAAGGATCTGGCCGCCGCACTGGATGTGTCGGCCGCCTATCTCTCCGCCCTTGAGCATGGCCGGCGCGGCCGCCCCTCGGCCATGCTGGTCGACCGCATCTGCGCCCATTACGATTTGATCTGGGACGATGCGGACGATTTGCGGCGGCTTGGCCGGATCAGCCATCCCCGCGTTGTCATCGACACCGCCGGCCTAACCCCGGCGGCCACGGAATTCGCCAACCGGCTGTCCCGCCATATCGGGGAGCTCGACGACAAGCGGATAGAGAAGCTGTTGGCACTACTGCCGGACAGCGAATTTTGAGTTATTATCCATATCCATGATCGATCCCAAGGACCTCATTCAGCATCCTTTGCTCGCACGCGCGCTCGCCAAATGGCTCGAGGTCAGAGGCGATCAGGTCATGCCGACGCGCCGGCAGATCAATCCGATCGATTTCGTCGACATCCTACCCTATGCCTGGATCTATCGACTGGAAGCGGACGGCGAGTTCTATTGCCGGCTGGCGGGGGAGGAGATCAATTTCGCCTGGCAGAGGTCGATCAAAGGCGCGCGCGCCGACGAGATCATGGGCTTGGATTATCGCAAGCGGGTCAAGGCCCGCTGGCTCTATGCCTTGGAACGGCCCGGCGGTGCTGTATTCCCGGATCGTCGGTTCCAACACCGTCCGGCCCGTCGACCGGCTCACCCTGCCCCTCAACGACGGAGAAGGTCGGGCGAACCATGTCCTGGGCTTCTCCATATACAACTATCCCAGCAATACCAGTATGCGGGCGAGAATCGAGGCCACCGGTACCGAAGATGTGATCCTCGGTCTACCCGATCTCACGCCGATCATGGATCATAAGTTGTAGGCCGCGTTTCTGGCAGGCTGATGAATACTTCCAACGACGCAAAAACTCGTCATGCCGGAATCGCGGAGCGATGTCCGGTATCTCGAACAGAATGAAGCAGGTTCGTGAAATTACGTTTTGTTCGGCCCGAGATACCGGATAACGGCTACGCCGTTTCCGGCATGACAGCCAAGGAACTCGGCCGGTAAAGAACGTTTCCGTATTTTCTAAAGCACATTCATTGTTTCAAAACCGCACCAGTCGGCCATTTTGCGGTAGACGGCGGTGAAGCCGTGGAGGGAAGCTTCGAAAATCGCACGGGCCGGATCCAAGATACGGACCGTCAGCCGGTTACCCCGCGCCATCGCGCGCAGCATATCCGCCATGTCGTCGGCATTCGCGTGCGCGTCGACGATCGGGATGCCGTCTTCGCCGCGTTCGACATCGACTCGCGCGCGATAGACGTGGCCGCCATCCACGGTCATTGTCACGATCTCCCCCGATGCCAATAGGGGCGCGATGCCTCTGACCGTCAGCTCCCGAAAGAAAACCGTGGGATAATTATCAGGCGGCGGCGCGTCGCCGTCGTTGAACTCGACCATCAGATAATGGTCGCCGTCGCCGCCGGTCCAGGCTCGGCAGATGGTGCGGTTGTCCTCGCCCGTGTCGATCACATCCTTGCGGACCTGCCAATCCTTGTAGGACCAACTTTCCCCCCGCCAGAGCCGGGCCGGCCAGCATCAGAAATATTGTAACGGCGATGAAAAAGCGCGGCATGGTCGCCTCCCGACATCGGTTGTACATGACAATCGCGGTTGCAATCCAGACACTGACCTTTCGGTAAAAACATGTATATTCGATGATGCTAATCGGGCGCGACCGATGGCGTCCGCCAAAACAGGGAGAGAAGCATGGCAGAATTGCGCATCCCCGCGCGCCTCGCCGAGATCGATCCGGCCTGGCTTAGGTCCGCGCTGTCGGATGGCGCAACGGAGGCCGGCGAGATCGTCGGACTGCGGATGGAAAATCTGAACGAAGAAATGGGCTTCGTCAGCCAAATGGCTCGGCTGGTCATCGACTATGCCGGCGATCCGGACGCCGGCCCGGCCAGTGTGGTGGCCAAGCTGGCGCCGACCGATCCCGCCGCGCTCGGCTACGGTAAGCAGCTCGGCCTGTTTCAGAAGGAAGTCGCGTTCTATCAGTATTTCGCCACGGACTGTCCGGCCAATCCGCCACACTGCTATCACGCCGCTATCGACGATGCAGCGGAACACTTCGTCTTGTTGATCGAGGATCTGGGGGTCCATGACGGCACATTGCTCGAAACCGGCGCCAGCCTGGATCAAGCGAAGACCGTGGTCGCTACCCTCGGCCGCCTGCATGGCCGGCATTGGCATGGCCGCGGTCTCGACGGTCATGACTGGATCCCGCGCCTCGACCAGATCGCGCCCATGCTGGTCGGTATGGCGCAGGAGACCGTGCCGGTCTTCCTCGACCGCTTCGGACACCACATGCCTCCGGCCCTGAAGGACGGTCTGTTCGGCGCCATGGCGGGCTATGGCGAGCTCCTGTCCTATTTCGAGCGCCTGCCGGACATCGCGCTCTGCCATGTCGATACCCATCTCGGCAATATGACCTTCGAGGATGGCGACCGCCGCGTGCGCTTCTTCGACTGGCAGGCCTTCATGATCAACGCGGCGAGATACGATCTGGCCTATTTCATCAACGGCAATTTGACCGTCGAAGACCGCCGTGAATTCCTACCCGAACTGCTGGCCTGCTATCACGAGGCCCTGGTCGACAGCGGCATCGCGGACTTGTCGCTTGACCAGGTTCACGACATCTATCACCGGCAGGCGGCGATGATGTGGGTGACCATTCCGCTGATTGCCGGCGGCTTCCTAACCAACGACGAACGCGGCGACGCCATGGCGGAATTCTGGCTGCCACGCCACTTTTCCGCCATGGAAGACAGCGACGCGCCGGCGCAACTGACCCGCTGGCGCGAGGAGATGGGGCTTTAAGATCGCGGTTCAAAGAACCTTGTCGTAGATTTGGATGTTGACGACGAAGTCTTCCGCCCCGGCCCGGACGGTTTTCGTCTTGTCGCGGCGAAAATGCCAGCCGGCGCGTAGATAGAATCGTGCCGCCCGGTCGTTGCCAGTGAACGCATTCCAGCCAGGCGCGCTTGGTGCCTGCCTGCTTCATTTCCGCCTCGGCGATCGCTAACAGGTGCTGTGCCCAAGCCGCTTCCATACGCCGATGCGGCGACATAGAGATGGCTCAACTCATCCTCCCGATAGGCAAAAAACCCCGTCGGTGCACCCGTCGGTCCAATGACGGATAACCGCGGCAAGATTGCCGGCAACAACGCGTCGGTAAAATTGTCGACCGTGCGAAAGGCCGACAATCCGTCCGGGACATGGCCGTCATAGGCGCGATGCCAACCGTCATGCCAGAGGCGGCACAATTCTTGGTGATCCGACTGGTCGGCGGGGCGGGGCTCGAATAGGATATCGCGCATATCAATAAGACGAGTGATCGAAGTATGCCGGCGACTATGCCGGCCTGGTCGACGCGGAACAAGGGAGATTTAGATGGCATCGGGCGAGATCAAGGCGCTGACCTTCGATACGGGCGGGACGATTTTGGATTGGCATACGGGCTTCAAGACCGCCTTGTCGGCGGCCGGCGCGCGTCACGGGTTGGAGGCGGATTGGGGCGCGTTGACCAACGAGCTGCGCCGCCGCTCCCTCGGTAAAATGCTCAATCTCGGCAAGGACGAACCGCCGGCTTACAATTTCGACGGTGCGCACCGGGCGGCGCTCGACGAGGTGTTGGGCGAAAACGGCCTGGATGCGATCACCGACGCGGAACGTCACGCCATCGCCTGGGACGCGGCCCACAACTTCACCTGCTGGCCGGATTTCCCGGTGGTGCTGCCGAAGCTGCGGGAGAAGTTCTACTGCGCCTCCTTCACCATTCTGTCCTTTCGCATCATCATCGACACGGCGCGCAAGAACGGTTTGAGTTGGGACGCGGTGATTTCCTGCGAGGCGATCGGGAAGTACAAGGTCCTACCGGAGTCCTACCAGACCGCGGCCCGGTTCCTGCAGCTCGATCCCTCGGAATGCTGCATGGTCGCCTGCCATAATTTCGACCTGGATGCGGCCAAGGGCCAGGGCTTCAAGACCGCCTTCGTCCGCCGCCCCGACGAATGGGGCCCCGCCGGCCCGCCCGATCCGGAGCCCAACCCGGCCCACGATTTCATCGTCGACGACTTCCCGTCGCTCGCCCGGGCGTTAGGGGTGGAAATCTAGCGGCCGCGCCCATCGAATTTGTCGCCGATCATTTACGAGACCCGCGGCCGCGTCTATTTTGCCGGGATTTGACGGTTGGGAAACCGAGGCGATCGTACCCTTGCGGGCGGCCGCGAGTAATGACGGATAAAGCTATATGAATGAAATTAGACGCGGCGCCGATTGGGTGGCGCCGGACTGCGCGGGAATGAATTTCTTCGCGGTCGACAAGGGACTACGCAGCGGTATCGCCGCCTATCTGCCGGCGGATTTGCGGGCCGTAGTGGAGCCGCAGTTCGACCGCCTCGGCGCGCTGGCCGGGGGGCGGCTGGATGCCTTGTCCCGCATCGCCGATCGCCATCCCCCCGTGCTGCATCCCCGCGACGCCGCCGGGCGCGATCTCGAGACCATCGAGTATCATCCGGCCTATCGGGAGATGGAACAGATCGCCTATGGCGACTTCTCCATCCATCGCATGTGCCACGTGGACGGCGTGTTCGGCTGGCCCGAACCCATGCCGCCTCTGGTGCGTTACATCTGCCAATATCTCTTCGTGCAGGGCGAGTTCGGCCTGATGTGTCCGGTCTCCATGGCCGATACCGGCCTGACCCTGATGCGCAATCAAGCGAGCCCGACGTTGAAGGAACGTTATCTGCCGCGCATGCTGTCCAACGACATGGACGAACTTTGGCGCTGTGCGCAGTTTCTGACGGAGCAGGGCGCCGGCTCCGATGTCGGCAATATCGAAGTCATGGCCCGGCCCGAGGGCGACCATTGGCGCATCGACGGCGACAAATGGTTCTGCTCCAACCCGGATGCGGAGGTCATTCTGCTGTTGGCCCGGACCGAGGGCGCGGTGGCGGGCAGCCGGGGCCTGAGCATGTTCCTGGTGCCCCGCGCACTGCCCGACGGCCGCCGCAACAGCTACCGCATCGTGCGTCTGAAGAACAAGCTGGGTACCTGGTCCATGGCGTCGGGCGAGGTCAAGCTCGACGGCGCCACCGGATATTTGATTGGCGAATTGCATACGGGGATCAAGCAGATCATGAAGACGGTCAGCCTGTCGCGCCTGTCCCACGGCGTGCGCGCGGCGGCGATGATGCGGCGCTGCCTGAACGAGTCTCTACAGGTGGCGCGCAACCGGCGGCAGTTCGGCCAGAACATCATCGCGTTCCCGCTGATGCGCCGGCAGCTGATGAAACAGATGGTGCCGGCGGAGCAGGCGTTGAGCATGTTTCTCTTCACCGGGCATCTGATGGCGGCGGCGAACACGGGCGACGAAATCTCGGAGCGCCTGGTGCGCATCCTGACCCCGCTGCTGAAGTTCCGCGCCTGCCGCGACAATGTGCCGGTGGCCACCGGCGCCATGGAAGTGCGCGGCGGCAACGGCTATGTGGAAGATTGGGTCAATGCCCGCCTGATCCGGGACGCCCAGGTGGGACTTCTCTGGGAGGGAACGTCGAACATCAACGCGCTTGACGTCATCACCCGCGCCATCGGCAAGGTCCGGGCGCATGAAACCCTGGCCGACGCGTTGCAGGAAAAGATCGACGACGCGCCCGATCTGCCGGGGCAGTTTCAAGGCCTGCTCTCGGCCCAGGTCGAACGCGCGGTCGCTTTCGCCGACGCCGTCGCTGGCGATCCGGCGCAGGAGGATAAGGGCCGGCTCGCCACCAACGCCCTGTATCATGCCGCTTCCGCCGTCCTGCTGGCCTGGGAAGGCGCGACGACGGGCGCGGCCGGCGGCGACGCCCGGCGTCTGCTGTTATCGCGGATGGTCGTCGATCACCGCCTGCTGCCCCAGGACCCCCTGGCCGCCGGCGAGAACAAGTTCGACAAGGCGGCCGCCACGCTCCTGCTCCAAGACGACGACATCCTGCTCTCGCAAGTCCGGGAGACGCTCGCTCTTTAGAGCGCGACAATCCATCGACCAATTGTTCGGTGTTACGATAGGGAACGGGCAATCTCGCGCAGACCGATCATCATGGTATGGGGCAGGCCTGGGGCCGATCGAAATCCAAATCTTTCGTAGAACGCCTTCGCATCGTCGTCGATAGCATGCAGAAGCAGCGCCAGCGCACCGATATGCTCGGCGGCGTGGCAAGCGCGGAGTGCGGCTTCCCGAAGCAGCGCAGCGCCCAACCCTTGACCCTGGATACTTCGATCGATGGCCAAGCGGGCAAGAATGACGGCTGGGATGGGATCCGACATGTTTCGACGGATTTTGCCGACCGCGATACGGCGATCGATCGCGCCAGCTGACAAGGAGAAATAGCCGACGACTCGATTGCCGTCGCAGATCACATAAGTCTTCGTTGCGTCCCGGCGATGATTGTCCAACGCCTTGTCTCGAAGCCAGTTGTCGAGGACAGGTTTGCCGGAATCAATGCGGGAGCAATCATGGTCTTCGCCAATCGGCTGGGGCTTCTGCACGTGGCCGAGCCTACGCGTCCCAAGCCGGCTTTCGTGACATTAGATCGCGGAGTGTGGAATTTTCCGCCGGCGGTTCGTCCAATGCCGCCATGAATGCGTCGTAATCCGCACCGTCCAACGCAAATTGACGGGAATCGAGAAGTGCGTTCGCGGCTTCCTCCAGTGCGGCGTCGCGCACGAAATCCGACAAAGTTTTGTGCCGAGCCTGCGCCCCCTGTTCGATGAGGTGACGCTGATCTTCGCGAACGCGAATGTTAAGCGGTGCAACCTTGCTGGACATATTCGACATAATAAGCCTCCTTTCGGAAACTCACATAATCGCCTGTCCTCACATTGTCAATACAACTAAGCCGCTTTCGGCGCCGCCTCTCTGACCGTGGCGTCGACATAGCTTTCGTATTGGGCGAAGTTGTCGCGGAAGCGGCCGACCAGGTCGCCGGCTTGGGCGTCATAGGCTTTCGCGTCGGACCAGGTGCCGCGGGGGTTCAGCAGTTCGCCGGGCACGCCCGGACAGGCGCCGGGGACGTGTAGGCCGAAGACATTGTCGTTGTCGAGCGCGGCTTCGTCCAAGCTGCCCTCCAGCGCCGCCGCCAACAGGGCGCGGGTATGCTGGATCGGCATGCGGTAGCCGGTGCCGTAAGCGCCGCCGGTCCAGCCGGTGTTGACGAGCCAGCAATTGACGCCGTGATCGGCGATTTTCCGCCGCAGCATATTACCGTAGACGCTCGGATGGCGGGCCATGAAGGGCGCGCCGAAGCAGGTGGAGAAGGTCGCTTGCGGCTCGTTGCCGAGGCCTTTCTCGGTCCCCGCCACCTTCGCCGTATAGCCGGACAAGAAGTGATACATGGCCTGTTCCGGCGTCAACTTGGAGAGCGGCGGCAGCACGCCGAAGGCATCCGCCGTCAGCATCACCACATTCTTCGGATGACCGGCCACGCCGGACAGGTCCGCGTTGGGGATGAAGTCGAGCGGATAGCTGGCCCGGGTGTTTTCGGTATAGCGGTTGTCGTCCAGGTCCAACGCGCCGGTGATCGGGTCGACCACCACATTCTCCAACACCGTGCCGAAACGGCCGGTGGTGGCGTAGATTTCCGGTTCCGCCTCCGCCGACAGATTGATCACCTTGGCATAGCAGCCGCCTTCGAAATTGAAGACGCCGTCGCCGCCCCAGCCATGTTCGTCGTCGCCGATCAGGGCGCGCCGGGGGTCGGCGGAGAGGGTTGTCTTACCGGTCCCCGACAGGCCGAAGAACACCGCCGCGTCGCCGGCCTCCCCCACATTGACGGAACAATGCATGGGCAATACATCGTCGTCCGGCAACAGATAATTGAGGATGGAGAAGACGGATTTCTTGATCTCGCCGGCATAGCTGGTGCCGGCGATCAGCACCACGCGCTTGGCGAAGCTGACCAGGATATAGGTTCCGCTGCTCAGGCCCGGCGTGTCCGCCGGCGCTTCCAGACTGGGCGCCTGTAGGACGGTGAAACCGGGTTCGAACTTGTCCAGCTCGGCCGCGCTCGGCTGGATGAACATGTTGCGGGTGAAGAGATTGTGCCAGGCCTGCTCCGTCACCACCCGCACCGGCAGCCGATAAGCCGGATTGGCCCCGGCCCAGCAGTCTTGCACATAAAGCGCCCGCCCCTCGTAATGGGCCAGGTGACGTTGGTAAATGGCGTCAAATTCCGCTTCCGAAATCGCTTTGTTGGTGGCGCCCCAATCGACGGCGCCCTCGCTGTCGGCTTCGCGCACGATGAACTTGTCATTGGCGGAGCGACCCGTATGCACGCCCGTATTGGCGACCAACGCGCCGCCGGCGGCCAACACGCCCTCACCCTTGCGGATGGCGTGTTCGTACAGCGCCGGTGTCGACAGATTCCAATGAATTGTTCCGGGGTTGCGAATGCCTTGCCGCGCCAATTTGTCGGCGCCGGTATTGCCGTCAGTCAAGACGTCCTCCACAGCCGTGAAATATTGTTCCCCCCGTTTCTATACTGCCCATGTAAGACCCTGGCAACCGGAGATCAAGGTAAACGCGAAGCACGTTGAAAAAGCCGCGGAAATCCAGCGGAAAGCGTTAATTTCTTGCTTTTTTCGCGAGTTCGACCAAAACTTTTCTGGCTTCGTCCGGATTTCGAATCGGCGTTTCGAATGCGAGTCGCGCGACCTCGCCCGCCCGGCGCAGATCCAGGCCTTCCGGGTCTATCCCGGTCATAACCCAGCCATCGCCAGGTTGGCCGGCCAGCCGATTGGCGTAAAGACCGATGGCTTCGCCGTGATCCGCGTTCATATGGGTCAGGATATCGGCCTCGCCCTGGCGCAAATCCGTATGGTCGCCGCAATCGAACAAGACGTCCGACGCGTCATACCATTTCGCGACGCCGAAGCCGCCGATCAGATGCAGCCGCGTCACCGCCAGCCGATAGAACGCGAAGTCGCCGAAATCCACATATTGCTCCGCTGCCGGATGACGATTTAGATAGCGCGCGCGGTGATGCGGATCGTCGCTGCGCTGGAGGTGGCCCTGAACGCTGACCCGGGCGCCGGTCATCGGATGGGGCAAGCCATGGGCCTGATCCACCAGCAGGGAGATCCGATCGTCCTCGAGCGCGTTTTGGCAGTGATCGGACAAGGTCGAGAGCAGCAGGATCGGACTCGCGTCATGATCGACGGCGACCACGGTGAAGGCGGCATAGGGCTCCCCCGTCTCCCGATCGATGCTGGCGACGGCGGCGGTCAAGGCGCCGCGCAGCAGGTCGCGGGCCAGACGTCGGGGGCCGGTCTTTTTACTTGCCTCTGGCATGGTCATAGATTACCGCAAGTGAGGCTGCCCGGTCAGCGCCATTTCGTCGCGGGCGGTTATTTCCACCCCGCGATCCGTCGAGCCCCCGCCTCACATGCCCCAGCCCCGCGACATTTCCGCTTCCGCCGCCGGTTTCGCCGGCCAACTGCGCGCGGTCGGCACCTTGGGCTTGCCCGTGGTGCTGTCCCGGCTCGGCATGTTCGGCATCATTTTCGCCGATACCTTGATGCTGGGCCGGCACAATAGTCTCGAGCTGGCCCATTACGGCTTGGCCAATGTGATTCAGCAGACCCTGTTCATCATCGGCACCGGCGCCCTATCCGGCACCGCGGTGCTGATCGCGCAATACCGCGGCGCCGGCGAAGACCATGTCGTCGGCACGATCTGGCGGGTGGCGATGCTGACGGCGCTCGGCGCCGGTGTGCTGGCGGTGTTGCTCTGCCTGCCGGGCGTGGCGATCCTGCGCCTGTTGGGGCAGGCGCCGGAGCTGGCCGAGGGCGGCGGCCGGGTCCTGCGGTACCATGCCATCGGCATGCCCGGGGTCTATCTGTTCCTGGTCTGCGGCATGATGCTGGAGGCGATGCGGCGGCCCACGCCGGTCTTCGCAACCTTGATCGTCGGCAATCTGTTCAACGTCGCCTTGAACGCCCTGCTCATCGGACCCTATGGGGCGGAGGGCGCGGCGCTGGCGACCGCGATCGCGCGTTGGGCCCTGGCCATTTCCCTGATCGTCTGGATTGTCGTCGTCTTGGATCGCCAGCGCTACAATCTGTTCGGGCCGATGACCGACGCCTGGCGGATCGGCCGCGTGCTGCGGCGGCTGGGATATGCCATGGGCCTGGCGCAAGGCCTCGAATCCGCCGCGTTTTCCAGCATGATGATCTTCGCCGGCTGGCTCGGCGCCGCCGCGGCGGCGGCCTGGACCATCACCATCAACGTCTTCAGCTTCATCTTCATGATCGCCATCGGCGTGTCCACCGCCACCGTGGTCGGGGTCGGCCAAGCGGTGGGTGCCGGCGATGGCGAAGACGCCGCGCGGGCGGGATGGTCCGGTCTGTTTCTGGTGGTGCTGGTGATGCTCGGGGTCGCCGTACTGATGTTCTTCCTGCCGGCCCATGTCGCCGCTTTCTATACCAGCGACGCGGCGGTGCTGGCTCTGGTGGTGCCCTGCCTGTTCGTTGCCGCCTTCAACCTACCGGGCGACGGCGCCCAGGCGGTGATGATGGGCGCCTTGCGCGGCGCCGGCGACGTTTGGGTACCGGTCAGCCTGCATATCGCCACCTTCGTCGTCGGCATGATCCCCGCCGGCGCGTTGTTCGCCTTCGGCTTCGATTTCGGCCTGCCGGGTTTGGTCCTGGGGATTACCGTCGGCGTCTACAGCGCCGCCCTGGTCCTCGGCTGGCGCTTCCGCTGGATCACGAAGCGCGGCATAAATCGCCTTTAATACCAACTTTAGATGATAGAGACCTGTTCAATGGGCCCATCTCGCCCCATTGAACAGGTCTCTATCATCTAAAATTGGTATAAGCCGTCATTTTGCCGCCACAAACCCTTGCCAGACCATAGCGATAAGATTGTGGGCGCCGCCGGCCCGGATGTGTCATGATGATCCGCGCCGGCCAAGGACGAGGATTTTTTTATGCTGGAAACCGTGGCATTGGTCGATGACGACCAGAATATTTTGACCACCGTATCGATCGCCCTGGAAGCGGAAGGCTTCAAAGTCCGCAGCTACAGCGACAGCGGCGAAGCGCTCAAGGAACTGGTCGATCAGCCGCCGGATCTAGCGGTGCTGGATATCAAAATGCCCGGGTTGGACGGGATGGAGCTGCTGAACCGTTTGCGCCGGGTCAGTCAATTACCGGTGATCTTCCTGACTTCCAAGGATGACGAGATCGACGAAATGCTCGGCCTGAAGATGGGCGCCGACGACTATATCCGCAAACCCTTCTCCCAACGCTTGCTGGTGGAACGCATCCGCACCATTCTGCGCCGCGCCGCCGTGCGGGACAAGGCGGGCGACGGCGAGGACGGCGAGATGGTGCTGAAGCGCGGTAAGCTGCTGCTGGATTCGTCGCGCCATCACTGCAGTTGGGACGGTCGGGAAGTCCAATTGACCGTCACGGAATACCTGATCCTGCAATCCCTGGCGCAAAGGCCCGGCCATGTGAAAAGCCGCGACCAACTGATGGACGCGGCCTATGACGACAATATCTATGTCGACGACCGCACCATCGACAGCCATATCAAGCGCCTGCGCCGCAAGTTCAAGGCCCATGACGACAGCTTCGACGCCATCGAAACCCTCTACGGCCTCGGCTACCGCTACAAGGAAAAGTAGGGAGCCGCGGGTGAACGACGGCCCGACGCTCGACAATCCCGGCCCCCGGCCCGGCGCCGAGCTGGACCCGGTCGAAGACAACCCGCCGCCGCGCCGCCGCCGCGGCCGCCGCCGGCGCCTGTCGACCCTGACCCTGCGCATCCTGGCGCCCAATCTGGCCGCCGTCTGCCTGTTGGTCGGCGGCGTGATCTATCTCGACGAATATCGCGAAGGCTTGTTCGAGGCAAAGACGGAAGCGTTGGAAACCGAAGCGCGGCTGATCTCCGCCGCGATCAGCGAAAGCGCCTTCCGCGGCCCGCCGGAAAAACGGCGGATCGATCCGATCATCGCCGGCGACATCATCGCCCGCTTGGCCATTCCGACCCGCAGCCGCATCCGCTTGTTCAATCACACCGGCATTCTGATCGCGGACAGCCGCGAACTGACCGGCGCCCGGCGCCAGGTGCAGCTGCGCTACCTGCCGCCGCCAGATGCGGGCGGCTGGTTCATGCGCCTGTACAATCATGCCTATGACAAGGTCAGCGCCATCCTGGTCAGCGACAGCGATTACCCGGCCTATCAGGAACGCTGGGCCCAACATGCCAAGGACTACGAGGAGGCGCTGGCCGCGTTGGATGGCGGCAGTGGCGGCGTCATCCGCGCCGGGCCAGGCGGCACGTTGATCATCACCGCCGCCGTGCCGGTCCAGGAACTGCGTCAGGTGGCCGGCGCGCTGCTGCTGTCGACCGACGACCGGGATGTGCAGGAGGCGGTGCGCGAAGCCCGCGGCGCCGTCTTCCAGGCAACCGCGGCGGCCCTGGCGATCACCATCTTTCTCTCGATCTTCCTGGCCGGTACCATCGAACGGCCGCTCCGGCAATTGGCGCAGTCGGCGGAACGGGTGCGGCGCTGGCGCTCCCGCCGGGTGGAGATCCCGGACCTGGGCCATCGCCGGGACGAAATCGGCGATCTTTCCGTCGCCTTCCGGGACATGACCAAGACGCTCTATGCCCGGCTCGACGCCATCGAGGCCTTCGCCGCCGACGTCGCCCATGAAATCAAAAATCCTCTGACCTCGATCCGCAGCGCCGTCGAGTCGCTGCCGCTGGCCAAGGACGAGGCCCAGCGCGACCGCCTGCTGGCCCTGATCCAGCACGATATCTCGCGGCTCAATCGGTTGATCAGCGATATTTCCAACGCCTCCCGGGTCGATGCGGAACTGGCCCGGGCGCCGGACGAGAAAGTGGATCTGGCCGCCTTGCTGCAAACCGCCGTCGACATCCACGGCCAGACCAGCGACGGCAAGGCGATCCGCTATGCCCTTAGCCTGCCGCCGCGCAATCTGCCGCCGGTCGACGGGGTCTCCGGCCGTCTCGGCCAGGTCGTCGACAATCTGCTCGCCAACGCCCGCTCCTTCAGTCCGGACGAGGCCGCCATCCGACTGACGCTGTATGAAGAGGACGGCGACGCCGTGATCGCGGTGGAGGACGAGGGCCCCGGCCTGCAGCCGGGGGAGGAGGAGCGGGTCTTCGGCCGTTTCTATTCGAGGCGGCCGAAGGAGGAAGCCTTCGGTCAGCATTCCGGCCTCGGCCTGTCCATCTGCCGGCAGATCGTTGACGCCCACGGCGGCAGCATCCGCGCCGAAAACCGCCCGGAAGGCGGCGCCAGATTTATCGTCCGGCTGCCCCTGGGGCGGTGACGCGAGCGGGTCGGCGCGGGACCGTTGACGATGAATGTGGTTAGTCCCACAGCGAATAATTGAAAATACCTCGTACAATACAGCGATTTTTTCAGCAATTCATACGAGGAGCGGATTATGGCCAAAGGGACAAGAAACAAGCCAGCGACCTACAAATCCATCACCAAGACGTTCAAGGCCAGGAAGGCGTCTACTTCAAAAGAAGGCCTGATCACCAAACGGACATTCGTAACCGCCGACAAAAAGCCGCGGGTGAAAACCAAAATCGTGGCGGTCGAGTCCGTCGACGGCGATCGGGAAGGGACAACTTATGAAATCCGGTTGGACATCGACGGGACGCTGATCGGCGAACGAAGCCATCCCTATGGTCTAAAGAGCAAGGAAGTCACGAAGCGAATTCCGTCCAGCCAACTTTCTCGCCAAGCCAAGCAACTCGACGCGTTCGTTCCAAAGCATTTGGCGATCGATCCGCTGCCGCGGCAGATCATTCCGACTATGAAACGTGTCCCGGCGATACTGGACGATTCCCTGAAATACAACACGACGATTTTCGGCACGGACGATCGTCGGGTTTTTCGCGATACCAGTTATCCATGGAGTTGTTTTGGCCGCTGCGAAACGAATTTGGGTCCGTTCAGCGGCGTCATGATCGGTCCCCGACATATTCTGACCTGCAACCACGGCGTCGATTGGACACCGCCGCCGGGCTACGCGGCGGACTGGCTCAAGTTCACGCCCGCCTACTTTAACGGCGACGAACCGTTCGGGTCCTCTTACGCGACCCATGTTTACTGGATCAAGAAGGACAATAACGACGGCTTCAGCAACGGCGACGAGGACCAGTACGACTATGTCGTCCTGGTGTTGAGCGACCGCCTTGGCGATGCCACGGGCTATCTCGGTGCCCGGCGATACACGGATAGCTGGGACGGATTGGAAGCCTGGTGGCATATCGGCTACCCCTCCGATCTCACCAGCGTCGAGCGCCCGACCTACCAAAGCTGGTTCAGCATGGATGGGGACGATGGGCAGAGCGACGATCATCAAGCGATTTATCACAAGGCGGACGTGTTCCCCGGCCAGTCGGGCGGTCCCATGTTCGGCTTCTGGGACGGCGATGTGGGGCCGAGGGCCGTCGCCGTTCAGTCGTGGCAGAACAGTTCGACCAACGGCGCCAGCGGCGGCGGCGATCTGGTCGATCTCGTCGTCTCGGCACGCAGCGATTTCGCCTAGAGCGAGAGCAGGTATCCGATCCGTTTCTGGGTGCCGGCCGTCCCGTCGGCCGGGAGGCCTTCGACACACCTGTCGGCATCAGCGGCGGCGCAGGCGGCGGCGGCCGTCGGGCAGGGGTTCGAGATAGTGGCTCGTGGCGTTCGGGGCGGCGTCCTGACGCGGCGCGATCCGGCCCTGCGACCGCAGGTCCAGGACCCGGGCCCCGGCGTCAGCGCCGCCGCGATCGCCAGCAGGCCGAGGGGCCAGTCGGCAAAGCTGCCGGCGCCGGCCTCTTCTGCGAAGTCCAGGACCGCCATGCCCAGGTCGCGGGCGGCGGCGATATGGGCCGCGTTCTCGGTGACGAACAGGCAGTCCGCCAGGGTCCCGCCGGCGCCGAGGCGGGTCAGCGCCAACTCGAACACGCGCCGGTCCGGCTTGAACAGATTGGCATGGGTCGAGAGGGTGACCCGCTTCTCCACCGGCTCGAAATGGCGGCGGAAGTCCAGTTGCGCCAGCAGCGCCAGATAGTCCGCGAAACGCGCCGCGACCTGGGCGTCGTCGAAGGGCACGGCCGGAGGCCAGTCGGAGACCAGGGCCATGGGCAAGGGTGCGCCGTTCGCGGTTTCGAACCCGGACAGGGCCGCCAGGCACTCCGGCACGAAGGGGAACGGGACGTCGTTCGCCTCCAGCGTGCCGCCCAGATCCAACAGCAGAACCCGGCTCATGACGGCATCGGCGCGGCGGCGCCGGCGGTACGGGCGCTGCGGGCGCGCTCCTCGGCGCGGGCGGCGGGCTCGACGACGCCGGCATAGTCGCGCGGTTCATAAGGCGCGATCAGTTCCTTCAACGGCGCGAACGGGCCGGTCTTGCGCAGCGGGCTCAGGCCGAGATCGCGCAGCAGTTCGTCATGGTAATGCTGGGTATGGGCGATCAGACGGGCGGAGCGCGAGGCGCTGTCCGGAAAATAACGCCGCTTCCAGGCGGCCATGTCGGCGATGTTGCGCGTCATCGCGGCCGCCGCCGGCAGCGCGACGCGGCCGGCCAACAGTTCGCTGAGCCAGGCCGCCTGCAGGCTGTAGGTCAGAATGCTGGAGATCGAGGCGGCGCGGCCGACGAAGAACAGGCCGGGCAGGGCCGGATGACAGATATGGCGGTAGAGATAGATCCCGTCGTCGGCCGGCTCCAACCGGTCGAGCACGTCCTGGGAAAAGAAGCGGAAGCGGGTCCGCCAACCCGTCGCCATGATCACCAGATCGGCCTCGATCTCCTCCCCGTTGCTCAACTTCAGGCCGCTTTCGGTGAAGCGGTCGACGGCGCTGCGGTGGGCCGCGATACCGCCGTCCCGGGCCCGGCGGAAGAAGGCCGGCTTCGGCAGCATCACGCTTTCCCCGAAGGCGTCGTATTCGATTGGCTTGTCCGGCACGAAGCTGACCCGGCGGCCGAAGTTGGAGGTCAAGCGGCACTGCACCAGCAGCAGCCCCTCGACCAGGCGCCAATAGAACCAGTTGAGCGGCAGGCCGAGCCGGTGCACCGCCCGCTCGAGGGCGCTGGCGGTCTGATAGGGCGGTAGCAGGGTACTGCAGAGGCGGTTCAGCAGGCCCCATTTGAACGGCAGGACGCCGGCCAGTTTGGACGGGATCGGCCAATGGGCCTCTCGGAAGACGATATGGCAGGCGTCGGCCGCCTCCGCCGCTTCCAGGGCCGCGTCCGTGGCGCTTTTGCCGAAACCGACGATGGCGACCCGCTTGCCCTTGAGCTGTGGCCGGTGCTTGAGGGCGGAGACATGCATGACCTCGCCGGTGAAGTCGGCCTCGTCCGGAAACTGTGGCAGATAGGGGGTGTGGGAATAGAGGCCGACGCAGACCACGGCGAGGTCGAAGCTGTCCTGGCGCGCCGCGCCGTCTTCGCGCCAGCCCAGGCGCCAGCCGTCGCCGTCGGGCGCGATGTCCTCGACCGCGCGGCCGAAGCGGATATGGGGAGCGATGCCGAAATGGTCCGCATAGTCCTCCAGATAGCGTTGGACCGTCGGGCCGGGGGTGAAATCCGGCGCCGCCGGCGGCAAGGGCCAGTCGGGAAACTCGTACAGCTCCCGCTGTACCTGGACGCCGAAATTGAGATAGCCGTCGGCCCAGACCCCGCCGATGCGGTCGCCGCGTTCGAACAGGACGCAGTCATGGCCGGCCGCCATCAATTGCCGCGCCGTGGCCAGGCCGGCGACGCCGGCGCCGACGATGGCGATACGCTTGCCGGTCCCGGCCCCGGCCGGGCCGTCCGCCGCCGCGCTCATCGGCCGGCCTTGAAGATCAGCCAGGCCGCCGCCGCGACCAGCCAGAGGATCAGCACGTAAGCTCCGAACAAGGCCCACAGTCCGAACGCCCAGAGCCCGTAGTAGAGCCGCCGTCCGACGCCCGCCGTCCGCATTTCCAGAAACAGATAAACCGCGTGAAAGACGCCGCAAATCCCACCGACAATCACGCCACCCCAGAGGACAACCGCCATGGGCACCTCCATGTTTTTATTCTTATACACTTATATAGGGTGCGGGCGCGGTTAGGGAAGGGGCAAGGCTCTCCCGGCCGCCGGTATCGAGCCTTCAGTCCCCGGTCGGCGTGCCGGGACCATACCGTTTCGGCCGCCAAATCTTTGTCGGCACGATTGGAAGCGCCGCGCATACGGTCTCCGTGGCAACCTGCTTTTCGTTGTAGCGGACGACAAACCGGAGGAAGATTTCGGGCGGTCGAACATCGAGGATGTTTTCGCTTGAGCTCAATTAATCATCTCTTCCCAATCTCGACCCCCATAGAACAACCGAAGGAACGTGACGTCGTCGTCGGAGACGGTGAATGCTAGTGTTACACGTCGTTCGAATCCGACAATGCGTAAACCGGGGCGGATGTCGTCGCGACGGTGGCCGCGTTCCGCGGCTTGGTCGAAGCTTCGGCAATAGGCTTCCAAGCGTTCGATGTATGAGAACGCCGTCTGCGGATCGGCTTTGTCCGCGATCCAATCGTACAGTGCGATCAAGTCGTCCTGAGCCTCAGGGGCGTAATAGACCTGACGCCGCTTCATCCGCCTTTTTGCCCGCGCGCCCTATGACGGTTGCGGACGGCGGCGAAGGCGTCGGCGGCAGGGATCTTGCGGGTCGGGTCTGCGGCCAGATTGTCGTAAGCCGCCGCCACTTCGTCGGTCAGCCAGCGTTCGACGGCATGGTCGCGCTCACGTAGGGCGTGCAGGCCGGCGCGGACGACTTCGCTGGCGGACGCATAGCGGCCGGTCGCGACCTGTTCGTCGATAAAGGCCGCCTGTTCCGGCGGCAGGCTGATGGTGCGTTTGGCGATTTGAGACATCCGTTTCTCCCTTAGGTCAGGATCATAGCAGAAAGTATGAATATTTCATACCGCCAACCTGTGGACCCCACATCCCCCCTCGCACTTTCTCCCCGCAACTGCTATACCGCTCCCGCTCACGGACACGTAAGAGAAGGAAGCGCGCGGATGCGGCGGGGGCAGGTGGTGCGGAAGACGAAGGAGACCGAGGTCTCCGTCGAACTCGATCTCGACGGCAGCGGCGTTTATGACGTCGCCACGGGGATCGGTTTTCTCGATCACATGCTGGAGCAGTTGGCGCGGCACGGGCTGTTCGACCTGACCGTCAAGGCCAAGGGCGATCTGCATATCGACTTCCACCACACCACGGAAGATGTTGGCATCGTCATCGGCGAGGCCTTCGCGCAGGCCCTGGGCGACCGCACAGGCATCACCCGCTACGGCGCCGCGCTGATCCCCATGGACGAGACCTTGAGCCGCTGCGCCCTCGATCTCTCGAACCGGCCCTATCTGATCTGGAAGGTCCACTTCTCCAAACCCAAGTTGGGGGAGATGGATACGGAACTGTTCAAGGAATGGTTCCAGGCCTTCGCCCAGGCCGCCGGCGTCACCCTGCATGTGGAAAACCTCTACGGCGAGAACAATCACCATATCGTCGAGAGCTGCTACAAGGCGCTGGCCCGTGCCCTGCGCCAGGCGGTGGAGATCGACCCGCGCAAGGCCGACCAAGTGCCCTCGACCAAGGGCGTGCTCGGCGGCTCGCTCTAGGGACGGCGGGACGAAAGGATTATGAACAGGATCTACACCATTCACAGGCTGCCCGGCGGGGACGGCGAAGAGGCGGCCTTCATCCGGGAAGCCTTCAGCTTCTGGGCCTTCCTGTTCGGCCCCTTTTGGTTTTTGTTCCATCGGTTGTGGCTGGTGGCGCTGGCTCTGCTGGCGGCGGAGCTGGCGTTGAGCGGCCTGATGTATGCGGTCGGCCTGACCGAGGTCTTCCAAAGCGTGGTGCAGATCGCCGTGGCCGTGCTGATCGGCCTGTTCGCCAACGACATCCGCCGCTTCTGGCTGGAACGCCAGGGCTACGTGATGGATGGGGTCGTCGCCGCCAACGATCTGGCCATGGCGGAGGAGTTGTACTTCGCCCGGCAGCCCGACGTGAGCAGCGACCCGCCTCAGGCCGCGCCGATGCCCGTGACGGACCATCCGCCGCCGCGCCAAACCCTCAGCCCCTTTGCCCCGACCGGTCTCAGTTCATGAAAGTCGCGATCATCGATTACCAGTCGGGCAATCTGCGCTCGGCGGAGAAGAGCTTCGCCCGCGCGGCGGCGGAATCCGGACTGGACGCCGAGATCGAAGTCACCGACGACCCGGACAAAGTTGCCGCCGCGGACCGGGTGGTGCTGCCCGGCGTCGGCGCCTTCGCCGATTGCCGCCGCGGCGTCGATCCGATGGTCGAGGCGCTGACAGAAGCGGTGATCGGGAAGGCCCGGCCCTTCTTCGGTATCTGCGTCGGCATGCAGCTGATGGCGAGCCGGGGTCTGGAGCACGAAACCGTCGCCGGCTTCGACTGGATCGCCGGCGACGTCAAAGCCATCGAGCCCAGCGACCCGACCTTGAAGATCCCTCATATGGGTTGGAACGAACTCAACGTGAACGGCGACACGCACCCGGTTCTGGATGGCGTCCGGGACGGCGACCATGTCTATTTCGTCCATAGCTACGCCCTGTTCCCGAACGACGCCGGCGCGGTCAGGGCGACCGTCGACTATGGCGGCCCGGTGACGGCGGCGGTGGCGCGGGACAATCTGTTCGGCACCCAGTTCCATCCGGAGAAGAGCCAGGCCAACGGCCTGAAAATGATCGCCAACTTTCTGAGGTGGCGGCCGTGAACATCTATCCCGCCATCGATCTGAAGGACGGCGCCTGCGTGCGCCTGCTGCGCGGCGACATGAATGCCGCCACCACTTTCAACAACGATCCCGCGGCGCAAGCCCGCGCTTTCCAAGCCGCCGGCTTCAAGAAACTGCATCTGGTGGATCTGAACGGCGCCATCGAGGGCCGGGCGGTGAACGGCGACGCGGTGCGCGCGATCCTCTCCGCCACCGATCTGCCGGCGCAGCTGGGTGGCGGCATCCGCCGTGAGGCCGATGTGGCGCAATGGCTCGACGCCGGCTTGGACCGGGTCATCCTCGGCACGCTGGCTTTAAGGGACCCGAACCTGGCAGTCGACCTTTGCCGGCGCCATCCGGGCCGCATCGCCATCGGCATCGACGCCCGCGGCGGCAAGGTGGCGGTGGAAGGCTGGGTCGAGCAGTCGGACATGGCGGCGGTCGATCTGGCCCGTCGTTTCGAAGACGCCGGCGCCGCCGCGATCATCTATACGGACATCGACCGGGACGGCGCCATGCAGGGCGTCAATGTGGAGGCTACCGCAGCCCTGGCGGCGGCCTTGACCACGCCGGTCATCGCTTCGGGCGGGGTTACCAACCTGGCCGATTTGGAAGCCCTGAAAGCGGCGGCGGGCAGCGGCATCGAAGGCGTCATCATCGGCCGCGCGCTCTATGACGGCGCCATTGCGCCTGCCGACGCGCTTAACCTGGCGGCGGCGTGACATGTTGAAAACCCGCATCATCCCCTGCCTGGACGTCAACGAAGGCCGCGTGGTCAAGGGCGTTAATTATGTCGACCACGTGGATGCGGGCCATCCGGTGGAGCAGGCACGCTATTACGACCAACAAGGCGCGGACGAGCTTTGCTTCCTGGACATCACAGCCTCTTCAGACAATCGATCGATCATTTTCGATGTTGTGCGCGCAACAGCCGAACAATGCTTCATGCCGCTAACTGTCGGTGGTGGAGTCCGATCAGTCGAAGACATACGCAAGCTCCTGCTATCCGGTGCCGATAAGGTATCGATCTTGACCGCCGGCATACAGCGACCCGAACTGATCCGCGAGGCGGCTCAGAAGTTTGGTAGTCAATGCATTATCGCCGCGATCGACGCCAAACGCAGCAACGCCGGGAATTTCGAGGTTTTCACCCATGGCGGCCGGACCCCGACCGGCATTGATGCGATCGATTGGGCGAACCGCGTGGTAACTCTCGGCGCCGGCGAAATCCTGCTGACCTCCATGGACCGGGACGGCACCAAGATCGGCTTCGACCTTGAGCTGACCCGCGCGATCAGCGACGCGGTGACGGTACCGGTGATCGCCTCGGGCGGTGTCGGCAATCTGGATCATCTGGTGGCAGGCGTGACCGAAGGCCATGCCAGCGCCGTGCTCGCCGCCTCGATCTTCCATTTCGGCGAATACACCGTCGCCGAGGCGAAACAACATATGCACGCCCAGGGCGTGCCGGTCCGGCTTTAGAGAGGACGTCCCTCCATGCGCACGCTCTACATCCTCCGCCACGCCAAATCGGCCTGGGATCAACCGGAACTGAGTGACCATGACCGGGTGCTGAACGGCCGCGGCCGCTGGGCGGCGCCGGTGATGGGTCAATATCTCGCCCGTCAGGGGGAGCAAATCGACCTCGCCCTCTGCTCCTCCGCCGCCCGGGCGCGGGAGACCTGGGATCTGGTGGCCAAGGAACTGCCGTCTCCGCCGCGGGTGGAGGTCGACGAACGGCTTTATCTCTGCGGCCTCGACAATATGGCCATGCGTCTGCGCGAGCTGCCGGACGAGGTGCGCTCGGTCATCGTCGTCGCCCATAATCCGGACCTGCAGATCCTCACCGTGGCTTTGAGCCGCGACCGCGGCAGCGAGGCGACGGCGCGGGCCCGGCATAAGTTTCCCACCGCCGGCCTGGCCAAACTGGAACTGGATATCGAGGACTGGGCCGACCTGCAGCCCGAATGCGGTACCTTGATCTATTTCGAAAGCCCGAAGCGGCTGGCCTATCAAGAGGAATAGGCGAGAAACAGGAGAACCGCGATGTCCGACAGCGCCATTCTGGACGAATTGTTCGACGTGATCGAGGCCCGCAAGGGCGGCGATGCGGAGACGAGCTACACCGCCCGCCTGTTCGCCGCCGGCGACGCCAAGATCGCCCAGAAGGTCGGCGAGGAAGCGGTCGAAACGGTGATCGCCGGGCTGAGCCAGGACCGCACCGCCCTCATTCTGGAAAGCGCCGATCTGCTGTATCACTTGTTGGTCTATTGGGCGGCCAAGGGCGTCGCGCCGGCGGAGGTCTATGCGGAGCTGCGGGAGCGCCGCATACAAATGGAGAAGACGTAATGGCCTATGACAGCGAAAACATCTTCGCCAAGATCCTGCGCGGCGAGATCCCCTGCAACAAGGTCTACGAGAACGACCACGCGCTGGCTTTCCACGACATCAATCCGCTCATGCCGGTGCATGTGCTGGTCATTCCCAAAGGCGCCTATGTGAATATGGAGGATTTCAGCCGCGACGCCAGCGCGGCGGAGATGGCCGGCTTCATCCAGGCGATCGGGGAGACCGCGCGGATCATGCAGGTGGAAGAATCGGGCTATCGCCTGGTCGCCAATAACGGCGCCGACGCCAATCAGGAAGTGCCCCACCTGCATGTCCATATCTTCGGCGGCCGCCGCATCATGGGCCGGATGATCAAGGGGGATTGAGGCGCCCACCCCGGCCGCCCCACCCCGGCCGCCGCACCCCGACCGACGCACATCATGCATTGACGCGCCGCCGCCCCCAAAGGAACATGGTCCCATGACGAATGTGGATCGAAATTGGGGGAGCTACATCATGGATCGCAGCGCGTGGCTGGCACAGACGGAAGAAGACATCATCGAGCCGGAGCGGCCGATCTGCGATCCGCACCACCATCTTTGGGACTTCCCGACCAACCGCTATCTGCTCGACGAACTGCTGGAAGACACCGGCACGGGCCATCATATCGTCAGTACGGTGTTCGTCGAATGCACTGCCTTCTACCGGGAGGGCGGGCCGGCGGCGCTGCGGCCGGTGGGGGAAACCGAGTTCGTCAACGGCCAGGCGGCGATGGCGGCCAGCGGCCGCTACGGCACTACCCAAGCCTGCGCCGGTATCGTCAGCTTTGCTGATCTGTGCCTGGGCGACCGGGTGCAGAAGGTCTTGGAAGCGCATATCGCCGCCGGCGGGCCGGCCAAGCGCTTCAAGGGCATTCGCCATGCCGCCGGCTGGGACGCCAGCGAGGACGTCGCCAATTCCCATACCAATCCGCCCCAGCATCTGCTGCTGGACAAGACCTTTCGCGAAGGCTTCGCCCGCCTGGCGCCACTGGGTCTCAGCTTCGAGGGCTGGCAGTATTTTAAGCAAATCCCCGAGCTGACCGACCTCGCCCGCGCCTTCCCCGAGACCACGATCATTCTGAACCATTTCGGCGGCCCCATGGGCATCGGGCCCTATGAGGACCGCTGGCCGGATTTCGACGCGCAATGGCGGGCCGATATCGCCGAGCTGGCCAAATGCGAGAACGTCGTCGCCAAGCTCGGCGGTCTGGGCATGGCCCGCTGCGGCTTCAAGTTCCACCGCCGCGACGCACCGCCCGGTTCCGAGGAACTGGCCGAGGCCTGGGGACCCTTCATGCATCACGCCATCGAACAGTTCGGACCCGGCCGCTGTATGTTCGAAAGCAACTTCCCGGTCGACAAGGTGTCCTGCAGCTATCCGGTGTTGTGGAACGCCCTAAAGCGGATCGCCGCCGGCTATAGCGAAGACGAGAAGCAGGCCATGTTCCATGACACGGCGGTCCGCGTCTATCGGTTGGCGGAGGACGGCTGATGGAACTCTGGACCACCGGTGCGGCCTCGCCGCGGGGCACCATGAAGCTGGCCAAGCAGGTGGAGGCCGCTGGCTGGGACGGCCTGGCCGTGGTCGATTCCCAAAACCTCTCCGGCGATCCCTATGTGGCGCTGGCCATGGCGGCGACGGTGACGGAGCGGCTCGGCCTCGCCACGGCGGTGACCAATTCGGTGACCCGGCAAGCCGCCGCCACCGCGACGGCGATCGCCAGCGTCAACCGGGTCGCCGAGGGCCGCGCCGTGCTCGGCATCGGCCGGGGCGATTCCGCGCTGGCCCATCTCGGCCGGGCGCCGGGCGGGGTCGGCCATTTCGAAACCTATCTACGCCATCTGCAGGCCTATCTGCGCGGCGAGGCGGTGCCGTTCGCGGAGATCGATATCCCCGACGCCGTCGCCCGGCCCATGTCCGACCTGCAGCTGGCGGAGGCGCCGCCGGACAGCCGCATCGCCTGGATAGCCGGCACCGACAAGGTACCCGTGGAAATTGCGGCGACCGGGCCCAAGGTCATCGGCATCGGCGCCGTACATGGGGAGCGGGTGATGTTCACCCTGGGCGCCGACCTGGACCGGCTGGCCTGGGGCATCGAGGTGGCGAAGCAGGCGCGGCGCGACGCCGGTCTGGATCCGGACGGCGTCGCCTTCGGCGCCTATCTCAACTGCGCCTGCCATCCCGACATCGACACCGCCCGCGATCTGGTGCGCGGCGGCCTGACCACCTTCGCCCGCTTCAACGTCATGCATGGCCGCACCATGGGCCCCTGGTCGGACGCCGCCAAGGCGGCCCTACACCGCCTGCGCGAGGCCTATGACATGACCAAGCACACCCAGGCCGACAGCCGACAGGCCGGCACCCTGACGCCGGAATTCATCGATCACTTCGCCATCGTCGGCACGCCCGAGCAATGCGTTGCGCGCCTCCAGACCCTCGCCGGTCTCGGCCTCGACAAAGTCGTCATCGGCGGCCGCCTCGGCCTCTCCCGCCACGCCGAAGCGCCGACGGCGATGGCGCTGATGGAGAATGAAGTGCTGCCGGCGATCAGGTGAACCTAAGAATACGCATTTGTCATTCCGGACAAGCGCAGCGCGATCCGGAATCTCTTAGACGGTCGAGCTCGATCCTGGCCAAGATTCCGGCGCAAGGCTGGAATGACGGTGTAGGCTGAGGGAAGATGGAGGACGTTCGATGACCGAAACCGAGCAATTCGAAGGCGGCTGCCTGTGCGGGGCGGTGCGCTACCGGGCAACGGCGGCGCCGGTGTTTCCGCATCTCTGCTCCTGCCGCCAATGCCAGCGCTGGAGCGGCGCGCCGACCGTGGCCTGGGTCGAGTTTCCCCTGTCCGCCTTCGCCTGGACCGGCGAGGCCGGGGAACCGCGAACCTATCGGTCGTCCGAGAATTGCCGGCGCGGCCACTGCCCGGCCTGCGGCAGCGCCCTCTGCGCGATCGACGACGGTTACGAATATATCTCCATCGTCATCGCCAGCCTGGACCGGCCCGACGACATCGTCCCCGACGTCCAGCATAGCTTCGAAGAATCCAAGCCCAACTGGTGGCGCCCCGACGTCGCCGGTTAGGCCGGTCAAGCCGAAATCCGCGCCACCGGTGCGGTGGATTGTCGCGAGACAAGTTGTCCTCTGTCATTCGCCACCGAACTTTCCTTTATCCATAGGTGTTGGCTGACTTCCCGCCCGACGCCGAAGCGTTCCCATCCCGCCTCTTCCGCGTGCCGCCCGCCGACATCGGTATGGACGTCTACTCGAGAGGAGAAGAGAGATGAGATGGGTTACGTACGCGGCGAGTGCCTTGTTGGCGGCGGCGCTGATGGTGCCGGGCCTGGCGCCGGCGAAGGACGCGGGCGATATTCTGGTGCGCCTGCGCGGTCTGGCGGTGGTGCCGGACGAAGACGGCACGACGGACGCATTGGGCGGCACCGTGCGGATCAAGGACGACTATGTCCCCGAATTGGATTTCAGTTATTTCTTCACCGAAAACATCGCCGCCGAGCTGATCCTGGCGACCACGAAACATAATGTCAGCCTGCGCGATCCGGATGTCGATCTCGGCTCCGTGCGCCTGTTGCCGCCGACCCTGACCCTGCAATGGCATTTCCTGCCTAAAGGCCAGATCAGCCCTTATGTGGGCGCCGGCATCAACTACACGATTTTCTACAACGAGAAGCCTGGCGCCGTCAGCAGCATCAGCTATGACGACGGCTTCGGCTTCGCCCTGCAGATCGGCGTCGACGTGAAAATCGACGAACGTTGGTCGGTCAACGCCGACTTGAAGAAGCTGTTCCTGAACACCGATGTCTCGGTCAATGGCGGGGCAATCAATTCCAGCGTCGACATCGACCCCTGGATCTTCGGCGTCGGCGTCGGTTACCGCTTCTAGTCCCGCCCATGCCCCATGGGTCGCGCCGGCCGGGATGGCGACATCCCGGCCGCTTTTTTTGCCGAGACGCGCAGCCTACAACCCCTTCTCCATATAGACCCGCTCATACGGCCCCGCTTTGCCGCGGCCGGTTTCGTGCCAGCCGAGTTTGGTGTAGAGGGCGATGTTTTCGGTCATGGTGTGGTGCGTGTAGAGCTTGATCACGCGATAGCCCTGGCGGCGCGCTTCGGTGTCGGCGAAGTCGAGCAGTTCGTGGCCCAGACCCTGGCCCTGGGTATCGGGATGGACGGCGATATTGTCGAGCAGCAGGTAATCGTCATGGGCCATCAGCACTAGGCCGCCGATCAGGGTGCCGTCTTGTTCCACCACCCAGACCTGATGTTCGGCGATCTGCGCCGCATGGTCTTCAACCATCGGCCCAGGCTCCCGCCCCATGCGGTCGATATAGTGGCGATAGGCGTCGCGGACTAAAGCGCGGAAGGCCGGGGCGTCGTCCGCAACCGCCCTACGCGGTGTCCATTGGCTCACTGGTCCGGGTCGCGCACGGCGCCGTAGGCGGCGCTGCGGGCGAGCTTGGCATAGGCCCGCAGCGCGCGGGAGACGGTGCGGTCCCGGTTTGCCGGCTGCCAGGCGTTGCCCTCGCGGGCCAGCATGGCCTGATGGCGGCGCTCGATCTCCTGCGGGTCCACGTTCAGGGCCAGCTTGCGTTCCGGGATGTCGATTTCGATCTCGTCGCCGTCCTCGATCAGGGCGATCAGGCCGCCTTCCGCCGCTTCCGGCGAAATATGGCCAAGCGACAAACCCGAGGTGGCGCCTGAGAAGCGGCCGTCGGTGATCAGGGCGCATTTCTTGCCTAAGCCCACCGCCTTGATCATGCTGGTCGGCACCAGCATTTCCTGCATGCCGGGGCCGCCGCGCGGACCTTCGTAACGGATGACGACCACGTCGCCGGCCTTGACCTGGCCGCCCTGGATGCCCTCGGCCGCCAGATCCTGGCTTTCGAAGACCACGGCCGGGCCCTTGAACTTCCAGATGCTCTCGTCGACGCCGGCGGTCTTCACGATGCAGCCTTCCTCGGCCAGATTGCCGAACAGCACGGCCAGGCCGCCGTCTTTGGAATAAGCGTGCTCCATGTCGCGGACGCAGCCGCTCTCCCGGTCCAGGTCGAGCTCCGCATAGCGGTCGTCCTGGCTGAAGGCGGTGATGGAATAGCGGTTGCCGGGCGCGGCCTTGTAAAAATCGACGACCCGCGCATTATTGCTGCGGCCGACGTCCCACATGGCCAGCTTGTCGGCGAGCGTATCGCCGAGCACGTCGTTGACCTCCGTATTCAAGAGGCCGCCTTTCTCCAACTCGCCCAGAATGGCCATGACGCCACCGGCCCGGTGCACGTCTTCCATGTGATAATGGGGCACCGCAGGCGAAACCTTGCACAGGTTCGGCACCTTGCGGCTCAAGCGGTCGATGTCGGCCATGGTGAAATCCACCTCGCCCTCATAGGCGGCGGCGAGCAGATGCAGCACCGTGTTGGTGGACCCGCCCATGGCGATATCCATGCACATGGCGTTTTCGAAGGCGTCGAAATTGGCGATGTTGCGCGGCAGCACCCGCTCGTCCTCAAGTTCGTAATAGGCCCGGGTCATCTCGACGATGCGCCGGCCGGCTTCCAGAAACAGCTCCTTCCGGCCGGCATGGGTGGCGACAATGCTGCCGTTGCCGGGCAGCGCCAGCCCCAGCGCCTCGGTCAGGCAGTTCATGGAGTTGGCCGTGAACATGCCTGAGCAGGAACCGCAGGTCGGGCAGGCAACCTCCTCCATGGCCGCCATCTCCTCCTCCTCCACATTGGGATCGCTGGAGGCGACCAGGGCGTCGATCAAGTCGACCACCCGCTCCTTACCGTGGATCTGGGTTTTGCCCGCTTCCATCGGCCCGCCGGAGACGAAGACGGTGGGGATGTTCAGCCGCATCGCCGCCATCAGCATGCCCGGCGTGATCTTGTCGCAGTTGGAGATGCAGACGAGCGCGTCGGCGCAATGGCCGTTGACCATATATTCGACCGCGTCGGCAATGATCTCCCGCGACGGCAGGCTGTAGAGCATGCCGTCATGGCCCATGGCGATGCCGTCGTCCACGGCGATGGTGTTGAATTCCTTGGCCATGGCGCCGGCCTTCTCGATCTCCGCCTTCACCATCTGGCCGAGGTCTTTCAGATGCACATGACCGGGCACGAATTGGGTGAAGGAATTGGCGATGGCGATGATCGGCTTGTCCATATCCTCCGTGGCGGTGCCGGTGGCCCGCCAAAGGGCGCGGGCATGGGCGGCTTGCTTGCCTTGGGTCGTGCGGTAGGAGCGATAGGCGGGCATGGCGGGAATTCCTATGGTTATCGGTGTTTAGAGAGTTTCTAAGCTGCCGCCGTTATACCCTCTCCCACCCTCCAAGCAAAGACCCGCCGGCGCCCGCCGCGATCAAATGGCTGCCTATTGCCGGGCCTTGGTATAAGCTCGCATGCCAAGACCTCGACATTGCCCATAACCAGCAGAGACATCCAGCCATGCCGACATTCGAAAACGGACCCGTGACCATCCACTATGAAGAGGCCGGTTCCGGCCCGCCGCTGCTGGTGATCCCCGGCGGCGGTTTGAACGCGACCATTGCCGGGCTCGACGATCACGCCTTCAATCCGCTGGAGGCATTCGCCGGCACCCATCGGGTGGTCGCGCTCGACCTGCGCAATGCCAATGGCGGCGGCACCGAAGGGCCGCTGGAGATCGAGCGGACCTGGGATGGCTTCGTCGACGATCAATTGGCCCTGCTGGCCCATCTCGGCATCGACCGGTTCGCGGTCCTTGGTTTCTGCATCGGTGGGCCGATGATCTGGAACCTGCTGAAGCATGCCGGAGAACGGGTCGACGCGGCGGTTCTGGTGCATCCGAGCGGCTATATCTCCAGCCATCCGGACATCTACTACAACAACAATATCACCGGTTGGGCGCCCGAATTCATCAAGCGGCGGCCGGAATATACCATGGAGATGATTTCCGACTTCCTGAATAATATGTACACGAACCGCGCCGATTTCGTCTTTACCGTGGACCGGGACTTCGTGCGCAATTGCCAGGTGCCGGTGCTGATCCTGCCGGACGACATCCCGGCCCACCCCTATGCGACGGCGATGGAAACCGCCCTGCTGGCGCCGCATTCCCAGGTCAGCCTCTATCCCTGGAAGGAAAACGACCGCAAGATCGCCATCGCCCTGCGCCATATCCACGGCTTCCTGGCGGCGAACGGACCGGCCGCCTGAGCGGCGTACCATGACCGCGAACGACAATTACGGCGCCGGCAGTGTTGCCCAAGCCCGCCTGCTGTTGCTGGCCACCACGTTCATGTGGGGGTCGAACGCGGTGGCGGGGCGGATTGCGGTGGGGGAGGTCTCGCCGATGGCCCTGGTGGCCTGCCGCTGGATCGGGGTGATGCTGCTGCTGACCGTCGTCGCGCGGGGTGCCGTACGGGCGGATTGGCCGGCGATGCGCCGGCATCTGCCGTTTATCCTGCTGCTGGGTGGCGTCGGCTATACCGGCTTCAACGCGCTCTTTTACGTGGCCGCCCATTCCACGCAGGCGATCAATCTGGGCATCCTGCAGGGCTCGATCCCGGTGATCGTGCTGCTGGGCGCCTATCTGCTGTTTCGCACGCCGGTCACGGCGGCGCAGATCGTCGGCGTGGCGGTCACGCTGATCGGCGTCGCCGTGCTGGCCAGCCAAGGTTCGCTCGACAGCCTGTTGGCCTTGCGGTTCAATGCCGGCGACCTGCTGATGCTTGGCGCCTGCGTCTGCTATGCCGGCTATACCTTGGGGTTGCAGCGGCGGCCTGCCGTCTCCGGCCTGGCCATGTTCGCGGTGATGGCAGTGGCCGCCCTGATCGTAGCGCTGCCGATCGCGGCCGTCGAATATCTGCTGGACGCCTGGCAATGGCCGACGGCGAAGGGCTGGGCGGTGATCGGTTTCGTCGTGATCTTCCCCTCCTTCCTGGCGCAGCTTTGTTTCTTGCGCAGCGTCGATATCGTCGGCCCCGGCCGCGCTGGCGTCTTCGTCAATCTGGTGCCGATCTTCGCCGCCGCCTTGGGCGTCTTCGTCCTGGGCGAAAGCTTCGAACTCTTCCACGGCCTCTCCCTCGCCCTGGTTCTCGGCGGCATTTGGCTGGCCGAGCGGTCGGGGAAGCAAACTTGACCTAGACCCCGATCTTCTCCCGCTTCACGACGATGCCCTCGGCTTCGCGGTCCCAGGTGTCGGGGGTGACGCCGGCGTCTTTCAGCAGGTTCTTCTGCACCTTCTGGGTCGGCGTCTTCGGCAGGTCGTCGAGCACACGGATATAGCGGGGCAGCATGAAATGGGCCATGCGGGGTTCCAGGAATTGGAACAGCGCCAGCGGATCGACGGCGGCGCCGGGGCTGGCCGGCGTGACCACGACCATGACCTCGTCCTCGCCCAGCTCGCTCGGCACCGGAATGGCGGCGGCTTCGCCCACCGGGTCGAACAGGTTGACCTCGCTTTCCACCTCGAAGGAGGAGATGTTTTCCCCGCGCCGGCGGATCGCGTCCTTGATCCGGTCGACGAAGTAGAAATAGCCGTCTTCGTCATATTTGAAGCCGTCGCCGGTATGGAACCAGCCATTGCGCCAGGCCCTGGCCGTCGCCTCCGGGTTCTTGTAGTAGCCGTGGTTCATGGCCCAGGGCCGGTCGGTGCGGACGATCAGTTCGCCGACAACGCCCGGCGCCACTTCGCAGTCGTTCTCGTCCACCACCCGCGCCTCGACGCCTTGGCGGAGCTTGCCGCAGGTGCCGGCGGTGGGCGGGAAGGGGTCGGAGACCATGGGCGAAGAGATCTCCGTCATGTTGAAGGTCGTGCGCATTTCGATGCCGTAGCGCCGGCCGACCGCCATGCTCTCCTCGTTCCAGGGCACGCAGACCGCCTTGCGCAAACTGTGATCCCGATCCTGATTGCTCGGCGGCAGGTTCAGCAGGAACGGGAACATGGCGCCCAATAGGCAGGTGAAGGTGATCTCGTTATCCCGCACCGTTTGCCAGAACTCGCCGGTCTTGAAATGCGTATCCAGAAAACAGGAGCCGCCGACCGCCATGGCCATGATGAAGAAGATGGTGCCGCCGACATGGAACATGGGCAGGTTAATGAGAATGCGTTCGCTGCCGTCGAAATGATCGTGCGCCTCCGGCCCCATGGCGTAACCCTGAACATAGGACGACAGCACCGCCTTCGACGGTCCCGTGGTGCCGGAGGTGAAGATGATATACTGGGTGTCCCAGGGCTCAACGACTTCGGGCATTTCGCTCAACCCGTGGTCGGGCAGCAGCCGGTCGGCAGGATGGGTCGTATAGCCCGCTAATTCAGCCATGCCGTGGGTGACGATCACATCGCGCAGCGCGCCGCCGTCGATCTGCGCCAAACGCGGTGCCAGGTCGGCGTGGCAGATCATCAAAGTCGCGTCGGAGAGCTGCACCACATGTTGCAGCAGATTGCCTTTATAGGCCGTGTTTACCGGCACATAGACCGCGCCCAGATAGTTCAGCGCGAACCAGGTCAGCACGGCTTCCCGGTTATTCGGCTGCCAGGACAGGACATGGTCGCCCTTCTTCACGCCCATATCCCGCAGGCCCTTGGCGGCGCGGCGGGTCAGGGCCAGGGCGTCGGCCCAGCTCCAGGTCTCACCGCCGTGGAAGATCACCGCGGTCTCGTCCGGCTTCTCCCGCGCCCATCGCTCCAGCAGATAGCCGAGCACGCAGACCTCGCGCGCCGGCATGCGGGGATCGTAAACCATGGCTTCGCCTCCCTGTCTTCGTGCCGGCGCGTATCTTGGCATATGCGCGCCAACGGGCAAACCGCATGCGTTGTTTCCGCCGGCCGTTGCCGATAAGGTACCAGGGTTCGCTCAATTAGCTGGATCGAAATCCGTGTCCGAACAAACGCAGGAACGTCACGCCGCCGCCGACGGTCATCGCCGGCAAGTCACCGTGTTGTTCGCCGACATCGTCGACTACACCACCTTGGCGGAGCGGTTGGGCGAGGAAGCGACCTTCGAGCTGATCCACCGCGTGACCAACGAGCAGAATGCCGCCATCGAGGCGGAGGGCGGCAGCGTCCGCGAATTCGCCGGCGACGGCCTGATGGCGATCTTCGGCGCCCCGGTGGCGCTGGAGGATGCCAGTCTGCATGCCTGTCGCGCCGCCCTCGACATCCAGGCGCGGATCGCCCGGGTCAACGAGGACGTGCAACTGCGCATCGGCATCCATACGGGCCCGGTGGTGCTGGGCCGTATGGGCGAGGGCGTCAACGGAAGCGGATTGACAAAGCGTCTAAGCTCTTGAAATCGTGTGATCGTTTAGACGTAGCGCGCCCGGCGGGGGAGGCCAAGCCGGGCGTTTGTTAGCAACTAAAAGTTCACCTATCTGACCTATACGTCACTCGACACGAAAAGTTGAAACTCGTAAAGGGTTGTGGTGACCCATCGGGCGCCCAACTTTCAGCTTCAATCGAGACATTTATACCACTTGAATCAACTTTACCCCTGGTTGTCATGATTGCGCAGGTATCGGAATTCGCGGTTGCCGTCACAAAAACTGGGCCGGCAAGGACACCTTCGCACATGTAGTAACGTAGTTGAAATATCACCTTGCCGGTTTGGTCGGTTCTTGACTTCCCAAAGATATCATAAAGATATGTATCTGTACATTCGGGTGTCGGGGTAGCGTGCTTTTCGCCTCTGAGTATAGCTCCTGTTTTATATGAAACAACGGCGACCTTACCTGCTTTAAAGTCGTATGCGGATATCTCAGTCGTTACGCTGGTATCCGAATTTGGGACGCCGAATTGACCAAATGCTTTTTCGAGCTGCTTTTCCACATTTGTGATTTCATTTTTCGGCATATTAATCTCCTTATTATGCTAAAATAAACCCTTATAGGTTGCAAAGAATTTAGTTAAAAGTCAACTGAAGCCTGTTGGACAATTATGGGATTTCCAAACAGTGCGAAAAGTAATTCAAGATGTCGTTTGGTGTTTGTGCGGAGTTTGTCATCGTTGAGTCGCGTTTTGTTAGTACGGATAGGATTTAGGAAAAGGCTGCACCGCGTCTGCCGGGCAAGGCCAGCGATTACGGGGTGATGGCGGCGGACAATAGACGGTTTCTGGAAGCGGTTCTCGGGCGCGTGCGCACCGGCGCGCCGTGGTGCGATTTGCCGGCCGATCTGGGCAACTGGAACAGCACCTTTCAGCGCTTCCGGCGTTGGGCCAAGAACGGCGTGTTCGCCGCCCTGCTGAGCGACAAGGCCTTCGACGCCGATTGGCTGCGGGCCGAAGAGGACCAGTGCGCGACCCAAACGCCGGTCATAGAAACCCTCAGCGCCTTCCGCCACATAGCGATCCAGCCAGCGCCGGAACGTGCGCTCCGAAACGCCCAAAATCTCCGCCGCCTCGCGCTGGCTCAAATCGCCGCCAAAATGACGACCGAAAACTTCGTCAAACTTCATCAATCGCAATCCTTGTATCTGTTCCATCCGACGCATCGAATCCCTCTCTTTCGAGAGACTCTAAAACCGGGCAGTTCATTTACTACATAGACCGGACATATCATCTGTTAGCGACATGCGAACGCCAGCTACATTGTCTCGTCCTATATTAGCCGATAACATGGAGTCGCATTTAGATACGCGGAGGCAGGGTTGTCCGAAACCTCCCCAGACACCGGCATTCAATCGGCCGACGGTCATCGCCGGCAAGTCACCGTGTTGTTCGCCGACATCGTCGACTACACCACCTTGGCGGAGCGGTTGGGCGAGGAAGCGACCTTCGAGCTGATCCACCGCGTGACCAACGAGCAGAATGCCGCCATCGAGGCGGAGGGCGGCAGCGTCCGCGAATTCGCCGGCGACGGCCTGATGGCGATCTTCGGCGCCCCGGTGGCGCTGGAGGATGCCAGTCTGCATGCCTGTCGCGCCGCCCTCGACATCCAGGCGCGGATCGCCCGGGTCAACGAGGACGTGCAACTGCGCATCGGCATCCATACGGGCCCGGTGGTGCTGGGCCGTATGGGTGAAGGCGACGCCCTGTCCTTCACCGCGCTGGGCGACAGCGTCAATGTGGCGGCCCGTCTGCAACAGGCCGCGCCGCCCGGCGGCATCCTGATTAGCGCCGACGTGATGTCCCAGGTCGAGGGTTACGCGGAAACCGGCGAAGCCGAACGGCGGCAGCTGAAAGGCCGGGCGGAAGAGGTCGTGGCCCATCAACTGACCGGCGTCGCCGGCGAGCTCACCCGCTTCGACGTGTCGGTGATGCGCGGGCTGTCGCCGCTGGTCGGCCGGGGCGAGGAATTGCTGCGGCTTTCCGAATGGCTGCTGCGCGCAGCCGGCGGGGCGGCGCAGCGAATCAACCTGACCGGCGATGTCGGCATCGGCAAGTCGCGGCTGATCCACGAATTGCGGCGGCAACCAGCGGCAAGGGATTGGCATTGGCTGTCCGGCTACTGCACCGCCGGTGAGGCGGGCACACCGTTCCAGCCATTCCTGCGGGTGCTGCGACGGGAATTCGGCCTGACCAAGGAAAGCGACCGCGGCCAGACCGAGCGGCGCTTGCAGCGAGGTATGGAGGCGCTGGGCATCGATGCGGCGCCGGCCCTGCCCTATCTGCTGAACCTGCTTGGCTTCGACGTGACCGGCGATGAGTTCCGGCGGGAGAATGCGGAGCTGGCCGGACGCCGCACCCGCGATCTGCTGCTCGAGCTGATCGGCGCGATCTTGCAGCGCGGACCAACGGTGCTGTTCATCGACGACGCCCACTGGCTCGATCTGTCGTCGGCGCAGTTGTTGCGCCGGGCGGTCGCCGACCGCGCCCAGGATCGGCTGCTGGTGATCTGCACTTACCGCGCCGGTATCGCCGTCGATCGCACGGACGCGGCCGACGACCTGGATATGACCCTGACACCCCTGAGCGCAACGGAGATCAAGCAACTCGCCGCCGGCCGTCTCGGGGTCGAGCGCCTGCCCGACGCTCTGGCTGATCTGGTGGCGGAGAAGGCGGACGGCAACCCCCTCTTCGCCGAGGAAATCGTCGACTATCTCAGGCGGGAAGGCCGGCTGTCGCTCGCGGAGGGCAATGTGCGCTTCGACACGGACCTGGACGAAGTGCTGCCGGCGAGCTTGGAAAATCTGCTGATGCGCCGGGTCGATCAATTGGACCCGCCGAGCCGCGGCTTCCTGGAGGCCGCCGCCGTCGCCGGCCGCGACTTCGTAGCCGCCCCGGTCGCCCGCGTCGCCGGCAACGACAATCTCGATCCGAGCCTGCTGCAGCGGTTGCAGGAGCAGAACCTGATCCGCGAGGCCGATCACGGCACCTGGCGTTTCAACAGCGCTTTGGTGCGCGATGGCCTCTATGACAGTCTGCTCCGCAACAAGCGGGCGGAGCTGCATGGCGAAATCGCCGACGCGCTGGAAAACCACTTCGCCGACCGTCTGGCCGACGTCGCGGAGGAGCTGGCACGCCATTACATTGTCGCCGGCAACAGCGCCGCGGCGGTGCGCCACCTGACCGTCGCCGGGGAGAAGAGCTTGCGCGTCTACGCCCTGGAAGACGCCGCCGACCGCTACCGGCAGATTATGGCGCTGGTCGCCGAGGACCCGACCTGCGCCGACGACCTGACCGTGGTGGAGGCGGCGCTGAACATGGCGCGCGTGTACTATTACCGCGCCGATATGGCCGGCGTCGTCGATATGCTGACCAAGGTAGCGGACCGCTTCGACGCCCTTGGCAGCCCGGCGCATGAGGCCCGGCGGTTGGCCGAATGCGGCTACGCCTACGCCTTCTCCGCCCGCCCGGCGGAGGCCGAGACGATGCTGGCGCGGTCGCTGACCCTGGCGGAACAGTGCGGCGACGACGGCGCCTTGGCCCACGCCCTGCTGGGGCAGATTTGGTGGCATCTCTACTATATCGATCCGGGGCCCGATGCGCTGGAAGTGATGAGCTCGCTGTTTGCCAAAACGGAAACCGTCGCGGTGAAGGCCGGCAATGTCTGGGTCCGCTCGAAAGCGCGACTTTGCATGTCCGTAGCCGGCATGTTCGCGGCCCGGCCCGACATCGCCCGCCGCCATGCCCTCGACCTGATGGCGTTGAGCCGGGAAACCGGCGACAGCCGCGCCGCTACCATGGGCGCCGGCGCGTTGATCATGGTCGACGCTTTCACTGGCGATCCGGAATTGGCGATCGCGCAAGGCCAGCAGGCGATCGACGCTTCCCTGTCACCGATCGACCGCATGCAGGCCCATTTCGCCCTGCTGGCCGCCAAAGTTTTGCTCGCCGGCACCGGCCATACAGGCTATGACCCCGCCGCCTTGTGGGATGAAGGCGACGACCTGCGCCGGCGCATGAAAGCCGGCCAAGCGGAGGTCACCGCCAACGGCATCGACAGCGTGGTGGCGCTGGCCATGGTGCTGTCGGGACAGATCGCTGACGGCGTCCGCCTGCTCGAAGAGGCGGGGCAGCGTTACGCCGACCTCGGCTATGGTGTCGCCAGATACTTCGAGGCCGGGTTCGTGGCGCAAGTTTACCAACGCATCGCCACGTCCACGGAACGGCCGTCGATGTTGCTGATGCTGAGCAATCTCTGGTTCTTCCTGAAGACCCTGCCGCGTGCCGATAGCCTGGCTCGCCGAAAACTGGAAGACGCCCGCCGGCTGGCCGGTCCGGAACGGCCCAGCCTTTACGTCACTCTGACGCTCGACCTCGGCGACCTGCACCGCCATAAGGGACGAACCGCCGAGGCCCGCGCCTGCTACGAAGAAGCCTTACCCCTCGCCCGCGGCTGCGGCGCCGACGGCATCGCCGCCCGCCTGGAAGCGGGCCTGGCGGCGCTTTAGTCTACACAACCTTCTCGTCATACCGGCCTAGCGCCGGTATCTCGTTTAGGATGGAGCTCCGACTTCGACGAGATACCGGATCACGGCTGCGCCGCGTCCGGCATGACGAGACTATGTTGGCGGTGGCGGCCCTATCGCCCGCCGGCGACGGCGAGGGTGTGGCCGGTGATGTAGGAGGCGTCGTCGCTGGCCAGGAACAGGATGGCGTTGGCGACTTCTTCAGGCAAGCCGAGGCGGCCCATGGGGGTCAGGCGGATCGGCCCTTTGTCGACCTGCGTCTCCAGTTCGCGCAAGCCCGGACCGACGCGGTCGGTGTCGATGGGGCCGGGCGCGACGGCATTGACGGTGATCTTGTGTTCGGCCAGTTCCATGGCGACGTCGCGGATGAAACCGTGCACGCCGGCCTTGCAGGCGGAATAGGCGGCGCCGCCGGAATAATGCGCGAGCCAGGGCGTTCCCTCCCGCGCGCCGGAGGACAGGCAGACGATCTTGCCCCCGCCTTGATCCATCATCCGCGGCACCGCGAAGCGGGTACACAGAAACATACCGCGCAAATTGAGCCGGATCGTATAATCCCAATCCGCCACCGACATCTCCCAAATCTTGGCATTGCGCGACCCGCCCACATTGTTGACCAGGATATCGATGTGACCGAAGCGGTCGACCGTGCGGTCGATCAAGGCTTCCGCCACCCGCTCATCGGTGACGTCGCCGGTCAGGGTTTCGACGTCGCCGCCGATCTCCTCGGCCATCGTGGCCAGCGCGTCGCCGTCGATATCGGCCAGCATCAAGCGCGCGCCTTCCTCGGCGAAACGGCGGGCCGTGGCCTGGCCCAGGCCGTGGGCACCGCCGGTGATGACGGCGACGCGGCCGTCGATGCGGCCCATCAGGCCGCACTCCGCGCTTTGCCCCGATCCGCGTTGCGTCGTACCGCCGCCGCCATGTCGGCCAACAATTCTTCCGGGAAGTCGTGGCCCATGCCGTCATAAACCAGCAGTTCAGCACCGGGGATCGACTTAGCGATGTCCTCCCCGCATTCGAGCGGGATCAGCGGGTCGTCCCGGCCGTGGATCACCAGGGTCGGCGCGGTAATCTCGCCGAGGCGCGGCACCCTTCCGTCGGCGGAGGCAATGCTGGCCAGCAGATGGCGGCTGTTGCCGGCGGGATAGAAGCAGCGATCGTAGAGCCGCGCCGCCTCCTCCCTGAGTTCCGCTTCCGGCCGCGGATAGGCCGGGCTGCCGTTGATGCCGGCGGTTTCCACCGCCTCGTCCATGGCGCCGTCCCGCGTGCCGGCCGGATTGCGCGGCCGGTTCAGCCAGGCCGCCGAGGCCGGCGCCGGCTTCGCCATCCCCCGGCGGCCGGAGGTGGAGATGGCGGAAACCAGGCTGGCGGTGCGGTCCGGATAGTCCATGGCGATGATCTGGGCGATGGCGCCGCCATTGGAGCTACCGAAGAGATGCGCTTTCTCGATCCCCAGATGATCGAGCAGACCGATCGCGTCCGCCGCCATGTCTTCCAGATTGTAGGGCGCGGCCACGGTCTCTCCGGCCCGGGCCTGCTTGAAGGCGGCGGGAATGTCCGCCGGTCCCCAGTCGTCGAACTTGGTCGACAGGCCGGTGTCCCGATTGTCATAGGCGATGGGGCGGAAGCCTTGGTCGCGGAAACTGGCGATCTGCGCCTCGCTCCACTTGATCAACTGGGAGCCGAGGCCGGAGATCAGCAGCAGCGGGTCGCCGTCCTCCCCCCAGATTTCGTATTCGATCTCAATGTCGTTAACTGTCGCTTTGGCCATTCAATTGCTCCTCTATTCCGTATACGGATTTCGTTTGATCCATGCAGCGTCTACACAATTCGTCATCCCGGCCGCAGCGCCCCCCTTTCGTCATCCCGGCCGCAGCGCCCCCCTTTCGTCATCCCGGCCGCAGCGCAGCGGAGAGCCGGGATCGCCCCAAGCACGGTGTCCGGAAAGATCCCGGATATCGCTGCGCGATTCCGGGATGACGAGAACGGGAAATACGGAGAAGAGTTGATGACATGTTGTGAAAACTCTGCATGAAGCAAACGGAAACTGAACTACTCCTCGGGTATGGCGAATTTTTCCATTGGCGGCCACTGGGGATAGTCCGGCAGATCGCCGCGGGTGGCGTAGTCGGCGGCATCGTCGGTGAAAATGCGCATCATCAGGTTCAGGCCGGTCGGCTGATCCAGCGTGCCGGCGGTGATGGTGATGGTGTCGGCGCCGTCGCGGCTGAAAAACAGGCTGGAACCGCAGCGACCGCAGAAGCCGCGATGGATTTGCTCGGAGCTGCGATACCAGCTCAACGCGCCGTCCGTATCCTCGATCTTCACATGGTCCCGCTTGGCGCCCGTTGCGTGCCACAGACTGCCGGTGATTCGGCGGCAGCTTTCGCAGTGGCATTCGACGACTTGCCGCATCGGCCCCGAAATGGTGTAGCGGACGGCGCCGCAATGGCATTTTCCCGTGGCGGTCATGATTGCGCTCCTTCTTGCTTCCGGCGCCAGCGGAAGTCGCAATGGGCGGCGCCTTCCATGCGGGTTTGGGTGCGGCTGAAGTCCCAGCCGGGGCGCATATGGGCCTCCGCCGCGAAGTCGACGCCGCAGGTCATCAGGGCGCCGATCTCCGGCTCGCCGATGCGCCTAAAATAATCCGCGAAGGCGCAGCCGGTGATGTTGTGACCGAAAGCGTCTTCCGTGTCCTCGACGATGTCACGCTCCACCGGAAATTCCGGCGCGTTATCGTTGTCGCCGCGGGGATGGCTGTTGGCGGTGAAGCCGCGCTTGTCGCGCCAAGCCACGTAATTGTCGGCAATCGACTTGCCGACGATTTCGTGGGCCCGTTCCTTGCCCAATTCTTGTTCCAGCGCCTTGACGATGGGGATGACAATGCGGGCCTGAATGCGGGTGGCGTCCAAGATCGATATGCTCATGATGTTGTCCTCCTAAGGGGTAGAATTTCCGTACCGTCGAGATAGTCGAGCTCCAGCAGCTCGGCGCGCGGGGCCCATCGGGCCAGCGCTTCTCGGATCGGTTCGATGTCGGTTTCGATGGAGAAGCCGGGCAGCCAATTGTCGTGATGGCCCAGGATCAGTTTCGCCGGGCGCAGCATATCGCTCTGCCGGGCGATGAAGTCGGCGAGGGAGCCCTGGATCGGCTGGCCGTCGATATTGCCGCGCCCCGCCGCCGCCATGATCGCCACGTCCGGGCGCAGGTCGCGCATGATGCCGGACCAATGGCCGGAGGTGTCCTGATAGAGGATGCTGCCCTCCGGCGTTTCGAAAACATAGATCAAGGCGCCGCCGTCGCCCCGGTCGCCCTGATTGCTGTCAGCGACATGGGCGGCGGCTTCCGCGCTCACGCCGTTGGCCAGATAGTCCAGCAACTCGGCGAAGCGGGCCTTCTGCTCCTGCCAGGTCAGGCCGAGATCGCCGAGGCAGACCTCCCCCGGCTGGTGCATCTGACCGTGGGACCAGACGCAGGAATGCTGGCTCGGATAGACGCTGACTTTGACGCCGTTGCCGAGGTCCACGGTTTCCCCGCCGGCGACGCAGATCATCTGCTCCAGCGGCACCCCGGCCTCGACCATGATGCGGACGCTTTCGTAGCTGCCGATTAGCTTGGCACCGGTATTGCGGGCGATCCGCTCGGCGCCGTAAAGATGGTCGAAATGGGAATGGCCGATAACGATCCAGTCGCAGGTATCGATGTCGTCGGCGGTCAGCCCGCTGCCCGGCGCGCCCTCGGCCCGGTCGATATAGGCGTCCAGGAATATGGTCAGGCCCTGGGTGCGCAGTCGGAAGGTCGCGCAGCCGTACCAGTCGAGGATCGCGGGCATGAGGGCCTCCTCCTAAAGAGATTCGTCGCTTTATCGATCAGTTAAGAAACCACCGACGGACACGGATAAACACCGATATTCGAAAGCGACCCGGCGGAGATTCTGAGTTTATCTGTGCTCATCTATGATTTCCAGCTACCGTCAGTCGACCGTCAGGGTGATCTTACCGAAATGGCGGTTGGCGCGCATGTGGTCCAGCGCCGCGACGATGTCGTCCAAGGAGAAGTCGCGGTCGAGGGGCAGGCTGAGCTCGCCGGACTCCACCGCCGGCCAGAGATCGGCCCGCATGCGCTGGCCGATGGCCTGGACCTCGTCGATGCTGCGGGTGCGGAAGGTGACGCCGATATAGTCGATACGGCGTAGCGCGTGCAGGTCGAAGTTGAAGTCCCCGGTCATGCCGCCCAAGCGGCCGACATTGACGATGCGGCCCAGGATCGCCGTGGCGGCCAGGTTCTGGCTCGCCGCATAGCCGGAGATTTGGTCGATCAACAGATCGACGCCCTTGCCGTCCGTCGCTTCGAGGACTTGGTCAACCCAGTTCGGATCTCGCGAGTCGACCGCCAGATCGGCGCCATGCTCGGTCAGCTTGGCCCGGCGTTCCGGATTGGTGGAGCTGCCGACGACGAAGGCGGCGCCCATATGCTTGGCGATCTTCTGCGCCATCAGGCCGACGCCGGAGCTGGCGCCCTGGATCAGCACCCGCTCGCCGGCCTTTAGGCGGCCGTTGGTGACCACCGCGTCATGCATGGTGTTCAGCGCCACCGACAGGCTGGCCGCTTGCCGATAGGTCATATTGTTCGCCGGTACTGGTTGCGCCCGGCGCCAGTCGCAGACGGCGTATTCGGCCCAGCCGCCCATGCCGCCGCACATCACCCGGTCGCCGGGCCGGTATTCCTGGACCGCGGCGCCAACCTCGACCACCTCGCCCGACCATTCCATGCCCAGGCGGGTGCCGGCGCCGCCGGCCGCGCCATGCTGCGCCCCACCGGCGATCATCATGTCGGCGCGGTTCAGGCCGCAGGCCCGCACTTTGACGAGCATCTCGTGGTCGCCCGGCGATGGCGGATCGGTCTCGATCAATTCGACGCCCGCCTCGCTCAGGATTGCCGCTTTCATGGTTCGTCGCCCCCGCCCTGTTGGATTTCGCTCTATGATGGCCCGGCCACGCCTTTGACGGAAGAAAGATTTCGCCATGCCTTCGATGAAAGAGATTTTGGATTTGGACAATTATCCCCTCGACCGGCTCGACGACGCCGATGGCCGCGCGTTTGCGGAACGGTGCCGTTGGGATTTCGTCGCTACCGGGCTCTGCCGCCTGCCGGGTTTCCTGCGCCCTGACGCCCGTGCGGCGATGGCGGCGGAAAGCCTGCCCTTGGCACCCGGGGCCTTCTTCCACCGGGCCGGCCACAATGTCTATCTCGACGACGGTGACGCCAACCTGCCGGCGGACCATCCGCGCCGGCGCCGGGTCGACACCTTCATCGGTTCCATCGCCTATGACGAGCTGCCGGACGGCGGCTGGCTGAAGACGCTGTACGGCTGGCCGGGCCTGACCGACTTCGTCGCCCGAGTGGTCGGCGCCGATGCGCTCCATCATCTCGACGATCCCCTGGGCGCCTGTAGCGTCAATGTCTGCGGCCCCGGCGGCAAGCATGGCTGGCACTATGACGAAAGCGAATTCACCATCACCCTGATGCTGCAGCAACCGGCGGGCGGCGGCGATTTCGACTATGTCCCCGGCCTACGCGGCGCCGAGGGGGAAGACGACCGCCTCGCCCGCCTGCTCGACGGCGACGCGGAAGAGGTCGTGCATCTGCCGTTCGAGGAAGGCTGTCTGCTGATTTTCAACGGCCATGAAAGCCTGCACCGGGTCACGCCGGTCAGCGGCGACCGCCTGCGCCTGGTCCCCGTCCTCTGCTACGCCGACCGCCCCGGCATCGCCAACAGCCCGGAAGTGCGGACGATGTTTTGGGGCCGGGAGGGGTGAACAATTGTGTTTTGTTGGATAATCTGTAATATAGTCTAATATTTTTCTTTATTGTAGAAGGGGTGGCCGATGGCGAAGTCGATGAACCTGAATGTGCGGGTCAGCGGGGCTTTGAAGGACTTCGTGGCCGGCGAGGTTGGCGCGGATGGGGCCTACGAGAATGTCAGCGAATATGTCCGTGATCTGATCCGCCGCGACATGGCGCTGGCGCGGGACCGGGCCTACGAACAGTTGAAGGCCGAACTTCAGCTCGCCTTTGCCGCGCCGCGGGAGGAGTTCGCCGCTGTCGACGCGGACGAGGTGATCAACCGCAACCGCCATTTGCTGCCGGATGGCTGACTATCTGCTGTCGCGGCGGGCTGATCGGCAACTCGACGAGATATATCGATATTCGCAGGAAAACTTTGGCCAATCCCAGGCTGAAGCCTATCTACGAGGTCTGTTCGACCGGTTCGCCGATCTTGCGGCCAAGCGGCGGCATTGGCACCGCATCCCGGCGCGATACGGCGTCGACGGTTACTACAGCCGCTACGGCCGGCATTTCATCTTTTTCGGCGATTTCGGTGCCGACCGGATCGGTATCTACACGATCCTGCACGAACGCCGGCATGTTCCGGCCCATCTGCTGTCGGATTTCGCCGATGTTGATGAGGAATAAGGCGGCTGGCGTCCTCTCACCCCACAGCCGGTTCGATGATGCGGCCGGGATAGTCCGGTTGGTTGGGCGGGGCGGCGCGGCCAAGAAAGCCGGCAGGTCGGCACAGCGGCGGTAGATGGCATCGATAAGGGGATAGGGGGTCATATCGACATCGAAACGGGTTAGACCCTTACGCACCTGGGGGATCAGGTGCAGGTCGGCCCAGCCCGCATCGTCGCCGTAGCAGAAGGGCCAGGCGTCCTCCCGCCGGCGCAGCAGTTCCTCCAGCGCGGCGAAGCCGGTGTGGAACCAATGGCGCTGCCACCTGTCGATGCCGGCCTGGTCGAGACCCAGTTCGCCATGGAGAAACCGGCGAACCCGGATCACGTCGATGGCATGCATCTCGCTGGTGATATGCTGCCCGAAACCCCGCGCCAGCGCCCGCCGCACCGGATCCGCCGGTAACAGCGCGGGTTCGGGGTAAGTCTCCTCCAGATACTCCAAAATCGCCGTCGCCTGCGCCACGATCGTCCCACCGATATCGAGCGCCGGCATCAACCGCTGCGGATTGATCTTCTCATACGCCGCCCAGCCGAGCTGCCCCACCGACACATAGTCGTAATCGATGCCTTTGAGCCCCAACGCAATCCGCACCCGCTCCCCGGCGGAATTTACGTAGTTGGAATAGAGGGTGAGCTTCGATCCGTCGCTCACTGCTCGATCAACTCCACCCGACGGTTGAGGGCGCGGCCTTTTTCCGTTTTGTTGCTGGCGACTGGCGCCAAATAACCGACGCCGCCGGAGCGGAGGCGGCCTTTGGCGACACCGTGTTTCTCGCGCAGCACCTTGACCACGGCCTTGGCGCGTTCGCGGGAGAGTTTGCGGTTATAGTCGAACTTGCCGACATTGTCGGTATGGCCGACGACCCAGAGCTTGAGTTTCGGGTTGCGCTTCAAGAGCTTGGCGATTTCCGTCAGGGTGGGGCCGGATTCGGGTTTCACCACCGCCTTGTCGTGATCGAAATAGATACCGTAGAGGGCGATCTTGCCGTCCGCGTTCAGCCCCTTGTTCATTTCGGCGGCATTGACGCGGACCATGCGCTGCTCCATGCCTTTCAGCTCGATTACGTCGAGGCGGGTGAAGATCATGTCCTTGCGCTGGCCGCCCTCGGAATAGTTCCGCACCACGTAGAGCGAGACATAGACATCCCCCTCCGGCCGTTTCAGATGGCCGGCATAATAGCGCTGATCGTCGTAATTTTCCGAAAAGCCGCCTTGATAGGGCACCACCGCATGATTGAAGTTGCGGCCGCCACAGCCTTTGTTGGCGCATTGAAACAGCGGCTTGAAGCCGACCGCGTTCAGTTCCTTGAAATAGTTGCGGTAGACCTCCAGCGAACTGCGTCCCTTATTGCCGCGGTAGGAGATGTTGTAGACCTTGCCTTCCAGCTTCTGCTGGCTTTCCGGATTCTTGTCTTTGCCGCCGTAATGCTTGGCCGGCTTGACGAAGAGACCGTATTCGTCGAACTGGCGCACCTGATAGGCATAGATCTCCGAACCTTCGTAGCGCTTGATTAGAGGATGGTCCTTGGCCCCCTTCTTGTCCTTCGCCCAGGCGGTCCCACCGATCAGAACCAGCGCCAATACGATCCCGACGATCCGCTGCATGACAATCACCCCATGTAATGAATTAGACCAATAGCCCATGGTCCGACGTTCCGGCGCAACATGCAAGCCGCCGCGCCGCTGCCGGTGGAAATTGTGTCTTTGTTGGTTGGCAAGATCCGAAATTCGCGCCCTTAAGTCAGGTGCCTTGCGGGTCGGACACGGGCGTTGGCGGAGGGAGTGGGATTCGAACCCACGATACAGCTCATCACCGTATACACGCACTCCAGGCGTGCGCCTTCGACCACTCGGCCATCCCTCCTGCGCGCCTCCTTATATCAGGTTGGCGAAGGCCCGCAAGTCTCCCTATGGCCGGGGTGGGGTCGGTCGTGCCATAATAAGTCGAAAGAAGATTCGCCGGTAGATGGTACTTGGACATGACATGCTGACGGGTGAAAGCAAGCGGCGCAGCTTCCGCATGCGATTGATGATGTTTTTTGCGTGGCTGTTTTTTTGCGGCGCCCTGATCGCCTTCGGCGCGGAGGCTCTGAAATCCGTGTCCGCCGGCAAATGGATCTTCATTACGCCGGGCGAGCTTTGGTACGACATCGACGTCGGCAGCCTCAACCAGCTGCAAGCCGGCGTTCAGCGCAACCTTCACCCCAAACTTTGGGATCCGGTGATCACCACGGTATTGCGCGGGCCGGTTTGGGCCTCGCTGCTCGTCCTGGCCTTCATCTTCCGCCTGTTCGCTTTCCGCCGCCGCCGCCAATCTGGCGGCATGGACCGGTTCCGCGGGCATGAGATCGAGCGTTAGGCCGGGATCGTTTTTGACCGACGCGGAATACGGACGTCGATCCGCGGTCTGCCGGTTCACTCGCCCGTTTTCAGGGCGGCGATGAAAGCCTCTTGGGGGATTTCGACCTTGCCGAACTGGCGCATGCGTTTCTTGCCGGCTTTCTGTTTTTCCAGCAGCTTGCGCTTCCGGGTGACGTCGCCGCCATAGCATTTCGCGGTGACATCCTTCCTGAGCGCGCCGACCGTTTCCCGCGCGATGATGCGCCCGCCCAGCGCCGCCTGGATGGCGATCTTGAAGAGCTGGCGGGGGATCAGTTCCTTCAGCCGTTCGCAGAGCGCCCGGCCGCGGCTTTCGGCGCGGCTGCGGTGCACGATCATGGCAAGGGCGTCGACCTCCTCACCGTTGACCAGGATCGACATCTTCACCAGTTCGCCCTCCTGATAATCCTCGAGCTGATAGTCGAAGCTGGCATAGCCGCGGCTGACCGATTTCAGCCGGTCGTAGAAGTCGAAGACCACTTCGTTGAGCGGCAGGCGGTATTGCACCATGGCGCGGCTGCCGGCGTAGGTCAGGTCGAGCTGCACCCCGCGCCGGTCCTCGCACAGCTTCAGTACGCCGCCCAGATGCTCGTCCGGGCAGAGGATCGTGGCCTTGATCCACGGCTCCTCGATATGGGCGATATGCACCGGGTCGGGCATGTCCACCGGATTGTGGACCTCCTTCATGACGCCGTCGTTCATATGCACGCGGTAGATCACGCTCGGCGCCGTGGTGATCAGGTCGAGATTGAATTCCCGCTCGAGCCGTTGCTGGATGATCTCCATATGCAGCAGACCGAGAAAGCCGCAGCGGAAGCCAAAGCCGAGGGCCGGCGAGGTCTCCATCTCGAACTGGAAGCTGGCATCGTTCAGGCGCAGGCGCGCCAGGCTCTCGCGCAGATCCTCGAAGTCGGCGCTGTCGATGGGGAAGAGGCCGCAGAACACCACCGGCACGGAATCCTGGAACCCGGCCAAGGGTTCGGCGGTTTGCCGCTTCTCCTCGGTCACGGTATCGCCGACCCGGGTATCGGCCACGTCCTTGATCGAGGCCGTGAAGTAACCGATTTCGCCCGGGCCCAGGCGGTCGACCTTGGTCAGTTTCGGGGTAAAGACGCCGACTTGCTCGATCAGATGGTTGCTGTCCGCCGCCATCAGCCGCACCCGCATGCCCTTCTTCAATTCGCCGTCGACGATGCGGACCAACACCACCACACCCAGATAGGCGTCGTACCAACTGTCGACCAGCAAGGCGCGCAACGGCGCATCCGGATTGCCGGCGGGCGGCGGCAGGCGGGTGACCAGCGCCTCCAGCACCTCGTCGATGCCCTCGCCGGTCTTGGCGGAGGTGAGGATGGCGTCTTCCGCGTCGATGCCGACCACGTCCTCGATCTGCCGGCGAATGCGCTCCGGCTCCGCCGCCGGCAAATCGATCTTGTTCAGCACCGGGACGATTTCGTGATCGTTGTCGATGGCCTGATAGACATTGGCCAGGGTTTGCGCCTCCACCCCCTGACTGGCGTCGACCACCAGCAGGGAGCCTTCGCAGGCCGCGAGCGAGCGGTTCACCTCATAGGCGAAATCCACATGGCCGGGCGTGTCGATCAGATTGAGCTGATAGGTCTCGCCGTCCTGGGCCTTGTAGTCGAGGCGCACGGTCTGCGCCTTGATGGTGATGCCGCGCTCCCGCTCGAGCTCCATATTGTCGAGCACCTGCTCGGACATCTCCCGCTCCGTCAGCCCGCCGCAGCGCTGGATCAGCCGATCGGCCAAGGTCGATTTCCCATGGTCGATATGGGCGATGATCGAAAAATTTCGGATCTGCTTAAGCTCGGTCATGGCGCGGCGCCGGTTTCTCCTATGAAGCCCCCGCCTCATAGCGAGCCTCGCCCGCCGGGGCAAGGGGGAAGTTACGCCGCGTTGTGTCCCGGCAGTACGTCAACAGTCGGACGATCTCGGGACGAACAGGCCCTGGTCGGTGAGCACGAAGTTCAGTCGGCCCTTCGGCCCGTCGGCAACGATACGCACAACCGTACCCAGTTCCTGGCCACCCTTGATCGGGATCGGCCGCAAGGTACGTCCCTGTAAGACATGAAATTTGCTTTCACTGACGATCCAGCGCGGACGCCCGCCCTCGCGGCCGAGCGCGAAATGGCGCACCGGAACGGTTCGATCAGCACCGTCGAAAGCAAAGTGATGAAATACCCCGTCGCGGAGTTCGAATAAACCACGCTCCGTCCCGATCCAAGCTGGTCGGTCGTTGGCCTTGTCATACACATACCAGAGCAACTTTCCGGTCGCTTCGGCGCCCGACACCGGAATCGGCTGCACACGACTGGCGCGAAACGCAAACAGACCTTTCGTAGTACTTATCCATGTCGGGCGACCGCTGGCCCGATCCGACATAATCCGCCATACGGTGTCAATTCGCTCCTTCCGTCCAGACGGAACCGCCGTTACAGCGCCATCGCGAAATTCGAACAAACCTTCTGTTCCGCCAATCCAGCGCGGCCGGTCGGTCGCCGGGTCCTTGACGACGCTGAAAACGACGTTGAGCCGAGTACCGGAACGGTTTGGCATGCGATGCAATTTGCGGTCGCGATACCTGAACAGATCGTTGCCGTCGATCACCCAACCTTGCCCGTCGAAGTCCCGCGGCAGGTCGATCCACCACACCCGCGCCATCTCGCCGTTGTCGGCCGCCGGGATATAATTCAGGGCACCGTTTTCGTACCCGAACAAGCCGAGATTCGAGCTGAGCCAGCGCAAATCGCCGGTCTCCGGATCGAAGACCAAATCCCTAATTCTGGCCGTCATGTGGAAGCCCCGGACCGGTGTAAGGTGCAAGGCACCGGCGCGGTATCTGAGCATTTCGAAATCGCCGCGGACCCAGGTCGGAACACGGCCCGTCGGATCCAGGCGGATTTCCGATATTGGGCCGACATAGAATGGTTCATTCTCGATCGTCACGCGACGCAGGGCACCGTCGCGATACTCGTAAAGTCCGTTTTCCGCGCCGACCCAGAGGAGTTCGCCACTTTCCGGATCGGTCACGAGCCGCCGCACCCGGCCGGTCTTGCGCGGGCCGACCGCGTCGATATGACGGAACACGCCATCGCGCCAGGCGAACAAACCCGTCTTGGTGCCGAACCAAAGCGGTCGACCGGTGGCTTCGTCGACCCGCCAGCGCGGGAACCTGTCGAGTGCCGGGTCGACGTCGAAGTCCAATGCCACCAGGCATCGGAGTACCGACGATTCCTGGCCACGCGCGGGCAAGAACACGCCCAGCAAACCGACGACAATGGCCAGGGTCGTTAAATGTCGCAAGATATTGCGGCGGCGGTCGTGACCGCCGGTCCGTCGTCTGAACGATCTTTCTAAAAACAATGTATCGACAATCGACATTGGCTCAATCGGCCCATTCTTCGCATATTTTCGCCTTGAGTCCACGCCGCCGCTTGTACGACGCCGAACCGACGCGAATGCGACGCGCCCGTCTAAATCGAATTTGCCTTCCGCCGACACCGCGTTAGACTGGCCGGATTGACGGTTAAATCTGATTACTTTCACGCGTCAGCCATCATGCGCCCGCCGCCCTTCAACGCCATGGTCCGCCATTGGCTCATACTTTCGACCGCCCTGCTTCTGCAGACCGCGACGGCCGAGGCGCGGACGGCGCCTGAAGCCGGTATTTGGCCAGATAGTCCCATCGTATCGGCGCCGCGGCCTGACCCAGGGCAGAGACTCGCGTTACGGGGCGACGATACCGGTTTGGCGCGGGCGCTCGCGCGGAAAAGCTGCCGGTCCGGCCGGAACGCGGGCTGTACGGATGGCCCTTTGGCACCGCGCCTCGACGAAGACGACGAGGCGGCGCGGCGGGCCGCCGAGGGCGACCGGCGGAGCTGCGATGCCGGTTTCATGCGCGGCTGCGAAGATCTGGCTTGGCGCTACGAGTTCGGTCGGGGCGTCGAGAAAGACCGGGCACGCGCGCGGGCCCTCTATCGACAGGCCTGCGAGCGCGGCCACATGATCGCCTGCCGCAGCCTTGGCCTGATGTACGATCTCGGCCGGGGCGTCGCGGTCGACCACGAAATGGCTTTTCAGCTTTACCGACGCGCGTGCCGCAATGGCGAATGGGGCGCCTGCAACAATCTCGCGACGCTTTACGAACACGGCGACGGCCGCGACATCGATCTCGCCAAAGCCGCCGACCTGTATCGTCAAGCCTGCCGCAGGGGCAGCATGTTGGCTTGCACCAATCTCGGCCTCATGCATGAATACGGCAAGGGTCTGACGAAAGACAAGGTCCAGGCCGTCGACCTCTATCGCCGCGCCTGCGACGGCGAAAACATGCGTGGCTGCGCCTTCCTCGGCGTGATGTATGAAAACGGCGAGGGCGTCGGCAAGGACTTGGCGCGGGCGGTCGACCAGTATCGTCAGGCTTGCCGTGGCGGTTATACGCGCGGCTGCCACTTTCTCGGCAACATGTATGAGGACGGCACGGGCGTGGCAAAAAACCTGGGCACGGCCGCACGCTATTACCGCAGCGCCTGCAATGATGGGTATGCCGCCAGTTGTGCCTCCCTCGGTTGGATGTACCGCTACGGCAAAGGCGTTGAGAAGGATGTGACGGCGGCGGTAGCGTTCAATCGGCAAGCCTGCGAGAGTGACAACTGGCGCGGTTGCACCGCCCTCGGCCTGGCCTACGAATACGGCACGGGCGTGGCGAAAAACCTGGAACGCGCTGCCGACCTCTATCGCCGGGGCTGCGAACGCGACTACGTCAAGGCCTGCGCCTATCTCGGCACGCTGTATCATGACGGAAGCGGTGTCGAGCAGGATCTCACCCGGGCGTATGGCCTCTATTCCCGCGGCTGCGACGGCGGCCATGCGTCGGCTTGCGTCGATCTCGGCTATCTTTACGATTTCGGCGAGGGTGTCACCAAGGACGAGGCGCGGGCGGTCGACCTCTACCGCAAAGCCTGCGACGACGGCTCCATGCGGGGCTGCACCTATCTCGGCATCAGCTACAAAGACGGCACCGGGATCGCAAAGGACGCCGCGCGGGCGGCCGACCTCTACCGCCGGGCCTGCAGCGGCGGCTATATGCGCGGCTGCACCAATCTCGGCGATTTGTACGAAGCCGGGGTCGGGACCGAGCAAAACCTAAACCAGGCTGCCCGCCTCTATCGCCAGGCCTGCGACGGAGGTCACATGCAGGGATGCGCCAACCTAGCCGTGTTGTATCACCATGGCCGCGGCGTGGACAAAGATCCGGCACAGGCTCGGACCCTTTACGACAAAGCCTGCAGCGGCGGTCATACGGGGAGTTGTTCGGACCTCGGTGTCATCTATGATCATGGCGACGGCGTTGCACAATCGCTAACCGCATCCGTCCGCTATTTCCGCCGTGCCTGCGAGGGCGACAATATGGCGGGCTGCGCTTATCTGGCGATCCAATACGACTTCGGCCGTGGCGTCGGGCAGGATCTGGCTCAAGCGCTAAAGCTCTACAATCGGGCCTGCGATGGCGGGGAGATGACCGCTTGCGTCAATCTTGGCATCACCTATCGCGATGGCCGAGGCGTTGCGATCAGCCACGGATTGGCCGTGGACCTGTTCGATCAGGCCTGCGACGGCGGTATCATGCGAGGTTGTACCAATCTGGCCTGGATGTACGAGACCGGGCGGGGCTTGCTGCGAGACGAGGTCAAAGCCGCCGCATTCTATCGCCAGGCCTGCGACGGTGGCGACCCCGTCGGCTGTGGCTATCTTGCCTATTTGTATTTGGAGGGCCGCGGCATGGCGACGGACATCCAAAAAAGCATCGTCTTAATGCGCAAGGCCTGTGAAGGCGCGTATTTGGAGAGTTGCGCGACCCTTGGTTGGATGTATCGGACGGGTGACGGCGTCGCACCTGATCTCAACAAGACATTGAGCCTATCCGAACCGGCTTGCACGGCCGGCATCGCCTTCGCCTGCAACAATATTGGAACGCTCTATGACGGCAATGGCGGGCTTGGGCAAGATCTGACAAAGGCACTCGCCTATTACCGGCAGGCCTGCGGCGCTGGCGAAATGATTAGCTGTTCCAATCTCGCTTGGCTTTATGCGTATGGCCGCGGCGTTCGCGCCAATCCCGCCACCGCTGCCGCGCTGTACCGTGCCGCCTGCAACGGCGGCAACCACCATGCCTGTGTCTCCCTCGCCGATGTCCTCATCCGCCGCGACGGCCGCCTCGGCCGGCACCGAGCCGCCGCGCTCTTGCTTCGGGCCTGTATCGCGGGCTACGGGCCGGCCTGCGATCAACGGCGGCGGCATAGCTATCCGCACTGATCGCCACCTTCACCATTTTCTAATATTGTGTAGGGCAGATTGCCGGATGGATAGTGATCGGAGTCCGGGAAGGCGAGCGAGCTGAGGCATGGTGGAGAAGACCTGCATTCTGCATATCGGGCACGGCAAGACCGGCAGCAGCGCCATTCAAACGGCGTTGGTGCGGCAACGGGGCTGGCTGGCCGAACAGGGAATAGCCTATCCCGACCATCCCTCCTTCGAGGCGGCGGCGCGGGGGATGATTTCCTCAGGCAATTTGGATCCGACCGACGGTTGGGTCGCCGGGATGACGAGCCGTGCCGAGCGGGCGGCACAGCCGACGGTGCTGTTCTCCAACGAGACCCTGTTCTTCCATCTGTCGGATCGGCTTGACGAATTGGCGGCGCTGAGCCGGCGCCTGCGGTTGCGGCTCGTTTTGTATCTGCGCGATCCGGTGGAACTGCTTTTTTCGAGCTATGGCCAGGCGGTAAAGCGGGGCGGCTTCACCGGCAGCCTGGACGACTTCGCCCCCATGGAATCCCACGTCACCCTGGCGGCCGATTTGATCGAGGCCTGCGAAGCGCGGGGTCTGACCGTGGCGTTGGACAATTATTCCCGGCTGCGGCGGCAGGCCGTGACCGCCTTCTTCGCCTTGCTCGTGCCGGACGCCGCGCCGGCGGCGGACCCGACACCGGCCGCTACCGTCAACCGTTCCCTCAACCGTTTCGAACTGGATTTGTTGCGGGCGCTGAACCTGCGCGACGCCGCGCTGGCGGCCCATCTCGGCGACCGTTTGGTGCAGGAATTTCCGGACATACGGGCCGAGCGGCCGTATTTCAGCCCCGAAGGCCACGCCGCCTATTGCGATCGCGTGGCGGCGGCGGTGGCACGGCTCAACACCCATCTCGCCGACGACCGGCAGCTCGAAATCGAACCTTACAAGAACAGCCGGCGGGACGCCTATCTGCTCGACCCGGCCCACTTCGCCTTCCTGGCCGGCGAACTTGGCGACCGCCTCGCCTCGTTGACCGACCTGCCCGACCGCTTCGATCCGGCGACCTATCTGGCGCAGAACCCCGATATTGAGGCGGCCGGCCTCAACCCCTTTGAACATTTCATCCGCCGCGGGATCAAAGAAAGACGACGCTATTGACGCATCGAGCGGGAGAGGCAGTCTTCCGCCGTCATTCAAACAAGCCGCGGAAACATCTCTTTCAAAGTGGTGGGCGTCGCCGCATCCGTCTGTTCGAAGTCCGCCTGCAGATCCGTCAACGCGTCCGCGGACATCAGCGTCTGCAGGTCCGGGAACAGGACTTGGTCCTCCTTTTCGATATGGTCGCGATAGATCTGGCTCAGATCGGCGACGACATCGGCCAGGGCGGCGATGGCGTCCGGGGCATCCTCGGCAAAATCCTCGATGGCATATTCGAGCCGATTGACGGTATCGCGGGCGGTGACATGCTCCTCTTCCATCTCCGCCAATAGACCGTCATCGCCGGCGAGCGGGCCGGCACGCAGGCGGGCGAACAGGATTGCCTCCTCCTTCCCGTGATGGCGGGCATCGGCATAGTCGCGGAAGAAGTGTACGCAATCCCGTAAGAAGTCCGGATCGATAGCGTCGACATCGCCATCGACGGCGTCCTCAAGGCGCGCGACGACCCGCAGAATGACGCGATGCTCGTCCACGAGAATGCGCATCGCCGGATGAAATTCATCGGTCATGTAGGTCAGTGTAATCATGGCATCGTATCGCCGCTTTGATGTCGATCATGGGCGCGATCACCCGGCCGGCCGACTTGCTGGACGACTGTCGCGCCTTGGCATTAGTCTGCGGCCTCGGATTTGATGCGAATTGAAGTCGATATACATAAAGGGACAGATCATTGCATTTAGCTATTTTCGACTGCGACGGGGTGCTGGTGGACAGCGAAGTGATCTATATCGACTGCGAGATGGCCTTCCTTGGCGAGCATGGCCTGTCGCCCCGTCGAGACACCTATATACGCGCGTTTTCGGGTCAACCGATCGACGCCTGGGAACGGCAGATCGGCGACTATATTGAAACCCATACTTCGGTCCGGCCGGCGCGTGACAGTTTCGAGAGGCTCTATGAGAAGGCGACACAATGGATCGCGCGCGAATTGCAGGCTGTGACAGGCGCCGAGGAGGCGATTGGCGACATCGACCTGCACAAATGTGTCGCTTCCAGCTCCAAAGCAACGGCCCTTCGGCAAAAACTGACCCAAACCGGCTTGCTACATCATTTCGGCGACAATCTGTTTTCCACGCAGATGGTGACAAACGGCAAGCCGGCACCGGACCTGTTCCTGCTGGCGGCCGCGCGCATGGGCGCCGCCGCCGAAGCCTGCGTCGTTATCGAAGACAGCTCCGCCGGGGTTATCGCCGCCAAACGGGCCGGCATGACCGTCATTGGCTTCACCGCCGGCGGCCACTGCCCGGCCGGGCATGGCGAAGCCCTGAAATCGGACGGCGCCGATATCGTCGTCGACGCGTTCGCCGCGCTGCCGGCCGCGATCGAAAGTTTGTCGGGAAGCCGTTAGGGTTTCACGATCATTGCGGAAGCGGACCATTTGATCTCGCATCTCGGCCGCATTGCTGCAGAGGCGGCGCGGGGGATGGCCATTCAAGGTTTGCGTGTATTTTTTGATCGACAATTAAACTAATACTGCTATCATAGCTGCATGGTTGATCGGGGTCAGTAGAATTCAATCGCGGCGCCGGCCAATGGGCATGTATTTGGCGCGGCCGCCGCCTGCGATCGCCGACACGAATTGGCACTTTTCGGAGGGGGAAATCATGCACCTATCACTGACACCTATGCCGGCCCACCGTTGTTGCGACACGCAAAGCTGCCGCGTGCCGCCTCATCCGGGTCTGATCGCACAGCTTTATGCCCGGTATCTGGAGTTGATTTCGCAGAAGCGGCTGCACGAGTCCGTCACTTTCGAGGCGTTTTTCGATTTCTGGCGTTCCCGGCGCCGTGGCGAGAATCTGCCCGGCCTGGACGACGGCGTCGTCGAGGAAGTCGCCGACCGGAGCGCGCCGCAAATGATCGATCGGCCGCCGCAATCGCTCAGCGGCGTCATCCGCACCCTGGTTCTGCTGGTCGACTTCGACGATATGCCGGCGGAAGGCGCACGCAACGCCGAATTCTTTCAACGCATGCTGTTCGGGGAGCCGGGCGAGTTTCTCACTGGGAGCATGCGCGATTACTACCGTTTGATCAGCGGCTTCGACGCGCATGCCGATAGCGGCATCGACATCCAAGGCGAGGTCCATGGCTGGCTGCGCATGCCCGAAACCAGCAGGTTCTACGCCAACAATAACTCCGGCACCTCCGACACCTTCCCGCGCAACGCCCAGGGACTGGCGCGGGACGCCGTCAACGCGGCCCTGGACGAGGGCATCTCCTTCGACGGCTACGACGCGCTGGGCGAGGGCATGGTCACGGCGCTGTTCATCGTCCATGCGGGTCCCGGGGCGGAAGTCAGCGGCGACGACAATCATATCTGGAGCCACAAATGGCAGATCCCGGGCGGTGTCGAGGTGGTGGCCAGTCCGCGCACCGTGGTGCGGACCTATCTGACCGTGCCGGAAGATTGCAATATCGGCGTCTGCGCCCATGAATGGGGCCATCTGGCGGCGCGCTGGGCGGATTATTACGATACCGGTGTGGTCGAGCGTCGGCGCTCCAACGGGCTCGGCAGCTATTGCCTGATGGCCTCGGGGTCCTGGGCGGACGGCGGTTTGACGCCGGTGTTGCCGAACGGCATGCTGCGCTGGTTCCATGACTGGATCGATCCGATCCTGGTGTCCGAGACGACGAAGAACATCGCCCTGTCCCCGGCGGCCGAGGGCGGCCAGGTGGTTATCGTGAACAACCCCCACCGCATGTCCGGCAGCCAATATGTTGTCATCGAATACCGCCGAAAGACGGGCCAGGATCGCGGTCTGCCGGACGAAGGCATCGCCGTCTATGTGGTCGACGAGGATATCGACAATGTGAACGACGAGCAGAATCTCGCCATCGAGCTGCTGCAGGCGGACGGAAAGCGGGATCTTGCCAAAGTCTTCCAAGGCAACCGCGGCGACGCCGACGACCTCTATCCCTTCGGCAAGCGGCGCACGATCGGCAAGACCACGAACCCGGCGGCCAATCTGCCGGGCGGCGACTGGACCGGCATCACCATCAAGGTCAAGGGCACGCCCGGCAACGATGAGATGAGCGTCGATATCGACATCTCGTAACCCCATCGCCGAATCGCGTCATGCGGGGCCGGCCGCCTGTCTGCCGAGAATAGTACCGGTCCCGTTACCTTTTTCCTTGCGCCGCCAAGCCGCGTCCGCTATAAGCGGCGTCCAATTTCTAGTTGGAGAGATTTCGTGATCGATCGGGAACAAGCAGATATCGCCATGGACGTTTGGGCGTCCCCGGTGCTTGCCGCTGTTCTCGGCCGGAGTCGGATCGGCAGCGGTGAGGAAACCGGGACAAAGCCCGGTAACCTTCGGGTTTTCCCGACCCCCTACGTCACCCGCTGACAGCAGACATTCCTACTTTCTCTGTCGGCGTTTCGGAAGGCCGACAGACCCCCCCTCGCAGATAACGAGATCGACTGTCCGTCTTCCCTGCTCAGCAGAAAGATGGATTCATGTTTCATGCATTTACCACCGCGGCGAAGAAATGGGACGCGCGCCTGCGTCTCGACATCGACCGCATTCCGGCGGACGGGATCGACCGCCTGCCGGACGAACTCTGGCCCTTCATCTGGTATTTCCTGCGCCAGGTGAAGGGGCCGGCCACGGTCATCGCCGTCACCGAAGGGCTGTTCGCCGCCCTGATTTCGGTGATGTTCTGGTATGTCGGCGCGTTGGTGGAGGACGGGCAATACGGTGCCGCCATGCTGTGGCTGGGCGCGGCGCTGCTCGCCGTCCGCTTTGTCACCGGTACCTTGGCGGAGGTCTTCTATCACCTGATCTATATCCCCTTCGTGGGCAATCTGGTGCGGCATCAGCTCTACTGGTACACGGCGCGGCAGCCGCTCTCGTTTTTCCAGAACGATTTCGCCGGCCGCATCGCCAACAAGGTGCAGCAGACCGGACCCTGCCTGCGCGACGCCGTGCGCTCGACCATCGGCGCGGTTTGGTTCGCCGCTGTGTTCACGGTCAGCAATCTCTGGTTCCTGTTCGACGTCTCGCTCTGGCTGGCCCTGCCGCTGGTGCTCTGGCTGATCGGCTATGTGCTGGTGCTGTGGCGTTACACGCCGCGGGTCAAGGCGCAGTCCAAGGCCTATTCGGAAGACTTCAGCACCTTCATGGGGCAGCTGGTGGACGTCTTCACCAATGCCCTGCCGATCAAGTATTTCACCCGCACGTCGGACGAGGACGCGCGTATGTTGGGCCTGCTGCGCCAACACAGCCGCAGTGCGCGTCTCGCCAACCGGACGATCTGGACCATGAGCCTGATCGTCGATCTGCTCAACACGGCGCTGTTGCTGGCGACCGCGTTGGTCGGCTTCTGGCTGATCGAGACGCAAGGACAGTCGGGCATCGCCGCCCTGGCCATGGCCCTGCCCATGGTCTTGCAGGCGACCTTCCAATCGGGCTGGATCATGTATGAGGTCTCCAACATTTCGGAAAATCTCGGCAATGTGCAGGAGGGTATGGAGATCCTGACCCGGCCGCATTCGGTGACCGACCGACCCGACGCCGCTAGCTTGCGGACCGGCGGGCGGCCGCCGTCGATCGAGTTCCGCAAGGTGTCCTTCAGCTATGGCGGTGGCGAAGACGGTGAGGCCAGCGAGGCGAACCCAGCCTTGAACGGCTTCGACCTGATCGTCCCCGCCGGGCAGAAGGTCGGCCTGGTCGGTGCCAGCGGTGCCGGTAAGTCGACCCTGACCAATCTGATCATGCGGGCCTACGACATTCAGCGGGGCGAGATCCGCATCGACGGTCAGAACATCGCCGAGGTCACCCAGGATTCGTTACGCCGGGCCATCACGGTGGTGACGCAGGAGAGCTATCTCTTCCACCGCTCGATCCTGGACAATATCCGCTATGGCCAGCTCGACGCGTCGATGGAAGAGGTCGAAGCCGCGGCCCGCCACGCCAGCGCCCACGACTTCATCCTCGAGCTCGCGGACGACCAAGGCCGGCGCGGTTACGATGCCCATGTGGGCGAGCGCGGCGTCAAGCTCTCCGGCGGGCAGAAGCAGCGTCTGGGCCTCGCCCGCGCGATCCTGAAGGACGCGCCGATCCTGATCCTGGACGAAGCCACCGCCGCCCTCGACAGCGAGAGCGAGCAGGCGATCCAGGACGCCTTGGCGGAAATCGTCGCCGACAAGACGGTGATCGCCATCGCCCACCGCCTTTCGACCCTGCGGCAGATGGACCGGATCATCGTCATGGAGCAAGGCCGCATCGTCGAAGACGGCCGCCATGACGACTTGATCCAAAAACCAAACGGCCGCTACGCCCGTCTTTGGCGCATGCAGTCGGGCGGGTTCTTGGCGGAAGGGTGAGTGTGTGATATCTAAGTCGGCCTGAATCGGATATGTCAGCGAGGAAATAGCCATGCGGGAGCGGCCGTCGGCGCGGTTGTTGGTGACGGATCGGGCGGGGGCGGTGCTGTTGTTTCGCTTCCGTCACGGCGATGGAGCCGGCGGGGAGAGGGACTATTGGGCGACGCCGGGCGGCGCGTTGGAGCCGGGGGAGAGTTTCGCGCAGGCGGCGCGGCGGGAGTTGGCGGAGGAGACCGGCTTCACCGTCGCGCGGCTGTCGCCGCCGGTAGCCGAGCGGCGCTTCGTCCTGACCCTGCCGGACGGGGACGAAGTTTGGGCGGTCGAGTTGTTCTATCACGTCACCGCACCCAATGAGCCCCTGAGCCGGGACGGCTGGAGCGAACACGAGCACAAGATGATGATCGAACACCGCTGGTGGCCGCTCGACGAGCTGGCGCGGACGATGGCGGAGGTGTATCCGGACGATATCCCCGCCATCCTGACGCGCGCCGGCGCGGCGTTACGGGCCGAATAGGCCCCAGCTTTCGCAGATGCCGCCATAGGGTTTCATGAGCTGACTGAGGGCGTATTGGGTGATCACCACGTCGTTATAAACGACCAACATCTCGATCTGGATCTGGAGATAACCTCCCCATTCGGACCCGTCCTCCCCCATTTCCGGTGGAATCACCTCGCATTCGCCGTAGCGTGCGCGCAACAGATCGACCGCTGCCTCGGGTGGCGGCCAGTCGACGAAATCGACATTGAAATCCACCACGGCCGGCGTTGAGAAATCAAAATTGTCCGCTTGCAAGCTGCGAAACACGCCGCCTTCCGCGTTGTCCGGCCATTCCAAGTCGGTCATTTGGCGCCCTGCACCTCCACGTCGATCCCGCCCCACTCAGTGATTCAGTTTCGACACGAACTGTTTCTCGCCGGTCTGAGGGTCGACGGCGTCGACGCCCCAACTGCCGCAACGAACCTGAAACGGTTTGAGCATCTGAGACAGTTTTTCCTGCAAAATAACGATCGTTGCATACTCGACCATGGTCTTTTTTTGGACCAGGACGAAACCGATATCGCGTTTATAATCCGCACGCTCGGCTCGTATATCCTCCGGTTCGTAGATTCGATAGATGAAGAACTCCGGTCCGATCGCGCGCAGACAGTCAATCCAAGGTGGCCACTGCCGGAATTGCAGGAAAAATGAAACGAAATGCTCAACGGAGAAATCGAAATCCAACTTCTGCAATTTTCGGAACACGCCGCCGTCGGCGTCGTCGGGCCAGTTCATAACTCTCGGACGTATCTCGCTCCATAAAAAATCATTCAACGAGGAATAGCCGAAGTGACGGCGGCGATAAAGCCTTGTGTTGGACCGGTCTCAACGGACGGAGCCGGCCGGTTTTGCCGGGTAGCCCGGTAAATAAGGCGGATAGAGCGGTTATGGAGAAGTGCTAACTAGTTGAAATCATGTATATATCATACTGGCCCGGAACTTGCTACGCGTTTGCCGGAGAGGTATGTGATGAGCACAGCGACGACATTATTGCCCGCGGTGGGCTATGAGATGCGGGAGCGCGGCGGGGTCCTTTACGAGGACAAGCCGTCGAACGGCATCGTCGATTTCCGCGCCGGCACCGGCAAACCCGGGGCCCAGAGCGAGTTCTGGGGCAAGGACGGCTTCAACTTCGGCGACCTGGTGGATATCGTCAATCCGCTGCAGCATTTGCCGGTCGTCGGCTCGTTGTACCGGGCCTTCACCGACGACCAAATCTCGCCCGGGTCGCGCATCGCCGGCGGCACCCTTTACGGCGGGCCGATCGGCCTGGCCAGCGCCGTGGTCAGCGCCGCCATCGAGCAGGGCACGGGCAACGACCTGATCGGCAATATGGTGGCCAAGGTCACGGAGCCGGCCGCGAAGAACGCGCCGCCTGTGGCGCAATCGCCCGCTGTCCAAACGCCCGTGGCCCAAATTCCGGCGGCACAAACACCCATCGCCCCGCCGCCGGCCGGTGCGGACCGGTTGACGCCAGCGCAGCAGCAGGCGGCCCTGGCGGCGGCGCGGAAACCGGCGCCGACCTTGTCGCCCGCCGCCTTCCAAGCCCTGATGCGCAGCCTGAACGCCAAGCCGGCCGGTCAGACGGCGGCTCCCGCCACGGCCCCCGTGCCCGCGGCGGCGCCCCGACCCAAGGTGACCGCGTTCCCGGTCGGCACCCGGCCGAGTGCGGCCGCACCGGCCGAAAGCCTGCCGAGCCCGGCACAGCATCGCCGCGGTATGGAAATGCATCAGGTCCTGCAAGGTTTCTACGGCACCCGTAAGCCGGTACAGTAATCCCCGTTATGTTGGAGGAGATCGTCGCCGATTGCGCGGCGCGGACCCTGGTCTGCGCCGGCGTTCGTTACCGTTGCGCCATTGGCCGCGGCGGCGCCCGGCCGGCGACGGCAAAACAGGAAGGCGACGGCGCCACGCCCCTCGGCAGCTATCCCCTGCGCTGGCTCTACTACCGGCCCGACCGATTGACGTCACCGGCGACCGGTTTGACGGCAAAACCCCTGGACCCGAACGACGGCTGGTGCGACGATCCGGCGGACGCGGCCTATAACCGGCCGGTAACCCGGCCCTATCCGGCGCGCCATGAGGCGCTTTGGCGCGACGACCATATCTACGATCTGATCGTCGTGCTGGGCCATAACGACGATCCGGTGGTGCCGGGACGGGGCAGCGCCATCTTCCTGCATCTGGCGCGGCCGGATTGGCGGCCGACGGAGGGGTGCCTGGCGCTTGCCGATGCCGATCTGCGGGCGGTTCTGCGGGACTGCGGGCCGGCGACCCGGCTCAGGATTGTGTGAGCGGCGGCCGCGCGCCGAATATCGCCGTACCGACCCGAACATGGGTGGCCCCGAAGCCGATGGCGGTGGCGAAATCCGCGCTCATCCCCATGGATAGGTTGGCGACGCCATTGCGGGCGGCGATCTTACGCAGCAGGGCGAAATGGGGTGCCGGGCTCTCGCCCACCGGCGGGATACACATCAAGCCCGCGACCTCGAGCCCAAGCTCCTCCCGGCAGAGCGCAATCAAGCCGTCGGCGGCGTCCAGCGCCACCCCGGCCTTCTGCGCCTCGTCGCCGGTATTGACCTGGACATAGATCGGCAGGCGGCGCCCCGTCTCCGTCATCAGCCGGGCGAGATGGCGGGCCAGCTTCGGTCGATCGACGGTTTCGATCACGTCGAACAGCTCCACCGCCCGGCGCGCCTTGTTGGTTTGCAGCGGCCCGATGAGATGCAGCTCGATATCGCTATGGCGCGCCTTCAGGGCCGGCCATTTCTCCGCCGCCTCCTGAACCCGGTTTTCGCCGAAGACCTGCTGGCCGGCGGCGATGACTTGCTCGATCAAGTCCGCCGGCTTGGTTTTCGAGACCGCGACCAAGGTCACCGCCGGGGCCGCCAGCTCGCTATCCCGCCGGGCCTCCTCGATCTGCCGGCCGACCGCCGCCAGATTGGCGGCGGCGTCGAATGCCGCCGGTCGCTGCAATGCTTCGCTCACTTTAAAATTCCTCTTTGCCCCGGACTGCCGTAATCTGCCGGCATGTCGAACCTAGCACCGCCCCCCGCCGCACTCAAACGCCCGCTCGCCGAACGGCGGCAGTTGCCGTCCCGCTGGTATTTGACCGACGCGCGGCGGACGCCGGACCCGCTTACCGCGATCGGTCGCCTCCGGCCCGGCGACGGCGTCATCTTCCGCCACTATGAGGCGCCGAACCGCGGCGAACTGGCTGGGCGGGTGGCGACATTGTGCCGGCGTCGGGGCCTGATCCTGCTGATCGCTGGCGACAGCGCTCTTGCCCGGCGGGTCGGCGCCGACGGCGTGCATCTGCCGGAATATCAGTTGGAGCGGCCTACGAACGGCGCGGTTCGTTTCCTGACCGCCGCCGCCCATTCCCGGCGCGCCCTGATGCGGGCCTGGCGGCTCGGGGTCGACGCGGCCTTGGTCTCGCCCGTTTTCGCCACCGCTAGTCACCCCGGCGCGCCGGCGTTGGGCCTGCATCGCTTCGCGCGCCTGATCGCCGGCATCGACCTGCCAATCTATGCCCTGGGCGGCGTCGACGCGGAAACCGGCAAGCGGCTGGCGCCCTTCGGTCTGGCCGGGATCGCCGGCATCTCGCTGTTCGAGTAGGGCCGGAAAGTGACGACGGAAACCACCCTGCCCTCGCGAACCCGGCTGGTCGCCTTCTCGGCCAAGACGCCGTTCGAGTTCCAGCCGTCCAACGCCTCGGCCGCGAGCCTGCAGAAAGGGCGGCGGCGGGCGCGTTACCTAACCAGCTCCCGCCAGCTGGTCAGCCAGGTATTGGCGGCGAACCCCGAAATCTTCCGTATTCACGACCAGGGCCGTCAGCTCGACTGTCTGGATCCGGCGGCTTGGTCCAGCGTCGACGTCACCGGCAAACGGGTGCTGTTCATCCTGCCGAGCCAAGCCTTGGGCAATAATGTCTGCATCTGGTTTTTCCTGCAGGCGTTCGTCGACCAGCGTCAAGCCAAGACCGTCGGCGTCGCCTGCACCGAGGCGTCGAGCGATATCTTCCTCCTCGACCGCGCCTTCCGGGTGCATAGTCTCTGGCTCGCGGAAAAGGCGCTGAAGACCTGGGATCATGTGATCGACCTGGCCCATCTGCCGGGCCGGCGCGACATCGAACTTTGGCCGATCGACATGGAAGCGGACCTGCTCGATGCCTTTGGCCTGCGGCCGAGCGAGCGGTTTCCCGGCCGCCGCCGCGCGACAACACCGAACCCGCGGCCGGCGGTGGGCATTTTCCCGATCGCTTCCTCACCGCTTCGAACCCTACCGGCGGAGACGGTCGCGGCGCTCGCCGAGGCGCTGGCGGACGACTGCGCCGTAACCCTCTACCTCAACCGCTTCCAGGAGCAGGGCCGGTTGACCGCGGCCCGGCTCGATCCGGCCTTGAAAGAGCGGGTCGGTGTGCGGGAGGGTTTCGAGTCCATCGGCGCCCTGATCGCGGAGATCGCCAAGCTGGATTATGTGGTGATGGCCGATTCGGGGCCGGCGCATATGAGCAAGCTGTCGGGCACACCCGGCCTGGCGGTCTACAGTTCCGCGCCGGGCGACGTTTTGCAGGGCCGTTTCGAGAATCTCCGCGCCTGGCAGGTACCCTATGAGGGCGAGCATTGTCACGCGCCCTGCGGCCTGGCCAAGTTGCGGCAAGCCGCCGACGGCCGGGTCGGCTGTATGGGCTCGCTCGGCGTCGGCGTCGCCGACCTGCCCAACACGCCGAAGCGCCGCGACCCGGGACTGGTGCGGCGCCTGACCGATCAGCCGGTGCCCTGCCTACAAGCCTTGCGCGACGAACCGGCGGCTTTGGTCGCCGCGGTCAAGAGCGATATCGCCGAATTGTTCGGCCCGCGCTGACGGTTTGCGAATACAACCATCCCCAAAATGAAAGGGGCGACCCATGGGCCGCCCCTGACATGAATACGTGCGCGTCGACTAGAACGCGACGTGCGTACCCAAGAAGACAATCGTAGACTTGTCTGTAGAGGTCGTGGACCCCTCCTGATCGTTGTCCCAGAACTGCACGCCGGCAACAACCAGCATGCCAGGACCGAAGGCATAGCTGCCGCCGATTTCCCAGGCTTCGATCTTGCCGTCCAGACCATCGGTTTCCGTTTGAGCGTATTGGATACCCACGCCCCACGGACCCGACGCATAGCGGACGCCGAGATTCCAGTCTTTACGATCGTTGTCATCGGTGCCGCGATCGTCGTTACGATACGCGCCACCAACGGTGAATCCGGCGAACCCGATGCGGGCACCGGCATTCCACTGGGTGCGATCGTCCGTCGCGCTTCCGGAAACGGCTTCGAGCTTACCACGCTCATAACCACCCGAAACCGCTACGCTTACGTCACCGAATTTGTTGACGTAGTTGGCGCCAACGGCGAAGAGTTCGGACCATTCGCCGCCATCTTCATCGCTCGGGAAGCCAGAGTAGGAACCGTGGTTACCGAACACCACGGTGCGGTTCGCTTCGTTGTTGTCAGGCGTGTAGGAGACACCCAACTGGAAGCCGGCGAAACGCGGTGTGAAGTATGTGATCTTTTCCGAGTCGCCGGACAGGGTAATGACCGAAGACAGGAACAGACGGGTGTGGCTGAAGTTCGGAGAATTCAGACCGTGCGACCAGTGGGACGGCGCCGGAGAGGCGTAGCCCATCAGATACGGCGCGGAGTTTTCCGAACCCAAGTTCACCCGACCAAACGCGCCCGAAATCCACATAAAGGTTTCGTCGATTTGGTCCTCACAGGTCTCAGCTTCGAGCTGAACCTGAACGCCGACCTGGATGCCATTATCCAACGTGGTCGAACCGTTGAAGATGATTTCACCTTCGCGCGCCAGCTTGTGATTCCGACGGCCAGCGTCGTCATCCTGACTACCATACGCCAAAGATGTCTGGAAATAACCACCGACACCCATCTTGATTTTGTCCGCGGCCTGGGCGCCGGTGCCGATCATGCCGGCGGCGACGAGTGCCGTGGTTCCATAAAGCAGCTTTTTCATAAGCCAAACCCCTCATAGAAGTTGGTACGTAACAACCTTTTACTCAACAATCCCGCCGGATACTCATACGCTTGGCGGGCAACGGGCGTCCTAAACCCAGGCACATAGAGCCTGGAACGGCCTGTAATTGCAAGCCGCGCAGTCTCATGGATGTGTCAAAGAACGCGCACTGTGGCGGAATCGCAACAAAATGTTTCAGGTTGTTGCAATTGCGAGCGGAAACGCCGGAATACCTGCCTTATTCGACTGCCGAGCCGCGGCGAATTCGACTTGCGCAACCGGCGCCGGCCGCTATTGTTGCAAGGAATGCACGCCGACCGGTGCGATTTTCCCCGCCAATCGCGGATCGCGGATGAGAACCCATGCACTATTCCGTCCTTGTCGTTGACGACTTTTATGAGGATCCCCATGCGATCCGGAACTTCGCCCTTGGCTTCGATTATCCCGAACCGAAGAAGAAACCGAATTTTCCGGGCCGTAACTCCAACAAGCGGCTGCTGGTCGATGGCATCGACGACATTGTCTCTCAGTTGGTGCAGGAGAAAGTGGTCGGCAGCACCCAGGACTATCATGGTTTCGTGCGCAGTTCGCTGGCCGCGGACGATGTCGACCGGAAGTACACGGTTCATCTCGACCGGACGGTCTATTGGTCGGGTATCCTCTATTTAACCGCCCCCGAACATTGCCAGGGCGGGACGGATTTCTATCGGCATATCGAGACGGATACCGACCGGGCGCCGATTTTTCCCGGCGAAGCGGAGAAATATGGCGCCGAAAACGGTTGGCAATGGTCGGACGAGATCATCCAGCGGGACAGCAACGACATGTCGAAATGGGAACATACCATGCGCGTGCCGATGCGTTTCAACCGGCTTATCCTCATTCGCCCGTGGTTTTGGCATACGGCCGGTCCTTCATTCGGCGATAGCCTGGAAAACGGTCGCCTGGTGCAGCTGTTTTTCTTCCAGAAAGCCCCCTGATCCGCGACCGGCCGATCCGGCGATGATTTTAGTAGGAATTTTTTCGATTTTGCGGCATAACCTTGCCACAATTCCGGTGGACAAAGCGATTTCCGACGCGAATCGACGCGCGACTTAATTTAATTGGGAGAACCGGTTCAATGACAGCGGCTAGACAAATCTCTCGGGTCTTTGCGTCTTTATTGGTTGTTGGCGGCTTTGCGCTTGCAGCCGGCTGTTCGGGCGCCGACGAGCAGCAAAGTTATCCGCGTTCGGAAGGCCGCCATGCCATCCCCAATCCGGGTGGCGAACGGGAAACCATTTTCGGTCCCGGGGGAATCAATTTTCTCGAGGCGTTCAACAGCGATGGCGACGACAGCGGTGGCGGCGGCGGTATCGGCGTCAACGCCTTTTTGTGGCGGGCCAGTTTGGACACCCTATCCTTCATGCCGTTGACTTCCGCCGATCCCTTTGGCGGCGTTATTATCACGGACTGGTACAGTCCGCCCGAATCGCCGGATGAGCGGTTTAAGATGACGGTTTATATTCTTGATCGGCGGCTTCGGGCCGATGGCTTGAAAGTGGCGGTTTTCCGTCAAGAGAAAAAGACCGACAGTTGGGTCGATTCGACGGTCACCGACGCCACCGCCCGGCAGCTCGAAAACGCCATTCTGCATCGGGCGCGTCAACTCCGGGTCGCCGCGCTCGGAGAATAACGGCTACATTTCTTTGGATTTACGCGAGATTAGACCGCCGGTTGCGAAAAAACGCCGCAACGGCGATAGTTGAGCGGCCGCGACCGCGGTCCTCTATAGGACGTTTATGATGAGCAGATACAATACCCGCGAGGTCGAAGCTAAATGGCAAGATGCCTGGGCCGACGCTAACGTGTTTCGCGCCGACGAATCGGCGCCGGGCGAAAAATATTACGTCCTCGAAATGTTCCCCTATCCCTCTGGCCGAATTCATATGGGCCATGTCCGAAACTATACACTAGGCGACGTCGTTGCCCGCTATAAGAAGGCGCGGGGCTTCAACGTGCTGCATCCGATCGGGTGGGACGCCTTCGGTTTGCCTGCGGAGAATGCGGCGCTGGAAAACAAGGTGCATCCGGCGAAATGGACCCATGAAAACATCGCCGCCATGCGGGCACAGCTGCAGTCCATGGGGCTATCTTGGGATTGGAGCCGGGAGTTCGCCACCTGCGATCCGGAATACTACGTCCACCAACAGCGCCTGTTTCTGGATTTTCTTGAGGCCGGATTGGCCTATCAGAAACTGTCCTGGGTCAATTGGGACCCGGTGGAAAATACGGTTTTGGCGAACGAGCAGGTGATCGACGGCAAGGGCTGGCGGTCCGGCGTGCCGGTGGAACGGAAACAGCAGGCGCAATGGTTCTTCAAAATCACCGACTATGCCGAGGACTTGTTAGCGGAGCTGGACAAGCTGGACCGCTGGCCGGACAAGGTCCGCTTGATGCAGCAGAACTGGATCGGCCGCTCCGACGGCGCGCGTTTGCGCTTTCAAGTGGTCGACAGCGATAGCCGGGACCGGCAAATCGAGGTCTTCACGACCCGGCATGACACCATTTTCGGCGCCAGCTTCCTGGCCTTGTCCGCGGACCATCCGATTGCCTTGGCGTTGGCCGAAGACAATTCGGACGCGCGGGAGTTTATCGCCCAATGCCGCAGTCTCGGCACCTCGGAGGAGGCAATCGAGAAAGCTGAGAAGCTTGGTTTCGATACCGGAATGAAAGTGGGCCATCCCTTTATCGACGGCAAAACCCTGCCGGTCTATATCGCCAATTTCGTCCCTGATGGAGTATGGCACCGGTGCGATTTTCGGCTGTCCGGGACATGATCAGCGGGATTTGGACTTTGCCCGCAAATATGGCCTCGACGTCATTCCCGTGGTCGCACCGGGCGATGTCGATCCCGCGGATTTTGAGATTGAGGCTGAGGCGTATGTCGGTCCCGGCCGCATGGTCAATTCGGGCTTCCTGGATGGCATGACCATTGAGGAGGCGAAGAGGACGATCGCCGAAAAGGCGACGTCCGGCGGGTTCGGCGCGGGTCGAGACCACCTACCGCCTGCGGGATTGGGGCGCCTCCCGGCAACGCTATTGGGGATGCCCCGTGCCGGTCATTCATTGCGGCGATTGCGGCGCCGTGCCGGTCCCACGGTCCGCGTTGCCGGTGAAATTGCCGGAAGATGTCGAGTTCGACGCGCCGGGCAATCCGCTGGACCGGCACCCGACCTGGCGGCATGTGGATTGCCCCAACTGCGGCAAGGCGGCGCGGCGGGAAACCGATACGTTCGACACCTTCGTCGATTCGTCCTGGTATTTCGCCCGCTTCTGTAGTCCCGGCGTGACCGATAAACCCCTAGACAGGACGCGGTCGACTATTGGATGCCGGTCGATCAATATATCGGCGGCGTCGAGCATGCGATCTTGCATCTGTTATATTCCCGCTTCTTCACCCGCGCGTTGAAGGCGACCGGCCATATTTCGGTGAAGGAGCCGTTTGCCGGTCTCTTCACTCAAGGTATGGTTTGTCACCAGACCTATCGGGGCGAGGACGGCAATTGGCTGTTCCCGGAGGATGTGGATACCGACGACAATGGTGGTTTGCGACGGATTTCCGATGGCACGCCAGTGACCCTCGGACGCTCCGAAAAGATGTCGAAGTCATTGAAAAATGTCGTCGATCCGGAGGATATCATAGAACGTTACGGAGCCGATACGGCCCGTTGGTTCATGCTCTCCGACAGCCCGCCGGACAAGGATCTGGAATGGACCGATGCCGGCGCCGAGGGCGCCTGGCGCTTCATGCAACGCCTCTGGCGCCTGGTCGATACGGCGGTGGACGATTTGCCGGCGGTTGGAACCGCCAAACCGGCGGACTTCGGCGACAATGCCCAGGCTCTTCGCGGCACGGTCCACAAGATCTTGCAGTCGGTCGGCGACAGCATCGATCGGTTTCATTTCAATGTCGCCGTGGCGCGGATCCATGAGCTGGCCAACAGTCTTGGCCAATTCAAAGCCGATACCGACGACGACCGCTGGGCACTTCGCGAAGCCCTTGAAATAACAGCGCAAATGGCCGCACCGATGGTGCCGCATCTGGCCGAGGAGATTTGGCAGCGATTGGGTCACACGACGATGCTGGTGCAACAGCCGTGGCCGGATGTCGAAGCGGCGCTTTTGGTCGACGAGACCATCACGCTCGTGGTGCAGGTGAACGGCAAATTGCGGGCGCGGCTATCCGTGGCACGGGATTGCGACGAGGACGAAGTCCGCGAATTGGCCTTTGCCGACGGCGCGGTCGAAAACGCGGTGGCCGGCAAGGCGGTACGGCGGGTCATCTTCGTGCCGAATAAGCTGATGAACATCGTCGCCTGAGGATGACGGCCATCATGATGCGATACAATTTGCTATCTTTAGTTGTTGGCATTGGGCTCGCTATATCTTCTTGCGGTTTTACACCAGTTTATAAAAACACGCGCAGCGGCGGCCCGGTCGGGCAAGCGCTTGCCGGCATCGAAATCGCGCCGGCCCCGGACCGGACCGCGCAGTTGGTCCGTAACGAACTGTTACTACTGATGAAATGGCGTAACGGGCAGGAGGCTTCGCATCTCCTCGAGATGAGTTTTCAAGAACAACAGATCGATCTCGCGATCCAATTGGACGATAGTGTGACGCGCCGGAATCTGATCTTGCGTACCACCTATACGCTTAAAACCATGCGTGACCGCAAAGTGTCCTTCAACGGCGAAGGCCGCGCCTTCGCCGCCTATAACCGGGTCCCGTCGGAATACGCCAATTTGGTGGCGGAGCGAGACGCGCGGGAGCGTGCGGCGAAGGATCTCGCCTATCAGATCCGCACCCGTTTGGCGGCCCATTTCGCCAGCGAGAAAAACTAGGCGCATCGGGGCGGCGATGAAGATCGATCCCCGCAATGCTGACAATTTCTGCCGCGCACCGGCGAGCGATTGCGCCGGTGTTCTGCTCTACGGCGAAAATCAAGGTTTGGTGGAAGAGCGCGCGCGGGCCTTGGCGGAAGCAATTCTGGGACCCGACAGCGATGATCAGCCCGTGGAGATTACCACGGCCCGATTGCGCGAGACACCGTCCCTGATCGCCGACGAAATGCAGGCCCGGGCCTTGCTCGGTGGGCGAAAACTATTAAGAGTACGTGACGTCAATGCCAAAATGCTTGACGGCATCGCTCAATCGTTGACCGAAGCGGTACCGGATGATGGGTTTTTGGTCATCACGGTCGGCAGCCTGGGACCCCGCGAGAAACTGCGCAAATTGTTCGAAGGTCACCCGCGCGGGGCGGCCGTGCCTTGTTATGTGGACGACAGCCGGTCGATGGAACGGTTTATTACCGACTATCTTCGCCGCGCTGGCGTCGGGATCGAACCGGGGGCGCGGGGCTATCTCGCCGGCCAACTGGGGAACGACCGTCAGGTCGCCAGACGGGAACTCGAAAAACTCGCGCTTTACGTCATGGACAATCAGAGTGACGTCACTTTGGAAGATGCCGTGGCGGTGATCGACGAAGGCGAGAGTCTGCAACTGAACGACGCCGCCTTCGCCGCTTTCGGCGGCGACTTTGATCGGCTGGAGGCAACGCTCGGGCGATTGCTGCAGGCGAAGACTCAACCGATCACTGTCTTGAATGCGGTAACGCGGCACGGTCATCGTTTGCACCTGACCCGCGCTGGGATGGCCGGCGGGCGATCGGCGGAACAGGCCGCCAAAGCGCTACGTCCGCCGCTCTTCTTCAAGGACAAATCCGCGTTTCTCCGCCAGGCGCAACGCTGGCCGGCGGCTGGATTAGCTCGGGCCCTCGAGATCCTACGCCAGGCCGAGGCGGACTGCAAAACCACTGGATTTCCCGCCGAAGCGATCTGCCGCCGCGCCCTCACGCAAATCGCCGCCGCCGGCCGCCGGCAGCGCCGTTAGCGTTTTGGGCGGGCGCGAACGAGAAATTGGACAGCGCCGGCCCAGGTCTACGAATTCATTTTAAACGTGTGAGGCGGCCACGTCTGACGGGCTTTGATTCGGGTCTCTAAGAAAATGTCATCCGCGTTACTATCGGCTTGATGGTGCTGTCCTTCGGTCCAAGGCTGATATTTGTGGAATGCGCCTTAACCATAACTAGCGGCCTATAAGATGACATTTTTTATCAAATCTGTAACAAAAGCGGAGATTTATGGATAAAAATATATATGAGAACTCAATTTTGTCCAAAACCTATAAAAACCAAAGAATTGTCATGATGTCAAAAACCCGGTCAGATTAACTAGGTCATGTACCCATAAAACCTCTTTCCCTCCCCGCTCGGATGTGATTCAAGATTCCATGTTGTTTTGTGAGGAGTCTGGGTATGGGTGGGCGTTACGATTTGACCGATTTCGAATGGTCGGTGATTGAACCTTTGTTGCCGAACAAGCCGCGCGGGGTGCCGCGGGTTGACGACCGGCGGGTCTTGAACGGGATCTTCTGGGTGCTGCGCTCGGGCGCGCCGTGGCGCGATCTGCCGGAACGCTACGGCCCTTACACGACCTGTTACAACCGCTTCAACCGCTGGCGCAAGGCTGGCGTCTGGGACCGCTTGATGGACGCGGTCAGCGACGCCTATGACGGCGATATCCAGATGATCGACAGCTCCGTGGTGCGGGTGCATCAACATGCGGCGAACGTAAAAAAAGCGACGCAATTCATTGTATGGGCCGTTCCCGAGGCGGATTGAGCACCAAGCTGCATGCCCTGACCGATGCCCGGGGTCTGCCGATCAAGTTCGTCCTCAGCCCGGGCCAGCGCCACGACCTCTTCGGCGCCGGCATATTGCTGAGCGAGCTTACGGCGGGCGGCGTACTGCTCGGCGATAAGGCCTATGACGCGGATTGGGTGCGGGCGCAGATCGAGGCCCAGGGCGTCGCGCCCAATATTCCGGATAAATCGAACCGCAAGAAAAACCATTGCTTTTCCAAAGCGCTCTACAAGCAGCGCAACAAAGTCGAGCGTTTCTTCAACAAGATCAAACACTTCCGCCGTATCGCCACGCGCTTCGAAAAACTCGGCGCAAACTATCTCGCCATGGTCAAACTGGCATCAACCCGAATTTGGCTGCGCCATTATGAGTCCATGACCTAATATGGTGATAGAACCGCTCGATTTGTTGGATAGAATTAACGGACTCCCGAAAGGGCCGGTTTTGCAGATCCTGGAATTTGATGCCGCGATAACGGCGGAAGGTTCGGGTATTGGCTGAACCCAATTTTTCCGGGTTTTCGGAAGTTTTTCCCGGAAAAGTAGCAGCGGCCTGCTGCCGGCAATCCGGCCATCCTACCCCGGATGCTGCCGCAGGCGCGCCAGAACATCGTCGAATTGTTCCAGACTGCGGTAGACGATCCGTACCTCGCCGCCGTCGCCTTTATGATTGATGGCGACTTTCAGACCCAATTTTTCGGACAGCTGTTGCTCCAGTTCCCGAATATTGGGGTCCTTTTCCGCGGGCGCCGGCGCGCGTGTCGGGGTGGGGGCGCGGTCCGGTTTGGTCAGCTCTTCGGTGCCGCGTACGTTCAGGCCGCGTTGCAGGATTTCGTCGGCCATGGCGATCGGATTTTCGGCCGCGATCAAGCTACGGGCATGGCCGGCCGAAAGCTGCCCACCTTCAAGCAAAGTCTGTACCTGCACCGGCAAATGGAGCAGCCGCACCAAATTGGCCACATGAGAGCGGCTTTTACCGACCATTTTGGCGACTTCGGCCTGAGTGTGGCCGAAATCCAGGATCAAGCGATTGTAACCGTTGGCCTCCTCGATCGGGTTCAAGTCCTGCCGCTGGACATTTTCGATGATCGCGGTTTCCAGCGCCTCGGTATCCGACATGTCGCGGACCAAGATCGGCACGTCGTGCAATTGCGCCATCTGGGCCGCCCGCCAACGCCGTTCGCCAGCGATGATTTCGAAACCTTCCTCGTCTCCCTCGTCCTGGCGGCGGCGCACCAGGATCGGCATGAGAATGCCTTTTTGTCGAATGGAATCAGCGAGTTCCGCCATTTCATCCGGGTCGAAATCCTGCCGCGGCTGGAATCGATTCGGGCTCAGTAGATAGATCGGCACCTCACGCGCATCGCGCATGCGGTCGATGGTGGCGACATCCTCCACATCGTCCTGCAGAAGGGCCGAAAGACCGCGGCCGAGCCCTTTCTTCCGAGGTTCGTCCTCGCTCATGCGGCCAGCGCCTCACGCTCGCGGCGCAACATCTCGCTCGCCAGTTTCATATAGGCCAGGCTACCGGTGCAGCGGTGATCGTAGAGCATGGCCGGCTTGCCGTGGGACGGCGCCTCGGAAATCCGCACATTGCGGGGAATTACCGTCTCATAGACCTTATCGCCCAGAAACCCGCGAACGTCCTGAGCGACCTGATCGGAGAGATTGTTGCGCCGGTCGAACATGGTCAGGACCACGCCATGCATATCCAAATTGGGATTGTACGCCTGGCGGATTCGGTCGATGGTGCGCATCAGTAGGCTTAGACCTTCGAGGGCGAAAAACTCGCATTGCAGCGGCACGAGCACTGCTTGCGCCGCCACTAAGGCGTTGACAGTCAACAGGTTTAGGGATGGCGGACAGTCGATTAGGATGAAATCGAAATCCTCGTCCTGCGGCTCCAATGCGTGTTTGAGGCGGAAGCTGCGGCGGCTCATGTCGGCCAACTCGAGTTCCGCACCGGAGAGGTCGATCGTCGACGGCACCACGTGGAGACCGGGGATACTGCTCTCCACCAACGCCTCGTCCACCGACGTTTGGCCCATCAATACATCATAACTGGTCAACCGCCGGGCCGATCGATCGATCCCCAGCCCTGTGCTGGCATTACCCTGCGGGTCGAGATCGAAAATCAGAACTTTCTTGCCCACCGCGGCCAAGCCGGTCCCCAGATTGATGGCGGTCGTGGTTTTACCGACGCCTCCTTTCTGGTTGGCGACGGCGAAAATACGGGCTGGCGCGGTGGAAGGGTTTGACTCGGATACAGGTACGGACATGATCAGGTCTCCTCATGACCACGGCCCGCCAGCCGCCGGACTTGATCCAATACCAAAACTGAACCGGCATTCTCTACGATCGACGGGAACCGCGTGGCCCGCATATTCCAACATTTTGCGGCTCCGGTCAATTCAACATCTATATCTCGTCCCTTTAAAAGAACATATTTTGTATCCGGCCCGGATATCGATTCTGCCGCCGTCAGCAATTTATCCAAGCGGGCGAAGGCACGGGCGGTGACGATGTCTGCCTGCAGACCGTTGAGATCGGCGATACGTCGGGCATGTAAGCGGATTTCCACGCCAACATGGCGGGCGGCTTCCCGGAGAAAGGCGCATTTACGTTGATCGCTGTCGATCGGATGGACCGCGATATCAGGCCGCATGAGTGCGATCACCAGTCCCGGAAAGCCGGCGCCGCTACCAAGATCCGCAAGGATATGCGGTTCCTTCGGCAAATGAGGCAAAAGTTGCGCAGAGTCGAGGAAATGACGCGTCCAAATATCCGACAGAGTAGACCGGCCGACAAGATTGATGCGGGCATTCCAGCGAATCAGCAAATCCGCATAAATAGTCAATTTTTGGAGGATGTCTGCCGAAACATCGAATCCAAGATCCGCGGCGCCGGCAAGGAAGGCGGACCGGCCCGCATGGGATGGCATTAGGCGACGTCCAACGCCTCGCCCCGACGGGCCCGGGCGAGAAGAATGGAGACCGCCGCCGGCGTGATGCCTGGTATTCTGGCCGCCTGGCCGATCGTACGGGGACGATGCTGTTTCAGGCGCTCTTTCATTTCGTTCGAGAGATTGCCAAAACTGTCGTAATCCAGGTCTTCCGGCAGGATCAGATTTTCGTCTTTCCGGAATGCCGCTATATCGGCCCGCTGTCGGTCGAGATAGGCGGCGTAATGAGCATCGATCTCCAATTGCGCGCGAACTTCGTCAGATACGACGGCCAATTCCGGCCAAAGGACTGGTCAGATCCGCGAACGAGACGTCTTTCCGACCTAGTAGGTCCGTCCCGGTGCGCCGCCGACCATCCAGTTTGATTGACAGACCCAGGGCATTCGCCTCATTCGGAGACAGGTCGTGAATCCGTAGAAAATCGCCCCATGTCGTCAATGCCGCCTCTTTTTCCCCATAAATCCTGGCGCGGCGGCGACCGACGCTTCCGATTTCGATACCTTTCGCCGTAAGTCGTCGATCCGCGTTGTCCGCTCTGAGAATCAGGCGGTATTCGGCGCGGGATGTGAACATCCGATAGGGCTCGTCGACACCCCGGGTCACCAAGTCGTCGATCATGACACCGATATAGGCATCGGCGCGGTCTAACGTAAAAGGCGCCGCGTTGCCGGCGGCTAAAGCCGCGTTGAGACCGGCAATCAACCCCTGGGCCGCCGCTTCCTCATATCCGGTGGTGCCGTTGATTTGTCCCGCCAGATAAAGGCCGGAAATCTTACGAGTCTCCAGCGTGGGCTGTAGCTCCCTGGGGTCAACATAGTCATATTCCACCGCATATCCCGGCCGGAGGATGACCGCCTTCTCCAGCCCGGCAATCCCCCGGACGAGCTCGATTTGGACGTCTTTGGGCAAAGATGTGGAGATCCCGTTGGGATAAACCGTATGATCGTCCAGGCCTTCCGGCTCCAGAAAGATCTGATGCCGGCTTTTGTCGGCGAAGCGCACCACCTTATCCTCGATGGATGGGCAGTATCGCGGGCCCGTCCCGGCGATTTGACCCGAATAGATGGGAGCTCGATCCAAATTGGCTCGGATCAGGTCGTGTCCAGCGGTAGTCGTCCATGTGATGTGACAAGGCACCTGCGGATTATCGATGCTTTTCGTCAAAAAGGAAAACGGCACCGGCGGATCGTCGCCTGGCTGGATGTCGAGGCCGGCCCAATCGATGGTGCGGCCATCCAATCTCGGCGGTGTCCCGGTTTTTAGGCGGCCCATCCGGAAATCGAGGGCCATAGAGCGTCGTCGCCAACCCGATGGCCGGGGCTTCCCCGACCCGACCGGCGGGCCAGCTCTCCTCTCCGATATGGATTACGCCTTTGAGGAATGTGCCGGTTGTCAAAATAATGCGGTCGGCGGTTAGAATTGCGCCGTCCGATAGCACAATGCCGGCGACACGATGGTCATCCAACCGCAAATTTTCCACTGTACCGGCCCGAAGCGTGAGATTCGGTGTTTGCGACAATTCAGCCTGCATTGCCGATCGATATAGTTTTCGATCGGATTGGGCACGCGGTCCCTGAACCGCTGGGCCTTTTCGCCGGTTCAGAATACGGAATTGAATGCCGGCGGCATCCGCCACGCGCCCCATGATACCGTCCATTGCATCGATTTCGCGGACCAGATGCCCCTTCCCCAATCCTCCGATTGCCGGATTGCAAGACATTTCCCCGATTTTCGACAGGTCGGGGGTGACGAGGAGGGTGTCCGCGCCCAATCGGGCCGACGCGGCGGCGGCTTCGCAGCCGGCATGGCCGCCGCCCGATAACGATGACATCGTATGTTTCCTTGGTTTTTGTCATCTACCCAACTCGATTCCTGTTAAAAATAGGTCAGCAATGCTGACCATTGTTTCACGTGAAACATAGGTCAGTAGTGCTGACCTATGTTTCACGTGAAACATTGTACCAGATCGGCCCTAATTCGTCATACGCCATGATCACTTTCCAATACAAAACTCCGAAAAAAACCACATCCAGCACATCTTCGACATCGACCTTACCGGTCAGACGACCCAATTCCGTGACCGCCAGCCGGACATCTTCGGCGATCAATTCGACATCTTGACCGGATTCGGCCCGGTCGAGGGCCGCAAGTGCCGCTTCAACCCGCGCCCGGTGGCGTTGTCGCGTCAGCCAAACCGCCTCACCCCCGCTAAATCGAGCTTTCACGCGCTCGGTAAGCGCCGCAACAAGCGTATCGAGACCGGCGCCGGTTTTAGCCGAGATTTCGATCGCGTTCTCACATATCGACCGTTCTTCTTCGATCCCGGCCGCCAAATCGATCTTGTTCACCACATGGATTTCCCCGATTTCCGGAGATTTTTCGTCCAGATGTGGCGGAACGGCGACAGGATCGGTGACGTCAACAAGAATAAGACGGACGTCAGCTCGGGCCGCTTGGGATTGCGCGCGACGGATTCCCTCATCCTCGATGCGGTCCTCGGTCTCCCGCAAACCGGCCGTGTCCGACAGAATCACCGGAAAACCGGCCAAATCCAAATGTACCTCGATCACATCCCGCGTGGTTCCCGGCTGATCGGAAACGATCGCGACATCTCGGGCCGCCAGAGCGTTCAACAAACTCGACTTGCCCACATTCGGCGCACCGAGGATCGCAACGCGCACACCGTCCCGCAGGCGTTCGCCCCGTTGACCATCATCGAGATGCTGCATCATCTCCCGTTTCAGTGACGTCAACGGTTCGGCAAGTGAGTCTCGAAGGTTTTCCGGCAAATCTTCGTCGGGAAAGTCGATCTCCGCCTCGAGAATCGCGGAGAGTCGAATAAGTTCGCCGCGCCAACGGTCGTAGGTTTGGCTGAGTGTCCCGCCGTGCTGCGCCAAGGCCTGCTGACGTTGCCGCGCCGTTTCGGCCTGGACCAGATCGTTCACCGCTTCGGCCGCCAACAAATCTATCTTACCGTTCTGGAACGCCCGTCGGCTGAATTCCCCTGGATCGGCCAACCTAGTCCCCTGCTGCGCCGCCAATACAGTATATATCCCCTCGATCACCGCGCGGCCGCCATGCATATGCAGCTCCACCATATCCTCACCAGTGAAACTGCGGGGGCCAGCAAACCGAACCACCATGGCGCGGTCGATCAAATCGCCATTTTCAGGGTCATATAAGTCGCGGCGGCTTAGCTGCTTCAACTGTACGGCATCGTGACGTCGCGTAAGTTTATCGAGAATCTCGAAGGATTGCGGGCCGGACAGCCGAATCACAGCGACACCGGCGGCGCCGCGGCCGCTGGCCAGAGCATAGATCGTATCCATGGCCATGGCCGGGACCCGAATTCAATCCGCCGCGGCCGCGACCTGCTCCGCCCGCAACTCTTCCTGATCGACGGCCAGCGCCAATCGATCGACGACCCGGCCGCCGATGACGTGACTCTGCAGGATTTCCTCGGCATCTTCGATGGACTGGCAGGTATACCAGGTCCCTTCCGGATAGATCACCAGGGTTGCGCCAAGTTCGCAGCGGTCTAGGCAGCCGGCATTGTTGACCCGGATATCGGTGAGCCCCAGCTCCTTCCCCCGGGCCTTGAGATAATTGCGAAAGGTCTCCCCGCCGCGGGCTTTGCAACATCCGCGGGGATGATCGTCAGGTCGTACGTTAGTACAGCAGAATAGATGCAGGCGATAGTAAGCGGAAGATGTGACACTCACGTATTCATTCCTCTATAGCTATAATTGACGTCAATTAAATATTAACTGTCGTCACTTTTCGGCTTCGTATTCATACCGGCGGCCGACCAGAACATGTCCCGCATGGCTTCGAAACCGGCCATACCGGTCGGCAGCCAGGTTTTCATCAGCTCCTCCGGCGCCGTCGCGGCCAGGGCCTCCTCCATACGGTTTTGCATTTGCGCCATCATGGCTTCCTGCAGGGGTTGTACGTCCGGCAGACCGAAAAAGGCCCGTGCTTCTTCCGGTGTGCAGTCGATGTCGATGGATATCTTCATTTCCGCCTTGCCTTTCCTGGCTTTTTCGGGGCTAGCTAACACGACGCCCGGCGCCGGCGCAACAAAACAACTTTGGGACAGGGATGGGGACCGAATGATCGACCGGAACAATCTGGGGGCGGAAACCAGTCCCTATCTGTTACAGCATCGTAACAATCCCGTGCATTGGCAACCTTGGGGGGATGACGCTTTCGCCACAGCCCGAGCCGTGGACAAGCCGATCCTGTTGTCCGTGGGCTACGCCGCCTGCCACTGGTGCCATGTCATGGCCCATGAGAGTTTCGAGTCCGACGACATCGCGGCGCAGATGAACGATCTATTCGTGAATATCAAGGTCGATCGGGAGGAACGCCCCGATATCGACGGCATCTATCAACACGCGCTGGCCCTGATGGGACAACAGGGCGGCTGGCCGCTCACCATGTTCCTGACGCCGGCGGGCGAGCCGTTTTGGGGCGGCACCTACTTTCCGCCGCGTTCCGCCTACGGCCGCCCGGGATTTCCGGAGGTGCTGGACCGCGTCGCCACGGTCTATCGGGAGCAGCCGGAAGCGGTCGACAAAAACAAGGCGGCCTTGGTTGAGGCGCTGGAGAAGATGTCCGCGCCGACAAGTGATGCAGCCCCGATTCAATTGACGTCAACTCTGCTCGATCAGGTGGCGGATCATATAAGCCGCAGTATTGACAGGGTTTTTGGCGGTATCGGTGGGGCGCCGAAGTTTCCTCATACCACGGCCTTGGCCACGGTTTGGCGGGCCTATCTGCGTGGCGGCGATCCGGCGATGCGGGAGCCTGTGCTGTTCAGCTTGCGCCAGATGTGCCAGGGCGGCATCTATGACCATCTCGGCGGCGGCTTCGCCCGCTACGCCACGGATGAGCGTTGGCTGGTGCCCCATTTCGAAAAAATGCTCTACGACAACGCCCTGCTGATCGAGTTGATGACCTGGGCCTGGTGCGCCACCGGCGACGACCTGCTGCGGGTGCGGATCGAGGAAACCGTCGATTGGGTCCTGCGCGAAATGATCGCCGAAGGCGGCGCCTTCGCCAGCAGCCTGGACGCGGATTCCGAAGGCGAGGAAGGCAAGTTCTACGTTTGGCACGCGGCGGAGATCGACACCCTGCTGGGCGATGAGGCGGCGACGTTCAAAGCAATCTACGACGTCCATGCTAACGGCAATTGGGAAGGCAAAACCATTCTCAACCGAAGCGATAATCTAGCCTTGGCGGATCCGGAAACGGAAGCCCGGTTAGCCGATAACCGCTTGATACTCCTTGAGAAACGGTCGGAGCGGGTACGCCCCGGCTGGGACGACAAGGTGCTGGTCGACTGGAACGGTTTGATGATCGCCGCCCTCGCCCAGGCCGGCGCCGTGTTCGAAAGATCGGCTTGGATCGACGCCGCTGCATCAGCCTATCGGTTCATTGACGTCAACTTACGCGACACTGACGACAAAAGCCGGTTTCTGCACGCCTATCGGGCCGGACGGGCGCAGCATCGGGCGATCCTGGACGACTATAGCCATCTCGCTTATGGCGCTTTGAAGCTGCACCATGCCACCGGTGACGTCAAATATATCGACGCTGCATCAGCTTTGGTCGATACCTTGGACCGTCATCATTGGGACGGTCGCCATGGCGGCTACTTCTTCACCGCCGACGATGCGGAGGATCTGATCACCCGGCAGCGCAGCGCCGCCGATCATGCGATCCCTTCGGGCAACGGCGTGATGACGGAGGTATTGAGCCGGCTCTGGTACCTTACCGGAGACACCGCCCGGCGGGACCGGCTGGATGCCCTATTCGATGCCTTCACACCCGAATTGGCACAGAACTTTTTCCCGCTGACGACCTTGCTGAACGGCGCGGACTTTCACCTCGCCGCCATTCAAGTCGTCGTCGTCGGTGCGGAAGACGCCGCGGACACGGGCGCGCTGCTGCGGGCGGCGCGGGCGAACGGTCATCCCAACCTGGTGCTGCAGCGCATCGATCCCGGCCAGGCCCTGCCGGCGGTCCATCCGGCGGCGGGCAAATCCGCAACGGACGGGCGGGCCACCGCCTATGTTTGCCGCGGGCAAACCTGTTCCCTGCCGATCGCCGACGCGGAAAGCCTTGCAAATGCGTTGAAAAACCCGGACAGTGCGATTTGACTGCAGTTGTTCCGGAATTGACGTCATGCCTCAGCTCTCCACCCACAGTCCCGTCGGCGATCTCACCGTGACCGAAGAGGACGGCGCCATCGTCGCCCTCGATTGGGGCTGGGGCAAGGAACAGACAGAGACGCCCCTGCTCCGCCAGGCGGTCGACCAATTGAACGATTTTTTCGACGAGAAGCGGGAGGATTTCGACCTGCCCCTGGCCCCAGCCGGCACCCCGTTTCAGAAGGCGGTGTGGCGGGAAATGCTGAAGATCCCGAAAGGCGCCACCAAGACCTATGGCGAAGTTTCCGATACCCTGGACAGCGCCGCCCGCGCCGTCGGCATCGCCTGCGGCGCCAATCCGATCCCGATCATCATCCCCTGCCACCGCATCGTTGGCGCCAACGGGCTTGGCGGATTCTCCGCCCAGGGCGGGGTCGAAACCAAGGTCGACCTGCTGCGGTTCGAGCGCGTCCTGCTCTAAAAACCTTAGTTACTTTCTGCCTCATTACATAAACGAAACAACAAACAGCAAAAGGGGAGACCCATGAAAGTCAAAGCCTTCCAGTTCGAAAAGCCCGGCGGCGTATCGGTGATGAAATGGCGCGATGTGGAGGTCGGCAAGCCGAAAAAAGGCGAGGCATTGGTACGTCACACCGCCATCGGCCTCAATTATATCGACACTTATCACCGCAGCGGCCTCTATCCCGTGCCCATGCCGAGCGGCCTCGGAACGGAAGGCGCGGGCGTGGTCGAAGCGGTCGGCCGCGGCGTCAGCCATGTCAAGCCGGGCGACCGGGTGGCCTATGCCGGCGGTCCCCTCGGCTCCTACGCGGAGGCCCGGGTCATGCCAGCCCACGTATTGGTGAAAATCCCCAAAGGCATCGGCGACGAGCAGGCCGCGGCCATGATGCTGAAAGGCATGACCACGGAATATCTCATCCGCCGCACCTACCGGGTGAAGAAGGGGGAGACCGTGCTCTTCCACGCCGCGGCCGGCGGCGTCGGCCTGATCGCCGGGCAATGGCTGAAAGCCCTCGGCGCCACGGTCATCGGCACCGCCTCCAGCCCGGCCAAGATCAAACTGGCCAAAGCTCATGGCTACGACCATGTGATCAACTACACGAAACAGGATTTCGTCAAGGCAGTGAAGCGTTTGACCAAGGGCGAGGGCGTGCCGGTGGTTTTCGACGGCGTCGGCAAGTCGACTTGGGACGGCTCCCTCGACTGCCTGCAGATGCGCGGCATGATGGTCTCCTACGGCAACGCCTCCGGCGCGGTCCCGCCGGTGGCCCCGACCGTGCTCTCGGCCAAAGGCTCGATCTATCTGACCCGCCCAACCCTGTTCGCCTATGTCGCCACCCGCGCCGAACTCGAACTCAGCGCCCGCAGCCTCTTCAAAGTGGTCAAATCCGGTGACGTGAAAATCGAAATCAATCAGACCTATCCCCTGAAGGACGCCAAGAAAGCCCACAGCGACCTGCAAAACCGAAAAACCACCGGCTCAACCGTTCTGATCCCGTAATGAGCCAATAATTCTTGGGCCCGCCCCGACCGCATTCGGCGCCAGGGGCGGGTCGAATTTCAGCGATCGCAACCTAGATAGTCAGGGTTTTCCAAAATTTATCGGAGACAGTATATCAATAACTCCCGGACAGAGAATGCAAAATAACGAGCGTATCAGATCTTTCGAAATGATCGCGAAAACAACTACTTTACGATGAGGCTTATCCCCAACCTCAGATGCTCAACGGTATGAGATCAAATTAAATGTTATGCTGTCCACTTTTATCGCCCCTCCAAACCGAGATAACGAACCACAGAATCACACAGATTAGCATGGAAGTCTGACTGGTCCACGCGGCGCTATCAGCGTATGTCCGTGTGTAGAACCACATGTCGCCGGGGCGCTTCAACGGCTGACGAGCCGTCGCCTGCTGAGGTAATACAATTGGAAACCGGTATTCAAATGACCGATGAGACGGCGGTGATGGAGCACGGCGGGTAGGAAGAAATGAACCACAGACAACCGCGGATCATTACAGATGTTAGAATGAGATATCCGCCGACACCGGTGTTTATTTGTGTGTACCTGTGGTTTTATCCCGATCCGAGGCTAACATTACCGTGGTGCCGTCCGGACAGCAGACGACATGGCCTGATTACGCAGCTCGGTCACACCATGACGCCTTGGAGATCGTCACACTAACGGGGACAGTATAAATTAAAATTTAGAATCTCGATTTCGGATGTGGGTTGTACAGATCGTTACCGCAATTTTGCGAGCCACGTGCATATATTCACACTCATATTATTATACTGTCCCCCCGTTTTTTTGGGCTGGGAACCAAGATACACATCCGCACCGCCTTTCGACGCCCACTATTCGCCCGGCACCCGGCACATATCGTGAGAGAAGTTCGCCTGCCGCCTGGTCGACGCCTAATTGGCAGACGATTCGCTCGGGTTCTTCGCCGAAAACGTCCCTACGCACCCCGTGCCGCAGTAATTCCGCCACGAAGTCGGCGGTCATTTTGATCTTCCGGGCCGAATTGACAAAGTCCTTCGCATTGATGAGGACGGCACCGGCGAACGTGCCCAAGCCACTCGTCAGATCGATCCAGACCGAATTATCGGTTTCGAAATAATCGCGCGGCGCAATTCTGGACTTGGCGTTTGCGTTGAACAACCGAGCCCCGTCCCTTTAGATCGCAAGGCCGCTTCGCTTCACCCAGTCCGCAGAATCACGCACCTATAATACGGCCGGACACCGAGCCATAAACGACATCCCCCAATTGGCATCCTGAAAGACCCGAATTACGGCGTCACCACGTCCGTGCCCAGTCCAAATTTGTCGAGTAGACAGTAATTTACGGTGACGGTATCTTTTTTTTTGCAAAGCACTCCGCACATCAAACTAGATTCCGCGAACCAAATTCATGAAACATCAACCTACGAAGGAAATTGGGCTCCAATAAAATATACTGTCACGCTAATATAAGATAATTCCGGGATACTTGAGAGTCTTCAAGACTCTACATGATTAATGTCAATTTTTGCAAAAAGACATTTTTATACATGGTAGCCAAATAATGTAAAAATCGGAGCAACCTTTGGTTCATTTGACCATAGATACGGGTACGTTATCTTGTAGGGCCGTTAGGCCCATCTGCCAGTCGGAACCACATCTTCGTGCCGGTGGCGTGACCTAGCTGACGGTTCTTGTTAGTTTGCCGGAATAACGATACCCCCACCACGCAGTCTCACGTCGGTTTTGATGTCTGACATCGTCGGATATTCCGGCCTGATGGCGGAGGACGAGGTCGGAGCCCTGGCGGCGGTTCGCCGGCACCAATCCGAAGTCTTCGAACAGATCCTGCCCGTCGCATCGGCTGTCGCCGAGCTGCTTGCATCTTGTCCCAACTTGAAAATACTTGTCACTAGTCGTGCACCCGTGCAAATCCGCGACGAGGCCGAGTGGCCCCTACAACCTTCGCGACTGCCCGTCGATCCAACCGCTCACCGACCGTGCGGTGGCCGTACGGCCGGATTCTACGCTCGATGACGACAACGCCGCCGACTTGGCGGGAATTTCCCGGTACCTTGACGGATTGCCGCTCGCGCTGGAATTGGCGGCGGCACGGCTCCGGCTTCTCGACCCAAAATCGCTTCATGCACGGCTGGAGAAAACCCTGCCGCTGCTCGTCAATCCCGCACGCGATCTCCCCAAGCGACAGGAAACTTTGCGGACCGCCATCGCGTGGCGCCACGGTCTCTTCTCGCCGGCGGAGAAATCCCTGTTCGAAACCTTGGCCGTCTTTGCCGGTGGTTACGATATCGAAGCGATCGAAGCGATCCATATGGCGGTGTTCGAAGAAAGCCGCGACATTCTCGACGACATCGAATCGCTCCACGCCCAAAGCCTGTCCCGCTATAGAGAGACCGCGAACGGATCACGGCGAAACACACTGCTCGAAACGATCAAGGAATTCGGTCTCAAATGTCTCAAGGAACGCACCTGGCGCGACCGGCTAAGCCGGCAGCATGCAATTTACTATCTGAACCTCGCGAAATCGGGGGATGAGGGTCTGCGCGGTCCCAAGCAATTGGATTAACTGAACCGTTTGGAAGCGAAACACGGCAATCTACGATCCGCTCTAAACTGGTGCCTCAATGAAAAAGGAAATCGGACAATTGGGCTGGATAGCGCCGCCCATCTGGATTGGTTCTGGCGATCGCGCGGCATCATGATGACAATCGCACGATCGCCTGGTCGCTGCACGCGCTCGGCCGCGCCTTGCATACGGCCTCCCAGCTCGATCGAAGCATCGAGGTTATGCGCGAGAGCCTCGACCGCTTCCAACGAGACGGGATTCTGGTCGGTGCCGCCTATTCGGGTTTTCAACTATGTTTGATGACGCGGGATAAGAACGATTTCTTGCCAGGGCGGTCCTTTATTGAAGACGCCTCCGAGGCCGCCAGGCGAACGTCTCCGAATTAGACCATAGCGACCGGGCGGATTATGAGCGTGACTTGGCCCGGGCGCGCGAGGCGCCGGGATCTCGGACATTCGGAACCCTTTTCGATGCTGGCGCTACGATGACAACCGAAACAGCCTTGGATTACGCCGTCAGCGCTGACGACGAAACATAAGCGCGACCGGTTATGCTAATGGGGTCGACATGAGCATTTTGCATGTTATCAGTTTGTATCACAGAAAATACAATATACTGTCCCCAACATCACAGGCGCTTCGAACAACCACGTATACTCAAAGATCTAGATGGTAAACAAAGAAGCAGGTAAAAAAAATATCAATTTGACACTCTGTACATATTTTGTTGCCTGCCCACTACAAAAGGCGACCATAATGCCTCAGTCATTCAATCACTAACCGGGTAGCTAAGATTAACAAGGCTACGAATTCGCCGTAAACCCGCCGATATTCGTGAGGTTTAGCGCCAGTTCCGATGTCGGAAGCGGAAGACCTTATCGGGTATACAATGGAACATGGCCATGTGGCAGTGCTGGAATTATAAGATACTGTCCCTTTATTCTCTTAGTTTAAATTGTACCTGTCCCCTATTATCGAGTTTTACAATCGTTGATTTTAACGATGGACCGGTGGCAGCATAGGTGAACACGCTTTCTTGCCCGAGGAACCTGTCATGGATATCGCCTGGCCGCTTTACCTGGCTGCCGCCATTGTGGTGATCGTGGTACCGGGACAAGACCTTGTCTTGGTGATATCCCGGGGCCTCGGTCAGGGCACCACGGCGGGAATGGCGACCGCGGCCGGGGTCGCCGTCGGGCTTACCCTACATACGGGACTGACCGCGGCCGGCATCGGCGCCCTGCTAATGGCCTCGGCCCTATTGTTTACCGTAGTTAAAGCAATTGGCGTTGCCTATCTCGCCTATCTCGGTCTTCGCCTATTGTTGGGACGTAGCGATCTGTTCGAGCCCGCACCCATCGGAGCCGGCAACCTGCGAACCGCATTCGTCCAGGGCCTGTTCTCCAATCTCTCCAACCCGAAAATCGTGCTGTTTTTCGCCGCCTTTTTACCCCAGTTCGTCGACCCCGGCACGGCACAACCGGTGCTGGCGATGATCCTTCTGGGCCTCGTCTTCGCCGCCATCACCTTTGTCTATACCGCATTGGTCGGCTATGGCGCCGGGCGACTTTCCGCCTGGTTGAAACGGCGGCCGCGCGTGGTTCGCACCATCCGGCGCAGCAGCGGCGCCGTCTTGTTATTGATCGGCGCCCGCCTCGCCATGGCGGAACGGGGGTAGCGACGCGATAAACAGCCCGAATCGCGCCCTCGAATCTTTCTCTTCCAAAGCCGTGGAATTCTATTTACCATTCCATTTTTCAAAACTTAATTACAGCCGCGCGGTTTAGGGGGACGGCGCAAATTCTGCGTAAACACAATCAAACGGTAAAATTGCCGGTACCGAGAGCATGGTATGACAGGACGTCATCATCGCGTGCCGGCGTTCTATTGCCCGAACAACCAGACTCCGGGGAGGATGACAGATATGCCTAAAATCAAGACAGAGAATACGACCAAGGGACGACGGTCGATCGTGAAATCCGGCGCTTTCGCCGCGGCCGCAATCGCGGCATTGGCGGCCGCACCGGCTTTGGCCGATTATCCGGAAAGGCCGGTTTCCCTGGTCATTCCTTATGGCCCCGGCGGCGCCACGGACATTTCCGCCCGCACCATCGCCGCGCCGCTCGGCAAATTGTCGCCGAAACCGCTGCTGATGATCAACAAGACCGGAGCCGGCGGGGCGACCGGGTCCGTGTCGGTCAAAAACGCGAAGCCGGATGGCTATACCATGCTGTTCGCCCGTGTTGGTTCCCATTCGGTGAACCCGGCAATGAAAGCGACCTTGCCCTACACCCTCGACGACTTCCGCTTCGTCGGCGTCTATGAGATCAATCCGGTGGTCTGCGCGGTCTCGGCGAATTCCGACATCAAGAGCATGGACGAACTGATCGCCAAAGCGAAATCGAAAGTCGGCGCGGTCAGCTACAGCTCGGCCGGTGTCGGCTCGCTCCTGCATCTGGCCGGCGCCATGGTGCTGCGCGAATTCGGCGTCGACGAACCGCTGAAGCAGGTCATCCATATCCCGCTCAAGGGCGGCGGCGGCGCGGCCACCGCGGTCTTGGCCGGCACGGCGACCTTCATCTGCACCAACTCCTCCGCTTTGGCGAGCTTCGTGAAGAACAAACAGCTGCGGCCGCTGCTGGCCACCACCAAGGAACGGGTGGTCGGTTTCGACGCACCAAGCGCGGCGGAACTGGGCAAGCCCAACCTGCATCAATTGGTCGGTTGGACCGGAATTGCCGGCCCCAAGGGCCTGCCGGACGAGGTCGCCACGACCTGGGGCACATGGCTCGGCGAGGCGACCAAGGACAAGGAATTCCTGGAGAAGATGAACGCCCGCGGTTCGGTCATCCGCCTGATGGATCCGGCGGAATCGAAAGCCTTCATCCACAAGCAATACACCACCTTCCGCAAACTGGTGGACGAATTGGGCATGCGGATCGAAGGTTAGCCTCGCGGTAACGGCGGCGCAGCGTCCGTTTCGGAGGCGCCGCGCGGCCGGGCAATAACGGCAACTCGGGAAGAGGGGGAGCGGAACCGATGCCGGTTTCTGACAGAATATCCTGGCTGGGCCTCGGCGTGGTCGCCTTCGGCGTCTTCATGCTGACGATCGCCATACCCTACGGTGTCTCGGCGCCCAGCAATATCCAGGTTTTGGTGCTGTCGCCGAAATTCTGGCCCACCATCGTCGCCGGCATCATCATTCTGCTCGGCGCGATATTGCTGGTACAGCAATGGGCGTCCGGCGGCGCGGATGATGATCTTGCGGACGACGACGAAGACGGCCCGATCGAGGAGAGCGCCAGCGCGCCCTGGCTTCGGCTTCTGCTGATGGCGATCCTGATGGTCGCGCTGATCTGGCTGACGCCGATTATCGGCATGGTCTGGGCGGCCATGCTCACCTTCGCCGCCTTCGCATTGATCGTCCGTACGCCCCGGCGGCTGCAATCGGCCGTCGTCGCCGTGCTGTTGCCGCTGGCGCTCTATCTCTTCTTCGCCCATGTCGCCGGCGTCGCCATCCCCCAGGGTGAGTTCGTGAGGCTGCCATGAACATTTTCGACAATCTCGCCGCCGCGCTCGATCTGGTCCTCAATATCGACAGCTTCCTGGCTCTCGGCATCGGTGTGGTGGTCGGCGTCTTCGCCGGCGCCATTCCCGGCATGTCGGCGACCATGGCGGTCGCCCTGACCCTGCCCTTCACCTTTTCGTTGTCGCCGATCACCGGCATTCTGCTGCTGCTCGGCGTCTATAAGGGCGGCATATTCGGCGGCTCGATCCCGGCGATCCTGATCAAGACGCCGGGCACACCGGCCTCCAGCGCCACGGTGATGGACGGCTATCCGATGGCGGAGAAGGGGCAGGCCGGCAAGGCGCTCGGCATGGCGCTCTATTCCTCCTGCACGGCGGATATGATGTCCAACCTGTCGCTGATCCTATTCGCCGGCTGGCTCGCCACCTTCGCCTTGAGCTTCCGGCCGCCGGAATTCTTCACCCTGATCCTGTTCTCGTTGACCATCATCGCCGGCGTCTCGGGGAAGAGTTTGGTGAAAGGCCTGCTCTCCGCCGGGCTCGGCCTGTTGCTGGCGACGGTGGGGCTGGATCTGGTCTACGGCACCAACCGGTTCAACTTCAACGACCCCAATCTGATGGGCGGGCTGAACTTCATCGCCGTACTGATCGGTCTGTTCGCGATCCCGGAAATCCTCGCCTATGTCTGGCGGCCCGGCGACGGCGACGGCAGCGTCCGCGCCTTGGGCCAGCATCACGTCACCTTCGCCGAATACCGCCGCTGTCTGAAATCGATCCTGCGCGGCGGCGTGATCGGCGTGGTCCTGGGCAGCATCCCCGGTATCGGCGCGGCCCCGGCCGCCTTCCTCTCCTACAGCGAGGCCCGGCGCAAGTCGCCCAACAAGGAGAATTTCGGCAAGGGCGAGATCGAGGGCGTCGCCGCGTCGGAAGCCGGCAATAACGGCGTTTGCGGCGCCACCTTGATCCCGCTGTTGGCGCTCGGCGTCCCGGGCGACGTGATCACGGCGATCATCATCGGCGCCTTCATGATCCATGGCCTGCAGCCCGGTCCGACCATGTTCGTCGCCAACGCCAATATCATCTACGCCCTGTTCATCGGCCTGATCGTCAGCTCGCTGCTGCTGCTGGTTGTCGGCAATGTGGCGATCCGGCTGTTCCGCTTCATCGCCAACGTGCCCCGCTCCCTGCTGCTGCCGACGGTGCTGATCCTGTGCGTCTTCGGCTGCTACGCCGTGAACAACAGCGTCTTCGACGTCATGGTGATGTTCGTCATGGGCTGGCTCGGCTATCTGATGATGCGGCTGGAGATCCCGGCGGCACCGTTCCTGATCGCCTTCATCCTCGGCCCGTTGCTGGAGGACAATTTCCGCCAGGCCATGCTGATGTCCGGCGGCAGCCCGACGATCCTGTTCTCGAGCCCGATCACCTGGTTCTTCTGGTTCCTCACCGCATTGACCGTCGGCGCCCTGATCCGCAGCGCCCTCAAGGGCACGTCCAGCGAGGACATGCTGAAAGAATAGACCGCGGCGGGATCGGCGCGGCATGCCTCAGTCGCGCCGGGCCGGCTGCTGGCTTGTCCATTGCAGCCAGAGATAACCGGTCTCGCCAATCAGATCCGCCTGCGTCAGGCCGACATCGCGCAACAGACGGTCGTCCGGTCGGCGCGCCAGTTCTTCCAGCCGCGGATCGACCGACCGCCAAAATGCCTTGAACACCGGCCAGACTTTTTCCTTAAACCGGCTGCTTCCACCCGCCGGCCGACCCGGCATCGCAATCATCGTCATGTCGTTCTCCATCCTTGTCTTAGGTCGAAAATGGGCCCGATTTTGACATTCGACAAACGAATAGTTATGATGACTGGCATCAATTATTTGAATGGCTTGATATGTCCCATGCTCTCGACAGCGACCTCTTGCGCAGCTTCGTCGCGGTGGCCGACACGGCCAACTTCACCCACGCCGCCGACCTGTTGGGCCGTACCCAGTCCGCGGTCAGCATGCAGATGAAACGGTTGGAGGAGATGGTGGGCGACCCGCTATTCGTGCGCGGCTCCCGCGGCGTCACCCTGACCCGGCGGGGCGACGACCTGCTGATCAATGCCCAGCGCATCGTCAATCTGCTGGACGAAACCGCGGCGTCCCTGGCGGCGCCGGCGCTGGAAGGTCGGGTCCGCATCGGTATTCCGGAGGAATATGCCGCACCGGTCTTATCAAAAGCCCTGGCCGCCTTCGCTCAGGTTCATAGCGATGTCGAAATCATGGTCCGCTTCGCCTGCTCCCACGATCAGAAGCAATCGCTGGCCCGGGGCGAGTTGGATCTGGCCGTGGTCTTCGAATGGGCCGGCCATCCCAAGGGCGAATTGCTGATGGCGGACCCGACGGTCTGGGTCACTTCAGACGTCCACCGGCCGCATGAGCGGGCGCCGATCCCGGTGGCGCTTTACGAGCGGGAGGGTTGGTGCGCCGATGCCGCTGTCCGCTCCTTGAAGACGGCGGGCCAGCCCTATCGGATGGCCTACCGCAGCGATACTTTCAGCGGCCTGCGTCTCGCCGCCACCGCCGGCATGGCGATCGCGCCCCTATCCCGCAGCCGTATTCCCGACGGCTGCCGCGAGCTCACCGCCGCCGACGGCTTCGGCGAAATCGATAATTCCCATGTGGTCATGTATCAACGGCGCGCGCCCGACGATGCCAGCGCCGCCATGGCCGACGCCATCCGCGACGCCTTCCAAAAACATCTCGCCGTCGACTGAATGGCCGCCCGACCAGGGCCGGTCGCAGCCAAACAGAAATGGGATCGAGAAAAAGGGGTCGGAGGGATTTTAGCGCATTTCTATTTTCGGTCTGACATTTTTCTAATTCCGGTAATTAATTCCCTCCGACCCCTTTTCCGCGACCCCTTTTCCGCGCGATCTTGCCGCCGGCGATATTGGGACGTTGCCATTCGCGCGCCGATGGGCTACCTCGGAAATCCGTCAGTTGGGAGAGCGTGCATGTTGATTATTGGCCTGACCGGGTCCATCGGCATGGGAAAATCGGAAGCGTCGCGCATGTGCCGGCGCCTCGGCGTGCCGGTGTTCGACGCGGACGCGGCGATCCACGAGATCATGGGGCCGGGCGGCCGGGCGGTGAAAATGGTGGAAGCGGTCTTCCCCTGCGTCACCGCCGCCGACGGCTCGATCGACCGGGTCAAGCTCGGCCCCCGGGTTTTCGGTAAGCCCGACGAACTGCGCAAGCTGGAAGCGATCCTGCATCCCATGGTCGGCGAGATGCAGCGCCGTTTCCTGGCCCGTGCCGCCGGCGCCGGTCAACCGATCGTGGTGTTGGATATCCCGCTCCTGTTCGAGGGCCGGGGCGAGGACCGTTGCGATGTCACCGCCGTCGTCTCCGCGCCGCCCTTCATCCAGCGCCAGCGGGTCATGGCCCGGCCCAACATGACGGCGGAGAAATTCGCCCACATCTTGACGCAACAGGTGCCGGACCGGGTCAAGCGCCAGCGCGCCGACGTCGTCCTGCCCACCGGCCTCGGAAAACGCTACACCCTGAACCGGATCGAAGCTATGATCGCCGCCTGCGCGGGCCGGCCGGGACGCAGCTGGCCGCCCAAGCGGCGCCCGAACCGGCGGCCGACGGATCATCCGTCCCGCCGCCCGGTCCATCGCCGCCATCGCATCCGTAAGTGATTAAAGTGATTAAAGTGATTAAACGGCCATAACTTTTTCAGCGGGGGACATATGGAACTGGGTGTCATTCTTATCGTCATCGTCGCCATCGTCGGCTATGGCATCATGCTCTACAACCGGCTGGTCGTCGGCCGCACCCGGACGGAGGAGTCCTGGAGCGGTATCGAGGTACAACTGAAGCGCCGCCACAACCTGATCCCCAATCTGGTGGAGACGGTGAAGGGCTATGCCAGCCACGAGCGGGAGACGCTGGAAAGCGTCATCCAGGCCCGCAACGTCGCCGTCGACCAGACCGGCGGCGCCGCCGCGACAGCGCAGTCGGAAGGCATCCTGACCGCCGCGTTGGGTAAATTGTTCGCCCTGGCGGAGGCCTATCCGGACCTGAAGGCCAACACCAACTTCCTCGACCTGCAGGACCAGCTGGCCGTACTGGAGGACGAGATCCAGAAGGCCCGGCGCTACTATAACGGCACCGTGCGGGACTATAATATTCAGGTGGAAAGCTTCCCCTCCAACCTGGTGGCCGGTCAGTTCAAGTTCGAGAAGGCGGAATTCTTCGAGCTCGACCCGGCGGAAGCGGAAGCCGTGCGCCAGGTTCCCCAGGTGGAGTTCTGAGCCGGAGCGGTATTATGCGCCGGGTCGCCGTCGCCCTTATCCTTTGTCTGGGCTGGATCGCCAGTGCCGGCGCCAGCGAGATTTTCTCGGGCTATCATGTCGATATCGTGGTGCGGGCCGACGGCTGGTTGGACATCACCGAAACCATCGACTACGACCTGCGCGTCGACAGACAGAAGCGCGGCATCTTCCGCGACTTTCCGACCATCTACCGCGACCGGGACGGCAACAAGCATCACGTCGGCTTCGATTTCGTCAGCGCCACCCCGGGACGGAACGGAGGAAACGGTCGATCTGTCGGGCATCGCCAACGGCATCCGCATTCGTCTTGGTCACAAAGACCGGTTTTTGCCGAAGGGCATCCATCGATACGTCATCAAGTTCGCCACCAACCGGCAGCTGATCTTCCATGAAGATCGAGATGAGCTCTATTTCAATGCCATCGGCCATCATTGGGATTTCACCATCGAGGATGCCAGCGTCAACGTCTATCTGCCCGACGGCGCCCGCATTGCCGATGTCGCCGTCTGGACGGGCCACCAGGGCTCGACCGAAGGCAATGCCAGCCGGGAAATCGTCGCCGACAACCATGCCAGCTTCCGCTTAACCCAGCCGCTGCAGCCCTATGAAGGGATGACCGTGGCGGTGACCTGGCCCAAGGGCGTCATCGCGCCGCCCAGTTCGATGGACAGATTAAACTGGTTCCTGGCCGACCATCGGCTCGGCGTGCTCTCCGTCTTCGGCATGATCCTGATCCTTTGCTACTATCTGTTCGCCTGGGACAAGGTCGGCCGCGATCCCAAGAAGGGATCGATCATCGCCCGCTTCGAACCGCCGGCGGGCCTGTCGCCGGGCGCCTGCCAATTCATCCTCGACCGCAAGCCCAAGCATGAAGGCTTCGCCGGCGCTTTGGTCAGTCTGGCAGTGAAGGGCTACCATACGATCAGCGACGGCGACGCCGAGGACAGCTATGTCTTCAAAAAGAATATGGGCACATACGATCCCCTGTCGCCGGCGGAGCGGATGCTCGGCACCTATCTCTATGCCTTGGGCGACCGGGTCGAGATGAGCAACAAGTATTCCTCGCGCGTCGAAAGCGCCCACCGCGCCTTCACCGACAAGCTGAAGGAGGAATACGGCGCGGAAAATTTCCGCAAGAACAAGGTCTGGGCCATCGTCGGCGTGGTGCTGTCGGTGCTCATCGTGTTTTTCGTCGCCGCCCTATCCGGCGCGTTGGAGGATTTCATCCCCTTCCTGGTCCCGGCGGCGATGATCACCTTCGTCTTCGGCTCTGTCGGCCGCACGATCATCGGCCGCGCCTTGAACGGCGGCAGCAAGATGCGGCAGGTGTTGAATTTCCTGCCTCTGTTGGTGGCCGGCGGCGTGCTGCTGCCCGTGGGCGCCAACTTCTTCAACTTCTTCACGCCAAATATCGATCATATCCTCGGCCTCGCCCTGATCGCCGGCGCCGTCATCCTCGCATTGCTGTTCGGCTATTTGCTGGAAGCGCCGACCCTGTCCGGCCGCAAGCTGATGGACGAGATCGAGGGTTTCAAACATTATCTCAAGGTCGCGGAGGAAGGTCAGCTCGACCATCTGCATCCGCCGGAAAAAACCCCCGAACTGTTCGAGAAATATCTCCCCTTCGCCATCGCCCTCGGGGCCGAAGTTCAGTGGGGCGAGAAGTTCGCCGACATTCTGGAGGCGGCGGCGAAACAGCCGGGCCCGCGACGGCAGTCACAATTTCCGTTGGTATTCGGGCCGCAGTTTCAATCCGTCGCGCATGTCGTCCTTCGCCACCGGCCTGTCGAGCGGCATGGCGACGGCGACCGCCAGCGCCACCACGCCACCATCGCAATCTTCCGGCGGGTTTTCGAGCGGCGGCGGTTTCTCCGGCGGCGGCGGTTCTTCCGGCGGCGGTGGTGGCGGTGGCGGCGGCGGTAGCTGGTAGAGAATTTGGAGGTACGGGCCATGCGCGGCGATGCGACGACCCTTCACCGCCTGCTACAAGTACTGGAAATGGATGTCGTGCCGACGGTCGCGGCCGCGGTAACCGAGGGCGCCAAGGCTTTCGGCGCGGCCATACTGCGCAAGGACGACCTATCCCTCGTCATCGCCGGCGCCAACAATGAAGCCGAAAACCCCCCTTTGGCACGGCGAAGTGCATTGCCTGAAACGGTTCTACGAATTGCCGGCGGCGGGACGGCCGGCCACGCGGGACTGCCTGTTCCTGAGCAGCCACGAACCCTGTTCCCTCTGCCTTTCCGCCATCACCTGGGCCGGCTTCGATAATTTCTACTACTTTTTCGACTATCGGGACACGGCGGACGCTTTCGAGATTCCGCATGATCTGAATATCTTGGATCAGGTCTTCGGCGTTGCCGACGGCGCCTATCGCCGGCGCAACGACTATTGGACCGGCTACGCCATCAAGCAATTGATCGCCGAACTGCCGGCGCCGGCGCGGGAGGAGATGGCGCCGGCCGCCGCCCGCATCGAAAACGCCTTCGGCGCGCTGTCCGCCGCCTATCAGGCCGGCAAGGGCGAGATGGATATTCCGCTTGCGTAACGTATCCCGAAATCAAGCCGGTTTGCGGGCCTCGATCTGGCCGAGCCGGTTCGGCAGCAGCCACTCGTAAGCGCCGTCGACGAAGCCGGCCTGTTCGAGATAGGCGAGATATTCCGGCCCGCTCGGCACATGTCCGGTGAAATGCCCCTCCCGCAACGCCTGCAGGTGATAGACCGCCGGGTCGAACGGGCCGGAGCGGTCGTCGTTCAGCATATAGCCGACGATCAGGATCGTGCCCCCCGCCGGCAGCGCGGCATGGGCGCGGCGCAGAGTGTCGACGACCGCGTCCCGGCAAATACCAATGCAACGGCGTGATGAAGGAGATCAGGTCGTACTCGCCCTCGAAATCCGCCGCGTTCAGAAAATCGCCCGGTGTCGCGGCGATCCGGTCCTCGAGGCCGTGCTTGGCGATAAACTCCCGGGTCACGGGCACGACGTTCGGATGATCCTTCACGGTGACGCTTATATTCGGATGGCGCTCGCAGGCCGCGATGGCGTAACAGCCGGACCCGCCGGCGAAGTCGAGCCAATGGCGGAAGCGGGAGAAATCGAACCGCTTGGCCAGCCGATGCGCCAGCGCGATGGAAGAATTGTAGCCGGCGGTGGTGAAGGCCCGGGCCCGTTCGGGATCGTTCAGGTCGCCGTCATAAAGCTTCGACGGCGGCGGCGCCGAGCTGACATCGCGCAGATTGTCGGCGAAGCCTTGCCATTCGTCATATTCCGTCGGGATCGTGAAGCGCAGATAATCGCCGAAAAAGGTCGGCTTTTCGCGCACCAGGAAGCGCTCGACATCCGCCAGATTGAGATTTCGCCCATCCACCTCGCGGACCAGATCCAGCGCCTTGCAGATGATCAGCAGGCGGTCGGCCGTCTCCGGATCGATTTTGCAATAGGCGGCGATCTCCGCCGGCGTGCTGGCGCCCGACGACAGAGCGCTGAACATGTCGCATTCCAGCGCGGCCGCGAGCGCCTGGCTCTTCTTGAAGGAGAAGGCGAGTTCGTTCAGCCGCTCCGAATTCTTGCCTTCCGTCGGGTCGTTGGGGATCGTCGTCATGCTTTCGTCCTTCCGATGGTCGGGGGGTTGCCGCCCGGCGCCGGGGCAGGCGCCAGATCGGGTGTCGCCGCGGCGGTGGCGGGGAAGCCGATTTGACGCAAGGCCCGGCCGTCGCGATCCTCGGTCTCGAGCACCATATGCCGCGCCGCCAGTTGCGGATCGTCCATGGCCTCCGCGGGTCTTCACCAGAGCGACTTCGATGTCGAGGGCGGACAGGGTCTCGCACCAATGCCGCGCGTCCCCGCCGGCGAAGCCTTGCCGGAGAACCTCGCGCGCCGCCACGTCGCCCGCGGTCAAACCCTGCCGCCACAGCGCCTCGCGGCCGAAATGGCGGAATAGCGCCCGGCAGGACCCGCTCGCTCAGCGCGGTGATCGCCACGTGGCGGCCGTCGCGCGTGGCATAGATATTATAAGCCGGGCGGCCGGATCCTTCGGTGCCGATCGCAGCACCGTCGCGGATCGTGCCATGGGAGACGGAGAGCAGGGAATACACACTCTCCTGCATCGACAGGTCGATATGGCGGCCTTGTCCGTCGCGTCCCCGGGCATGCAGGGCGGCGCAGATGGCGAAAGCGGCCATCAGGCCGGATGCAGCGTCGGCAATATACGTACGCGGCGGGGCAATCTCGGTACCCTCGGCAAACAGCGTGTGCAGGAACCCGGTCTCGGCCTGAAACAGCAGATCGTAGGCGGCGCGCCCGGCGTCCGGGCCGGTCTGGCCGAAACCCGATAGGGAGCAATAGATCGCCTGGTCGTTGATCGCGCGAATATCCTCATAGGCGATGCCCAGCCGCGCGGCGACACCCGGGCGGTAGCTTTCGATCAGCACGTCCGCGGTTTCGGCCAGCGTCAGGAAGGCCTGACGATCCGCCCGGTTCCTTGAGGTTCAGCGCGATCGATTGCTTGCCCCGGTTCAGCAACAGATCCTCCTCGCTGATCCCTTCATCGGCGCCGGCGGCGGCCCGCTCGATCCGGATCGACCGCGCCCCCCAACCGGTCAGCAAAAAACCGCAATACTTGCCCGGCGTCATCACGCCGACTTCCAGAACGGTGATGTCATGCAAGGCCTGATGCATGGCGGCGTTACCTCGATTTGGCACGGATCGAGCGGGTGGGGAACGGTCGGAAACGACCTAACCCAGCATATGAGCCGCCCCGGCAAACCACAAGGGCACACAAAAATCTGTGGATAAGTCCGGTAATACCGAGGATTCGACTATCTGTAGTAGGCACGATCCACTATCATCCCATATCTTGAAGCGACGAGGGTTGGGCATGCGCGAAATCGTCCTGGATACGGAGACCACGGGGCTCGATCCCCGGGACGGCCATCGGGTGGTGGAGATCGGCGCGGTCGAACTGATCAATCACGTGCCGACCGGCCGCACCTGCAGCTCTATATCAATCCGGAACGCAGCATGCCGTCGGACGCCTTCGAAATTCACGGCATTTCCGACAGCTTTCTGGCCGACAAGCCGGTTTTCGCACAGGTGGCGGAGGAGTTTCTCGCCTTCATCGGTGAGGCCAAGTTGGTGATCCACAATGCCGGCTTCGACCTGAATTCCTGAACGCGGAGCTGGCCGCGCTGAACCGACCGGCGATCCCGACGACGCAATCGATCGACACGGTGGCCCTGGCCCGGCGCAAGTTCCCGGGCGCGCCGGCCAGTCTGGACGCGCTCTGCCGCCGCTTCGGCATCGATTTGGCGAAGCGGGAAAAGCATGGCGCATTGTTGGATTCGGAATTGCTGGCCGAGGTCTATCTGGAACTGATCGGCGGCCGCCAACCCGGTTTCGGTCTGGCCGAGGCCAACAAAACCGCCGCCGAACGGGGACCGGCGGGCCGCGACGCCGCCGACCGCATCGCCCGACCGCCTCGGGCCCATCAGGCTAGCGAGGCCGAACTCGCCGCCCATAGAGACTTTCTCGACGAGATGGAGGCGCCGATCTGGCGCCGGTAATGGGTCAGTTAACCGCGTCGCTGCCCGGCTCCGCCTGCGGCTGACGGGAGTTTTGGTAGAGCGCGGCGAAATCGATCGGCTCCAGCAAAAGCGGGGGAAAGCCGCCGTCGCGGGTGGTATCGGCGATGACCCGGCGCAGGAACGGAAACAGGAAGCGCGGCCCTTCGATCAGGCAAACCGGCTCCAACGCCTCCTGCGGGAAGTTTTCCAGGGTGAACAAACCGCCATACTGAATTTCGCAGAGAAACACATTGTCCTCGCCCCGTTTCGCCTCGGCGGTCAGCTCAGCTCGACCTCGAACTGCTGCTCCCCGACCTGGCGGGCGCCGACATCGACAGAGACGGAAATGTCCGGCGGCGGCTGATCGGCGCGCAGGGAGTCGGGGACGCCCGGATTTTCGAAGGACAGGTCCTTGAGATACTGGGCGTCGATATTCATATTCGGGCCGTCATGCTGGCCAGGCGCGGCCGCGGCGTCGGTATCGGACATACGGGGGTCTCCAAAGGTTGGGGGCAGCACTGGCTAACATGGGGGCGTGGCGATCTCAAGCGCCGCCCGGATCAGGGCAGGATTTTTTGGTCCGGATCCGGCGTTTTGACCGTCACATCCTCCCAATCGCCATCGATCACGTCATTGTCATCGCCGCGGGCGGGACCGCGTCGAACGGAGAAATCGCCATGGGCCATGACCTTGCCCACCGCATGGGCGGCGAGATAACGTCGGATCGGCGGTATCAGAAGCAACGCGCCGACCGCATCGGTGACGAAACCCGGGGTCAGCAGCAGGCAAGCCGCGATCAGCAGGCAGACCCCTTCCAGCATTTCCAGCACCGGCGGGCGTCCCGACTGTATCTGCGCCTGCGCCCGGCTCAAGGTCGCGAAGCCTTGATGGCGCAGCAGCATGGTGCCGGCGATCGCGGTCAGGACCACGCAAACCAGGGTCCAGCCGAGCCCGATGATCTGGCCGACCTGAATGAAGGCGGCGATTTCGATCAGCGGCACGCCGATAAAGAGTGCCAATAGGACGAATCTCACGCTTGTTCCTCGCAGACTGGAAGACTATGTATATAGTATAGGTATTGCGAGGCTGGATTTCTGGACTTATTTCGCCCTTCGGCCTAAAGTCGAAGGGAAAACGGGTCCAGGGACCCGCGCCCGCGTTCGGGTGCCCGAGATGGGGCGCGTTCGACTGGTGAAATTGAGACTTCGAAACATTGGACGACGGTAATGGGTGACGGCCAATATTTTGACCTGATACTGGCTGGCCATGGTGGCCGGGTTGGTATTTCTGCGCTTGCGGAGCGTCCTCGGCCGCCGGACCGGTAACGAGCGGCCGCCGAACGAGGCCTATGGCGACCGCGAGGCCAAGAACGGGGACGACAATGTCATCCAAATGCCCGGCCGCGGTCCGGCCGACGCCAAAATGTCGGCGGAGCAGGAGGCCGAGCTTTGGTCCGACGACAGCCCGGTCGGTGCCGGCCTGACCCAAATCAAGATCGCCGACCATAAATTCGAGCCGGGTGAGTTCCTGAACGGCGCCCGCATGGCCTACGAGATGATCGTCGTCGCCTTCGCCGAGGGCGACCGCAAGACCCTGCGCGGCTTGCTGAACGACGAGGTCTACGAGAATTTCGACAAAGCCATCGGCGACCGGGAAACCCGGCGCGAAACCCAGGAAACCAGTATCGTCGACATCAAGTCGGCGGACATCGTCGATGCCCGCATGAACGACACCGTCGCCGAGGTTACGGTCAAGCTGATCTCCGAAACCATCTCGGTGGTCAAAGACGCGGACGGCGAACCGCTCGACCCCAACGCCACCCAGGCCCGGGAGATCACCGACATCTGGACCTTCTCCCGCGACACCCGCCACCGCGACCCCAACTGGCTCCTCATCGAAACCCGCAGCCAAAGCTGATCCGGCGGCCGTCCCAGGTTCTGCCAACCCAAGAGCCGTAGATCACTTTATTCGGTGTCAGACTATTTTTATTTTTCCTAACAGTCTGTAAAATAATAATAATTTACTAAGTACGGTATGATAAATTGAAGGGATACCGCCCACCATGGATAAAGAAGCATTCGTAAAAGCCGTAGAGCAAGGAGTACGCGATTCCGGCGTCAAGGGATTAGTAAGCACGCTTGCCGACCCGCCAGGCCGTTGGCCGGATCAGTGGGAAATCGAGCGAAGTGCTTGGTACAACCAGCTAAGCTCGGACGACAAAGCCAACATCAAAACTATCATCGAAGATGCCATAGACACCGCTCTGTTCGGGGTATTCGCCGTATTGGACGGAGTCCGCGTAATCGAACCGCCGGAACATAGAGGTCATTTAGTACTGCTGCATTGTGGCGAAGAGGTTACTCATCTAAACGATCCGAACAAGATCGATTTACACGATTTATATCATCAGTTCCATCACGAGAGATGACGCAACACATGCGTATCCAAGCTCAAAAACTTGTGTGCACAAACTAGTTTGTCAGACTGATTTTTTTCTAACACCAGTATCTTTTGATGAATAGTATACTCGATTTGTCTGGCCCTTAAGCTTTATCCTTCCCCGGAACATCAGTAATAGATTCGGCGCCATCGAGTTTTGCGTTCTCGGCCTCATGATGTCCGTCGGGCCGAACCGGCGGTGCCAGATCAACTTTCGTTATGTTTTTCGGCAATCTCGTTGCTCCGATCCGCGACAGGTATTCGGAGACGGCGGCGCGGTCGATTTGGATTTTGCCGGACCCGGCCCAATGCCGGTCCCAGTTGTCCCGCTTGACCCCGGATATCCAATACTCATCCCCCGAATTGGCTTCATAGTAATTGCCTCGAATTCCTTGACCGCCGAGTCTCTTAAATGCAAGGCCGTCGAAATAGATCGTCAATCCGGACTTAGAGGTTGTCGCATGACCGATCCAGGCGGGACCGTCATGGTCAAAGCCGGTTTTAAGTTCCACATAGACCAGCCGCTTTGTCATTTTATCGTACCGAAAAAATCTAAAATAAACTTATGTTCTATGATTTATGCTTTAAGAAAATAGTCTGACACTTTAATAAACCCAACCGTCTCACGTCGGCACGGGCGTGGCGCCGGGGGCGCCGACGGAGAGGGCGGCTTCGTAGCCGCCGTGGCGGGCGATCAGGGCATTTTGGTCGCGCTTGGCCTGGGCGTCGACGGCTTCCGGATCGCAGATGCGCCGCAATTCGGCCTCCAAATCGCGCAGCCTATCGCCGTGGGCCGGGTCGCCGGCGAGGTCGCGGGTTTCCTCCGGATCGGCGTCGAGATCGAACAGCTCCGGCGCGAAGCCGACATAATAGTTCAGCTTCCAACGGCCCCGGCGCAGCATGAAACCGCCGCTGGGCGAACCGGCGGCGTGATATTCGGAGAAGGCCAGACGCTCCGGCGCATCCGCCGCGGCGGCGAGCTCGAATAGGGAGCGGCCGGGCCGCCGATTGGCGTCGCCCGCCTCATCCGGCGCGGTGGCCGCTTCGTCATTCAAGCCAAAATTCTCCAACACCGTGGGATAGACGTCGATCAAGTTGACCGGCGTCCGCGAGACCGCGCCTTCGGCAATGCCCGGCCCGGCCATCACCATGGGCACGGCCGCCGCCTCCTCATAAAGGTTGGATTTGCCCCAAAGTCCACGCTGGCCGACATTGTCGCCGTGATCGCTGGTATAGATCACCCGGGTATTGCCGGCCAGCCCGGCGCCGTCGAGGGCACCGAGAATACGGCCGACATTATGGTCGAGCCAGCTGACCAGCCCATAATAACAGCGGATCGCCATCAGCCGTTCGGCCTCATCCTTGAAGTCGCCCTCGGTATTGCGGAACCGCTCGGCGACCTCGATCCAGGGATGATGCACATATCCATCCGTCGGATGCAGCTTGCGCGGCGGCACGCTTTCCGGCGGGTAGAGATCCAAGTACTCCTGCGCCACCACCAGCGGGAAATGCGGCGCCACCAGACCGACGAACAGGCAGAACGGCTGCGCCGCCCGCGCAGCGCCCCAGTCGGATAGCCAATCCACGGTCCGATCGGTGACGGCCCGGTCATATTGGATATAGGCGCTCTCGCCCGGCCCGATATACTCACCCAGCATCCGCGTGTCGGTGGGCGCATGGGGCGGCAGCGGATCCCGTTGGGAACCCCAGACCATGCCATGGCCCTTATAGATATGCATCGGCAGATGCTCTTCGTCGAAGCCGGTCGGGTCCTCCTCCGCCCGGTAATGCAGCTTACCGATCGACTGCACCGGAATGCCGGCGTTCTGCAGCACATGACCCCAGCCCCGTTCCCGGCCGTCATAGGCGATGGCATTGTCCCAGTAGGCGATCTCATGCACATAGCGGCCGGTGGCGAAGGCGGCGCGGGCCGGCACGCAGATCGGGCAGGGCGTATAGGCGCTGTCGAAGCGGGTACCGCGCGCCGCCAGGGCGTCGAGATGGGGGGTTTGAATGAAGTCGTGGCCGGCGGCGCCCATATAGCGGGGGTCGTGCTCGTCCGACATGATGATGAGGAGATTCGGTTGCGTCATGTGTCGTCCTGTTTCGCTTCCCAGTCGGCGCTGGCGACGGTAAGCTTGCCGATACAACGGAACAGCAGGTCCCGTTCGCGCCGGGTCAGCGCGGACAGCAGGAAGTCGTTCCGCCGTTTCATATAAGGTTGGATGCCCGCCGACGTGGCGCTGCCGGCCTCGGTCAACGCCACCTCGATCTGCCGCTTGTCGTCGAGCCGCGACCGCACTTCGACCAGGCCCTTGGTCTCCAAGGCCGCCACGGTGCGGCTGACCTGCCCCTTGTCCATACCGCTGATCTGGGCCATTCGGTTGATACCGGACGGCCCCAGCGTCGTCAGCAGGGCCAGACAGCGCCATTCCGGCACGCCGAGATCCCAGCCGGCGGCCAGGACCTTGTGACTTTGCCGCGTCAAATTATGGCTCAAACGCGAGAGCTGGAAATTGACGTAATCGTTGAAATCGAGGCCGGTTTCGGGATCGTTCATGGTCCGAAAAGGTCGGCATATTTAGTTGACTTGTCAACAAATATCTTTCAAATTGGCGGCGGATTGATCTTGTAACCGGCAAATGTCACAATCCGCGGCGTTAATATATTTGCGGCTTTGCCGAAATTGATTTCAACAGAGACCGAATTTCACCGCAGCCCGTAAAACGGCACGGCGACCATTATAGAAAATCATACCGGACGCCCGGCAAAAGCCGGCGCAGCGGGGGACAGGAAACGGCTGCACCGGTATCGATCGCCGAAAAGGGGGCATTATTAATGCAACGATCCAATCTCGTATCCGGGGGCGTGCTGGTCGTGTTCAGCCTGCTGCTGATCTTCTGGCTGATCCCGGCGCAGGTCGAGACCGGCGACGGCGACCCGACCATGTCGCCGCGCCTGATGCCCTATGTCTGCGCGATCGCCCTGCTGGGCCTGTCCGCTCTGCTGGTTTTCGGCAATCTGCGCGGCCTGTCGGAGAAGGGAGAAAGCCCGTTCACCAAGCAGGAACTGATGAAGATGGGGTTGATATCCCTGACCATTGCCGTCTCGGCCCTGCTTTTCGTTTATGTCCATGCCATCGCCGCCGGCATCGTCGTTGTCGTCGGCGTCCTGGCCGCCATGGGCGAGCGTCATCCGCTGCCCTATATCGCCATCCCCGTCGTTTTATTATTGGGTGTCTATCTGCTGTTCTATCAGCTGCTCGGCACGGCGATCGAGTAAGGGGACCCGGATCATGGACGCATTGCTCACCGGCTTCTCCGCCGCGCTTACTTTCGAAAATATTCTCTATGTCGCCTTCGGCGTCACCATCGGCTATATCGTCGGCGCTCTACCCGGTCTGGGCAAGGGCGTGGCCACGGCGATCGCCATTCCGATCACCTTCTATATCTCGCCCCTGCCGGCGCTGGCCTTTCTGATCGGCATCTCCAAAGGCAGCGCCGCCGGCAGCGCCGTCTCGGCGATCCTGCTGAACACGCCGGGCGAGGCGTCCTCGGCGCCGACGGCGATGGACGGCTATCCCCTGGCGCGCCAGGGCAAGGCGAAGAAAGCGCTGAAGATGGGGCTGTTCGCCTCTGTGATCGGCGACTTCTGCTCGACCTTGTTCCTGATCATTCTGGCCGCGCCGCTGGCCAAATACGCGCTGTTGATCGGCCCGGTTGAGCTGACCGCGATCCTGATGTTCTCGCTGACCTTCATTGCCGGCCTTTCCGGCGGCTCGCTGCTGAAGGGCCTGATTGCCGGTGTCATCGGCCTCTTGCTGGCCACCGTCGGGTTGGAGATCGAGACCGCCGCCGTGCGCTTCAGCTTCGGCTTCCTGGAACTGGAGGACGGCCTGTCCATCATCCCGGTCGCCATCGGCATGTTGGCGCTGGCGGAAATGATCGTGCAGGCCGGTAACGCCCATGACACCCATGTCGACGAAAGCATGCTGTCCGGCAAGGGCGATCGGGAGAACCATGTGGTCACCCTGGCCGATTGGAAAGCCTGCGGCATCCCGCTGATCCGCGGCACCTTGGTCGGCTCCGCCGTCGGCATCCTGCCGGGCCTCGGCGCCTCCGTCGGCTCCTTCCTGTCTTACGGCATGACCAAGAAGGCGGCGAAAGATCCCTCCCGCTTCGGCAAGGGCGCCATCGAGGGCGTGGCGGCGGCGGAAAGCGCCGACAATGCCGTGGTACCGTCGAGCCTGATCCCGCTTTTCGCCATCGGCATTCCGGGCAGCGTCATCGCGGCGATCCTGATCAGCGCCTTCGTCATTCAGGGCGTGCAGCCCGGCCCAACCATGTTCATCGAGAAGCCGGATCTGATTTACGGCATTTATGCCGCCATGCTCTGCGCCAGCGTTCTGCTGCTCGGCATCGGCTTCTTCGGACAGAACATCTTCGCCCGCGTGGTCGAAGCGCCGACCAACTGGGTCATCGCCATCGTCATCTTCCTGTGCTGCCTCGGCGCGATCCTGCAGGGTGGCGGCATTTTCGGCGTGATCCTGATGATCATCTTCGGCATCGTCGGCTTCCTGGCCAAGAAGCTGGACTTTTCCTTCGTCACCTTCCTGATCGGTTTCGTCATCGGTCCGTCCTTCGAACTGTCGATGCGGCAGGCCATTGCGATCATGGACCGGGACGCCACAAACTTGATCAACCACCCGATCGCCCTGGTTTTTCTGGCGATCACCGTCTTCGCGGTCTGGCGCATCAGCGCCAATCGGGCAAAACAGAACAAGGGGCAAACCACCCAAGATATCCAACAAGAGGAGAATAAAGCATCATGATTACGAGAAGATTTCTAGTGGCGGCGGGCGCCGCGACCCTCAGCCTCGGCGTCGCGGTCGGCGCGCTGGCCGCCGAGTATCCGACTCGGCCGATCAACATGGTCATCGGCTACAAGGCCGGCGGCGGCACCGACACGGTGGGCCGGGTCTTCGTCAAGAAGTTCGGCGAAATATTGGGCCAGCAGATCAATGTGCTGAACAAGCCGGGCGCCGGCGGCGGCGTGGCGGCGATGCAGGTGAAGCGGGCCAAGCCCGACGGCTACACAATCATGATGGCGCCGACCACCACCATCACCTTCGGCCCGCATGTGAATTCGAAAGTGCGCATCACCGTCGACGACTTCACCTATTTCGGCATGGTCTCGGCCTATCAGCCAGGCCTGGTGGTGCCGGCGGACTCGAAGCTGAAGAACTTCAAAGACTTCGTCGCCCATGCCAAGGCCAATCCGGGCATGAAATACGGTACCCTCAGCCCGGCCTCGAAGATGATCATGGAAGTGATCGCCCGGGATAACGATCTGAAAATCAACTATGTGCCCGTGAAGGGCGGCGCCGGCATCGTCAATGTGGTGCTGGCCAACCAGGTCGACATCGCCTATTCCGGCGGCATCCATGCCCGCTTTCCGGACAAGATGCGTCTGCTGGTCGCGGCGACCGGCGAACGCCATGCCGGCAATCCGGACGTGACGACGTTTCTGGAAGAGGGCGTGAACGTGAACAATAACCTGTTCACCGTGCTGGCGGTGCCGAACGGCGTGCCTGAGGAGATCCTGGCGAAACTCGAGGCGGCCGCCGCCGAGGCGTCCAAAGCGCCGGAACTGCTGGCCCTGCTGGAGAAGATCCAGAACCCGCCGGCTTACAAGAACGGCGCCGATGCGACCGCCGAAATGCATGCCCAGTGGAAGGGCTATGGCGAGTTGGTCGAATCCACCGGCTACAAGAAGAAGTAGACCGCGCTAAACCTGGGTTCCCGCCGTTTGCCGCCCGAGATACACTGCGGCGAACGGCGAGGAGACCCGCAATGACCGACAGCGCCTTACCGGCGAGCCCCCGACAAAAACTGCCCCGCGCGGCCTATACCGATCCCGACTGGTTCGAGCGGGAGAAGCGGACCCTTTTCGCCGACGCCTGGATCCTGGCCGGCGTCGCCACGACTCCCGCGCGCTTCAACACCGCATCCACCGTGCTCCTCGCCGGCAGCTCTTCCGGCAGGACCTCTTTGGCCAGCTTCACGAGGATCTTCTTCGATCCCCACGTCGGATGAGCCTTCCGATGCCGGAGGATCATCGCCTCGATGTCCGCCGGCGTCTGGTTCGGGTGCCGATGTGGCGCTCTCGAACGGTCTCGAAGCCCTTCAGGGCCTTCCAGCTCGTAGCGCTTCAGGATCTTGTAGCCGGTCTTCCGGCTGATCCCGAAGTCTGCACAGAGCTCCGTCATCGTGCGGTCTCCTCGCTGCGAGGCTGCCACGAACTTCAGTCTCTCGTTCACGGGGTCGGTCTGGTGCCACGGCATCCAGGCAGGCTCCACCCCCGGAACACACGATCCAGTCCCAAGTGTCACCTATGTCCCCGGACAACGGTCCACGGGTGTTACCCATGTCCCCAGGCACCGATGTCACCCATGTACCCGGACCGGACCCAGCGCGGTTCATCCAGTGGGGCCACGCAACCCCCTCCCTCGTCGATGATCCGGGTGATGGTCTGGGACGAAGCCTCGGGCGCGAGAAGGTAGATGGCGACGAGCGTCGTACGAGCGAGTGAAAGCACGTTGGCCTCCGTGGTTGTGCTAGACAGGATGGATGGACCGGGCATTCCTGAGCCCACGGGTTACACCAACGGCTTTGTTCCACCAAGGCGCGGCGCGGAGCCGCAGAGCAAGCCGGCCCATGAAACCATTTTCCACCTACGTCGATCTCGACACCTACAAGAACTCGATCAGCATCGCAAAGCAAGGAGCTGACGGACTCGGAGAGGCTTTCATGATTCGAGAGCCGTGCCCCAGTCACACCGATCCCCGTGTCGAGCAGATCGGTCGGAGCGGAGCGGCGAGCGCGGCTCCATGACCTCGACCCGTGCTCCAGAACACCAACGCGCAACTGAGCCATCTGCGAACTCTATGCCCAACTCCGGCAGCTGATGAAACGCCCCGTGCACTCGACCGCCCGCATTGACGCACCAATGCGGACGGCCGATGGCTCACTTGTTCTTCCGATCGTGCGGAACGACCACGACACAACCTGAGCTAGCCACATTGCCCTGGCTATCCAGTACGAGCGCGTGGTACGTCCGCCCGTCACCTGCGCCATCCCGCTCGGCGCGAAGCTGAATCGTCCCCTCGAACCGGGCTGCAGACGGCTGGAAGGTCAGCTTGCTCGTTACGTCGACCGCTTGAGTGAACCCGTCGAACCCGTCGGTGTCACCAGCCGTCGCCCCCGTCTCCCATCCCGATCGCATCATCGGGCTCGTCACTCGACACCGTCACCAGCAACAAGACGATGTCCTCGGGTTCCGAGCAAGCATCGGTAGCCTCAACAAAGAGAGATACGTCGACCATCTTGTGGTTCGGAGGCCATAGCGCCGCCACGTCGGTCGTGCAAACGACCTCCGGGGGCGTAGTGTCTACCACCGTCACGAGCACGTCATCGACGGCCACGCCTCCCTTGTCGTCGATCACCGTGAGTGTGGCCAGGGTCGTTCCCAAGGGAAACACCCCGGAAGGCGTGGGGCTGGAAGCGGAGTCGAGCACGATCGCGGCGGGGACGTCCCATTGGAAGGTCAAAGGGTCACCGTCTGGGTCGTAGGACCCCGTTCCGTTCAGCGGAGCAGTGCTACCGTCCGGTGAGGTGCACTCGAGCTCCTGGTCCGGCCCGGCGTCCGCAATCGGAAGCTGATTGAGCTGGGCGTCGAAGAAGTAGACCGCTCCTGAGTCCCACACCGGGATCATCTTCCCGGAAAGCACCTGCCAAGACGACGTTGCCGCTAATTGAGATGGCGCAACCGAGGCAATCGGCCGCCGCTCCGTCACTGGCAACGAGCCGTAGATCCTCCATCCACGAAGTGCCATCGAAGCGGTAGACGTAGGCGACTCCGCCATCTGCACCAACTCCGTCGCCGAACTGGGAACCGACGAGCAAAGTGTTCTGATCCAGAATCACCTCGACTCCGAACCGGTCCAAGGCGGCTGCATTACCTGGCGTCAGTTTCTGGCTTTCCACCCAAGACGAACCGTCGTGTTCGAACACGTATACTGCCCCGGCGTTCATCCCGACACCATCGTGCAAGTTCGCTGCAACGACGATGCGTGCGTCGTCAACGTCGATCTCCACACCGAACTGGTCATGCGAACCTCCATCACTGGGCGTCAGTATTTGTTGTTCGATCCACGCGACTCCGTCGTACTCGAATACGTACGCCTGCCCTGTCTGGGGAGCGGGCACCGTCTCGTTCTGAATTGCACCGATCACGGCGCGACTGCCATGCACTTGCACGACTCCAAACTTGTGCCCGCTCGCAGTATTGCTGCCTATCAGCCGCTGCTCGAACTGCCATGCAGACCCGTCGAATCGATAGACGTAGGCAGCGCCCGATCGGAAACCTGCAGTATCGTGTCCACTGTCGCCAATCAGAATGACATCGCCGCTCAACGACACTCGCTCGCCGAAGAACCGCCCCGGCATTCGATCCGGTGCGATCAGTTTCTGCTCCTCAACCCACGATGCCCCATTGAAACGAAAGACGTAGGCGGATCCCGCACTATCGTCCTTGCGTGCCGTAATGACAGCGATGTCGTCCTCAAGAGCGATACGGAGACCGAACTCGTCCCCAGTAGCTCCATCGCTGGCTATGAGCTTCTGTTCCTCGACCCAAGAACTCCCATTGAATCGAAAGACGTAGGCAGCCCCCGAATCCACCCCTCTTGCGTCATCGTGGAACGACCCGATGATCGCCACGTCGCCTTGGACGACTACATCGAGACCGAACTCATCACCTGAAGCGATGTCGTTCGGCTCGACCTTCTGGAACTCCGTCACGGTCGTCTGACCTGATGCCGTAGCGGCGAACAGAAATGCCGCTAGGACACCGCATCGATGCGCTTGGTAGGGTCGGGCACTGCTAGGACTCTTCATTGTGATCTCTCTCCTCTCGGCCAAGTATGGAAGCGCCGCCGGCCCGGCCATCAGGCGGGAACGCGGTCGGCAGTCACGCCGTCTCCTCTTGCTTGCGAGCTGGCACGCCCGGACGGAGAATCAGAAGAAATCCTGGAGGTTGAGAAGGCCTCCGGGAGCTCGCAAAAC
>CBDCGJ010000062.1:0-75101 GCA_965216645.1 Alphaproteobacteria bacterium | reverse complement strand
ATCAGAGCCTGCCGCCGGCGGCCCGTTCCGCCGCCCGTAAGACCGCCGGCTTGAAGGCGATGCTGGCCGAGAAGGGATATACCGGGATATTCGCCGGCATCCGCCGGGACGAGGAGGGTACCCGCGCCAAGGAGCGTTACTTCAGTCCGCGCGGCAGTCAGGGCCAATGGGATTTCAAGGATCAGCCGCCGGAATTCTGGGATCAGTTCAATACCGATTTCCCCCCGGGCACCCATCTACGCATCCACCCGTTGCTGCATTGGACCGAGGTCGACATCTGGCGCTACACCTTACGCGAGGGCATTCCCACGGTGCCGCTGTATTTCGCCAAGGACGGTATGCGTTACCGGTCATTGGGCGACTCCGATATCACCCATCCGGTGCCGAGCGAGGCGGCGACGATCCCGGAGATCATCGCCGAACTGGAAACCACCAAAGTGGCGGAGCGTTCCGGCCGGGCCATGGATCACGAGGCCGAGGACGCCTTCGAACGGCTGCGCGCCGACGGCTATATGTGAGGGTGGGGCGATGAACGCAAGCGATCGCGAAAGCCTGAAAATCGTCATCGTCGGCCATGTCGACCACGGCAAGTCGACCTTGGTCGGCCGCCTGTTCCACGATACCGGTAGCCTGCCGGACGGTCGCTTGGAGGCGATCCAGGACGTCTGCGAACGCCGCGGCATGCCATTCGAATTCGCCTTCCTGATGGACGCGTTACAGGCGGAACGCGACCAGGGCGTGACCATCGATACGGCGCAGATCTGGTTCCGCACCGACAAGCGCGACTATGTCATCATCGACGCGCCCGGCCATAAGGAATTCCTGAAGAACATGGTCACCGGCGCCGCGGCCAGCGACGCCGCGCTGCTGGTGATCGATGCCGAGGAGGGGGTGCGCGAGCAATCCCGCCGGCATGGCTATCTGCTGCATCTTCTCGGCGTGAAACAGGTCACCGTGGCGGTCAACAAGATGGACTTGGTCGACTACGATCGCGACCGTTTTGAGGCGATCGAGCGGGAGTACCGGGACTATCTCGCCGGCATCGGCGTGACCCCGGAACATATCGTGCCGATTTCGGCGCGGGAGGGCGACAATATCGCCGACGCCGGCGACCGCATGCCCTGGTATGACGGCCCGACCATTCTGCAGGCGCTGGACGCCTTCCGAGTGGTGACGGAGTTGGATCATCTGCCCTTGCGCATCCCGCTGCAGGATGTCTATCGCTTCGACGAGCGCCGCATCTTCGCGGGCCGGATCGAATCCGGCGTGTTGAAGGTCGGCGACGAACTGATGTTTTCGCCTTCCAATCGAACGGGCCGAGTGAAAAGCATCGAGGCCTGGAGCGTGCCGGAACCGCCGCAGCAGATCGGCGCCGGCTACAGCGTCGGTTTTCGCTTGGAGGAGCAGATCTTCGTCGAACGCGGCGAGGTCGCCAGTCACTTGACGCAGATGCCGGTGGAGACCGACGTGTTCCGCGCGCGGCTGTTCTGGCTGTCACCCAATCCTCTGACCGTCGGCACCGAATACAAGATAAAACTCAATACCCGTGAAACCATGGTGACGGTTCAGTCGATCGAGAATGTGATCGATACGGGCGATCTGTCGACGGCGCCGGCGGACGAGGTGCCACGCAACGCCGTCGCCGAGGTGATCCTGCGCGCCGAGGACATGCTGGCGCTGGATGCCTTCGTCGATGCGCCCAATACCGGCCGATTCGTCTTGATCGATGGATTTGACATTGCCGGTGGCGGCATTATCTCGATGGAAGGTTATGCCGACCAGCGGCACCTGATCACGCGCCGGGCGACCAATATCACACGGGTGGAACACACCATTTCCGTCGACGCCCGTGCCGGGCGTAACGGTCATGTGGGCGGCGTGCTTTGGTTCACCGGATTGTCCGGGGCCGGGAAATCGACCCTGGCGGTGGCGCTGGAACGGCGGTTGTTCAATCTCGGCTACCAGGTCTACGTTTTGGACGGGGATAATGTGCGCCATGGCCTGAACGGCGATCTCGGCTTTTCGCCGGAGGACCGGGCTGAGAATATTCGCCGCGTCGGTGAGGTCGCGGCGCTGATGGCGCGGGCCGGCATGATCGTTCTGACCGCCTTTATTTCACCCTACCGTTCGGACCGGGAGCGGGCCCGCACCGCCTATGGCGAAGGCTTCCACGAGATTTATGTGGAGGCCGACTTGGCGACGTGCGAGGAGCGGGATCCGAAAGGCCTCTACGCCAAGGCGCGGGCGGGAGAGATCAGCGACTTCACCGGTATCTCCGCGCCTTACGAAGCGCCCGAGAGTCCCGAGCTGGTGGTCAATACCTCGCACCGGCAGGTGGACGAATGCGTCGAGCAAGTCACCGATTATATTCAGTTGCGCTTCGCGTTGGACAAGGTCAAGGCGCAGGCCTAAGGAACGTTTATGTTGAATTCGGATAGTGTCCTCGTCACCGGCGGTGCCGGCTATATCGGCAGTCATGTTCTCTTGGCGTTGCTGGAAGCGGGCTTCGAGGTGGCGACAATCGACGATCTCTCGACCGGCCGCCGCGCCTCCATTCCCAACGCCGTCGCTTTCTATGAAGGCGACATTCTCGACACCGCGTTGCTCGATCGCGTCTGGCGGGAGCGGGCTTGCGGCGCGGTGTTACATTTCGCCGGCAGCATCAAGGTTGGGGAGAGCGTCGAGCAACCGCTCGCCTATTACCGCAACAATATCGTCGGTAGCCAGGTCTTGTTGGAAGCTTGCGTGCGCCACGAGGTGCCGGATTTCGTCTTCTCCTCCTCGGCTGCGGTCTATGGCATGCCGGCCGAGATTCCCGTCGACGAAACGGCGCCGACCGTGCCGATCAATCCCTATGGCCGCACCAAGCTGATTACCGAATGGCAGCTCGAGGACGCGGCCCGGGCGACCGGTTTGCGCTATGCCGCTCTGCGCTATTTCAATGTCGCGGGCGCCGATCCGGCTTTGCGTACCGGCGAGTCCGTACCCGTGCCGTCTCATCTGATCAAGATCGCCGCCCAGGTTGTGACCGGTCGACGCGACGGTATGCAGATTTACGGCGACGACTATGACACGCCGGACGGGACCTGTCTGCGCGACTATATCCATGTCAGCGACTTGGCCGATCTGCATGTCCTGGCGTTGCAGCAGATCCGCGGCAACGGCGAAAACCTGACCGTTAATTGCGGCTACGGCCATGGCCTCTCGGTGAAGGAGGTGCTGACCGCGGTGGAGAAAGTGATCGGCCGGTCATTGAATGCGGAGATCGGCCCGCGCCGCCCAGGCGATCCGGACGCCCTCGTTTCCGACGTCGGCAAGTTGCACCGGACCTTCGACTGGCGGCCAAAGTACGACGATGCCGACGTGATCATCCGCACCGCCATCGAATGGGAGGAATTCCTGGAGCGGGAAACGTCTCAAGCCGGGTAATTGAGCCCCAGCTCACGCCACAACCAACGGAAATCGTAGGCGGGTTTACCCATTTCCAGCGCGCGTTTCGCGGTCGCATTTTCCTGATACTTCAGCCAGTGCGTCAGATCGTCCCTTTGTATCTCGGAGCCGGCGACCTCGTTCGGTGTTAAGTCTTCCAATATCGGCAGCGGCTGGTCCAACGACTGCTTGTAATATCGGTCCAGAAATGCCTGCCATGCCGTGTCGCCCAAGTCGCTACCGGGTTCGGGCGTTTCCGGTTGGCGCCGGCATATGTTCCATTCTCTCATTTGCGAGATGCTCATAGTCACGACTTCGGCCTCTCCGACCAAATCGGTTAGTGTGTCGCGAAGAAAATCGAGCCCTTCATCCTCATGCTCGAGCGATAGCAATACGAGTATTACGAATTTCGCATTAACCTTTATTTCGCCCAGTGGCGAATACTCCCGGTCATCGGCGGCGAGGTAAGTCAGATTCTTTTGGTTTTGATTGTCATGCAGCGGGGCATCTGGATCGAACCAAGTCCATCCAAATGCGTCGACGCTGTTTCGTTCCAAGCCGTTCGTATCATCCAACCGATCCGCTATTTCTGAAATGCTTCCGATGATGGGAAAATTGATTCTGATGAAGAGGTTTTCTTCAAGTTTCTTCTTTAGGTCGGCGTCGATCTCCGGAACGGGGAGGAGTCGATGCAACTCTTGGAACAACCAATTGTTGGTGAAAATAGGGCCGCTCTCAAACGTCATTGTGGTCTGCAATAGCGATTCGACGGTATCAGCGTCACCAGCTTCGAATTCGCTAATCTCGTCGACGAGCGAGAACATTTCGGCCGATTCCTCCAAATAGTCGTCAAACAGGGCGTCGGCATGTTCGAAGTCGAACTGCAGCAGGGGGCCGGAGAAGTAGGGTTTTTCATTGATCCGCAGGACACGGGCGGCAAATCGATCCCAACGGCAGAAGTTCCGGGAGGCGAGTTTGTCGTTGATGGTTTGCGGGGTCGGGTCACCGATCATATCGCTCACGACGAGGCTATGACCCGGTTTGGTATCCAAAACTTCGTAGAGCGATGGCGCGGACACGACGAGCGCTTCCAGATATCGCCTGGCCGGCCGCTTTTCCCGCCAACCCCGCCGTTTGAGATATTCTTCGGTAATATTCAGCTCCCCATCGTCGCCGAAACGCGCGCAAAGGAAATCCTCGAACACGAAGTCGAAAAGCAGGTTATGCGCCGGCCCCAAGGTGTCGACCAAGTCTTCTGTGTCGACGTCAAATTCATTGCAGGCCAAGTCAAGATGAAGAGCAAATATCTCCTCGCAATGGTCCGCCCATTCCGGCCGCAATGACCAATTTTTCAGATTTGCCAATGCCTTTTCGACACCGGGATATCGCGTCATGTTCCTACTCCTTTGCCGAAAGTTTAGCGCGAAATACAGTCTGTCGGCTATCTTCGCCGCGTTCGCTCGCGGTGCAGGATATAGAGGCCGCAGGCGACGATGAGGCCGGCACCGAGCAGGGTACTCCAGGCCGGCAGGTCGCCCCAGACTAGAAATCCGATGACGACGGCCCAGACCAAGGTGACGTATTTGAAGGGCGAGATCGTTGCCGCCTCCGCGTAGCGGAAGGCGTCGATGGTGAGATACTGACCGGCGCAGACGAGGATGCCCGACAGCGCCAACAGTCCCCACTCGCTCCAAGTCGGCCAATTCCATCCGAACGGTAGGCTGAGAAGACCGCCGAGAGCGACGATCAGTGTGGTTGCGAATAGGGTCGCGCTGCTGCTTTCCCGCGCGCTCATGCGCCGGGTCATCACGTCGCGGAAAGCGCCGAACAACGCGGCGGCGAGGGGGAAGAGCAACGCCCAGTTGAGCAAACCGCTCCCCGGCTGCATCATGATCAGCATGCCGACGAAGCCGACGATCACCGCGCTCCAGCGCCGCCAACCGACCTGCTCCGACAACAGTAGCGGCGCCATGGCGGTCAAAAACAAGGGCCCCGCGAAACCGGCCGCCACGGCTTCCGCAAAAGGCAGATACATCAGGCCGGTCAGAAAACTGTAGGCGGCGGCGACCACCAGTAGCCCTCGGCCGAGCTGGGCCTTGGGGTCGGCAATCCGAAGCTGGCGCCGCAGGCCGCCCGGCAAACACACCGCAATGATGATGACCAGCGAGACCAGGCTGCGCAGGGTGATCATCTCGCCCACCGGCAGGCTGCCGGATATCCACTTGATGATGGCGTCATTGACGGTGAAACAGAAGCCGCCGCCGATCAGATAGACAATGCCCCGGCCCGGGGCATGAATACGGCGGTCGACCGCGCCTTCGCTCATGCGCTCATGCTTTATGGTAATCCAGGAACCATTCGACGAAGCGGGGAATGCCCACATCGATGGGCGTCGACGGCTCGAAGCCAATCTCGGCCTGGATCGCCGCTATGTCGGCGTAGGTTTCCTTCACGTCGCCGGGCTGCATCGGTTCGAACTGCTGATCCGCCTTGCGGCCCAACGCGTTCTCCAGCACCTCGATCATGCGCGGCAACGGTTCCGCGCGATGATTGCCGATATTGTAAAGACGGTGCGGCAGCGTCTCATCGGTTTGAGCGGGAGAGCGGTCGAGCGCGGTGACGACGCCGTCGACGATGTCGTCGATATAGGTGAAGTCGCGGCGCATGTCACCGTTGTTGAAAACCTGGATCGGCCGGCCGGCTAGGATCGCCTCCGTAAACAGCCACAGCGCCATGTCGGGCCGACCCCAGGGGCCGTAAACGGTGAAGAAACGCAGGCCGGTTTGCGGCAGCCGATAGAGATGGCTGTAGCAATGGGACATCAACTCGTCCGCCTTCTTGGTGGCGGCGTAGAGAGAAACCGGACGATCCACCGAATCGCTCTCGGCGAACGGCAGCTTGTCATTGCCGCCGTATACCGAAGAAGAGGAAGCATAAACCAAATGCCGGCAATTCGGCAGATGCCGGCAGAATTCCAGAACGTTCAAATGCCCCGCCAGATTGGCGCGGAGATAGGCCCGCGGATTGTCCAGGGAGTAGCGCACGCCGGCTTGGGCGGCCAGATGCACGACCCTGTCGATGCTCTTGTCGGCGATCTTCTCGAGCCCGTCGTCGTCCGCGAGATCGATCGGTTCGAACCTATAATCGCCGACCTCCCTAACCCAGTCGAGGCGGGCCTGTTTCAGGGCGGGGTCGTAATAGTCGTTGAGGTTGTCGACACCGACGACATCGTCGCCTCGCGCGATCAACCGGCGCGCCACATGGGCGCCGATGAAGCCTGCGATGCCGGTCACGAGAATAGCCATGTTATGAAAATATTTGCGGAATCCAATGCGCGCCCAATATCCACGGATTGCATGACGGGTGCAATTTTTTTTACGGAAACGGCACCGTCGCCATTGTCCAAAGCGGCTTGCCGCCATATATTGCGCGCCGGCGATGGGGCGTAGCTCAATTGGTAGAGCAGCGGCTTTTGGTGCCGAAGGTCGCAGGTTCAAATCCTGCCGCCCCAGCCATTCTCCACCAGTCCTAACGTCATTTGGGGAGCCCATGACAGACGCCTTTCCGGGACCGACCTCGCATATCTATTTTTCCCAACGCTTACGGCTGCATTATGTGGATTGGGGCAATCGGGACGCGCCGCCCCTATTGCTGGTCCATGGCGGGCGCGATCACTGCCGGAATTGGGACTGGGTGGCGGAGGCGCTGCGCGAGGATTATCACATTATCGCCCCGGATCTGCGCGGCCATGGCGATTCTGCCTGGGTGTTGGGCGGCGCCTATACCCAAAGCGACTATGTCTATGATATCGCGCAGCTGATCCATCAACAAAAGCTGGCGCCGTTGAAAATCGTCGGCCATTCCCTGGGCGGTATGATCAGCTTGCGCTATGCCGGTCTTTATCCCGAAAATGTGCTGAAGATCGCCGCCATCGAGGGCCTGGGCATGTCGCCGGAGCGGTTGGCCAAGCGTGCCGCGACACCTATGTACGACCGCATGGACGACTGGGTGCAGGATCTGCGCAAGATTTCAGGCCGTCAGCCGCGCCGCTATCCCAGCATTCAGGAGGCCTATCAGCGGATGCAGGAGGAAAACCCGCATCTGACGCCGGAACAGGCCCGTCATTTGACCGTGCATGGGGTCAACCAGAACGAGGACGGCACTTACAGCTGGAAATTCGACAATTATGTGCGTAGCCAGTTTCCCCATGACATGGACGCCGAGCAGCTTGGCGCGATCTGGAATCGGATCGACTGCCCGACCTTGCTGTTCCGAGGGACGGAGAGCTGGGCGACCGATCCTCGCGTGGACGGCCGCGCCCAGTATTTCCGCAATGCCGACTATGTCGATATGGAAAATGCCGGCCACTGGCTCCACCATGACCGGCTCGACGTCTTCCTCGAGCACATCCGGGCGTTTTTGGACGATTAGGCGGCGTGCCGACTGTGGTGCGTTGGGATTGCCGCGTCCCCGTAGACAGCGCCTCGCGCGGTTTGTAGAGTCCGTTGGACATCCCATTTAGGAAATAGAACCATGCCATACGAGATTGCCGACTTCGCCGCTGATGCCCATGCCGCCTTGAAGGATGGGCGCAGCAAGGAAGCGCTGGAGAAAGTGCGGCAGTGTTTGGAGAAATTGTTGGCCAATCCGGACTTCGTTGCCGCCCATCTCGGGCCGGATGCGAAGCCGGGGCGGGAGACCCTGCATCACGATGCGGAACTGGATTTCTATCTCTATGCCCATATCGCGTCCGGTGCCAGCATCCGCCCGCCTCATGATCACGCCAGCGCCTGGGCGATTTACGGTCAGGCCGCCGCCCATACGCAAATGACCGAATGGGACTACGACGAAGCGCGGCAGAAGCCCGTACCGCGGCGCAGTTACAGGTTGGATCCGGGCATGGCCGGCATCTTCGATGTGGGCGAGTTGCACTCCATCGACTATCCCGACGGCGCCCGCTTCGCCCGGGTCACCGGGACCGATATCGACGACCTGCCGATCCGGCTGTTCAAGGACGTCGACGTCCGCAAGGAAATCGCCACCCATTTGGGCTAGCGTTCGCCGCATTTGGCCTTCTCTTGATTGTATGTACGTTCGTACATATATTTGATGCATGAACTTTGAATGGGACGAAGCGAAGCGAGCGGCCAACATTCAAATTCACGGCGTTGATTTTGTCCGTGCCGCCCGCATCTTTTCCAACCCCATTTTGGAGCGCCTTGATGACCGCGAGGATTACGGCGAAGACAGATGGATCGCCATCGGGCTCGCCGACGACACGTATCTGGTTGTGGTCTATACCTGGCGCGGAGAAAATCGCCGGATCATTTCGGCGTGGAAGGCAGGACGATATGAGCAGGAAGAGTATAATAACCGTGTCTTTGGATGATTTAGACACCATGGAGGACCGGTCCCGGAAAGATCTTCCAGATGGACCCGCCCTCGGCCCTGAATTCTGGAGAAGCGCGAATGTCAGCTATCCGGACGGCCCGAAGGAACGCCTGACCGTGCGTTTTGACCGAGATATGGTGGATTGGTTCAAGAAACAGGGCAAAGGTTATCAGACCCGCATGAATGCGGTTCTACGCTCTTTCTACGAAGCCCATCGAGATCATAATCCCTGAGAGCAACTATCGGCTGATAGAAGAGTAAGAAGAACCGTCAGCCGCCGTCGAGCAGGGCCACCGCGCGGGTCCAGCCGGCGCTGGCGCCTTTGATCTTCACGGGGAAGCAGCAGATAGTGAAGCCGTCGCCGGGCAGGCTTTCCAGATTGTGCAGTTTTTCCAGATGGCAGTAGCCGATGTCGCGGCCGGCTTTGTGGCCTTCCCAGATGATCGAAGCGTCGCCGCTGTCGGCGTATTTTTCCGCCGTATAGGTGAAGGGCGCGTCCCAGGACCAGGCGTCGGTGCCGGTCACGCGGACGCCCCGCTCCAGCAGATACATGGTCGCCTCGTAACCCATGCCGCAGCCGGCATCGACATAGTCGTCCTGGCCATAGGCGCTGCCGGCCCGGGTATTGACGACGACGATCTCCAACGGTTCGAGATCATGACCGATCCGGGTCAGTTCGGCTTCGACATCCGCCGCCGTGACCACGTAACCGTCATCGAAGTGGCGGAAGTCGAGCTTGACGCCGGGACGCATGCACCAGTCCAGGGGCACCTCGTCGATGGTGATCGCCCGCTCGCCCTTGTTCATGGTCGAGGCGAAGTGGTAGGGCGCATCTAGATGAGTTCCGTTGTGGGTGATCAGCTCGACCCGCTCGACCGCCCAGGCCTCGCCGTCCGGCAGGTCCTCCGGCTTCAAGCCGGGGAAGAAGGGCAGCATCTGCGACAGCGACATCTCATGATCAATGTAATCGATCTTCGGGCCGAACGGCGCCGGGTCGGAGACCACGTCGTTCTCCAACGGCATGGAAATATCGATGATGGTGCGGGTCATTCCACGGTCTCCAATCGTTCTGACTGCGGGGTCGGCACCGGCGCGCGGCAGTGGCGCAGGCCGGCGGCCAGGAAGGGGATCATATGGGCGCAAATGCGATCCAGGTCGCGCGGATCGTAGCGGCCGCTGGTCAGGCCCAGCACGCGCTCGGTCTGGGCGAAAACATGCAGCATGGTGCCGAGCAGGAAGGTGAAGCCCCAGACGATCTCCTCCTCGCTGGCCGCCGGCAGCGCCTCGTGCAAGGCCGCGATGAATTTCCGCGCCGTCGGATCGAACAGCTCGCTGACCAGATCGAACTCGCCATAGTTCGTGTTGGCGATCTGGGCGATCAAACGGCCGTAGTTGCGCCACCCCGTGCCGCCGTCCAGCATGAATTTCAAATAGGGCTCGATAAACGCACGCAGGACCCGTTCAAGGTCCGGCGGACCGACGGCGGCCGACAACTCGGCCAAGCGCCGTTCCCGCGCCGCCGCCAGGACGCTGGCGCGCCGTTCGATCACGGCGACGAATAGATTGCTCTTGCTGCCGAAGTGATAGCTGACCAGGCTTTGCCGCATCTCCGCGAGGTCGCCGATAGTACGCAAAGACGTACCGGCGTAGCCCTGGTCGGCGAACTGCGCCTCCGCCACGTCCAGGATCCGCTTTTTCGTCGCTGCCGCCATCGTCTTCCACCGCTCTTGATTGATCGTTCAATCAAATCTAAGCTAAGCTAAGGAATAATGCGACGCCGCGCAAGCGGTGGGAATAATGGAGGGAGAGGCAATGATGTTTAATCGCATTCGAAAATCCATCGTGGCGGCGGCCTTCGGCAGCATGTCCGTCCTGTTGGTCGCAGCGCCGGCGGCGGCGGAGACCTATAAGTTGACCGTGGCGGCGGGACATCCGCCGGTATTTCTCTGGGTCAAGCTGACCAAGACATTCTTCATGCCCGAGGTGGACAAGCGCCTCGCCCCGCTCGGCCATAAAGTGGAATGGACCGAGGCTTTCGGCGGCACTGTGGCCAAGGTTGGCGGCGTGTTGGAAGCGATCCAGGAAGGCATCGTCGACATGGGCTTCGTCGGCACCATTTTCGAAGCGCCGAAGATGCCGTTGCAGAACGTCTCCTACGTCTCGCCCTTCGGTTCGGACGATATCGGCGTGATCACCCGCACGATCGGCAAGCTGCAGCGGGATCTGCCGGCCATGAACCAGTCCTGGACCGACAACAATCAAGTCTATCTGGGCGGTGCCGGGCTCGATACCTATCATCTCTTCACCACCTTTCCGGTGACCAAGTATGAAGATCTGGCTGGCAAGAAGATTTTGGCGCCCGGCCCGTCCGCCAACTGGATCAAGGGCACCGGCGCCACCGCCGTGGCCGGCAACCTGACGACCTACTACAACGACATCAAGACCGGTGTGGCCGACGGCGTCCTGACCTTCGCCACCGGCGGCTGGGGATCCAAGGTGTTCGAAGTGGCGCCGCATATCACCAAGATCAATGTCGGCTCCCAATTCGCCGGCGGCCTGACAATCAACAAGGATGTCTGGGACGCCTTCCCGGCGGACGTGCAGAAAGTCTTCAAGGACGTTGCAGACGAGTATTCCATCCGCTTCGCCAAGGCGCAGCAGGGTGCGGCCAACGCGCTGCTGGCCAAGATGGTGGAGAAGGGCGCCACCGTGGCCGAGTTCGACGCGGCGGAACGGGCGCGCTGGGCCAAGACCATCCCCAACGTCGCCAAACTCTGGGCGGAAAAGCTGGATAAGGCCGGCAAGCCCGGCAGCGAAGTCCTCAAGCGCTTCATGGCTGAACTGAAGGCGTCCGGCGCCGATATCCCGCGCGACTGGTCGGCGGAGTGAGCTTGCCGGGGCGGCTGCTGGGCGGCCTTGCCCGGGTCAGTGGCTGGCTGAACGCCGTCGGCACGGTGGCGATCCTCGGACTGATGGTTCTGGTAAATGCCGATATATTGGGCCGGGAGTTGTTTTCGACGCCGGTCCGCGGCACCACGGAGATCCTTGCCCTCACCATCGTCGGCATCGTCTTCCTGCAGCTCGCCCATTGCCTTTGGGCCGGCCGTCTAACCCGCAACGATGCGCTGCTCAACCTGATCGCCGCCCGCTGGCCCCGGGCCGGGGCGGCGCTCGAAAGCCTGTTCCTGCTGACCGGTGCGGTGCTGATGGCGATCATCTTCTGGGCCAGCCTGCCGTTCCTCGAAAAGGCCTGGCGCATCGACGAATATGTCGGCGCCCTCGGCGATTTCACGGCGCCGGTCTGGCCGGTGCGCTTGATCATCCTGATCGGCACGGCGATGGCGGCGGCCATGTTCGCCCTGCTGGCGCTGAACCGGCTGAAACAACCGCGCGACGGCGGTCATGAGCGGCTTTGACATCGGCCTCCTCTCCCTGCTGGCCCTGCTGGTCCTGATCTGGATCGGCATGCATGTGGGGGTCGCCCTGGCGCTGACCAGCCTGCTCGGCGTCTGGGCCATCAAGGGCAACTGGACCGTGGCCAGCAAGCTGCTGTCGCTCGCCGCCTACGATTCCATCGCCAACCATATTTTCGGCGTCGTACCGCTGTTCGTTCTGATGGGCCTGCTGGTCAGCGTTTCCGATGTCGGCGCCGACACCTTCCGCGCCGCCAACCGGTTGTTCGGCCGCCTGCGCGGCGGCCTGGGCATCGCCACCGTCGCGGCCAATGCGGTCTTTGCCGCCATTACCGGCATTTCCATCGCCTCCGCCGCTGTCTTCACCAAGGTCGCGGTGCCGGAAATGCTGCGGTTGAACTACACCCCGCGTTTCGCCGTCGGTGTCGTCGCCGGATCCTCCGTGCTCGGCATGCTGATCCCGCCCAGCCTGCTGCTGATCCTCTACGGCTTTCTGACGGAAGTCTCGATCGGCGCGCTGTTCCTGGCCGGGATTCTGCCGGGCCTGTTGCTCGCCCTCTGTTTTGCCGTCGCCATCGTGGTTATGGCGATCCGCTTTCCGGCCTTCGTCGGCGGCAGAGCGGCTGAGCCGACGGCGGGCTCCCTGCTCTCCATCCTGCGCGACCTCAGCCCGATCGCTGCCTTGATCGCCCTCGTGTTGGGCGGCATTTATGGCGGCTTCTTCACCCCGACGGAAGCCGGCGCGGTTGGCGCGGCCGGCGCGCTGCTGATCGCGCTGATCAAACGGAAACTGACATGGCGCCGGTTTTGGGAAGTGCTGTTGGAAACCGGTCATGTCACGGTGTCCATCTGCTTCCTGATCATCGCCGCCAGCATCTATTCCCGCATGCTGACCTTAAGCGGTATTCCCCAATTCCTGGTCGGCCAGATCGAGGTCTTCGCCCTGGGCGCGACGGCCGTGGTGCTGGTCACAGTGCTGCTGATCCTGGTCATGGGCACGGTGATGGATTCGACCTCGATCCTGCTGATCACCGTGCCCCTGGTGCTGCCGATCATCAACGGTTTCGGCGTCGACTTGGTTTGGTTCGGCATTGTCGCCGTGGTGGCGGTGGAGATCGGCCTGCTGACCCCACCGCTCGGCCTCTCCGTCTATGTCATCAAGAGCACATTGGACGACGACCGGGTCGGCCTCGGCGACATCTTCGCCGGCGCCGCGCCGTTTGCGCTGATCATGACGGCGGTGTTGGCGCTGCTGATTCTGTTTCCCTCGATCAGCCTGGCATTGATATAAAGGCTCCTCCCGCCTTTCACCGATACGAGCCCGCCCATGAATAACGCCGACCTGATCGTGCAGCTGCTGAAACAAGCCGGCGTCCGGCACGGTTTCGGTATCCCCTCGGGCAATGTGCTACCGGTGATGGAAGCCATGCGGTCGGGCGGCATCGACTTCGTGCTGACCGCCCACGAAGGCTCCGCCGGCTTCGCCGCCGACGTCACCGGCCGGTTCGGCGACGCACCGGGCTTCTGCCTCGCCACCTTGGGGCCGGGGGCGACCAATCTGGCCACCGGCGTCGGCAGTGCCCATCTCGACCGCTCGCCGATGATCGCGCTGACCTGCAATCTGAACCGTGACCAGCTCGGACGGCGCATTCAAATGTACATCGATCACCATGCCCTGTTCGGGCCGATCGCGAAGGACAGCCTGCGCCTCGAACCGGGCCGGATCGTCGAAAACCGTGCAGCGGGCCGTCGCCCTGGCCATGAGCGAACCGCGCGGACCCGTGCATCTGGACCTGCCGGAAGACGTCGCCCTGCTGCCGGCAAGCGAGAGCATATTCGACAACCCGTCACCGGTCGCCTTGCCGGTACCGGAGGTCGGACCGAAGGCGCATGAGTTGCTGGCCCAAGCGAAGCGGCCCATTGCCGTGGTCGGCGCGTCCGCCATGCGCATGGCCGATCCCGACCGGCTGCGCCAATTCGTGGAACGGCACAACCTGCCCTTCGCCAGCACCACTATGGCCAAGGGCCTGATCGACGAAAATCATCCGCTTTCCATCGGCTGTATCGAGCGGGCGCTGCGTCAGATGCAGCGGCGCTTTCTGGCCAAGGCAGACCTTATCGTCGGCCTCGGCTACGACACTGTAGAGGTGGAATACGAGGCCTGGATCGGCGACCGGCCGCTCCTACATGCGGATATCGAGGCGGCGGATGTTGCCGACACCGTCAATCTGCAGGATTCGGTCATCGGCGATCTCGACCGGGCTCTCGAAGACTGGCCCGGCAGCGATAGTGCCTGGACGGCGGCGGAAATCGCGGTGCATCGCGACGCGTTCCAGGCAGCGCTTCGGCCCGAAGTTCCCGGCTTCGCCCCCCATCAGGCGATCGACGCGGTGCGCGCGGTGCTGCCGGACGACGGCATTCTAGCCTTCGACGTCGGCGCCCATACCCATCAGATCGCCAGCCAATGGGTAGTCAGCGGACCAGGACGGTTCCTGATCACCAATGGGTGGTCGTCCATGGGCTTCGGCCTGCCGGCGGCGATCGCCGCCAAGTTGGCGCGGCCGGACCTGCCGGTGGTCTGTCTGCTGGGCGACGGCTGCTTTCAGATGACATGCGGCGAACTGGCCGTGGCCCAGCGCGAGGGCCTGACTCTGCCGGTTGTGGTCCTGGACGACAATTGGCTGAGCCTGATCCGGGTCAAGCAGACCCGGCGGCAGCTGCAGCATTACGGCACCCCGCTCGGGACCGACCACGTGATGGCGCCCCCGGCGCACTATTTCGGTGTGCCGGCGCAGGGCCGCGAACGACCCGCGGGAGCTTACAGGACGCGCTGGCGGCGGCGCTCGAGGCGGATGGCCCGCGCGTCATCGAATGCCGGGTCGACCCGGCCCATTATGTGGATACGGTCTTCGACTGAAGCTGCGCCAACAGGCCGTCGCGGTCAAATAGAATACGGGTGCCGTTGCCCATGACCTTGGCCGTGCCCAGTGGTAATGGACTTTTCTCACACCAAGCCGGAGAGCTGATGCTGAACTCCAGATCGATCGGCGGCACCATGCGGGCGAGGACACGGACATAATCACCTTTGCTTTCCGCCAACCCGTCCCTTAGCGTCGCCGCTCCCCAGTCGATGTCGTTCAGCCAGCTAATCTCGGTATAGGTGGCCGGCTCGTCGCAGATCACCTTGATGTCCAAATCCGACGCCTCTCTGGCCTCGCCGCGGGCCCAGGAGCCGAACAGCATCAGCGCCGAGATATCCGGCTGCCGCCGGGCCCAGCCTTCGACCGCCTGCAACAGCGCCTCGATTTCCGCTTGCGTCCGCATGGCGTCAGCGGGTCCGGGTGATGACGAAGGACTCGTCCTTGAACCAGAGGCCGCCATATTTCCGCAGTACATCGCGGGTGGCGTCGAGATAGTCGCGGCTGGTGATGACCTCGTCGAGGCGCTTGTCCTCGATTTGGCCCACATAGACGGCGGCGTTCCAGGCGGCGAGCAGGGTCGAGGTGCCGATGGACTCGTCCACCTCGCTCGGCAAGGTATGCATGCGATACTGGAAAATCGAGCGCTTGTCCGCGTAGGCGTTGAAGCGCAGGTCCCGATGACTCTTGCCCAACAGGCGCTTGAGCCCGGCCAATAGATCCTGCCGGCGCGTCTGAAAAGGATTCTCACCCGGCCACATGCGTTGAATGATCTCCAGTCCCGGATCGTCGCCATAGGAGTGGATGCCGATCAAGCGGCCGCCCGGCGCCAGGGCCCGGCTCAGCGGTGCTAAAACCCCGCTCCACCTTGAAATCCAACGGCATGCGGGCGCGATAGGGTTGGGAAGCCACCACCAGATCGTATTCGCCGGTCGACTGGCCCGGTTTCGGGATCAGCGGGTCGAGTAGTAGCTCGTGATCCTCCCGATAAATCACCAGGACGGAGGGTCGGACATAGAGCGGATTGCCTGTTTTCTCGCTGGCTTTGACTTGCCAGCCATGGTCGAGCTGCGGCTGCATCGCCCGGAACTGCTCGTCGAACTCGTGGGTCGTGGTGCCGGCCAGCTTGACCACCTGCCCAATTCAGGCTGGCCGCGGGCGGCGAGGGAGCTGGGCATCAGCCAGGGCGATTCCGTGTAATAGAGATTGGTCACCACCAGCACCATGGCCGGATGCTCGAAGAAGCGGTCGGACATCTTTGTCAGGGACAGGCGCACGTCTTCCAGGCTGATTTCCTTGCCGACGACGAAAAACGGCGTCGTCGGGAAGCGTCCATGCATCTGCCGCATCACCCGGGTCAGCACCGTACCGTCGCCCATGCCGGCATCGAAGACCCTGAGGCCCGGCGGCCGGGGCGCGATCCGGGCCAGCTCCATGCCGACCCGCTCGGCGACTTCCCATTTCTCCGAACAGGTGTTGACGAACAGCAGATATTTCTGCCGATTGTCGTAGAAGCGGAAGGCGTTGCTTTTTTCGTTGCCCGACTCGGGTTCGATTTCGTTCATTAGACAAGACTAAGAGAATTCGGGGGCAAACCGAAGCGGCAATTTGTCACCAGCCCCGCTTCGTCATTGGCAATCGCGGCAACGTTGTGATTAATTGCAAGGATATTATGTGTCCCAGGATTTGGGGCGGTCATATTTTCAAACGATGGGAATTCGATATGCAGATTCTGTTCAAAGGCGGAAAAGTATTTAATGGCGAAACCGCGCCGAGCGACGGCCAGGCGGTCTTGGTCGAGGACGGTAAGATCGCGCGGGTGGCGCCGGCGGGCGAGTTCGACGGCTTTGCCGGTGAGGTCGTAGACACGTCCGGCGGTACCTTGATGCCGGGACTGTTCGACTGCCATGTCCATCTTTGCATGGGTGGGGAGGCCAATCCGATGGCGGAGCGCTCGGCCATGCTGCCGGGCTCCCTGGTCATGGCGGCCTTCAAGCGGGCGCAGGATACGCTCGCCGGCGGCGTTACCGCGGTCCGGGACTGCGGCGGCAAGGATTATCTGGAATTCGCGGTCCGCGACGCCTGCAACGCCGGCACCCAGTTGGGCCCGACCATTCGCGCTTCCGGCAAGATGATTTGCATGACCGGGGGCCACGGCAATCAGATCGGCCGGGTCGCCGACGGGACCGGATGATGTGATCAAGGCGGTGCGGGAACAGATCCATGCCGGCGCCGATCTGTTGAAGCTGATGGCCACCGGCGGCGTCATGACTCCCGGTGTCAATCCGGAAGACGCCCATTTCACATTCGAGGAAATCTCCGCCGGTATCCAAGAGGCCAAGCGCTTCCACAAGCGCAGCGCCAGCCATGCCCAGGGGCACGGAAGGCATCCTGAACGCCACCCGCGGTGGGGTCGACAGCATCGAGCATGGCATGTTCATGACCGAGGAATGCGTCGAGGAGATGGTCAAGCGCGGCACTTATCTGGTGCCGACCCTGGCCGCCGGCTGGAAATCGCGCAACGATCCGGAATTCTTCAACCAACTGCCGGACTATGTGAAGGTCAAGGCCGAGCGTATCCGCGACAAGCCGGTGGAGAGCCTGAAGATGTTCTACGACGCCGGCGGCAAGGTCGCCATGGGCACCGATGCCGGCGTGCCCTTCTGCATGCATGGCGAGAATGCGCGGGAGCTCGAATATATGACCATCGCCGGGATGAGCCCGATCGACGCCCTGATCGCCGGTACCGCAAATGCCGCGGATTTGATGGGTATCGACGACGAGGGCCGGATCAAGGACGGCAACGCCCGCCGACCTCTTGATCGTCGACGGCGATCCCAGTCAGGACATCTTGATGGCGGCGCGGCAGGAGAACCACCGCATGGTCCTGAAGCGTGGTGTGCCCGTCCGCAAGGCCCAGGGACATGGCCAAGGACGGCATCCCCTTCGGCATGGCGGCGTTTTAGGCTAAGTCCATTTGCACTGAGCGTCATTCCGGCCTTGAGCCGGAATCTCGAGACGAATAGAGTGCCAGCGTCAACGAGATTCCGGCGCGCACTCCGTTTGGCCGGAATGACGGTTATTTATTCCGGACGCAAAGCGGGAGAGCGCGATGTTCATCAATGGGGCGTGGCAGGCAGCGGAGGCGGGCGCCTCCTTCGCCGTGACCAATCCGGCCAACGGCGAAACCCTGGAACAGGTCGCCGACGGCGGCCAGGTCCAGGCGCGGGCGGCGATCGAGGCGGCCCACGCCGCGTTCCCGGCCTGGCGCGGCGCCACGGCCCATGCCCGCTCCGCTATCCTCTACAAAGCCTACGAACTGATGTTGGAGCGGCGGGAAGATCTGGCCCGCACCATGACGCTCGAACAGGGCAAACCCTTGCGGGCGGCGCGGACGGAGGTGCAGTACGGCGCCGACTTCTTGCTCTGGTTTGCCGAGGAGGCGAAGCGGGTCTACGGCAAAACCATCCCTTCGCCGCGCGCGGACCAGCGTTTCCTGGTAATGCATCAGCCGGTCGGCGTGGTCGCCGCGATCACGCCCTGGAACTATCCGATCTCTATGATCACGCGGAAGGTCGGGCCGGCGCTGGCCGCGGGCTGCACCGTGGTGCTCAAGCCCGCCGAGGCGACACCGCTCTGACCGCGATCGAGACGTTCCGGAATCTTGGCCGAGGACGCGGGCCTGCCGCCGATGGCGTGGTCAACCTCGTCACTGACGGCCAGGATCCGGCGCCGGTGGGCGAGGTGTTCGTCAGCGACCCGCGGGTGCGCAAGCTTACCTTCACCGGCTCGACCGCCGTCGGCAAGATGCTGGCGGGCAAGGCGGCGGCGAACATGAAGCGCGTTTCCTGCGAACTCGGCGGCCATGCGCCGTTCATCGTGCTGGAGGACGCCGATCCCGGTGCATGCGGCGAAGGGACTTGCAGCTCGTCAAGTTTCTCAACACGGGCCAGGCCTGCATAAGCCCGAACCGCATCTACGTGCATCGAGGCAAATGCATGGATGCACCTTCCTGGAAACCTGTTGCACCGGCCGGGTGTCGGCGATGAAGCGCGCCGGAAACGGTCATGGAGGAGGGGGTGACCATCGGCCCGCTGGTCGAGCGAGGCCGCGGTCGCCAAGGTCGCGCAACCAGGTGCGACGACGCCGTTGGCCACGGCGGGCCGACGGTGTTATGCGGCGGGGCGAACGGCTGACCGAGCAACGGGCTCGGCAAGGACGGTCATTTTTACGCGCCGACGGTGCTCGACCAACGTCAATCCGAGGCGATGGACTGATCTATCGCGAGGAGACGTTCGGCCCGGTCGCGCGCGGTGGTGACCGTATCGAGGATGAGGGCGAGGTGCTGGCCATGGCCAACGACACCCATTACGGCCTTGCCGCCTATGTCTACACCCGCGATACCTGACCAAGGCGATGCGGCTGTTCGAGGGCCTGGAGTTCGGCATCGTCGGCATCAACGACATCAATCCGAGCGCCGCCGCCGCGCCGTTCGGCGGTATGAAGGACAGCGGCCTCGGCCGCGAAGGCAGCCGCGAAGGCATCGTCGAATATCTCGAAACCAAGCTCGCCGGTCTGTCGATCTAAACCGATCCCGCGGACAGAGCTCCGTCCAGAAATCAAAGGGTCAGACCCTTTGAATATCGAAATCGGCGCAATATGCCGAATTCGGTGAGAATTGGTGACTGCCATTAATCAAAGGGTCAGACCCCTTTGATTAATGGCGGGCCGGATTTATCGGGTAAATCGCCTTTAGCGGCGGGTTGCTTGGGCCGATTGTCAAGCCGGGCGTCTCCGCCTACACTCCCGCGCCATGAGCACGGATCCACAGAACAATCAACGGCCCCGGCCCGACGCCAGCGAAGACTGGCAGGACCGGGTCCAGGCATTGCACGAACTTGTGCCGCTGGCGAAACAGCGCCTGAACCCGAACATCTGGGGCTATCTGACCGGCGGGGCGGAAACTGAGACGGGCGGTGCGGCGCAATCGCCTGGCGCTCGACCAATTGGCGCTCCGGCCGCGTATGCTGGTGGACGTCTCCAGCATCGACTTCAGCTGCCGCCTGTTCGGCCGGGAACTCAGGCGCGCCCGTGCTCCTGGCGCCCGTCGGTTCCCTCGAATCCTTCCACCCCGACGGCGGTGCGGCGGCGGCGCGGGCGGCCGGCCGCAAGGGCGTGATGATGACCTTGAGTTCGGTTTCCCAACCGGGTTTGGAGGAAACGGCCGCCGCGGCGCCGAATGCGGCGAAGATCTTTCAGCTCTATGTGCGCGGCGACGACAGCGCCATTGACGATCATGTGACGCGGGCGGCGGACGCCGGCTACGACGCCTTCTGCCTGACCGTCGACGTGCCCCTCTACAGCCGGCGGGAGCGGGACGTCGCCAACCGCTTCGTCAAATCCTGGCGCAGCAATGCCAGCGGCGTGCGCTACCAGGCCAGCCTGAACTGGCGCGATGTCGAGCGCTACAAGAGCCAACATGCCATGCCCCTTGCCATCAAAGGCATCATGACGCCCGAGGATACTAAGATCGCCCTCGATCTGGGCGTCGATGCGATCTGGGTTTCCAATCATGGCGGCCGGCAGCTGGATCACGCGGAAGGGACCATGGCGGTGTTGCCGGAGATCGTCGATTGCGTCGGCGGCCGGGCCACGGTGATCGTCGACGGCGGTTTCTGGCGCGGCACGGATGTTCTGAAGGCCGTTGCCCTCGGCGCGGATGCGGTGGCGGTCGGCCGCATGACCGCGCTCGGTCTCGGTGCCGGCGGCGAGGAGGCGCTGGTACGCGCCCTCGATCTGTTGCTGGAGGAAATCTGGACCGACATGGGCCTGATGGGTGCGACCAGGCTGGCCGATCTATCCCCGAGCTTCGTCGCCAGCGCGCCGGCCACCGCCGATCCCCGCGTCTTCAGCGCCTTCCCGCTGCTCGACGACGAAACCCTGGCGGGCCTGCGATAAGCAGAGACCTAGACCAATTCCGAAATTGAAATGAGCACGACGCAGAAATCGGTCAGAGGTCGCGACGGCGACCCGGCGCAACTGCGCCGCCCCGGTGGAGGTCGGCGCCGTAGGCGCCTGGGCGTGAGCCAAAATAAGGACCCGATTCGATGAATATCGAAACGGGTCTAGTAGAATAAATTCATCATCACCATCAGGACGGCCAGGAACAGGATCGTCATGATGCCGCCGACCCGCATGTAATCGGCCACGGAATATCCGCCCGGTCCCATGATCAAGGCGTTGACTTGGTGGGTCGGTATGAGGAAGGAATTCGATGTCGCCAAAGCCACGGTCAAGGCGAATACGCGCGGATCGCCACCCGAATTCAGGGCGATATTGACGGCCAAGGGCACCAGGAGAATGGTCGCCCCCACATTCGACATGACCAGCGTAAACACGGTCGCCAGCACGGCGATGGTCAGTTGCAGCACCCAAGGTTCGGTTTGGCCGACCACGGCCAATATCTGTTCCGCGATCCAGGCGGCGGTGCCGGTCGATTCGACCGCACCGCCGAGCGGTATCAAACTGGCCAGGAGGAAGACGGTTTTCCAACTGACCGCGTAATAAGCTTCCTCCGCCGTCAGGACCTGACTGACGATCATGCCGATCGCGCCGACCAGGAGAGCCACCGAGAGCCGCAGATCGGTGAACAGCACCAGCGACAGGGCGATCGCCAGGAAGATCAGGGCATGCAGGGACTTTTCGCCCCGGGTTTCCTCATGGGGATATTCGGTGGTCACCACGGCGAAGTTCTTCACCTGATGGAATTCGTACAGGCTGCTCCAGTCGGCGAAAGTGACGATGGTATCGCCGGCCTCGAAACGAGTGGTGCGGACGCCGCGGCCTTCGCGGATGATCTTGTCGTTGCGGATGATCGCCAGCACCGGGATGCCGTGACGGCTGCGCATTTTGTGGTCGAGCGGGATGTCGCCGATCAGCGGCGACGTCGGCGGCACGATCATTTCCGCCATACCGGCATAGGTCGGCGACAGGGTATCGGCCAGCACGGTCAACTCGTCATGTTTTTCCAGACCGAATTCGTCGACGAAACGGTCGATGGCGTCGACCTCGCCGATCCAGCCGACGATGTCGCCTTCCTCGATCTTCATGTCGATTAACAGACCGTTGGTGCCCATGCGCATCTTCTTGCCCGAGGTGACGACAACGGTTTCGACCCGGTACTTCTCCTCGAACTCGTAAAGGCGCTTGCCGATCAGCGGGCTGCCTTTAGGGACATAAATCTCATGCAGGGCGTAATCGAGCCCGTAGGTATCCTTGAAATACTGGAAGCCGCCGCTGGTCTCCGACTTGATTTCGCCTTTCGGCAAGACGAGGCGGCCGAATATGACGAAATAGGCGATGCCGGCGGCAATCATGGCAAGTCCGATCGGGGTGACGGAAAACAGATCGAAGGGCGACAGCTGCTCGTCATAGGCGAGCTGCTTGTTCGAGTTGGCGATCAAGTCGTTGAGCAAGATCAACGGGCTCGACCCGACGAGCGTCAGGGTGCCGCCGAGAATGGCGCAGAATCCCATGGGCATCAGCAGGCGGGAAACAGGGATATTCGCCCGCATGCCGATCCGCCGCACCACCGGCAGGAACAGGGCGGCGGCGCCGACATTCTGCATGAAGCCGGAAATGATGCCGACGGTGCCGGAGATCAAGGGGATGATCCGTGTCTCCGTGGTGCCGCCGATCTTGGTCATGATGCGGGCCACCGTATTCATCAAGCCCGCCTTGTCCAGGCCGGCGCCGATGATCATCACCGCGATAATCGACATCACCGCATTGCCGGCGAAACCGTTGAACAAGTCCTTGATGTCCACCAATCCGGCGTGAAGACCCATGATCGGTGCGATCAGGGTGGTTAGACCGAGAAACACCATGACCGATACCGCGGCGACGTCGATCGGCACAATCTCGAAACTGAACAGAAATACCGTGGCGAGTAGGATGGCGATGACCCAACCGATTTCGACTGACGGCGCGATACTGATCAAGTAAACGCCAAGCAAAATGAACAGCATACCGGCGATCGCCAGGGTGAAAGCGCGCCTGCGCATAATGTGCCTCCCCAAATAACTTGTCCGCCCGGCGGCGAAAAATCGATCCAGCAGAATATTCGTGAGATCGAATATGACATTTTTGTAAATCCGCCCCTATCATAAGGAAAGCTGAAAAATCGGCAACCGGCAACCGAACCGGCCGACCGCCGCAATATCGACATAGTAAGGGGAAGCGTTGTCGGACTATGTGTTCAAACAGGTTTTCGCCGAGGCTTGGTCGCGGCTGCCGCGGGTCTTGCAGCGGCATTATGCCGTCCGCGCCCATTCGAACGATCGGGTGACGGTCGAAGGCCGGCTCGACATCGAGGCGAGTTGGGTGGTGCGGCTGATGGCGCGGCTGTTCCACGTCCTGGTGCCCTATTCGGCGCGGGCGGTGCCGGTGACGGTCGATTTCTACAGCGGACCGGGCGAGGCGGGTTTGTATTTCGACCGGCGCTTCCGCTTCGAAAAAGATCCGGACTATCGCTTCCGCTCCAGCATGCGGCCACAGCCGAATGGCGAGGTGGTTGAGTTTGTCGGCTTCGGATTGGGCTGGCGCATGGCCTTCCATCTGGAGGGCCGCCGGATCGTGCTGAGCCATCGCGGTTATGTGTTACAGGCTTTCGGTCGCCTGCATCCGATCCCGGCGGCATGGCTGCTCGGCCGGGCGACCGCCTATGAGGAAGCGCTCGACGACGATCGTTTCGCCATGTGGGCGGAGACCCGGCATCCGCTCTTCGGCAAAACCTTCGGCTATCATGGCGAATTCGAAATCCTGTCCGTTCATCGCGACGGCGGATGATGGGCAGCGCTACGGCGGATAAGTCCGGCATCGTCGACACTGAGATACTCGACGACGTCATGACCGTGACTGGCATGGTAGAGGATTGTCACGCTGTTCGGGCTAAGGAAGAGCTGTCTCAATTTGAAATGCAGCTCAGGCGCGGCGGCCAGCGCATCGGTCCAATAGGCACGCAGGGCGGCTTTGCCCCGGACCACACCGTCTTCGCCATGTCCGAGACGGCGCGCCGTGTTCGACGCCATCTCGCAATCCTCGGCATAAAGCCGCAGCACCCGCTCCAGATCCCGCGCATTCCAGGCGGCCAACCATTCCTTGGCCATCCAAATCAGACGCTCTTCTGTTGGGGCTGTCATTAATTAACCACTTAACTATTCCCAGTTCCAATTATTTAACTAAGCCGCAGGGCGCTTGGAAACAATAATCTTGTGTCCCAATAGAATTTCGCGTTATTATAGCATATAATAACGCGAATTAATTTAATTTTACGGTGCATTATTATGAAACAAGTTTTCTTGGTTTTATTTGTAATATTGATCATTACAGGTTGTGCTGGACGTGAACCCGTGATGCGGCCGGTCGCGCAAACCGACGATAAAGATCGAACATGCGAGTCGTTGGAGAATGAAGCGCAGACGCTGGCCGTCAATGCGCGCTCAAAAGTGAACGCAAATAAAAGTAAGGGACAATTCAGATGTAGGTCTGGGCGTTGTCGGCGCCATTCTGTTCTGGCCGGCATTGCTTGCCATGGACGTGAAGAATGCCGATGGTCGGGAGGCCAACAATCTGATTGATCGCATTGAGCACTTGCAGCAGATCGCGATCAAGAAGGACTGCGACACCACAAATTGGCCCGTGGTTGAGCGTTACGAGTAGCGGCCGTATCAAGCGGCCGTATCCAATGGCGTCAGACTGCCGCTCGCAATGGCGGCAAGCCTAGGATCATATCGGCGGCTTTTTCGGCCAGCATGATGGTCGGGGCGTTGAGGTTGCCGTTGGTGATCGCCGGCATGATCGAACTGTCGACCACGCGCAGGCCGTCGAGGCCGCGGACCCTGGTCTCCGGACCGACCACGGCCATATCGTCGACGCCCATCTTACAGGTACAACTTGGGTGATAGGCGCTTTCCACCGTCTCGCGCACGAAGCGGTCGATGGCGTCGTCGTCGACCACCGCCGGTCCCGGCGCCAGCTCCGCGCCCCGATAGGGCGTCAAGGCGTCCTGGGCCAAAATCTCGCGGGCCAGGCGCACGCAGGTTCGCATCTCCCGCCAGTCGTCCGGATGAGACATGTAGTTGAATAGGATCTCCGGCGCCTGCCGCGGTTCGGCCGAGGTAATCCGCACATGGCCGCGGGATTTCGACCGCATCGGTCCCACATGCACTTGATAGCCATGCCGGTCGGCCAATCCCTTGCCGTCATAGCGGACGGCCATGGGCAGGAAGTGAAATTGGATGTCCGGATAGGGTTTGTCCGGGGCGGAACGGATGAAGCCGCCGGCCTCGAAATGGTTGGTGCCGCCCAAGCCTGACTTGAAGAACAACCATTCCATCCCGATCATCGCCTTGCGCCAGGGTTTCACCGCGTCGAACAAGGTGATCGGTTGCCGGCAGGCTTGCTGGATATAGAGCTCGAGATGATCCTGCAGGTTCTCGCCGACGCCGGGCAGGTTGTGCAGCACCGGCACGCCCGCCGCCCGCAGAACCGGGGCCGGACCGATTCCGGAGCGTTGCAACAGTTGCGGCGAGTTGATCGCACCGGTCGCGACGATGACCTCCCGCCGGGCCGTGACCTGGGCCGCTTCGCGGCCGCTGAGGAAATCGAGCCCAGTACAACCGCTTGCCGTCGAACAGCAGCCGGTCCGCCAGCACGCCGGTCTCGACCCGCAGGTTCGGCCGCGTCAAGGCCGGCCGAAGATAGGCGTTGGCCGCGCTCCAGCGTCGGCCGTTATGCACGGTCATGTCGAAGGCGCCGAAGCCCTCCTGCTGCGCGCCGTTCAGGTCGCGGCTAACCGGATAGCCCGCCTGCCGCGCCGCCTCGACGAAGGCGTGGTAAAGCGGATTGCGCTGACGGCCGCGCTGGGTGTGGAGCGGCCCGCCGCCGCCGCGATAGGCGTCGTCACCCCCTGCGTAGTTTTCCGCCCGCTTGAAATAGGGCAGGACATCGGCATAGGACCAACCGGCGGCGCCCAATTGCCGCCAATGGTCGAAGTCGCCCGGATTGCCGCGCACATAAACCATGCCGTTGATGCTGGAGGAACCGCCGAGCACCCGACCGCGCGGGCAATGCATTCGTCGCCCGCCGAGATGGGGCTCCGGCTCGCTATAGTAGCCCCAGTCGTAACGGCGGCTGTTCATCGGGATCGACAGGGCCGACGGCATCTGGATGACCGGGCTGCGGTCGCTGCCGCCGGCCTCCAGCAGCAGCACTCGATACCGGCCGTCGCCACTCAACCGGTTGGCCAGTACGCAGCCGGCGGATCCGGCGCCGACGATGACATAGTCGTAGGTGGCGGCGGTGGTCATGGTCTGTCCCGCGTCAATTGCAGGGTCAGATAGTCGTGACAGAGCCGCCGCGCCGCCGCCCGGTCGATGTCGCGGTCGCCGACCGCCCATTCGAGCCAGAGCCCGTCGATCAGCGCGCACAGGCCGTGGGCGGCCGCCTCCGCCCGCGGCGCAGGCAGTAAGGGGCGGAGGGCGGCGGTCAGGTTGCTGCGCATGCGGCCTGCATTGATCCGCTGTAAGCGTTGCAAGGCCGGCGCCGTCTGCAGCTCGGCCCAGAAGGAGAGCCAGGCGGAGACCTTCGGCCGGGTGAAGAAGTCCGCGTCGAAATTGGCGTCGATGATCGCCTCGGCCCGCGCCATCGGTGTGGCTGCCCGCCGCAGGCGTTTGAGGCCGGCCCGGTGCAACTCCCGCAATAGGTCGCGCAGGGCGGCGTGCAGCAGGTCGTCCTTGCCCTCGAAATAATGGTGCGCCAGACCGCCGGAGACGCCGGCGCGGCGGCAAATCTTCGCCACGGTGGTGCCGCTGTAACCTTCGGCGTCGATCGAGGCGATGGCCGCGTCGATCAACTGCCGCCGTCGGATCGGTTCCATGCCGAGTTTAGGCATCGCGCGCCTCCTATCCTTCCGCCGCAATCCCCACCCTTCCGGCGATTCGCCATCCGCAAATCAAAGGGTCAGACCCTTTGATTAAATTTTCGCACCTTTCCGGGCAATTTTGGCGCTTCCATTAATTCAAAGGGTCTGACCCTTTGAATTCGGCTGGCGTGGCGGTGGTGTCTGCTGCGCCGGCGGTCCGCGGCAGTATCGTCGGTTCGTTATCCAGCATCAAGTTTTTTATTGAATGATCAATTAAAAATCAGGTAGAGTTGCCTCAATAAACCGATACGCGCGGTTGTCCGCGTCGACGGTATCTGTAGAATATGGCCAGTCACGCAGGCGAAGACGTGACACGAATCTGGCTGCAATGGGAGGATAGAATGATGATCGACCGTGGAGCGATGCGCCGGATATTCGGCGCTCTTGGAATGAGCGGCGCGCTGTTGACCGCGGGGATCGCCCAGGCGGCCGATCCGGCGAGCTGCAAGGCGGTGCGGTTTTCGGATGTGGGCTGGACCGACATTACCGCCACCACCGCGGCCTCGTCCGTGGTGCTGGAAGGCCTCGGCTACGCGCCGACCGCGACCGTGCTCAGCGTGCCGGTGACCTATGCCAGCCTGAAGAACGGCGACATCGACGTCTTCCTGGGCAATTGGATGCCGACCATGGAAGGCGATATCAAGAAATACCGCGAGGACGGTTCGGTCGAGACCCTGGCCATGAACCTTACCGGCGCCAAATATACGCTCGCCGTCAACAAACTGGCGGCGGACGGCGGCATCGCTTCCTTCGCCGACATCGCCAAGCATCGGGACAAGCTGCACGGCAAGATCTACGGCATCGAGCCGGGCAATGACGGCAACCGGCTGATCCAGACCATGATCGACAAGAACGCCTTCGGCCTGAAGGGCTTCGAGGTGGTGGAGTCCAGCGAACAGGGCATGCTGGCCCAAGTCGCCCGCGCCAACCGCAAGAACGAGTGGATCGTCTTCTTAGGCTGGGAGCCCCATCCCATGAACGCCAACTTCAAGCTGACCTATCTCTCCGGCGGCGACGAATATTTCGGCCCGAATTTCGGCGGCGCCGAGGTCTTCACCAATATCCGCAAGGGCTATGCCAGCGAGTGCCCGAATGTCGGCCAGTTCTTGAAAAACCTGAAGTTCTCCCTGGCCATGGAAAACGAGATCATGGGCGCAATCTTGGACGACGGGGTGGAGCCGAATAAGGCCGCCGCCGCCTGGCTAAAGAAGAATCCGGCGGTTGTGATTGGCTGGTTGAACGGGGTTTCCACGTTCTCGGGCGGCGATGGCCTCGCCGCGGTGAAAAAACATCTCGGCCTTTGATCGCGACCATTGCGCGGACGCGTGTTTCCTTCTCCCTTCCGTTTCGCTAAGCTTCGGACGGGGCGGAATGAAATGGTGAGACGATGATCCGAAACCTAGTTCTGTTACTCATCGCCGGACTATGGCTGAACGTGGCCCAGGCCGGCGAGGTCTTCCAATTGACGCCGGCCGACCCGCAGCCGGCGGCCGATAAGCTGAAACCCGGATTGTCGGTCGGCTATGTTTATCGGGAAGTGAAATGGCTCGATGAGGCCAAGGGCTATCGCAGCCATATTCTGGCGCGCAATCAGAAGACCCTGAAGGGGTTCATGTATGGCAATACCGATCCCGGCGAGAAAATCCTGACCGCCGACGCGTCCGAATATGTCATCGCTTTCATCGAAGGTTTCATGCGTTTCGAAGCCGGAACGCATGATCTGGAATTCCAATCCAACGACGGCCTGCGGGTCTTCATGAGCGGCAAGAAGGTCTACGAAAAGGACGGCCGCTTCACCTGCCAAAGCGCGGGCGCCATCACCGTGAAAATCCCGGAGACCGGCTGGTATCCGGTGAAGGCCCTGTTCTTCCAGCGTCGCAACACTGCGTGTCTGGATCTAAGCGTGCGGCCCCAGGGCGGCAACTGGGATTGGACAGAAGAGGCCATGTACGCCCACCTGCCGAAATAGCGGCGGCGTCGAATGGCCGCGCCGAAGCCGGATATTCTTGCCTGGGTCGACGATCACCAAGCGGCGCTGTCCAACTGGACTTCCACCATCTGGCATTTTGGCGAAACCGCCTGGCGGGAATACAAATCCGCAGCTTGGTACATGGACCTGCTGCGGGCGGAAGGTTTCGAGGTGGAGGAAGGCTCCGCCGGCATGCCGACGGCCTTCTGCGCGACGTGGTCGAATGGTGAAGCAGGCGATGGGCCCACGGTCGGTGCCTATGCCGAGTATGACGCGGTGCCCGGCAATTGCCAGCAGGCGGCACCGAAACGGGGACCGCGCGCCGGGCTCAGCGTTCATGCCGGCGGCCATACGGATCCCCATTCCGCCCTCGGCATCGGTGCTCTCGGCGGCGTCTTGGCGCTGAAGGCGGCGATGACCGCCCACGATCTGCCCGGCGGCATCCGTTTCTTCGGCGAGCCGGCGGAGAAGGTGCGCGGCTCGAAACCGATCCACGCCGCCGCCGGCTATTACGACGGCCTGGCCGGCATGGTCAGTTTCCACCCCGCCTATATGCGGCCCCTGATGAACACGGCGCGTTGGGACACCCATAACGGCGCGGCTTACGCCCGCATTTATACCTTCGAATGTCTGGAGCCCGAGTCCTGGCTCGCCGCCTCGACGGACTTCCCGATACCGGTGGCCCATATCAGCGCCCGCGCGCCCGGCGCCAATGAGGCCATGGTGAGCATGCTGCAGTCGAGCCGGGCGCTGCAGGGCTCCATGCTGCCCTTCACCCAAGGCTGGTCCATGTCCGATGCGGTGTTGAGCGCGGGACAGGCGACCGCCGATAATCTGCCCCATACGGTGGCGCAGGTGCAGTTCCTCTGGCGGGTGCCGACAATCGAGATGGCGGAGGCGGTTTTGCGGGTGCTCGACAGCAATGCCGAGGCGGCGGCGCAGCTGGCCCATTGCCGATGGCGCGGCGACTGGGTCTCCAAGTCGCGGCCCGGCTTGCCCAATCATGCCCTGGCCCAGGCCTGTTACGACAATCTGGCGATGGCCGGCCCGCCCCAATACGACGATGAAGCGGTACGGCTGGCCCGGGAGGTGCAGCGCAATTGCGGTCTCGAGCCGATGGACGCGCCGTTCCAGCCGGCATGTTCCGAGCTGATCGCGCCCCAAGAGGCGGAGACGATTTTGCGTCAGGACATGCCGCCGAGCCAGCGCAACGCCACCTCGGACGATTATACGGAGATGTGCTGGCATACGCCGACCGTGCGCTTCTATGTCGGACGCGCCATGCTGCGGGCGCCGGCCGGCTTCCGCTATCCGCCCTGGGCCATGAATGCTCTGGGCGGCATGCCGGCGACTATCGACCCGACCGTGATCACGGCGGCGAAGACGGTTGGCCTGACATTGCTCGATTTGATCGTCGATGGCGATCTGCGGCAACGGGCCTGGGATGAGTTCGAGCGTCGCCGGGCCGAAGATCCGATCGCGCCGCTTTGCGACTATCCGCCACCGATCCATTTTCCCTGGCCAGAATATGTCACCACGCCGCGCGGAGAGGATTGGTGGCTGCCGAGCGCCGGCTACGCGCCGCCGGGCTAGAGCATATATCTACCATACGGCATCATTTGACCGGTCGAATTTATCCCCTGGCTAGGCGCGGTCCGCCGGGCGATGCGGGGTATCGGCCAAGGGCCGCAACGACGTCCAGGGGATAAATGCGCCCGGCCGGAGGTGGCGTTAGGATGGGATTTGGCGTCGACGCGACGCTTGCCCGATACCCCGCATCGCACTGCGCACCGCCCCTTAGCCAAATCCCGTCCTAACGCCATCAAATGATGCCGTATGGTAGATATATGCTCTAACCCTTTTCTTTTTTCTCTTCCTGCTGTTCTTCGTCACTCGGCATTTTTTCCGGCGCCTTCTCTTTCCAGCGCTGTTGATGCAGGACCCAGCGGCCATATTCCCGGCGCATGTGGATTTCGCCCTTCAAGGTACCGAAGTTGCGCGGGACATGGGCCTGCAACGTGCCCTTATCACCGTCAATGGAACCGCCGTCGATCACCGACTTGCCGGTGACCGACATCATGTTGTGCAGGAAGTTGAGGCCTTGCCGCCGCCGTTCCTTCGGAAAGGTCTCCATCTCATGCCGAATTTCAGCACTGACGTGATCGAGAATCCGATCCCAATCCCGGTCCAAGACCGCAGCCACATAGGCGCGATAGGCCTTTTCCAACGGCGCGAGATCATCCGCCGCCCGCGCGGCTGGGCTGAGCCAGATCGCCAGTATTAGAGCGATTACGATTGGTCGCCACACGCGTCTATTCCTCGATCTACCCGCAATGATTTCCGTCGGCGACGGAATTGCTCTAATACATCCCATACAAAAGGAAAGTTGCTGCTCCCCGATTGAGGGCCGAAACTCTCATTTGGGAAATTATGAAAGGAGAGCAGCGATGCCATTTTATGCAGGTTTGGACATTGGCAACAAGACGACGTCTGTTTGTGTGATTGACGATGATGAGAGGATTGTCTGGCGCGGTGTGGTGGACACGCATCCGGAGATGATCTCCCAGGCGCTGTCGCGTGTTGTCGCGCGGGCGGGGCGGGGCCGGCTTGCTTTGGTGGGTCTTGAGAGCGGTTCGCTGACGCCCTGGCTCTATTGGTCTCTCGAAGGGCTTGGCATTCCGGTTGTCTGCATGGACGCCCGGGCCTGCGCCAACGCGGTCAAGGATCGCCTGGTGAAGTCGGACCGGGCCGATGCGCTGGCCTTGGCGCAGATGCTGCGGGCCGGCTGGTACCGACCGGTTCATGTCAAGTCGTGGGACAGTCATCGTCTGAAAGCTTTGCTGGGCGCGCGCGATCAGTTGGTCCGGGTGAAGCGGCAGATGAACGGTCAGATCCGCGGCCTGTTGAAGCCGTTCGGCATCCGGCTGGGGGCTGCACGCGGCTACAAGCGGTTTGCCGAAGCGGCGCGGGCGGCGGTGCGTCGGGACGGTTTGCTCTACGCTTGCGTCGATAGTTTGCTGGAGACCCTGGCCTCGGTGGAGGGCCAACTCGCCCGGCTTGACGGCGAGGTCCGCCGGATCACGTCTGCAAACGAGGTCTGTTGGCGCTTGATGAGCGTGCCGGGGGTGGGGCCGATCACGGCGCTGGCCTTTTACGCCACGATTGAGGATATCGACCGTTTTGGGCGGATGCGGGATATCGGCGCCTATTTGGGCCTGACGCCGAAGCGCTATCAATCGGGGGATCGTGATGTCACGCTTGGCATCTCCAAGCAAGGCGATCACATGGCCCGGCATTACCTCTACGAGGCGGCCAATGTGCTGCTGAGCACGGTGCGTTCGAGCTCGGACCTGAAGAGCTGGGGGCTGCGGGTGATGAAGCGGCGCGGGGCGAAGAAAGCCCGGGTCGCGGTGGCGCGCCGGCTGGCGGTGATCCTGGGCCGAATGTGGAAAGAGCAAAGCCACTTTCAAGCGCATGTGGGGGAAGCGACCGGTTAACCCAGCGGTGCAATATGTGCGGTATGTAACGAAGTGAGGCAAAGAGGACGTTGATGATCGGCTGGCGGGGCGAGCACGGGACGACTTGGTTGCAGGCAAAGAGCCGAAGCGCTCATGACACTGCGCTTAATACAGTGTGCCGCCCCACCGCTTCAAACAGGTCAGCCCAGGATAGTGACGCGGACCAACTCCGACGTCGGATAGAACCATGACCCTGTTGATCGACGATCAAAAACCCTTGGGATGAACTTGACGCAGCAGCTTTTTGTATAGAACCAAGCCGACGCTGTGGAGGAAAGAGACGACATCCCGTGCATCGTCATCCCGGCCGCAGCGAAGCGGAGCGCTGGGATCGCCCCAGGCGCGGAGTTTGGGGCGATGCCGGATATCCGCTGATGCGAATTCCGGCATGACGGGTGTGGGATATTGGAAATTTGGAGCGATGGAATGACCGACTTGGTATTGCTGGAAAAGAAGGATCAGATCGGCTGGATCACTATGAACCGGCCGGAGGCACTGAACGCGCTGGACGAAAACATGAAGCGGGCGTTGATCGACGCCTTTAACGAGGTGGAATATGACGACGATATCCGCGCCGTGGTACTGCGCGGCGCCGGTAAGCATTTTCAGGCCGGCGGCGATCTGGTCAGCTTTCATCAGGACCGCCAGACCATGGACGATGCGGCCTACCGCTTCCGCTTCCACGCCGCGATCAATTACACCAAGCTGCTGCTGACCTCGATCTGGCGCATGCCGAAGCCGATCATCGCCTCGGTGCAGGGCCAGGCGGTTGGCTTCGGCCTGTCGCTCGCGGTAATGTGCGATTTCACCATCGCGGCGGAGGATGCCAAGTTCACCCTCGCCTATGTGCGCATCGGCAACAGTCCCGACGGCGCTTCGAGCTACTATCTGCCGCGACTGCTGGGCCTGAAAAAAGCGACGGAGCTGGCCATGTTGGGCGAACAGCTAACCGCCCATGACGCGAAGCAGCACGGCTTAGTCAGCTTCCTTGCGCCGCCGGAGAAGCTGGCGGAAGTAACCGAAACTCTGGCAAAACGTCTGGCCACGGGCCCGACCCGCGCCTACGGCAACATCAAGAAACTGATGCATGCCTCGCTCGAAAACAATTGGGAGCGTCAATTGCAAATGGAGGCGGAATGCTTCGTCGACAATGTCACCAGCAACGATTTCAACGAGGGTCTGACCGCTTTCGTCGAACGCCGCCCGACACGGTTCACGGGCCGCTAAGGCGGCGCAGCCAATCCTGTTTCTATAGGACGGATTTGCTCTAATATTCGCGGACACGACATTTGATGGGGAGGACAGCGTGATCGACATCAACGGCATGGCGCATGTGATTTTGACGGTAAGCCAATTCGACAGAGCAAAAGCATTCTATAGCGAGCTGCTGCCCTATTTCGGGATGGAGAAGGTCTTTGACGGAGACGACTTCTGCTATCATGTGGGCGCGCGCACGGCGATCGGGATCCAGCGCTGCGACGACGATTACAAGGACGAACGTTTCGTTCAGCTCCGCGTCGGACTGCATCATCTCTGTCTCCGCGCCCGTTCGCGGGAGGATGTGGACAAGGCCGGCGCCAAGGCGGAGGAGTTGGGCGCGGCGATCGTGCGCGGGCCGATGGAGGGGGACTGGGCACCCGGCTATTACTATGTCCTGTTCGAAGACCCGGACGGTATCCGTTTCGAGGTCAACTATGTGCCCGGCCAGGGCGTGCTGAAAGACGGCGTCGGCCTGAACCCGGCGGGCGACTATACGTGAACGAAAGGGCGAGCCATGAACCAACTTAGCGACACGGTCGCCGGCGCCTTCAACTATGTGGCGGCAAGCGAGGCGCGGCCGGTCTACTATCTCTACAAGGTCGACCCGGCCGAGGTGAAGCCGCTGCCGGCGCGGGAGAAGCGGGAGATGCCGGTGCGGGACGCCCGGTCCCGGCGCGACGATTTCTCGATGGATGTGGAAGGTTTCTCCTTCGCCGACTTCGCCCCGGATTTCGATGACTGGTACGACGAGGCGGCGGTGAAGCGCGACTATTATCCGCAAGTCGAGGTGGCCATGAAGCGGCAGACCGGGGCCAGCCGGGTCGTCGTCTTCGATCACAATGTGCGCCACGACCCAAAGGCCATGCAGGGCGCCAACGGCGCCGCGCGGCCGGTCCGCTTCGTCCATAACGACTATACGGAGCGTTCGGGCCCGCAGCGGGTGAAGGATATTCTCGGCAAGGCCGAAGCGGCGCCCCTACTGAACCATCGCTTCTCAGTGGTCAATCTGTGGCGGCCGATCCGCGGACCGGTCGAGGATATGCCGTTGGCGGTCCTGGACGCGCGCAGCATGACGGCGGACGACTTCGTCGATACCGATCTGATGTATCGCGACCGCAAGGGCGAGGTCTCCTCCGTGCGCCATAATGCGGCACATCGTTGGTATTACCTGCGGCATATGCGGAGTGACGAGGCGCTGTTCCTGAAATGCTTCGATAACGCGCGCGACGGCCGTGCCCGCTTCACCGCCCATTCCGCCTTCGACGATCCGACCACGCCGCCCGACGCGCCGGCGCGGGAGAGCATCGAGACCCGCACGCTGGTGTTCTTCGCACCCAGCGCCTGACGCGGATGCTATCCGGCGACCGCCATAGCGACGACGCCGACGCGCTCAGCCGTTGGACCGCGCGATTGCGCGATCCGGCGTTGGAACGGGCCTTTCGCGACAGTCGGGCGGACCGGGATATCCGGCAGGTCCGCTGGGCCACGGTCCTGGCCATGCTATTCAATTCGGGATTCGTCTTCCTCGATTACGCGGTGATCGAGGGGAATGTTTGGCTGGCTGTCGGCCTGCGGCTGTTCTGGGGTCTGCCGGCTACGGCGCTCGCGATCTATCTGACCTATCGGCCGGCATTCGCCAAGAACTTGACCGGCTACGCCTGGTTCGTTTTCATCCTGTCCACGGGCTTCTATCTGGCGATCAATCTGTTGTCGGAGACGCCGGACGTTTATTTGTCCGGCTTCATTATCATTCTGATCTTTCTACAGCTCTTCATGCCCTTGAGTTTTCCGGCGACGCTGAGCATCGGTGCGATCTGCAGTTTGATCTTCGCCATCGGTATGGCCTTGGGCCGTGACGTGGCGCTCAGCCATTACGCGACCATCTGTTCCCAATTCCTAGCCACCTTGGCGGCCGGCAGTTTCGCCGTTTATCTATTCAACCGTTACCGCCGCCTCGAATTTCTTGCCAATCGCCGGGTCGCGGAACAGCGGCGGCAATATCACGCGCTTCTGAACCGCATTCTGCCGGAAAGCGTTGTGGCACGGATGCAGGCGGGCGAGGATCAGATCGCAGACAGCATGGCCGAGGTGACGGTGCTGTTCGCCGATGTGGTCGGCTTCACCGAGATCGCGGCGCGTCATCGCGCGGAGGATGTGCTCGCGTCCATCAACGACCTCTTTGCCCGCTTCGACGCGTTGGTTGCCGAACACGGGTTGGAAAAAATCAAGACCATCGGCGATGCCTATATGGTGGCGGGCGGCGTGCCGGAAGCGAGCGCTGGGCATATTCGCGCCGCCGCCGACTTGGCGTTGGCTATGCTGGATGTCAGTACCGACTTGGCGGGCCCCGACGGTCAAGCCTTGCGTCTACGCATCGGCATACATTGCGGTCCCGTCCTGGCCGGGGTCGTCGGCGAAAGCCGCTTTGGTTACGACCTGTGGGGCGACACGGTGAATGTGGCCAGTCGTATGCAGACCAGCGGCGAGCCTGGGCATATCCAAGTGTCGGAACCGGTACATCGGGCGCTTGCTGGCGCCTACCGACTACAGTCTCGCGGACTGGTCGAGGTCAAGGGGAAGGGCGGCATGACGGCCTGGTATTTGCTCGGCAAGAAACAGGGCGCTTGAACATTAGGAATTTCTAGTATAGTCGAGACCGGCGCGCCCTTCTCACTTTCCCGACGGATCAATGCGATGAGATCGAGGCTCGGGCCGATAGCCCTGCTGTTCGCCATGCTGCTGCTGTGTCTGCCGTTGCCGGCGGTGGCCCAATTCAAGTTTCTGCAGGATAACTTCTTCGATCCGGCGGACGGTGCCTTCGACATCGCCAGCTGGTTGGATGCTGGCGGCTTCATCCCCGTGCCGATCGTCATTACCGAGCCGGCGGTCAGTGACGGCGCCGGCCTTGCCGGCATCTTCATCCATACGCCACCGCCTGGGCAGGAAGACAGGCCCGGTATCAGCGGCGCGGTCGTGCTCGCCACCGGCAACAATTCCGAAGGCTATGCGGCGTTTCACCAAGGCCACTACCTTGACGACCGCCTACGCTATTTCGGGGCGGCGGCCTATCTGGACATCAATCTGGATCTGTTCCACAACGCCGCCGACAGTCTGCAATACAACGTCAAAGGCAGCTATCTCAGCCAGAGTTTGCAATATCGTCTCGGCGACAGCCCGTTCTTCCTCGGTGCTGATTGGGATTATTTCAACTCTGACTTTTCCTTCAAGCTAAGCGGCCAGCCGCCGCCACCGGGTACGCAGGCGTCCAGCACTTTGTCGGCCCTGTCGCTGACCCTGTCCTACGACAGTTTCGACAATATCTTCACGCCGACCGGCGGTTGGCGCGGCAAGATCTCCGTCGGTAAGGAGGACAAGGCATGGGGCAGCGATTACGATTTCACCCGGCTCGGCCTCAGCCTGACGCATTTCTTCCAACCGGCGGCGAAATGGACGTTCGGCGGGCATCTTCGCGCCACGGCAGTGGAGGGCGACGCACCCTTCTTCGTGCTGCCCTTCATCCAGCTGCGCGGCATTCCGGCAGTGCGGTATCAGGGCAATCGGGTTGTCTCTTTTGAGTCCGAAGTCCGCTATCAGCTCAGCGACCGCTGGAGCATCCTGGGCTTCGCCGGCACGGGCATCGTCGACGAGAGCCTGACCCTCGAGGAAGACGCTAAGTTTGCTGGCGGCGGCGGCATCCGTTATCTCTTGTCCCGCAAGCATGGTCTGCATGCCGGTATCGACATTGCCCGCGGGCCGGAGGAAACCGTGTTCTATCTGCAAATCGGCACGGCCTGGCGATGAAGAGGAGAATATGGAAGAGCTGCCGCCGTCGTTACGGCCCTACCGCCGCACACCGACTTTCGACGCCGAGACTTTACCGGCGGGACTTCGCCAGAGCCATCGCACCAAACCGGGCGTGTGGGGACTGATCCAGGTTCTGAGCGGGCGCCTGACCTATCATATCGAAACCAGCGGCGAAACCTTGACCCTGACGCCGGCGCGACCGGGCGTGGTCGAACCCGATATCCCCCACCATGTCGTACCCGACGGGCCGGTCCGCTTCTATGTCGAGTTCTATCGCTGAGCGAGAGGCGTCAAATCGGTCCAGGAAATCTTCGTGACCTCGACGTCATGGCCGAAGATGTCGTGGACTTCCGACGGGCCGGTGACACCGCCCAGGCGCAGATAGAAGTCGGTGGCGCGGCTGTTGCTTGACAGCACCCAGAGATAGGCGCCGTTGCGTCCGTTTGCCAGCAAATCCCGCGCCGCCGCCATCAGCCGGCCGCCGATGCCCTGCGAGCGACGATCCGGCAAGGTATGCAGATTGTCGATATAGGGTGCCGGATGATCGGGTCCGCACCAGATCGCGATGAAGGCGAAGGGTTCGGGATCCTCCGCTAAAAGAACCACGTCGCCGTCGGTCCAGTCGGTCTCCGCCCAGGCGGCGGCCATGGCGGCATCGACTTCGGTGTCCAGAAAAGCGTCCGGCAGGTCGCCGCGATAGGCGGTTTTCCAGCTTGCCGCATGGATGGCGGCGATGGCTGGCTTGTCATCGGCTGTCGCCGGCCTGATCCGAACGTCCGGCATCGCGTTATTGCTCAATCGATTGAAACTGATCCATGTAGGGCTTCCGGGCCCAGTTCTCCGCCTGCAAGGGGCGTTCGTTATAGCCCTGCCGAAGCGCATCGCGGTCCAGGCGGGCGAAGTCGTCGCGGAAGGTCTCGACGGCGGCGACCGCTTCGGCGAATTTGCCGGGGCCGTAGACCGGCCAGACCGCCGGCTGAAAGGGCATCGGCCGGTAGCCGCACATGAAGGGCGACAGCCCGGTCTTCAATGACGGCACGCCCAGCGCGCCGCCCAATTGACTGACCACCGTGCCGGCGGAGACAACGAAATCCATCTCCGCAATCAAGGCCGAGGTTTCGTCGATCTGGACGGTCTGGTCGAGATCGTCGAAGTGATGAATGCGTATGCCGAGCTCTTTCTCGACCTGGGCGATCTCTTCCTGCCCACCGTCATATTGCAAATTGACGAAGTCGATGCCGTCGAGGGCAAGCAGGTCGCGCCATTCCAGCAGATCGTTATAGAAGCGCCAGCGGTCGCCGGAGAGCTTGCCGCTGCGCCAACAAAGGCCGATTTTGGGCCGGTCGCGGCCAAGCTCTTCGTTGATCCGCGCGCGCCAATGTGCTCGCCGACCGGGATCGGCGAACAGATAGGGCGTTGGCTGGCGCAGGCTGCCGGCGTCCCGACAGAAATGCTTCGCCAGACTACCGATCGGCAGGGCCCAATCGATCTTCGGCGCCGCATCGCGCCAAGCAATGTCCATGACCTTGTTATGGCCCGATTGGTTCAGTTTGTAGGTGTGGATAACCGCGTCGGGAAACGACCGTTCGAACAAGGCGACCAGGCGTACCTCCACCGCGACATGGACCGTGCCCGCCTTGGCGATCAGGCGCGGCAGGATGGCGGCAAACTCGATCTGATCGCCCAGGCCCTGTTCCGCCGTGACCAAAATCGCGCGGCCGGCCAAGTCGCCGCCCTTATACGGCTTGATGTTATGGTTGTATTTCAAGTTGCGGACCTGCGGATGCAGGCGCGCTTCGTAATTGTCCCAACCGTCGCCGAGCTGGCCGCAATTGATTTGCGCCAGGGCCATGTTGAAGCGTGTTTGTTCCCGATCGCGGGCATTCTTGGTCAGTTTGATGGTGCGTTCGAAATGGGGCACCGCGGCCGCGAACTGCTGATGCGCGGTCAGCATGTCGGCCAGGCCGGCATGGGCGCCGGCATATTTGGGATCGACCGCCAGGGCCCGCCGATAGGCGGCGATCGCCTCCTCCGGCCGGAAGCTTTTCCAATAGGCGAGACCGAGATTGCAGAGCAGCTGTGCCCGCTCGCCGCCGAGCTCGACCGCCCGCTCCAGACATTGTACGCCTTCCGGATAGCGGCCGGCCTGCAGTTGAACATTGCCGAGATTGTTCCAAGCTTCGAGCGCGTCCGGCTGTTGCGCGATCACCTTCTTGAACATTTCGATGGCGATCTCGAACATACCGGCCAGCTTGGCCACCTGGCCGATCTCGAACAGGATCGTCGGGTCGTCCGGCAGTTCGGCCAAGGCCCGTTCGAAAGCCTCAATGGCCGGCACCAGTTCGCCCTGCCGGGCCAGTTTTCGGGCCTGGCGGAAATGCGCGTTCTTGCTGGCGGTCATGGTGCCGGGACCCGGGGTCAGCCCCGTTTGATAAGCTGCAGCTTGTCGCGCACCTCGTCCGGCCCGATGACGCGGACGCCGACCTTGGTCAGTATCTCATGAGCGCGCTCGACAAGGGACGCGTTGGACGCGGGCACGCCGCGCTCGAGAAAAAGGTTGTCCTCCAGCCCGACCCGCACATTGCCGCCGGCCAACGCCGCCATTACGGTATAAGGCAGCTGTTTGCGGCCGATCGAGAAGGCCGACCAGATGGTCCCGGGCGGCAGCTGATTGACCATGGCCATCAGGGTGCCCGGGTCGTCCGGTGCGCCATAGGGGATGCCCATGCAGAGCTGAATCATCACTGGATCGTCGATCAGGCCGTCGCGCACCATCTCCTTGACGAAAACCAGATGCCCGGTATCAAAGACCTCGAGCTCCGGCCGCACGCCCAGTTCCTGCACCCGCTTGGCCATGGTCTTGAGCGCCGATGGCGTGTTGGTCATGACATAGTCGCTTTCGGCGAAATTCATGGTACCGCAGTCGAGGGTGCAGATTTCGGGCAATAAGTCTTCCACATGGGCCAACCGCTCGATCGGGCCGGCCATGTCGGTACCGTCCGGGTTCGGCGGCAGCGGATTTTCGCCGCCGCCCAGAACCAGATCGCCGCCCATACCGGCGGTCAGGTTCAGCACCACGTCCACATCGGCGCTACGCACCCGCTCCACCACTTCACGGAACAATTTCGGATCCCGCGCGCCTTTGCCGGTTTCCGGATCGCGGACATGGATATGTACCACCGCCGCACCGGCCTTGGCCGCATCGATGGCGGAAGCGGCGATTTCCGCCGGCGTCACCGGGATTGCCGGATGCTTGTCGACCGTGTCGCCCGCGCCGGTCACGGCGCAGGTGATGAAGACGTCCCAGTTCATCGCCCTGTTTCCTTACCTAAATTTCCCTAGACAAATTGTCGGGGATATTTCGGGTTACTGGACGGGTTCTGTCAACAGCGGTCGTTGCTCAGCAGATGGTGATGGCGCAAAAAGCCGTCCTGATCGAAACTCGGCCACTGCACGTCTTTATCGTGCCAGAACAGCATGGTCAAAATATGGTCGGCGATGTCCCGGTCCGTTCTGAGGGGAACGGCAACCACTTCGATGAGATAGTGGTCGCTGCGGCCGGTAAAGCCGGAGGTAATGTAACACGGCGCTTCGTCCCGGGCTGTCGAAACCAAAGCGTTTTCGTATGCCGGCCAATTCTTGCCACCATAAATATCTCCGAGTTTATGGCCGGTCATGTCCATGGGCGCCAACCACTTCAGGGCCTCGCCGACATACTCGATCCACAAAACAGGGCCCGGATATTGCAAACGCAGCATGCGCAGATGGGGGCGCCATTGTTCCACAAGGTCGGGATCGAAGTCGTCGAATCGCGGCAATTGGTCCTCGCTCCGCAATGTGAGCCAGTACTCGTAGAAATGCTGCAATTCGACAAAGTCACTGGGCACGTCGCCCGATTTTGTGACAATAACTTCACCGACCATCCGCCTTCGGAGCCTCTTGTAAAATAAGTGAAGCCAAATATTATCGGCCGAATCTTAATATTTGGCGACTATAAATTAGAAAGTAAGAATAACGTCCTTCTATTGAATAACACAAGTTTTAGAATTTGTCTCCTGTCGCTTCTCCCATATCACGTTGATTAAGATTTCTATTCTCGTTTTGTGAGTATTTTGTCCAAGGAAACCTCACCGCTACCTGGTTTTAGCGGCTTTGGTTGAGTCTTGTCGGGGGCCCACGCAGTCAAAAACAATATCTGGAAGGTGGCCGGAATGCGGCCGTCCGGGTCGGCCCAGTCCGCGTGGTACCGCAATGCCACTTCCTGCATCAAGTGTCGGCCAGTGAATGTTTTGCGCCGGGCCGTCAGCGGATTCTGCAGTCCCAGGCCGCGCAGTTCCCGCATCAGGGCAAACGGGTCCTTATATTGAAAGGTCAGATTGTCGACGTCGACCATGGGCAAAGCGAAGCCGGCCCGCTGTAGCAATGCGCCAGCGTCGCGAATTTCCAATAGCGGGGCAACATGGGGGCCCGCGCCGGCCGAAATGGAGCTTTCGGTGAGGAGAAAACTTTGCCGCAGTTCGCGCAAACTGTCGCCGCCGATCAATGCCGCCAGGAACAGGCCGTCGGGTTTTAGAACCTGTCGGATCTGCGCCAGCAGACCGGGCAGATCGTTGACCCATTGCAGACCGAGGCAGGAAATCACCAGATCGAAGGCGGCCGGTGCAAGGGGCGGCATCTCGTCATCCAGCACCAGGTCGGGCCGGCCAGCGGCTATCGGGCTGCCGATCAGTAATCGACCAATACGCGGATGTCCGGCCAAGGCGTCGGCCATCTGCCCCAATCCCGAATCGAGATCGATGGCCAACTCGAAGCGGCGATTGACTTCGTCGAGCCGCTCACGCAGTCGGTCGGCGATTTCTCGCGATAGAAAGTCGGGCGCCTGCGGATCGATCGTCGTCGCCGTCCGGTCACGAATACGATAGTATGCCGCCAATAGCCGGGCCGCCCGCCGCCGGTGGCGGGCGACGGCGCCTTTGTCGAAAGGTTGCGGTACGGGATGACGGGATTGATCGGTCACGATGGGCTTCGGTCCGTGGTTGGCAGGAAGGTCATAGCATGAAGACGGTGGCCGTGCGACGTAGTCTGTCACAGGCCCTCGACTTGGTGCTGCCGCCGGTTTGCCTGGGCTGCCGTGCCGCGGTTGACCGGCAAGGCGATCTCTGTCCAGCCTGCTGGCGGGAGATCACCTTTCTCACGCCGCCTTGGTGCTATTGCTGCGGCCGACCCTTCGACTACGACGCAGCTGGGATCGGGCAGGGCGAGGAGTTAGCGTGCGGCGATTGCGCCCGGCGTCGGCCGATCTACGACCGGGCCCGGGCCGCCATGATCTACGACGACGCCAGCCGCGATCTGATTCTCAAATTCAAACATGCCGATCGAACGGAGGCGGCGCCGGCCTTGGCGACTTGGATGAACCGGGTCGCCGAGCCGCTGATCGAGGGCGCTGACCTGGTTGCCGCCGTGCCGCTGCACCGCTGGCGTCTGTTGCGGCGGCGATACAATCAGGCGGCCCTGCTGGCGGCGAGGCTGTGCCAAACGCGATCGGCCATATTCGCGCCGGACCTTCTGCGGCGAGTCAAGGCGACGCCGAGCCAAGGCGGGATGGACCGCGCCGGACGGGTGCGTAACGTGCGCGGCGCCTTCTCAATCCGGGATCGCTATCGTGCGCGCCTGGCCGGGGCGCGGGTGCTGCTGGTCGACGATGTGATGACCACGGGCGCGACCGTCGAGGCCTGCGCCCGTACCTTGCTCCGTGCCGGTGCCGGCGCTGTCGACGTTGTGACCTTGGCAAGAGTTGTCCGCGCCGAGGTCTGACCCATATAATGGGCGCGACCTCAATCGATACGGAGCGGCCGACCGATGGCCAAAGTTGAAATCTATACGACGATGTTCTGCCCTTTCTGCGTGATGGCCAAGCGATTGCTCGGCGCCAAGGGTGTGGACTTTCGCGAAATCGACATCGACATGACCGCTGGCGGCCGTCAGGAAATGATGCAGCGGGCCGGCGGCCGGCATACGGTGCCGCAGATCTTTATTGATGACCAACATGTCGGCGGCTGCGACGAATTGCATGAGTTGGATCACGCCGGCAAGCTCGACCCGCTATTGCAGCCGGCATGACGGAGGATATGACATGAGCGTCTTTAAAGCGGCCTGCGTCCAGATCAATACCAGCAATGACATGGACGACAATATCCGGACCTTCGGCGATTTGATACGTCGGGCCCGGGATGCCGGTGCCGATTTCATCACCACGCCGGAAAACGTCTCCATGCTGGAGGTCGGGACGAAGAATATCTTCGCGAAAGCCCATCCCGAGGCCAGCCATCCCGCCCTTGCCGCGTTCCGCGAATTGGCGCGGGAGACGGGGGCCTGGCTATTGGCCGGCTCCCTGACCGTGAAGGAGGACGGCGAGAAGCGCTTGGCCAATCGCGGATATCTGGTGAGCCCGGCCGGCGAGGTCACGGCGCGCTACAGCAAGATCCACATGTTCGACGTCAACCTACCGAACGGCGAAAGCTACCGGGAAAGCAAGAATTATAAGCCCGGCAGCGAAGCGGTGCTGGCGGATCTGCCCTGGGGCCGGCTCGGCATGACCATCTGCTACGACCTGCGGTTTCCTTATCTCTATCGCGATCTGGCCCATGGCGGCGCCGATTTCCTGACCATCCCTTCCGCCTTCACGCGGCCGACCGGTCGGGCCCATTGGCATGTGCTGCAGCAGGCCCGCGCCATCGAGACCGGATGCTTCGTCATCTCGGCGGCGCAATGCGGGGTACATGCGGGCGAGCGCAAGACCTACGGCCATTCGATCATCGTCGCGCCGTGGGGCGAAATCCTGGCCGACGGCGGTGAGGAACCGGGCGTCATTGTCACCGAGATCGACACCGATCTGATTCGGGAAGCGCGCAACCGGGTGCCGTCGCTGGAGCATGACCGGGATTATGCCGGCCCCAGCCTCCACGGCAGCGTCGGCCAGGCGGCGGAATAACAGGTCAACGGCCCGTCGTCCCGGCCGTAGCGAAGCGGCGCGCCGGGACCCATTCCAACCAACTTCAAGCCAACGATGTCGGTGCAGATTTTGGCGGCGTGGATCCCGGATATCCGCTGGCGCAGATTCCGGTATGACGGAGTTTATTGCTGGCGAATGGGGTTGATGTCACCGAAGGGATTGCCCAGCCGGGTCTAAAACAAGCCGCTCAGTTTATCCGCATAGGCGAAGAGCGCCGGATTGCCGCCGGTGTGGATGAATAGTATCCGCTTGCCCTGGCCGAGCGTCCGGGCACGGGCGAGGGCGCCGGCCATGGTTTTGGCGGTGTAGACCGGATCGAGGATCAGAGCCTCCGTCCGGGCGGCGGCGACCAGCGCGTCGCCGGCGGCGTCCCCGAGGCGGCCGTAGCCCGGCGCCAGAAAGCTATCGTTCAGGTCGATATCACTGTCGTTCACCGGATTTTCGACCGCCAGCAACGCGGCGATCTGGGCGCAATGGTCTTGGATGCGCGGCCGCTGCTGGTCGGCGGCGCGGCGCACGCAAATGCCGCGGACCGGCAAATCGGAGTCGACCGCGCGGAGGCCGAATAACAAGCCGGCATGGGTATGGCCGCTGCCGGAGGCGACGACGATCTCGTCGATCGCCAAATCTTGCTCGTCGATCTGCGCAAGAATTTCCAAGGCGCCGTTGACATAACCAAGGGCACCCTTGGGCGGCTTGCCGGGCGACAGTGGGATGATATAGGGCTTTTTGCCCTGGGATTTCAGCTCTTCGGCGAGCTCGCCGATCCGGGCGTCGGCGCCGGCTTCGTCCTCGCCGTCGGGATAAGTGTAAAGCGTCGCGCCCAGCAGCTTGTCGAGCAACACATTGCCGGATTTCCGGTAAGTCTCGTCCGGATCCGGTACCCGTTCCTCGAGCTGCAGGTGGCAGGCCATGTTCAGCCGGCAGGCGGTGGCGGCGGCCAGGCGCATGAAATTGGACTGCACCGCACCGGTGATCAGGATGGTATCAGCGCTCTGGGCTTGGGCCTCGCCGAAATAATATTCCAGTTGCCGCAGCTTGTTGCCGCCGAAGGCCGTGCCGGTCAGGTCGTCGCGTTTCACATAGAGTGCCGCGCCGCCAGTCCGCCGGCTGAGATTCTCCATTGCCTGAATTGGCGTTTCGGTCTCGACCAAACGGGCCCGCGGCAGCTCGTTCAACCGCCCCAAATGTGTTTTCAGCATATTTCGTCACCAATTTCTGGACGCCGTAGGGTCCTTCTTCTATGTCTTGTGGCGATGGAGTGCAACGGGGTGAAGCAATGAAAGCGAATGCCAATTGGGTCAACGGTATGCGATTCGTCGGGGCCAGCGGCAGCGGCCATGGGGTGATCATGGACGGTTCACAAAGCGACGATCCGGACGGCAGCCTGGGGCCAAGCCCGATGGAAATGTTGCTGCTCGGAATGGCCGGTTGCTCCGGCATTGACGTGGTCCACATCCTGCAACGTATGCGTCAGCCGGTTACCGACTGCCGCATCGAGGTGAGCGCCGAACGGGCGGAGACGGAACCGAGAGTATTCACCCGCATCGACGCCCGCTACATCGTCACCGGCGACGGCCTGAAGCCCGACCGGGTTGAGGAGGCGGTCCGGCTGTCGGCCGAAAAATACTGCTCCGCCTCGGTCATGCTCGGCGAAACGGCCGAAATCGTCCGGCAGATCGAGATCCGGGAGACCGACGCGGCTAAAGCCGGGTGATTTGGAAAGTCATTGGCGCACCCTTTTTGACCATGGCGACCATGGGACTGTGGCCCAGTGCCCGCTGAACGAGGTTTTCTAGGCCGGCGTCGTCAACGTCACAGTCGAGTGCGATGGTGCACCGGATTTCGCCGTAGCAAAGATAGGTTTCGTCGATGGCGAGCTCGCCCCGAGCGTCGTCGTCGGCTTCGACATCGATGCGGAAATCGCGCAGGTCGAGGTCAAGCCGCGCCGCTTCGTAGAGCAGGGAAGAGCCCAAGCATGTGCCGACAGCCGCGCGCAACAGGAAACCGGGCGTGGGGGCGATGCCGCTTCCACCGATGACAGGCGGCATATCCGTATTGACGTACCAGTCACCCTCCCGGGCTGAGACCTCGACGCCTTCGCCGCGCCGGATTTCGGTGCGATAGGTGGTTTGGCCCAGCGCCGGCCGCTTGCGTACCGCCGCCTCCACCCGTTCGAGCAGATCCCTATAATGCCTCCGATCCGCCATGGCCGGCCTCAGGCGAGCAGCCGGTGGTCGTTGAGGATGCGGACGCCGCGGCGGCCCAGCAGACCGCGTAGATCGCCGGCCTTCAAGTCGGGATAAATCCGCATAGCCTCCGCCATCGCCCGCTGCGCTTCCGCCAGCTCCCCGTTATTGGCCAGGATGACCGCCAGCACGACGCGGGAGATCTGAAACTGATCGTCCCGGCGGCAGGCGCGCCGGGCCACCTCGATGGCCTCACCCGGCCGGTTCATGCGGAACAGGGCATAGGCCAGCACCGTCTCCCAATAGGCCAGACGCTGATCCAGTGGACTGATCGAAATGCCGTAGCGCAGGTTTTCGATTCCCTCCTTCGGCCGTCCCGTGCCGAGCTGGCCGGTGCCCAGCGCGACCCAGGCCTGAGCATTGGAGGGATCGTATTCAACCGCTCGCTGCAGAAGCTGCAGGCCGCGACCGGCCTGACCGATATCGCAAAGGGCGCAGCCGACATAGCCCAAGACGGTGGAATCCTGGCTGTCGATGCGCATCGCCGTTTCCGCCTCGTCCGCCGCAACCGAATTGGCTTCCGCCGGGTCCGGCGTCATCTTGAACATGCCGCCGACCGCTAGCAATAGCGAGCGATAGGCGTGGGCGATGGCAAAATCCGGGTCCAACTCGATCGCCTTGGACAGGAGGTCCAGCGCCTCCGCGAAGGTCTCGCCGCGCCAACCCTTGAGGCTGAGGATACCGTGGGCCTGTTGGTAATAGCCCCAGGCATCAAGATTTTGCGGGCCGCGACGGCGCACTCGTTCGAACTCTGCCCGGGTCAATTCGGGCTCCAACCGGGCGACGATCGCGTTGGTGATGTCGTCCTGTAGCTCCGCCAGGGTGTCGAGGTCGTGCTCGAAGCGGTCGGCCCAGATGTGGCTGTCGGTCTCCACGTCGATCAACTGGATGGTGACCCGCGCCTTGTCGCCGGCCGGGCGCAGGCTGCCTTCGACGACATAGCGCACGTTCAGGTCCTCGCCGACCTGACGGATATCCGGCCGCTGGCCTTTATAAGCGAAGACGGAGCTGCGCGAGATTACGAAGAAGCCGGGAATGCGCGACAGCAGGGTGATGATGTCCTCGGTCAAGCCGTCGGTCATGAATTCCAGATTGCGGTCGGCGGCCATGCATTCGAGTGGCAGGACGGCAATGGACGGCCGTTCCGTGTCGCCGCTGCGCCGGGCCGGTCGAGCGGATTTCGGGGCGGCGGGCGCGGTTTCTGCGGCGGCGTCGAGCTGTCCGGTCGCGGTCATGCCCGCTTTGTCCAGTTGGTCCCGGGCCAGTTGCGCCAGCTGTTCCGCCTCGCTCTGTCGGCCGGCCCGCATCAATGTTTCGATCAGCAGCGCGTGTGCGGTTTCCAAGTTCGGCTCGGCGCTGGCATAGGCTCTCGCATAGCGCAGGGCCTCTTCCGGCGTCTCCTGCAAACGCTCGACCACATGGCGCAACAGGCGGCCGCGCAAGCCATACAACTCTTCGCGTTCGGCGATCAACCAACCTTGGAAATCGTGGAGATCCGGTTGATCCAGACCTTCCAGCAAATCCCGATCCAGGCGGTCGGCCATGTCCTTCAGGCGTCCGAGATCGATTTCCTCGAGACCGCGACGGCAAGCCTCGCGGAGTTCCAACACATCGACGTCAACGCCGGCACCGGTGAAGGTGACGCTATTGCGGTCTGCGGCGATGCAGGGGTTTTCCTTGTTGAGGTCGACCAGACCGCGAATTTTCGACAGGCTCCAGCGTAGGGCCCCGCGGGGATCGTCCGGCAATTGCCAGAACAAGCCACAAAGCTTGTCGCGCTGATGGCTGCGGCCGGTCAGCGCCAGATAGGCCAGTAGCGCGCGGGTCTTCTTCGATCGCGGCAGAGACAAGGGCTCGCCATCGAGCAGCACGGCCAGGTCACCGATCAACCTGAGTTCGATCCGCGACGGTGCCGGCGCTGCGGATGGATCCGTTGATATTTGTCCCAACTGCTCAGTCATCGGCCAAAAGACATTACCCTTAATCCCTTAGCTTTCAATTTATTCGCTCAGGACGAGCTTGTCATCATAGAGATGCGTCAATTCGACCAGCATTCCGCCTAAATTCCGCCGCGAAATTCAGCCAATATCGACCGTACAGACGGAGCCGGCTATGATCGGCGCTTCGAAGGCCAGGCAGGGACGACGTGAGTATGAAACGGCAGTTGCGATGGTTCGCCGGGTTGGCCTGGACGCTCGCGCCGGCCTTGGCGGCGGCGGAGGTCGATGTCCCCGCCGGCAGCGATCTCGGCCGCGTCATCCGCGACAACCCCGATGAAGAGGTTTTCGTGCTGGCCGCCGGCGCCTATGCGGGTTTTATCAATATCTCAGACCGAACCGTTGAGTTGCGCGGCGCCCCCGGCATCGGCAGTGTCCTGACCGGCGACGATCAGAAATTGGTTATCCAGGTGATCGACAATGGTCAATTGATCGCCACCGATATCGCGTTCGCCCCACCGTCCGATGGGACCGCGGTGCTGGTCAAGTCCGGCAGCGCCAGCCTGAACAATTGCCGGTTCTCACCGGTCGCAGGCCGCGCGGTCTATGTCGACGACGGCGAACTGACCCTGACGGACTGCCGCTTCGAAGGTCTTACGGGTATCGGGGTCCTCGGTTTCGCCAAGGCGCAGGTCGTCATGACCGGCGGCGGCTTCGAGGGCGGCGGTAAGGACAGCATCGGCATTTTCGTCCAGCAAGAATCGCGCCTGTCGGTCAAAGACGCGTTGTTCCGCAATAGCGAGGGGCGGGCGATTTACGGCGCGGCGAAAAGCCGGCTGAGCGTCGCGGACTCCCGCTTCGTTAAGCTGGCGCAAACCGCCATCGCCGTTACCGACGGCAGCGAGGCACGCGTGTCAAGCAGCGGTTTCGAGGCCATGGGCCGCAGCGCCGTCCACGGCGCCGGCAACTCCATCCTGGCGGTCGATCGCATTCGCGTCGACGGTTCGGCGGGACCGGCGGTCCAGATCGACCAGGGCGGTCGCTTGACGTTGTTCGACGCGCAGTTCATCCGTAATCGCCTCGCCCTCTATGCGGTGTCGGGCGAGGTCGACGCCCGCATTGGTCGGATCGAGGTGCGGGAGCCCCAGGGCGAAGGCGTCGCCGTGGCGGTCACCTCCGGCGGCCGCATCGAGCTGACGGATAGCCGGTTCGATGGCGCCGGTCTGTCGCTCAAAGGTCAGTTCGCCGTACCGCCGCTATTGCGGGGTAACCGTATTTTCGGCGCGCCCGGTACGGGCATCTATGCGGAAGTCTCGCCCGGGCTCGAACTGCGGGACAATCAGATCGTCGGCACCCAAGGTTTGGGGTTGCTCCTGCAAGCGACGGCGAAGGCTGTGTTGGTCGACAATGTGATTTCCGCCGCTGGCGAGTTCGGTCTGTTCGCACAGAACGGCAGCACCATCGCAAGCACGAACAACATGATTTACGGTGCCAAACAGGCGGTTTATCTACACCGTAGCGCCGGCTCGGGTAGCCGATCCGACGGCGATATTTTCGTCGGCGGCGTCGGCGGTCGTGGCGCTCTTCAGTACAGCCCGCGGGCCGAGAAACTTAACGCCACGCTCGACGACGCCGACCGGCGGAAAGAATTGTTGCTGGCCGGTAAGGCGTTGTCGGCATCGCCGGCCGAAAGTCGGGATGCCGCCTTGGCGGCTTTCATCGGTCTGGGGCGGGACGCTATTGGAAGCGCCCGCCAACTCGCCTTGGTCAAGTTGAGCGCGCGCGACATGGCGGGCCGGTCCTTCGTTACGAAGGCCAAGGCAGCGGCGGCGGATGGGACAAGCTGGCCGGCGAAGAACGGGATCTTGGTGTTGTCGCCCGGCCGCTACACATTGACGGCGCCGCTTCTGCAAACGGCGCGTACGCTGACCCTGGCGGCGGATCAAGTGCAACAGCTCGAGCTCCCGGCACCGGATCTCCTCCGGCTCGAATTCGGCGGTAAAGAGGCGCCCAAATCCTACTTCCTCCAATTTAGGCCGAAGACCGAACGCCAAGCGGCCTTGCGCGGTTATCGCTATGCGGAAAGTCAGGCCGCCGCCGATCTGCGCCGCCTCATCATCTATCGTAAGCCCGGCATGAGCGCGGATCGGCGCGACCGCGGATTGGAAGCGGCGCGTCAGGCGCTGGCGGCCGCGATCATGGGGCTGCCGGCGGCTGGCGACGGAGCAAGCGAGGCGGCCAAGAAGCTGACCCATCACGCCTATGCGGGCGTTCAGATTCTCACCGTCGTCGGGACGGCGGCGGATGCCCGCGACATCATGCGGTTCAGTGCACTGGTTCCGGCGGCGGACCGGTTGGCCGTGCAGATCGCGGCCGCCTGGATCGAGGCACGCCTGGGACGCTTAGGGGATGGCGTTGTCGCCGCCGCATTGCAAGCGGCGGATATTGACGATCGGCTGCATGCCGCTCTAGCCCTCGACTTCGTCGGCAGCCCCGCCGGGGGCGACGTCATCATCGGCTATCTCACCGAAGCGCCAGCGCCCGATCCGGCGCTCGCCGCCCGGGCATTTCATAGCCTATTGGGACGGCGCGACCGGCCGGTCACCGATCTGGCACGCAAGTGGCTCAATGATATTCCCGACGCCGCCCTGCAGCTATTGGCTTTCGGTACCGAGGCGGATGCCGCGGCGGTCGCCAAGCACCGATACAAGGGCGTGATGGCGGCACGTCTGGCGCATTTGCTGCAAGATCCCGCACAGGCGGGGCGCATTCTCGCCGACGGCTTGATCGAGGGAGATCCTACCGGCTGGAACTTTCGCCAGGCCGAGGAGATGTTGCGGTTTGCCGCCCTTTGCCATGCCGCCCGTGCGCTGCCGTCACCGCGTCGGGAGCGGGCGTTGGAAGGCTTGCGGCGTCAATGGGTGCGTGTCCACGCCCGGATGAACGGCAGGCGTCACGCGAATGTTTTCGGCCGCTGGTATATGGATATGGCGATGTCCCACTGCGTTGCGTCCGCCGCGGCGGTACGGGCGATGCACGAATTTCAGCGGGTCGACAGTTGGCCGTTCCCCTGGATGCCGGAGCGCAAGCAGCGCCGGCATCTCGACTTCGAACCCTGGTCCCATGTCGAAAATCATTTCGAACGGACCATGGCCGGCGATCCGACGGCGCTGGCGTTGGCGACGTCGCGTTGGTGGGTCGGTCAACGCGCGACATGGGTCTCCGATAGCCGGCCGGACGGTCTACAGCGGCAGGCGGTGGTAATGTGGCGCCCCTCGCCGCCGGCCGGGGGACTTTCGATTGTTGCAGGTTTGCGGGCGGAACGGGTCAACGACAAGCTCCGCCTCGGCATCAAACTCGATCTGGCCGGCGACCGTTACGGTGCCCCTGCGTCGGGCGCCGTAGGCGTCGGTGGTCTCGACTATGACGATCATACCGGCAGCGCCGGGCGGACCTTGCTCTCGGCCGTCCATCTCGACCGCGACGGCCAAACGGTCCCGCTGCGCTATCTCGGCGTCGATGGCCGCGGCGAATTCGTCTATGAGGCCGAAGACGACGGCCTCGATCTGGCGGCGCTTTGGGCCGACCTCAGTTTCGATATGTTCGGCACGCGCCAGCGTCTTTCTTATCCCCTGTTCGCCAGCGAATTGGCCCGGCGCGACCGGCAGCCCGCGACCTCTCCGGCAGAGGACGATCTCGAAAAGGCGGACCGGCTCGCCGGCGCCGGCGAATATCTGGCCGCTCTGCCATTGTACAAGACAGCGCTGGCAGACTTGTCGAACGGGGCAGAGCGCTACCTTGAGGTCGCGACGCGCTACCGCGACCGGTTCATGATGGAGGACGCATTGGCTCTGCTTGAGGCTGGCCTGGCCAAGGCGCCGGACCATGCCGGATTGCTTTACGGAACCGCCGATGCGCGCATGGCGACGGGCGATTATGCCGGTGCCGCAGCTCTTTACGACCGCCAGGCGGTGCGGGCGCCCGACGATCCGTCCCCGGCCTGGTGGGCCGCAACCAACCGGCTCTTGGCCGGCGACGCGACGGCGGCACGCGGATTCTACGACAGCGCGCGGGGCAATTTCCGCCGCGTGCAAAGCCTGCTATTCGGCTATTACGCCGCCCGTTTGAGCGGCGATGTGGATACTGCCGCCGCCGCTAAAACCTTCGCCGATCATGTTACCGCGTTGGAGGAACAGGGTCGGAAGGCCGACGGTTACGCCGTCTATCTGCGCGACCTGTTCGCCGCCGATACGGCCGGTGCGATGCCGCGCGTCGTGGAGAATTCGTTCCGGTCCTGCCGTCGATTGGTCGCCTATGGTATTCGCTGGCACGGCAGCGAGGCGGCCCAACGGGCATTCGCGGCGGCGGCAGCGGCCTGCCCGCCCGATCTGGTCCAGCGTCATCTCGCCCGTGCCGCCGCCGGCGGTTGAGCGACAAACTTTTGGGAAAAGAAATGATCGGGTTAGAGACGGCATGCTGACGGTTTGGGGACGGCGCAACTCCTACAATGTGCAGAAGGTGATGTGGCTGGTCGGCGAGTTGGGCCTGACCCATGAGCATATCGATGCCGGCGGCGACGCCGGCGGTCTCGACGACCCGGCCTTTCGGGCGATGAATCCTCATGGCAAGGTGCCGGTGCTGAAGGACGGTGAGACGGTGGTCTGGGAAAGTCAGGCGATCCTGCGCTATTTGGCGGCACAGTATGGCGGCGACCAATACTGGCCCGCCGACGCCGGCGTCCGGGCGCGGACCGATCAGTGGATGGACTGGTGCCAGACGGTGCTGCAACCGGATTTCCTGACCGGCCTGTTCTGGGGCTACTATCGTATGCCCGAAGCGCGGCGCGACGCCGCTCGCATCGGACAGAAAGTGGCCGCCTGCGCCGCCCATATGCGTCAACTCGACGCTGCCCTGGGCGGTCAAGACTTTCTGCTGGGCGACCGCCTCGGCCTCGCCGATATCACCGCCGGCACCGCCCTTTTCCGCTATGACGGCCTCGACATCACCGACCCGCTCCCAGCCGCCGTGGCGGCCTGGTACGCCCGCCTCCGCCAACGCCCCGCCTACCGCGACCACATCATGCTAGCCTACGACGACCTCTACGGGCGCTTGGAATATTGAAGTAGGTACGAATCTGCTTTGCTTGGATCGCCCTTCTCTCGCCATAGTTCGGACCGAGCATCAACAAGATCAACCCCGATAGTGTGGCTTGAGTTAATGGCGGGGAATGAACGGTGCTCAGGAAATTTGGCGGAGATATCGGATTCGCACGGACAGGCTTGCTGTTATTGGGCACTTTGCTGACACTTGCGCAGGCGGCGCAGGCTGAGGACTGGACAAAGATAACGATTGCGACCACACGGAACTTCATGCCCTACAATGGTACAGGCGCCGACGGAAAACCGATCGGTTTCGAGATTGATCTCGCCAACGACCTTTGCGTGCGCATGAAAGCGGATTGTAGGATCGTCGCCACACCAAACTGGGCAGGCTTGATCGATGGACTCGTCGCCGGGAGATATGACGCGATCATGGCGGCGATGAACATTACGCCCAAGCGCCTCGAGGTAATCGACTTTTCCCACCCTTATGCCCAATCGCCCTCGACATTCGCGGTGCGTGCGGCTAGTCCGTTGGCTGCGATGCCGGTTCGGCGCGTTAGGCTGGATGACAGCGCAGCAACCGCAGCGATGGTGAAGGAGCTTATCCCTTTTCTCACCGGCAAAAGGATCGGCGTGCAGGCGTCAACAAACCACGTCGACCTTTTGAATGCTCATTTCAATGATTTCGTCGGGGCACTTCGCATCTATGGTTCGAGCCCGGCGGCTATTCACGACCTTCAAGCCGGACGGCTCGATGCAGTGGTTCAATTGACCACGTATTTCGCTACGGTCTTGCCTCGTCTCGGAGGTGATCGCCTTGTGCTCTCCGGCCCAATCATGACCGGCGGTGTGCTCGGCCCCGGCGCTGGTGTTGGCCTGCGAAAACAAGATGACCACCTGAAGGCGCTTTTCGACAAGGCAATCGATGACGCGCGGTCCGACGGTACGTTAAGGCATTTGACGACGAAATGGTTTAAAGCAGATATCAGACCGCCGGACTGAAGGGGCCATGTCATGCCGTCCTACGCCTTCTTTCGGCGCTTGGATTATTGAAGCTCACTCCTCGCTCAGCGCCAAGTCGACCATCAGGTCGGAGGCGGTGTCTTCCAGGGCGGATTGGAGGTTGCCGAGGTCGAGGCTGGCGGGAATGACGATCCGGGCCTTGGCGGAGAAGAGGCGGCCGCCGCTCATGCTGCCGGTGAAGACCTCGGTTTGCAGCTCGTCGATGCTGACGTCGTGGGCGGCAAGGAGGCGGGCGATTTCGTGGACGATGCCCGGGTGGTCGGCACCGGTCAATTCGATCTGCGCCGTTCGGCCGATCGGGGCCGGAATGCCGGGATCGTCCAGGCGTACGACAACCGTAATACCTTCCGCCGCCAGATCCTTGAGCGCGGTTTCGAAAGCCGCCGCACCCACCGTCGGTACGGAAACCCGTACGATGCCGGCAAACTCGCCGCCGAGCCGTGACAGGGAACTGTCGACCCAGTTTCCCGACGCCGCGGTCACCACTGCCGCCAACCGTTCGACCAAGCCCGGCCGATCCGCCGCCAGCACGCTCAAGACCATATCCACGCTTGCCATGGGGTCGTCCGATCAGTTTGGAATGAGATCGCCGACGGCCAGCTCGTTGACCGCCGCGTCGACCCGCCGGGAAATGGCGCGGGCCAGTTGAACGCCGCGTTCGTTGCCCAATTCCATGCCGCCGGCGGTATAGATGGCCACAAACATGCCGCAAAGAACGGCCATGCGGTAATCGTGCCAACAGTCGTCGAAGCTATAATCGGCAACCCCCATCTCCAGCAAGGTGTTGTGATAGTCGAGGAGGAGCTGCTTTTCGGCTTCCCGCCGGAAATCCTGCGGGACCGAATTGCAGATCAAATAGGCGATGTCGTAGAGACCGCTGCCGCGGCCGGAGATCTGCCAGTCGACCGCCGCCAGGGCATCGTCGCCGAATTCGTCCGCGAACATCAAATTGTCGGCGCGGTAGTCTCCATGGACGAATGTACGGCGTCCGCTGGACAAGGTTTGCAGCACCTCGGCCGACTTCGGCGCAAAGGCTTGGGCCGTTTCCTTGGTATACTCGGAATAGCAGTCGGCGAAATTCTCCAGCGCGCCCGGCAGAAAACCCTCATAGCCGCCTTGTACGGCGGCGCAAAATTCCGGATTGGCGAAGTCGAACAGGGCGGCCATGGCCTCGCCGTCGACCTTATCCCACCAGGCACCGTGCAGCTTGCCCGCCGCGACGATGGCGGCCCGCGTTTGCTCCGGCGTCACGCCGGCAACCTGATCGCCCGGCGTGGCCTGGGCGAAATCCTCGATCAAAAGGACGAAGCCGTGATCCGCCATATCCAACTCGGCGTGGTAGAGCGTTGGCGTGCGGATCGGCGAATGCTGCGCCAGTTGGGTATAGAAGGCGATCTCGCGGGGATAGAAAAATAGCATCTTGGCGACGCCGAGATTGGTCGGGTCCGCGGTGGGGAATTTGGCGATCATAGTCCTCGGACCGTCGCCGCCTTCATAGTCCAAGGTCAGCCGGACCACTTCGCCCATCAGACCGATGCCGGTGCCGAGGTCGCGGACTTCGACCCCACGCACGGCGGCATTGCCGATCACGCCATTCCCCCTCAACGTGTCGGTTAACCAGTCGGCGGTCAACGCCGCCGCGTTAATCGGACGTTCGCTCATCTCGCCTCTCCCTATTTGCTTTTTATGTCGGCAAGTTTGCAACCAAAAGCCGTCCCGCACAAGGCGCGCTTGTCGCCCGCTCCGCCACCCGGTAAGAGAGGGGCATGGCTTCCTTCATCGTCCGCCCCTACCGAGAGCCCGATGCCGCGGCGGCGGCGCAACTCTATTACGACACCATTCACGCCGGCACCGGCGCTTTCTATGACGCAGCGCAAAGACGGGCCTGGGCACCGGAAGTCCCCGACGAGGCGGATTGGGGGCAATGGCTGTCGCGGGAACATACCTTGGTTGCCGAAGATGGCCACGGACTGGCCGGATATATGACCATCACCAGGGCGGGCCATATCGACCTCGCCTATGTCCGCGCCGACCGGATGGGACAGGGGGTCGCCGCGGCGCTCTACGACGAGATCGAATCATGGGCCCGATTGCAGGGGTTCACCACGTTGACGGTCCATGCCAGCGCCCTGGCGCGGCGGTTTTTCGCCCGTCGGGACTGGCGGGTGACGGAGGAACAGCGTCCGTTGCGAAACGGCGTGGAACTCTATCGCTACCGGATGTGCAAGGCGCTTCGATAGTTACCCACAATTCATCCACAAATCGTTGTGAGCAATCGAAATAGCTTATGATTGTCAATACTATAGCACCTTTGATCTAAATCAGGGCGGCGGTACAGAACAAGAACATTATTGACCTGATAGGATCGTTGATGTACAATTGCGCGGTGTTTCCGGATGATTGAATTCCCACGGAATCTCGTCCTATTTCGCACCGAAATTTGCCGCGGTTTGGAAAAAATCGCTGGCCGGTGAACCGGTCGGGCGACTACGGTTGAGGTTTGTGATTTGAACGACATCCGCATCGTGAAAGGTTGACCGTCCATGGTATCTGTCGCGCCGATTTCCCAGCAGATTTGGGACATGAAGTACCGCCTGAAGAACGCCGACGGCACCCCGGTGGATCAGACGATCGAGGAAACCTGGCGCCGTGTCGCCCGGACTTTGGCGTCGGTGGAGTTGAACCCGAGCGATTGGGAACCGCGCTTCTATGACGCGCTTAGCGATTTCAAGCTGCTGCCGGCCGGTCGGATCATCGCCGGCGCTGGGACGGACCGGCGGGTCACCTTGTTCAACTGTTTCGTCATGGGCGAGATCCCGGACGATATGGGCGGCATTTTCGAACATTTGAAGGAAGCGGCCCTGACCATGCAGCAGGGCGGCGGCATCGGCTACGATTTCTCCACGCTTAGGCCGAAGGGCGCGCCGGTGCGCGGCGTCGGTGCCGACGCGTCGGGCCCGTTGACTTTCATGGATGTGTGGGATGCCATGTGCCGCACGATCATGAGTGCCGGTCACCGCCGGGGCGCCATGATGGCGACTTTGAGCTGCGATCATCCGGATATCGAAAGCTTCATCGATGCCAAGCGGGAGCCGGGACGCCTGCGCATGTTCAATCTGTCCGTGCTGGTCACTGACGCTTTCATGGATGCGGTGAAAGCCGACGCCGGCTGGGACCTGATGTTCGAGGGCAGCGTCTATAAGACCGTGCGGGCGCGGGAGCTGTGGGACCGGATCATGCGCTCCACCTATGCCTATGCGGAGCCGGGGGTGATCTTCATCGACCGCATCAACCGGCGCAACAATCTGCATTATTGCGAGACCATCTCGGCGACCAATCCCTGCGGTGAGCAACCGCTGCCGCCTTACGGCGCCTGTCTTCTCGGCTCGGTCAATCTAGTGCGGTTGGTCAAGGATCCTTTCGGCGACAAGGCCGAGCTGGATCTGGACGCCCTCGACGATCTGGTCCGCATCGCCGTGCGCATGCTGGACAATGTGGTCGATATCTCCAACTTCCCGCTGCCGCAGCAGACTCACGAGGCCAAGGCGAAGCGGCGCATCGGTCTCGGCGTCACCGGCCTGGCCGACGCCTTGATCTTTTGCAAGGCGCGCTACGGTTCCGACCGGGCGATCGAGCTGACCGGGATCTGGCTGAAGGCACTGCAGCGCGCCGCCTATCTGGCCAGCGCCGAACTGGCGGCGGAGAAGGGGGCGTTCGAGCTCTACGACGCCGAGGCCTATTTGGCCGGCGAAAGCGTCGGCGAGCTGGACGAGGATGTGCGCGCCGCCATCGCCGCCCATGGCATCCGCAACGCGCTGCTGACCTCGGTGGCGCCGACGGGCACGATCTCGATCTTCGCCGACAATGTCTCGAGCGGGCTGGAGCCGGTCTTCTCCTTCACCTATACCCGCACCGTGCTGATGCCCGACGGCAGCCGCCAGGACGAGCAGGTCTCCGACTATGCCTATCGCAGCTATCGTCAGCTGTTCGGCGAGGCGGCGCAGCTGCCCGACTATTTCGTCGACGCCCAGTCGCTCCGGCCGAAAGACCATGTCCGCATGCAGGCGGAAGTGCAGAAATATATCGACAGCTCGATCTCGAAAACCATCAATGTGCCCGTCGATATCCCGTTCGACGATTTCAAGGATATCTATCAGCTGGCTTACGACACCGGCTGCAAGGGCTGCACCACCTACCGCCCGAACGACGTCACCGGCTCGGTGTTGAGCGTCGACGGCGACAAGGGCGACGCCGCAGCGGCGGATGAGCCGCAATTGCCGCTGGAGGAACCGGCGGTGCGGCCGAAGGATGTGTATGAGGCCGGCGGCATCGTCTACATGACCCGCCCCCTCGACCGGCCGGAAGTGCTGGAGGGCAATACCTACAAGGTGAATTGGCCGGAAAGCGACCATGCCATGTATATCACCCTGAACGACATCATTCAGGACGGCCGGCGCCGGCCCTTCGAGATCTTCATCAACTCGAAGAATATGGAGCATTATGCCTGGACCCTGGCACTGACCCGGATGATCTCCGCCGTGTTCCGCCGCGGCGGCGACGTTTCCTTCGTGGTCGAGGAACTGAAGGCGGTGTTCGATCCGCGCGGCGGCCATTGGCACCGTGGCCGCTATGTGCCCTCGATCCTGGCCGCCATCGGCGAGGTCATCGAGCAGCATATGATCGCCATCGGTTTCATCCAGGACCCGAATGCCGAACAAGCGGACCGGGACGCGGCCCAGAAAGTGGTCAATCTCGACGCCGGCGACGGCCAACCCACCATGCGCGCCTGCCCCCGCTGCGGCCAACGCAGCCTGACGAGACAGGAAAACTGCGACACCTGCCTAAGCTGCGGCCATTCCAAGTGCGGGTGATGATGGGCAAAGGCCGGTTCGATAGCCACAGATGGACACCGATTAACACAGATTCGGTTTGGGCAACGTGACCCCTATCGGTGATTATCTGTGTCCATCTGTGGTTCTTTGATTTAGTCTAATGGCATTCTATCCAAGTCATATTGTGAGCCTCCATTGTCTCTTACGTTTCATTTTCTAGACGCCTATGGGGAATGTCCGGCGGAGCTATGGCAAGAGATTCAAGATGAGTTGCACACGGCAGCGGTGCGGGTCGCGGAACACTTGCCGGTCGACCGGCTCGACGTCGTGGTGGCGCCAGGGTCCTGGGTCATTCCGCAATGGGGCATTTACGGCTTTCAGCACGGGCCGGGCCGCATTTCGGTTACGGTAAACCCGGAAAACTCGGCAATCCATCATTCGAATAGGTCGCGGCGATTATGTTCGATCTTGGCCCACGAAGTTCATCACATTGTCCGCCATCGTCGCGTCGGGTCGCGCAACACGCTCGGGGACGGCCTTGTTGCTGAGGGTCTGGCCCAATGTTTCGAAGAACAGGTCACCGGTGTTACGCCATTTTATGCGGCCTCACTGAACGATGCCGAATTTGCAATGATGTCCGACCGAGCGCGGAAAGAAATCGACGCTACGGACTTCGATTCCACGCTTTGGATGGTTGGCCGCTATGGCGACCCGGAATGGCCCTTAACCGGCGGCTATTCTCTCGGATACGCGATCTGCCGGGCTTGGCTCGACGGGCGGGGCATCACCGCCGTCGAAGCTGTCTCCACTGAAACGGCGACCATACAGTCAGATTGGTGGCGAGCGGACTAACGACTTACCGCGGGGTTGGTCTGGAAAAGAGGTCGGAGGGAGTATTGTCTTCTGGCAATGGGCGAGTGTCGGTTTAACAACCACAGATGGACACCGATTAACACAGATGCGGTTTGGATAACGTGACCCTGATCGGCGTTTATCGGTGTCCATCTGTGGTTTCAGAAATCTTATTTTGAAATTCCCGGCTCATTGGATGGGTTCGCCAAATTTAGGCGATCAACGATTCCTGATCCAATGGCTCCGAAGCGCCTGCGCCGCTGGCGGTGACGAGGCTACTCAGGGTGTCGCCGCCGCGATCTTTCTGATTGAGGCCGGCGATCAGGAATTGCCGCAGGGCGAATAGGCTGCCCAGCGGTAGAGCGATCGTTATCAGGCGGGAGCCGTCATAACCGAAAGCCCAGACGACGGCGGCGGCGCTGGCAGCCAGGAGATAGGCCGACAACCGCCGCGTTTTCGCCCGCGTCTCGCAGACGATGCCGATGAATCCCGTGGCCGAGAACAAGGTCAATACCGAGCCGACGACAAAGACGGCGGCGACGACGGCCGGCTGCGCATATTCGACCAACGCTTGACCCGCGTCCCAGGCCCCTAACCAGAACAAGGTTTTGATCACCGGCGTGATGACCAGCAAATAGACATTGATGCCCAGCAAAATCGGATGGTAGGCGATCCCCTTAACCCGGAAACCGACCAGCACGGCAAACGCCAAGGCCACGCCGACCCAACCGCCGGTCTCCAGGTCGCCGGTCAACTGCCACGCCGCCAAAAAGCCGAGTGTCGGCGCATTCTCCAAGAAACCCAGCAGGAGTTTCCGCTGATTCATCCCCAACATGCCGTATTCCCGAACCGAAAACGTAAGATGGCGCGAAACTATCTCTGATCGTCCAAAATGGCAATTCCCGCGAGGGCAATGCGCGTTCAAAACTAGGAATATCTGTATTGATCTTCGCATTCCTCCCAAGCGCACAAAAAGGGGTCGGAGGGATTTTATAGTATTAATTGTTTTGCTGAATAAATTATCGCATTTCGGGACATAATTCCCTCCGACCCCTTTTTTACAGGCATGCGATCCGACGCGAGGCCGGCTTCCGCAAGTTCGATCAAAACAGCGATGCCTGGGCGCGCTATGATCGGCGCCATGAAACGGTTGCAGCGGGCCATCGATTATATCGAAGCAAACCTGGCGGAAGAGCTGACCTTGGCGCGGATTGCCCGGGCGGCCTGCTATTCGCCCTATCACTTCGCCCGCAGCTTCCGCGGCCGCACCGGCTGGTCGGTGATGAGTTATGTGCAGGCCCGCCGGTTGACTGTGGCGGCGGACCGGCTGGTGGCTGAGCGGCCGCCGCTGCTCGAGCTCGCCCTCGACAGCGGTTTCGAGTCGCAAGCCGCCTTCACCCGCGCTTTTAAGCGCAAGTTCGACGAGACCCCCGGCGCTTTCCGCCGTAATGGCGATGCCTGGCGGCGGGAGCGGACCTCGCAAATCATCCTTGATCTTTCCGAACAGGCAGGAGATGCCCAAATGCAAGACCCGAAATTCATCGACTATCCCGCCTTCCAGGCCATCGGCCTGAAGGGCTCATACAGCGAAGCCGGCCGCGCCGATATCGGCCGCCTCTGGCAACGTTTCAACGACGAAGCCGCCCGGATCGACGGCGGCCAAGCCACCGCCGCTTACGGCATTTGCATGCCGGCGGATCCGGACCAGGGCCGCTTCGACTATATCGCCGCCCTGGCCGTGGCGCCGGGCAGCGCGGCGCCCGACGGCATGGTGTCCGTCGAGATCCCGGCGCAACACTATGCCGTCTTCACCCACCGTGTCGGCGACGCCAACCTGACCCGCGACCTGCTGCCGACACTCAACCTTATTTGGGAACAGTGGTTGCCGGCGTCGGACTACGAGTATAGCGGCGGCCCCGACTTCGAGCTTTATGACGACCGCTTCGATCCGACCGGCCCCGACGGCCCGACCGGGGAGTTCGATATCTACGTGCCCGTGCGGCGGAAAGGATAGACGGGTGACTCTGGCCGACGAGATCGATCGGGCGGTCCGCGACGGCCGCTATCACAATCTGCATGCGGTTATCCTGCGGCAAGGCGGCGAAACGATCGTCGAGCGCTATTACCGGGGCAACGACGCCCGCCGGGGGGAGCCTCTGGGTGTCGTCGACTTCGGACCCGACATGCTCCACGACTTGCGCTCGGTCAGCAAAAGCATTGTCGGTCTGCTCTACGGTATCGCGCTCGACGCGGGACGGGTACCGGCACCGGACGCGGTGCTGGTCGACCAATTTACCGCCTACACCGATCTCGCCGCCAATCCCGAGCGCCGGCGTATGACCGTGCATCACGCCTTGACCATGAGCCTCGGCACCGAATGGGACGAAAGTGCGCCCTATACCGGCCCGTGGAACAGCGAGATCGCCATGGAGATGGCGGACGACATGTTGCGCTACATTCTCGACCGCCCCTACGCCCAGGCGCCGGGCACGGGTTGGACCTATAACGGCGGCGCCACCCATCTGCTCGGCCACCTGATCGAGCGAGGTTCGGGGCGGGATCTCCTCGACTATGCCCGCCAGGCTTTGTTCGATCCGCTCGGCCTCGGTCCGGCGCATTGGGACGGGCCCGACGGCCAAGCCGCCGCGGCCTCCGGCTTGCGCCTGACGCCGCGGGACCTGGCGACGATCGGTCAGATGATTCTTGATGGCGGCCGATGGGGCGGCCGACAGATCGTGCCTGCAGACTGGCTCGCCCAGTCCCGCCGGCCGCAGGTGTCGATCGACGATGAATTCGACTACGGCTACCAGTTTTGGCTCGCCCGGTTTCTCGGTCCTGACCGTCCTTGGGTTGCCGCCCACGGCAATGGCGGCCAACGCCTGATCGTCTTGCCTCATGCCAATTTGGTGTTCGTCTGTACCTGCGGCAATTACGATCGGCCGGACCAGTCGGCCATTCCGATCTCTCTGATGCGGGATATGATTGTGCCGGCGCTTGGGTGACATCATGCTCTCCCGTCGCCTGGACCGCGGCATCGCGGCGGGCGGGACCCGGTCCGGGCTCGACAACCGCAACGGACCCGAATCTCGCGCCTGTCTATCCTTTCCCGCTGCATTCGGATAGATTGCGGCAAGGCTTGGCGCGTCGGTGCCGGGCCTTTTTCTCTGAGAACAAACTCGACAAGGCGATGAGCCAGACCCTACGCGAAACCACGGCGGCGCCGGTGAGCCAGTTGCGCTGGTTCATGACCGGCTATAGCTGCTGGTATTTCGCTTACGGCATGAATTCGGTGCTGTTCCCGTGGCTGATCGCGGTCTGGCTCGACCAAAGCGCCAGCCGGGTCGGCCTGGCCATGACCGTGTCGATGATCCCGACCATGCTGCTGATCATGTTCGGCGGCGTCGTGGCCGACCGCAACGACGCCCGCGCGTTGATCCTGCGTTACGACCTGTTGACCATGCTGCCGGGCGCAACCATGGCCGTCTTGTTCCTGCTCGACGTCGTCAGCTACGGATTGTTGCTGGCCTATGCGGTGGTGCTGGCCGGCCTGTTCGCCTTCAACGCGCCGGCGCGGGACAGTTTGTTGAACCGGGTCGCCGGCGATCAGTTGCAGAAGGCCGTGGCGAAAGTGGGCATCGCTCAGTTCGGCGCCCAGCTCGCCGGCATCGCGCTTGCCGGCATCGCCGCCACCGTCGGCGTGATCCCGCTGTTGCTGATCCATGCCGGCGCGAACTTTCTGGCCTTTCTAGCCGACCGCAATCTGGCGCCGGCACCAAAACCGAAAAGCGGCAACGGCCAGGGCAAGTTCCTCGACTTGATCGAGGCCTTCGCCGCGGCCTGCCGGGCGCCGGAGGTTTGGCCGGTCTTGCTGATCATGTTCGGCGTCGGCGTCTGCTATGTCGGCGCCTTCATGGTACTGCTGCCGCTGCTGGTGAAGGAATACGGCGGCAGCTCGGCCGAGATGTCCATGACCTTTTTCGCCTTCTTCGCCGGCACCATCCTGGCGAACCTGCTGCTGGCCCGTATCGGCCATATCGCTCGGCCCGGCCGCATCTATCTGTTATCCACCGGCACCGGCATTGTCATCCTGTGTCTGCTGGGGTGGCAGGACAATCTGCCGACGCTGGTGGGGCTCTGCTTCCTCTGGGGTTTCGGCGCCGGCTTCAACATGACCCTCAGCCGCTCCATGCTGCTGACCTTCGCGCCGGACCACCTGCGGGCGCGGTTCATGGCGCTGCTCAGCTTCGCCATGCTGGGCGGCGGGCCGATCGGCGCCTATCTGATCGGACTTTGGGCGGAGCGGGTTGGGGCCCATGACGCGGTCTATCCGCCGGCCGCCGCCATGGTCGCGCTGCTGCTGGTCATGCTGCTGGTCAGCCGGCTCTGGCAGGTCCATATCCGACGAGGTGCCTGACATGCCCGAGCCGCTGAAACTCGCCCTTGTCACCGACATCCACAACGGCCCGGATTCGCCGACCAAGAAGGGGACGCAGGCGCTGACCCTGCTGCGCGACTTCGCCGCCTTCGTCGCCGAGGAGAAGCCGGACCTGGTGCTGGAGCTGGGCGACCGCATTTCCGACATCGACCGGGAGACGGATTACGACTGCCTGACCCAGGTCGCGGCGGTTTTCGCCGGCATGGCCCCGCCGCGCTATCACCTGCTCGGCAATCACGACCGTGTTTTTCTCGACACCGCGGACAACGAGCGGGCCTTGGGTCAGTCCATGGCGTCGACGAGCCTGGACCTGAAGGGTTGGCGTCTGACCTTCTGGCAGGCCGATGTGCGCATGTCGCCGAGCCATATCCCGGCGCTGACCGAGGCCGATCTGGCCTGGCTGAAGGCGGACCTGGCGGCGACCAACCTGCCGGCCATCGTCTTCACCCATATCCCCCTCGACGGCGCCTCGATGACCGGCAATTACTATTTCCAGGCCAACCCGCAATTCGCCGGCTACAGCAATATCGCGGAGGCGCAACAGGTGATCTCCGACGCCGGCAATGTGGCGATGTGCGTCGCCGGCCATGTGCATTGGAACAACTTGTCGCGCATCGACGGCATCCCCTATCTCAGCCTGCAGAGTCTGACCGAAGGCTTCACCACCCAGGGCGAGGCCAATGGCGGCTGGGCCCTGATCGAGGCGGACCGGCAGCTGCGCTGGCGCGGCTTCGGCGCCGACCCGATCGAGCTGACGGTCAATCTGGGCGGCGGCAACCGGCACTGGATGGCGCCGCTGCCCGACTTCAAGGAACTGCGCCGGCGGCGCAAGACGCCGCTGACCGACCTGTCCGACGTCAAGGCCCTGCTGATCGATCTGGACGGGGTGGTCTATCACGGGGAGCGGGCGGAGCCGGACGCGGTCGATTTTCTGAACGACGTCCTGGCCTCCGGCCGCCGGATCGCGGCGATCACCAACAATGCCCGCGGCACGGCCCGCGAACGCCAGGCCAAGCTGGCCGCCCTCGGCCTCGACCTGCCGGTCGACCATATCGTCATTTCCAGCGACGCGGTGGCGCGGTATTTACGGGAAACAGCGCCGGGCGTGGGCGTCTTCGTCGCCGGTTCGCCGGCGCTCCGCGACGCGGTATTGGCGGCGGGGCTGACGGAGAGCAAGACACCGGAGATCGTCGTCGCCGGCATCGACGACGACATGCCGCTTTCCACCCTCAACCGAGCCGCAAGGTATCTCGATGCCGGCGCCCGCCTGGTCGCTAGCAACGGCGACCGCACCATGACCACCGCCGACGGTCTGGAGGGGGAGGCCGGCGCCGTCGTCGCCTTCCTGGAGGCGGCCAGCGGCCGGACCGCCCATCTCTGCGGCAAGCCGGACCCGGCGATCTTCGCCCTCGCCCTCGACCGCCTCGGTTTGAGCGCCGACGAGGTCGCCATGGTCGGCGATACCTACGACACCGACATCGCCGGCGCCAACGCCGCCGGCATCCGCGCCATCCACGTCCAAAGCGGCAACCCCCCGAACCCGGACAGCCCCGCCGTCCCCGACCTCACGGTCGCGACGATCTCGGAATTGCGGGGGGTGATGGGGTTGTAGGCCTAAGATCTGTAACGTTCCGAACTGCCGGATGGATCGGCGATTCGGATTGATACAAGCCGTTATTGCGAAAAATTATTTCGCTATACAATCGACAAAATTCACTATAAAATAATCGGCAATGTAGATTGAAAGTTTGTATTTTTCCATTTTATTAGCTTTTTAGGGGGTGTGACCATGAAAGGCGAAGCAAGAATTTCAAATCCCGTGCGCGTGTCCCTACCGGCATCCGTGGCTGCCGATATCGGTAGTTTGAAGAAAACGCTTGGTGGTATTCTCGACAAACTTGGCTGCCAGGCTTGTTGTTCCGGACATGACATTTTCTTCGAGTTGCAGCGAGATTTCTTCCTCAAGAGGAAGTTAACCGATACCGCCGATATCGCCGCGTTCAGCCGCAATCCGAAATTGGCGAATTTCGAACATCTCGCGACACCGACCGTGCGGGTTGGAATTCAGCCGGAAATAGCCAACAACATTGACGACGTTTTCCTCGCGATCGATCGAATCGCCGAATTGTCCGGGCATCCGGCTTGCGCAACCGGTTGCGACATGTTTCTGCAAATCGAGCGGAATTTCGTGATCGATGCGAAGTTGAAAATTGAGGAACAAGTGCTGCGGTTTGGCTGAACCTTTGGCGTTTCGTCCGCCCAAACTCGGTATCGGTATGGTCTACTCGGCGGCGTTGCGGCCGCATCTGCAACGCCGACCGAAATCGCTCGACTACCTTGAAATCGAACCGCAAACGCTTTGGCTGGCGGATCACGCATTCGAGGGACCGTTTTACGAGTTTAGCCCTGGTGTCGACCTATTCGCCGCGTTGCCTGGACACAAGTTGATCCACTCGGTCGGATCACCGCTTGGTGGCACGCGTCCGCCCGATCCGGCGCAAACGAAACTTCTCAAAAATTCCGCCGAACGGCTCGACAGCCCTTGGGTCAGCGAACATTTGAGTTTTGCCGGCACCCGGTCGCACGCCGCCGGTTTTCTGCTACCGCCTCTGCAAACCGAGGCGGGCGTTGAAGTTGCCACCGACAATATTCAAGCATTTCGAGACGGCGTATCCCGACCAGTCGCCGTTGAGACCGGTGTGGCCTATTTCAAACGGAAGCCATTCGAAATGCCCGACGGGGATTTTCTAGCCGCCATCGTCGACACGGCAGATTGCGGGATCCTGCTGGATCTACACAATATCTACTGCAACGAACGCAATGGACGGATGTCCATCGACGAGTTTCTGGCGGCCATTCCGTTGGACCGAGTATGGGAAGTCCATCTGGCTGGCGGCAATACACGCGACGGATATTGGCTCGATTCTCATAATGGTCCAATGCCGGACGAATTGGCCGCCAGGGTGCCGGACATCGTCAAATCTCTGCCGAATCTCGGTGCGATCACATTTGAGATTTACGACACGTTTCTGGAACGCATCGAAGTCGCGACCTTCGACCGAATCGTCGAGCAACTGCGAGAAATCTGGGACGATGTTGAACAGTGCGAAAGCGGTAGCGACGACCCAACAACCCCGAACCAGAGATGCATCGCGTCGACGTCGGACACGTCTAACGCGCCACAGCCCGAGGAATGGGAAAACAGCGTCACCCGGTCGGTTTGGCGGAACGATCCCGCGTCGCATCCCTGGCCCGAAGATCGCCGGCCGCTGGCTCTCTACGCTAACCTTGCGCGTAGCTTTCGCGGCGCGATGTTGACCCGGGCCCTGCCGCGATCGATCCGCTATCTGTTGCTGCGTGACGGATCGCAGGTCGACGGTCTGTTGGCGGCGTATTTTAACAACGTCGATCCGAAACTGTACACGCCACTGGAAGCGGCGGCCTTCGACGACTGGTTGAGAGAGGCGGGCGAGGATGACGCGCTGTTGCTGTCGCTCCTGGACTTCGACCGCGCCTTTCTCCGCATCGTCCGCGAAGGGAAAGCACAGCTTGTGACCTTTCCCGGCAATCCGGCTCCCATATTCGCAGCTCTCGCCGAGGCGCGACTGCCGGACCCACCCGCCCCGCCGGTTTGGGAGATGGAAATTCTCCCAGACTCCTTTTCCATCGTGGATTTCTCGTCGAGCCAGACGGTGAGCTGAGGATCGGTCGAAAGCTTGAACGCCAAAACCGGTCGTTTCACACCCCGTCGAACAACTCCGTCGAGATATAACGCTCCGCAAACGACGGAATGATGACGACCAGTTGTTTGGTTGCGTTTTCGGCGCGGTGGGCGAGTTCGAGGGCGGCGGCGAGGGCGGCGCCGGCGGAGATGCCGATGGGCAGGCCTTCGAGCTGGGCGGTACGCCGCGCGGTGTCGTAGGCGGTTTCGGTGCCGATGGTCAGCACCTCGTCGATGACCTCGCAATTGAGCACCTCGGGCAGGAAGCCGGGGCCGATGCCCTGGATCCGGTGCAGGCCCGGCTCGCCGCCGGAGAGGATCGGGCTGTCTTCCGGCTCCACCGCCACCATCTGCAGGGACGGCTTGCGCGCCTTCAGCACCTCGCCGACGCCGGTGATGGTGCCGCCGGTACCGACGCCGGCGATCACCATGTCGACCCGGCCCTCGGTATCGCGCCAGATCTCCTCCGCCGTGGTGGCGCGGTGGATCGCCGGATTGGCCGGATTCTCGAACTGCTGCGGCATCACCGCGCCCGGGATGCTGTCGAGCAATTCCCGCGCCCGCTCGAGGGCACCGTCGATGCCGCGCACCGGGTCGGTCAGCTCCAGCTCCGCCCCCAACAGCGCCAGCATCTTGCGCCGCTCCACCGACATGCTTTCCGGCATGGTCAGGATCAGGCGGTAACCCTTGGCGGCGGCCACGAAGGCCAGCGCGATGCCGGTATTTCCGGAAGTCGGTTCGACTAAAACACTATCCGGATGCAGGACGCCGTCCCGCTCCATCGCCTCGATCATGGCCGCGCCGATGCGGTCTTTCACCGACGCCAAGGGGTTGAAGAATTCGAGTTTGGCCAGCAGCTCCGCCTCAATCCCCTCCGCCGCCGCCAATCGGGACAGGCGGACCAGCGGGGTGTCGCCGATGGTGGCGACGATGTCGTCGTAAATGCGGCCCCGGCCCGGTCGATGCTCCGCCGCCGCCACGCCCGCGCCCTAAATGTTGTAGTCGCTGCCGCCGTGGTCGGCGCGGGCAATGCCGGCCCCACGGGCGCGTTGGCAGAGATCTTCCAGGCTGACCTGTTCCAGCCGGTCCAGCATCTCGCGCTCCAGCTCCTCGATCACCGGGCGCACCACCTTGCGGCCGAGATCGGAGCCGGTCTCGGTCATGTCGTCGTCGCCGCCGTCCATGGCCTCCACATGGCGGACGATCTCGCCGACGCTGATGCGGCGGCGTTCCCGCGCCAGCCGGTAACCGCCCTTGGGCCCGCGCACGCCGCGTAGCACACCAACGCGGGCGAGCTGTTGCATCACCTGCTCCAAATAGCGCTGCGGGATGCCCTGGCGGGCGGTAATGTCCTTCGCCTGCACCGGGTCCGGCCGGGCGTTATAGGCGATATCGACCACCGCCTCGAGGGCGTAGCGGGTCTTTTTCGACATGCCCAACATCCCCGCCGCCCTACTTGGTGCCGGTGGAGCCGAAGCCGCCGCCGGCCCGGTCGGAGGACGGCAGTTCCGCCACTTCCGCCAGCACGGCTTGGCGAACCGGGGCGACGATCAGTTGCGCGATGCGGTCGCCGCGGGCGACCTCAAACGGGTCCTGGCCGTGATTGATCAGAATGATGCCGACTTCGCCGCGGTAATCCGCGTCGATGGTACCGGGGGTATTGAGCTGAGTAATGCCGTGTTTCAGGGCAAGGCCGGAGCGCGGCCGCACCTGGCCCTCGTAGCCGTCCGGCAGGGCGATCGCCAAGCCGGTGGGGATCAGCTTGCGTTCTCCCGGCGCCAGGGTCACTGGCGCTTCCACGGCGGCGCGCAGGTCCATGCCGGCGCTGCCCGGCGTCTGATAGGTCGGCAGCGGTAGGCTCTGCCCATGAGGCAGCCGTCGCACGGCAACCGTGACCGCTTTGCTCATGCGGCGGCCCCGCCATTGAAATGCTCGGCGATGCGGCCGGCGATCCGCTTGGCGGCCTCTTCCTTGCCCATTTCGTCCCAGCTCTCGACTTTGTCGTGATGCACGATATGGACCCGATTGCGGTCGCCCCCCATGACCCCGCCGTCGACGCCCGAATCTGTCGAAACATCGTTGGCGACGATCCAGTCGCAGCCCTTGCGTCCCAGTTTTGCTTGGGCATGCTCGACGATATTTTCCGTTTCGGCCGCGAAACCAACGACGAGTTCCGGGCGATTTTCATTGGCTCTCGAAAGCCCTTTCAATATATCTGGGTTCTCGACCAGCGCTAGAGCCGGCGGACCGCCGCCATTTTTCTTCAGTTTCTGATCCGCCTCGCCGTCGGTGCGCCAGTCGGCCACGGCGGCGACGCAAACCGCGGCGTTGACCGGCAATTGCTCCATACAGGCCGCCTGCATTTCCCGCGCCGATTGGATGCGAATTGTGGTCACGCCAGCCGGGTCCGGCAGTTGCGTCGGGCCGGAGACCAGCACCGTCTCCGCCCCCAACGCCGCCAGGGCTTCGGCAATGGCGTAGCCCTGCTTGCCGGAGGAGCGGTTGGCGATGTAACGCACCGGATCGATGGCCTCATGGGTCGGGCCGGCGGTGACCAAAACGCGACGGCCGGCCAAGGGGCCGTCCGTTCGCTGGCTGTCGAAAAACGCTTCGATGGCGGCCAGGATTTCCATCGGCTCGGCCATGCGGCCGGCGCCCACTTCGCCGCAGGCCAAATCGCCGGCGCCGGGACCGACCTGCAACACGCCGTCGCCTTTCAGGGTTTCGATATTGCGCTGGGTCGCCGGATGAGCCCACATCTGGGTATTCATGGCCGGCGCCACCAGCACCGGCTTGTCCGTCGCCAGCAACACCGTGGTGGCCAGGTCGTCGGCCTGACCGTTGGCCATCTTGGCCATGATGTCGGCGGTCGCCGGCGCCACCACCAGCAGCTCGGCTTCCCGAGACAGGCGGATATGCCCCATTTCCGCCTCGTCGGTCAGGGAGAAGATATCCGTGTAGACTTTCTCTCCGCTCAACGCCGCCACGGACAAGGGGGTCACGAACTGCTGCCCAGCCTTGGTCAGGACACAGCGCACGCGTAAGCCCCGATCCTGCAACCGCCGGATCAGTTCCAGCGACTTATAGGCGGCTATACCACCGGCAATGATCAATAAAACGGATTTCCCCGACAACATGGTGGGTCTCGCTAATTCACGGGTTTTCGATGTGAATAATGTAGAGGCGCCGGCGGGGGAAAGCAATGCGCGACTGTCGAAATGCAGCTAGACCCGCCAGCCGGAATGCATGGCGGCGATGCCGCCGGAGAGGTTTTTGTAGGCGACCTGGGCGAAGCCGGCGGCTTCGATCATGGATTTGAAGCCGTCTTGATCCGGGAACTGGCGGATACTTTCCACGAGGTAGCGATAGGCGGCCTCGTCGCGGGCGATGTAGCGGCCGATGCGGGGCACCACTTGGAAGGAATAGGCGTCATAGAGCTCGGACAGACCGGGCAGGGCCAGGCGGCTGAATTCGAGACACATGAACCGTCCGCCGGGTTTGAGAATTCGATAAGCCTCCCTAAGCGCGGCCGGCTTGTCGGTCATGTTTCGGATGCCGAAGGCGACGGTTACCGCGTCGGCCTCGCCATCCGGCAGCGGCAGATTTTCCGCATCGGCGCAGAGCCAGGTCAGCCGGTCGCCATAGCCGAAATTTTTTGCCCGATGCTTGCCGACGACAAGCATCTCCCGATTGACGTCACTGACCGTAATATCGGCGTCGGCATCGCGCAGATAACGCAAGATACGGAAGCTGATGTCTCCAGTGCCGCCGGCCAAATCGACAATACGCATGCCTGGCCGGGGCCGGAGCCAGGTGACGAAGGCATTCTTCCAGATCCGGTGCAGACCGCCCGACATCAAATCGTTCATCAGGTCGTAATTGCCGGCCACATTGTCGAAGACGGCGCGCACGCGGTTGCCCTTTTCCGCCCGCGGCACCCGTTCGAAACCGAAATCCGTGCTCTCGTCGCTCATGCGCGCCAACATAGCCGAGTTGGAAAATTTGCGATACCTTGCCGCCATGCCCGAATTGCCCGAAGTCGAAACGGTCCTGCGCGGCCTCACCAAACCCTTGCTGAACCAACGGCTTGCCCGGGTCGAACAGCGAGTGGAGAAGCTGCGCTGGCCGCTGCCGGCGGAATTCGCGGGCCGGCTGACCGGCCGGACGGTTACCAATCTGCGCCGGCGGGCCAAATTCATGCTGCTGGACCTGGACGACGGCCATACCTGGATGATCCACTTGGGCATGAGCGGGCGGATGTTCATCGAGGATGCGCCGGCCGGCCCGCCAGGCAAGCATCACCATGTCATCGTCGAGACCGAGGCCGGTCAGGTGGTGACGTTCGAAGATCATCGCCGCTTCGGCATGATGGATCTGGTGACGGCGGACGAGCTCGAGCATCATTCGCTGCTGACAAATCTCGGGCCGGAACCGCTCGGCAACAGCTTCCACGTGGCGGCGCTGGAGGCGGCCCTGGCCGGGCGCAAGACGCCGATCAAGGCGGCACTCTTGGACCAACGCACGGTTGCCGGCCTCGGGAATATCTATGTTTGCGAGGCGCTCTGGCGGTCCGGCATCTCGCCGCGCCGCCAGGCGGCCAGCGTGCCGGGCAAGCGGGCGGCGCGTCTGTTGCCGGCGATCCGGGACGTGCTGACGGACGCCATCGCCGCCGGCGGTTCCAGCTTGCGTGACTATGTCCAGGCCTCGGGCGAGCTTGGCTATTTCCAGCATGCCTTCGCCGTCTACGGACGCGAGGGCGAACCCTGCCACAGCTGCGCCGCGCCGGTGCGGCGAATCGTGCAATCGGGCCGCTCCACCTTCTTCTGCGGCCGCTGTCAGAGGTAACTCCATGGCCAAGCCCACCGAAATCCGCGTCGACAGCCAGGCGAAACTGCTGAAGATCCGCTTCGACGACGGCGCTGCCTTCGATTTGCCGGCGGAATATCTGCGGGTTGAAAGCCCGAGCGCGGAGGTCCAGGGCCATGGCGGCGAGAAGCAGATCGTTCCCGGCAAACTCTATGTCGGCATCAAGGATTTGGAGCCGGTCGGTCACTACGCCATCCGCATCCTCTTCGACGACGGCCACGACACCGGCCTCTATAGCTGGGCCTATCTATACGAACTGGGCCGGGATCGGGCGGAGAAATGGGCCACCTACGAACGCGCCCTGGCGGACAAGGGCCTCGACCGCGACCCCTTCCCGGCGGCGGGTGGCGGGATGCGCTGACGGGCGCCGGCACCGCCGGCACGGGATGGGTTGATGAGGCATTGTGGTGGCGGAGTGAAGTGGTGGCACGTTATGCTCGATCAATCGGGAGACAAACATGGGCTGGTACGAGAGACATGTGGTCGCGCCGTTGACCAACCGCTGCTGCGGGGTCAAGCCGGTGCGCCGGCAACGGGAAAAGGTGGTGCCCCTGGCAGAGGGCCGGGTCCTCGAAATCGGAATGGGGTCGGGCTTGAATTTGGCTCATTACGACGCCGATAAAGTCACGGAAGTGATCGGCCTGGAACCCTCGGCGGCGATGCGGAAGTTGGCGGCGGATCGGGTCGCGGCGAGCCCGATACCGGTGGAATGGCTCGATCTGAAGGGAGAGGAGATACCCCTCGATACAGCCAGTGTCGACACTGTGCTGGTGACCTATACCCTTTGTACAATTCCGGATGCACCGAAGGCGCTCGACGGTATGCGTCGGGTGTTGAAGCCGGACGGCAAGCTGATCTTCTGCGAGCATGGCAGGGCGCCGGACGCCGGCGTCGCGCGCTGGCAGAATATCGTCAACCCGTTCTGGCGCGCCTTCAGCGGCGGCTGCAACATCAACCGGGATATCCCGGCCCTGCTGCGCGGCGGCGGCTTCGACACCGGTGACATGGAAACGATGTATCTGCCGGGCACCGCCCGTATCTTCGGCTACAATTTCTGGGGCACGGCCCGGGCCGCCTAACGCGGTTTCAAAGCAAAGTCGTCCGCCGCAGGGTGCGTGGTTGGCTTTCGTCATAGGGTGTGCGGGCGTGCTGCAGGAAGTGGTTGTGCCAAAGTACCAGGTCGCCGGGCCGCCAGCGGTGGCTGTAGATGCGGTCGTCGTCATAAAGATAACCGCGTATTTCCGCGATCAAGTCGGCGCTTTCTTCCGGCGAAAAGCCGACCACATCCAAAGTGGTGATCTTGTTGACCCACAGACCGCAGCGGGCCGGATCGCCGTCGCGCCAAACGATGGGATGGACGGTGGCGAGCGCATGCTCCGCCGCATCA
>CBDCGJ010000061.1:0-68797 GCA_965216645.1 Alphaproteobacteria bacterium | reverse complement strand
GGATTGGGTCGTCGTTCGACCCGCTATGTCTTGTTCGCCAAAGACGGCGTCATCGATATCCTCAAAGTTGAGAAGAAGCCAGGCGATTTGGAAGTAACATCGGCGGACGCAATTAAAGCGGCCATGGTGACCGGATAAACCGATCAGCGATTGTGCCCGCGGATTAGTTAAGGTACCACATCGGTTCCCCTACCGTTCTTTCACCCGTGGAACCGAGCCTATGCAAAAAGTTTTCATTGCCTGTTTGGCTACCGAAACCAATACCTTCTCCAATATGCCGACCGGGCATGAAACCTTCGCCGAAACCATGTTGCACCATGGCGACGCGACTGCGAACAGCGACACCCTGTTCGCCATCCCCTTGAAGATCTGGCGCCGGCGGGCGGAGGCTCATCAGGCGGAAGTCGTCGAGAGCCTGGCCGCATTCGCGCAACCGGCGGGGATCACGGTCCGCAAGGTCTATGAAGGGTTCCGGGACGAGATTCTCGACGATTTGAAGGCCGCGCTACCGGTCGATTTGGTCATGTTCAGCCTACACGGCGCCATGGTCGCAGACGGCTATGACGATTGCGAGGGCGATCTAATCACCCGGACGCGGGAAATCGTCGGCAAGGATACGGTAATCGGCGCTGAACTGGACCTGCACTGCAGCATCACGCCGGCGATCTCCGAAAATCTCGACGTGCTGATCACATTCAAGGAATATCCCCATATCGACGCCGCCGAACGGGCGGAGGAACTGTTCGATATCTGCCTGCGGACGGTCCGGGGCGAAGTCGACCCGGTGATCGCCGTGCACGATTTACAAATGATCTCCATGTGGCGAACCCCCGTCGGCGCGGCGGCGGATATCGTCAGCCGCATGACCGAACTCGAGAGCAAGGACGGTATCCTTTCGGTTTCTCTGGCCCACGGCTTCCCCTGGGGCGACGTGCCGGATGCCAGCGCTAAAGTCCTGGTCGTTGCCGACGGCGACAAATCGAAGGCTCGGGACACGGCGGCCGGTCTCGGAAAAATGATTTGGTCGTTGAAGGACGAAACCCACCCGACGGGGTTGACCATCGATGAAGCATTGGACCAGGGAATGGCGGCGCCGAAGGGACCGATTGTGCTGGCGGACTTGGGCGACAATGCCGGGGTCGGCGCGCCATCGGATTCCACCTTCATTCTGCAGCGCATCATCGAACGCCAGATTCCGAACGTGGCTACAGGCCTCTATTGGGATCCGGTTTCGGTCCGTTTCTGCATGGAAGCGGGTGAAGGCGCCAGCTTCGACCTGCGTATCGGCGGCAAGGTCGGCGTCGCCTCCGGCGATCCGGTCGATCTGCGCGTCACCGTACGAAAAATCATCGAAAACGCCAGCCAGCCGTTCGGTGGCAGCGAAGCTGTCATGGGCGACGCGGTATGGGTCTCCGCCGAAAACGATCTCGATATCATTCTGAACGCCGTACGTATGCAAACCTTCCATCCCGCGGCATTCGAGGCCTTCGGGATCGACCTAGCGGCAAAGAAAATCGTCGTGGTGAAGTCGACGCAGCATTTTTACGCCGGTTTCGCGCCGATGGCGGCGGAAATTCTTTATGTCGCCGCACCGGGCGCCATACCTATGGATTTCAAAACGATAGCCTACGAAAAATTTGCCGATCCCTACTGGCCGCGCGACGAAAATCCGGGCCGCCAATAACCCGTCCGCACCAACTTCATTGTCATACGTCCGTAATACCAGTAACATTTTGCGCCAGAACATCCCTGTTCCAACAAATAACCCAATAATCCATCCCCTAATTGGAGGCATTACATATGAAACGGTTCTTGAAAAAAGGCCTGATGGCGGCCGCGCTGCCAGTAATGGTGGCAGCGGGCGTTGCTAACGCCGACAGTACCTTACGGGTGGTCATGCATTCGGATCTGAAGATTGTCGATCCGATCTGGACCACCGCGTATATGTCGCGCAACTACGGCTACATGGTCTACGACACCCTGTTCGCCATGGATTCGGACTTGAACATCAAGCCGCAGATGGTCGACAGCTATTCGGTCAGCGACGATAAGCTCACCTACACCTTCAAAATGCGTTCCGGCCTTCGGTTCCATGACGGTGCCGAGGTCACGGCTGACGACGTGATTGCCTCGCTACAGCGTTGGGGTAAGAAGGATTCCATGGGCCAAAAGCTGATGGAGTTCACCGACAATCTCAAGGCCGAGGGCAAGGACACGGTTGTTCTCAGCCTGAAGAAACCCTTCGGTCTCGCCTTGATGGCGTTGGCCAAGCCAAGCTCCAATGTTCCCTTCATCATGCCGAAGAGCGTCGCGTCGACACCGGCCGACAAGCAAATCGAGCAATATACCGGGTCCGGTCCCTTCATCTTCAATTCGGCCGCCTGGAAACCGGGCGATACGGTGGTCTTCGACAAAAACGCCGCTTATACGCCGCGCGGTGAAGATTCAAGCTGGGCCGCGGGCGGCAAGAAAGTCCTGGTCGATCGGGTCGAATGGGTTTCCATGCCGGACCAACAGACCGCGACAAATGCATTGATCGCCGGCGAGATCGATTTCATCGAATCCCCGTCGACGGACTTGCTGCCGATTCTCGAGGCGGAAGACACGATTTCCGTGGTCAATCTGAACCCGCTCGGTCTGCAATATATGCTACGGCTGAACCATCTGCACCCGCCCTTCAACAATCCGAAGGTCCGGCGGGCGGCGCTGGCCGCGGTCAATCAGGAGGATTTCCTGAAGGCGGCGATCGGCAACGAGAAGTACTATCTGCCCTGCCCGGCCATGTTCATGTGCGGCACGCCTTTGGCCTCGGAGAAGGGCGCCGACATCATGATGAAGTCGGACTACGACTTGGCCAAGAAACTGCTCAAGGAAGCCGGCTACGACGGCACGCCGATCGTGCTGATGCATTCCACCGACGTCGACAGCCTGTCTCGTCTGGCCCCCGTCGCGGCGCAAGCTTGGCGTAAGGCCGGTTTCAAGGTCGACATGCAGTCGATGGATTGGCAGACCCTGGTTTCCCGCCGGTCCAAGCGGGAAGTACCGGCTGAAGGTGGCTGGAACGCGTTCCTCACGGCTTGGGTCGCGGCCGACATTCTGAACCCGATCATGGCCGCCGGTTTCGCCGCCGGTTGTGACAAAGCCTGGTTCGGTTGGCCCTGCGACTCCAAAATGGAAGAACTGCGAGATCAGTTCATTGCCGCCGATCCGAAGGATCAGCCCAAGATCGCCGAGATGATCCAGGTTCGGGCCATGGAAGTGGTGACCCACGCCCATGCCGGCCAATGGTATCGTCCGAGCGCTTGGCGCAAAGACCGCCTCTCCGGCGTTCTCGAAGGTCCGGCGCCGTTCTTCTGGAATATCGCCAAGAAGTAATCGGCCAAGGTGTCACGGTACCGCCGGGCGCAGCCGCGCCCGGCGGGCCAACCATTTAAGGAATTCATATGTTTGGCTTTGTCGTCAGACGCATTCTTTCCACCATCCCGGTATTGGGCATGGTGGCACTGCTTGTCTTTTTGATGTTACGGCTAACGCCTGGAGATCCGGCCGCGGTTTTAGCCGGCGACAACGGCACCCCGCAACAAATCGCCGAAATCCGCGAAGCGCTCGGTCTGAACGAGCCGATCTGGAAGCAGTTCGGGATCTATCTGCTGGATATCGTCCGCGGCGATCTTGGCGAATCTTATTTCTTTAAAAAGCCTGTTACCGAGTTGATTTCACAGCGTGTTGGCGCAACGGTTTCCCTTGCGGTGATCACATTGATCTTCACCTTGGTCGTATCCATCCCACTCGGCGTTATCGCCGCCTATCGGCGCGGCAGTTGGATCGACCAATTTACCATGGGCTTCTCGGTGCTCGGTTTCTCGGTACCCGTTTTCGTGCTCGGCTATTTGTTGATCTATTTCTTCGCCATTGAATTCCGATGGTTTCCGGTCCAGGGCTACAAGCCCTTGAGCGCGGGGTTATGGGAATATCTACACCGCCTAATCCTGCCGGGTTTTACGCTGAGCGTGATCTACATCGCTCTGATCGCGCGGATCACCCGGGCCAGCGTGCTGGACGTGTTGGGGGAGGATTATATCCGCACCGCCTACGCCAAGGGGCTGACCCGGCGCGTCGTCTTGATGCGCCATGCGCTGCGTAACGCCGCCGTCCCCATCGTGACCGTGATCGGTATCGGCATTGCGTTGTTGATCGGCGGCGTCGTGGTAACCGAGACCGTGTACAATATCCCCGGCCTCGGCCGACTGACGGTGGACGCGGTATTGGGCCGCGACTATCCGACGGTGCAAGCGCTGATACTCGTGTTTTCCTTCATTTACGTCGTCATCAACCTGTTGATCGACCTGACTTATACATTTCTAGATCCGAGGATAAGCTATTGAGCCAGCCGGAACAGACCGACGCGCCGTATCGCGATCCCCTCGATCCATTCGATGAGATTGAGGCCGATGCCGCATCGCAAGCCGCCGCCAGCGTTAAACGCCTGAACCTGGCCCAACGGCTGATCCGCCATCGCGCCGTAGTCTTCGGCGGCATCGTCATGGTTGTGATGCTATTCGTCGCCTTGATCGCGCCTTACATGGGTACCATCGATCCGACATTCATCGATCCGACCAACCGGAATAAGAAGCCCGGCTATGCGACGACGGTGATGGACGAAAGCGACAAGGAAGTTCACCGCACCTATTGGATGGGAACCGACGCCCTCGGCCGCGATGTCTATAGCCGGGTGATCTACGGTACGCGGATATCTCTTGTCGTCGGCCTGGTTGTTGCCGCTTTGTCCATTGTCGTCGGCCTGGCGATCGGTCTTATCGCCGGCTATGTACGCTGGTTGGACGGGCTCATCATGCGGGTGATGGACGGATTGATGGCGATCCCGGGCATTCTCCTGGCGATCGCATTGGTCAGTCTGTCCGGCGCCACGATCATGACCGTGATCGTCGCTATCATGGTGCCGGAAATTCCACGCGTCGTGCGTCTGGTGCGCTCGATCGTCCTATCGATCCGCGAGGAACCCTATGTGGAAGCGGCCGTCTCCATCGGCACGCCGATGATCAAACTGCTGTACCGTCACGTCCTGCCGAACACGGTGGCGCCGCTGATCGTTCAGGGTACCTATGTCTGCGCCTCGGCGATTTTGGTGGAAGCGATCCTGAGCTTCCTCGGCGCCGGCATTTCGCCGGAAACCCCGACCTGGGGCAACATCATGGCGGAAGGCCGGGTTTTCTTCCGGGTCTATCCGCACAACATCTTCTTCCCGGGCATTCTGCTAGCCATCACGGTGCTGGCGGTCAATATTCTCGGCGACGGGTTGCGCGACACGCTTGATCCACGCATGGCGAAACGGTTCTAGGATCATGAGCGACGATACCAGCAAACCGGTCCTGGAAATCCAGGGCCTCTCGGTCTCTCTGCCGGAAGGCGCGGACCGCGAATTCGCCGTCAACAACATCAATGTTTCGGTCCGATCGAAGGAAATCGTCTGCCTGGTCGGCGAATCCGGTAGCGGCAAGTCGGTCTCGGCCTTCTCGGTCATGGGCCTGTTGCCGAAAGGGCAATTGACGCCGGTCGCCGGAAAAATCCTGCTGCAGGGGGAGGATATTCTCGAAGCCTCCGAAGATCGGCTCCGGGAGCTGCGTTGCACCCGCATGTCGATGATTTTTCAGGAGCCGATGACGGCGTTGAACCCGGTGATGACCTGCGGCCGGCAGATCGACGAGGTTCTAGAAACCCATACTGATCTGTCGGCGACAGAGCGGCAGGCGCGGATCCTGGATATTTTGGAACTGGTCCACCTACCCGACCCACCCCGCATGGCAAGCTCCTACCCCCATCAGCTTTCGGGCGGACAACGGCAGCGGATCATGATCGCCATGGCCCTGGTGCTCGACCCTGTGTTGCTGATCGCGGACGAGCCAACGACGGCCCTGGACGTCACCACGCAGGCGCAGATACTACATCTGATCAAGGAGTTGCAGGATCGTCACGATGCCGGCGTGCTCTTCATCACCCATGATTTCGGCGTTGTTGCCGATATCGCCGACAAGGTCGCGGTCATGCAATGGGGCGAAATCGTCGAGTTCGGCGAGGCCAAACAAGTCCTGACCAACCCGACCGAACCCTATACGCGCATGCTGGTTTCCTCCATTCCTTCGATGACGCCGCAAGCGCCACCGGATCGACCGGTTTCCGAAATCGTCCTGCGCACGGAAAACCTGACCAAGACCTATGTCGACAAGGGTTTCCTGCGCCAAACCAAGACGGTACAGGCGGCCAAGGAAGTCAATTTGCAAGTCGCCCGCGGGGAAACCGTCGGTATCGTCGGCGAAAGCGGCAGCGGTAAGACCACCGTGGCGCGCTGTGTCGTTCGCCTGATCGATCCGACCAGCGGCGATATTTTTATCGATGCCGACAATATCGCCTACGCGAAGCACCGGGAACTTCACGGTCTGCGCCGGCGGGTACAAATCGTCTTTCAGGATCCCTATCGGTCCCTCAATCCACGCCGCACGATCGGAGACTCGATCATCGAAGGGCCAATGAATTACGGCCTAAGCGGGACGGACGCGAAAAAACGAGCGCGGGATCTGATGGAATTGGTGCATCTCGATCCGAACGCACTCGACCGCTATCCGCACCAGTTTTCCGGCGGCCAGCGGCAGCGTATCTGCATCGCCCGCGCTTTGGCAATGGAGCCGGAATTGCTGATCGCCGACGAGGCGGTTTCGGCTCTCGACGTCTCAGTGCAGGCGCAGGTTCTGAAGCTGCTGGACGACATTCGCGAACGGCTCAATCTCGCCGTGCTGTTCATCACCCATGATCTGCGGGTGGCGGCACAGATCTGCGACAGAGTCTTGGTCATGCGCCAGGGCGAGGTTGTCGAACAAGGCCCGGCCCGCGATATCTTCCTGGATCCGCAGCACGAATATACCCAGGCCCTGTTCGATGCGGCGCCTGGCAAGGAATGGGATTTCGCCGAAATCCTCTCCCGAAGTCAGAGACAATAGTGCCTGGCCGTAAGGAACACTTTTTGACGGAGCGGTTGCGCTTACGACGGGGTCGCGATAGCGACCGCCGACATCTGATCGCCTTGAACGCGGATGCGGAGGTGATGCGTTATATCACTGCCGCGCCGCTGGAACCGGGCAGTCCGGAATCTGATAAAGCCGCGGATCGTCAAATGGATTTGCTGCAGCGACGGGACGGCCTAGGCCTATGGGTGGTCGAACCGTTGTCCGATCCCGGTCGGTTTCTTGGATGGGCCGGTTTGTTCGAAATCGAGATGAAGGGACCCGAAATCGAGCTCGGTTACCGTTTTTTCCCGTCGGCATGGGGCGACGGGATCGCGTCGGAAGCCAGCGCGTTTCTCGTCGATTACGCCTTCAATACATTGCAGCTGGACCGCGTCTACGGCATTACCCATCCGGATAACCTGCCGTCACAGCGGGTTTTGGAAAAAGTCGGTCTCGATTATGTGGAAAATCGCCATTACTACGGCACCGACGTGAGGTTCTTCGCCACACCCGCGTCTATTTAGACGAATGCCGCCGCCCACATATAACACGCGAAATCGACCTGACTGATACAATTAGGGCAGACTTACAGCACCCATTACCCATTGAACAAGTTGAGCCCCACGCGGCGGACGCATTTGCCGGTGAGGCTCAGACCTTGGATCAATAGCTATCCCACTCGGGATCGATCAGATTGGTGGTGTCGATCAGATCGTCAAGATCCACCAGATCGTCCCAATCTTCCAACAGCAGATCGCCGTCCTCATGCATATCCGCCATCAGGCCCGACAGGCCATCGTTCAACTCGTGATGCTCAAAGGTCTCGACTTCCATTTTCCTACTCCCTCAATTGGCCCAAACCAGGTTGTTGCTCCATGTCTATTACCTGGGTCCGTTTCGGGCCGACTGTTTGTGATACCCTGCCAAACTTTTGTCCCTTGATGCCAAGCAGTATGGGCGTCGGATTCCTAAGTTAAGGTTAATACTGAAAAGAGATGAATTGCATTTTAGGTAATAGTTAATGGGGCGACTTTTTGATCTTGAGCAAAGCGTCTCGAGCTGAAATCAGTTAGAGTATTCTGCCCCTAGGATTGGAGATCGCTATGGCCACAACGCCGAAAACTACCGCGCCCGCCCCCCAAAAACCGAAGCAGCCGGCCGAAATCGCTGCCAAGAAATTGGACCCCGAAGCCATTCGCCACGCCTTCGAGAGCGGCGAATATCCCTACAAGACCAAGCTCGACCGCAAATCCTATGAACGCAAGAAAGCGCAGTTTCAGGCCGAACTCCTAAAGGTGCAGCTTTGGGCGCAGGAAACAGGACAGAAGTTCGTGCTGATCTTCGAAGGCCGCGACGCAGCCGGCAAGGGCGGCACCATCAAGCGCTTCACCGAGCATTTGAATCCCCGCTCCGCGCGCGTCGTCGCCCTGGCCAAGCCGTCCGACGTACAGCGCGGCCAATGGTTCTTCCAACGGTATATCGAGCAGCTACCGACGGCGGGCGAAATGGTGTTCTTCGACCGCTCCTGGTACAACCGGGCCGGCGTCGAGCGGGTCATGGGATTCTGCAGTCCCAACGAATATCTCGAGTTCATGCGGCAGACGCCGGATCTGGAGCGGATGCTTACCCGATCCGGCATACGCCTCTACAAATACTGGTTCTCGGTCACACAAGACGAGCAGCACCGCCGCTTCAAATCGCGGGAACTGGATCCCTTAAAACAATGGAAGCTGTCCCCCGTCGACAAGGCCAGCTTGAATAAGTGGGACGACTATACCGAAGCCAAGGAGGCGATGTTCTTCTACACGGATACCGCCGACGCGCCTTGGACGATCATCAAATCGGACGACAAGAAACGAGCCCGCCTCAATTGCATGGCCCACTTTCTGAATTCGCTCGACTATCCCGGTAAGGATCGCCAGCTTGTCCAAGAACCGGACCCGCTGATCGTCGGCTCAACCAGCCATGTCATCCATAGTTCTGAACATATTCTCGGCGCGGCGCTGCACCCCGAGAAGCGGCGCGGTCGCGGCAATAGCAACGGCAAGGCGTCAGCTGAGTAACCAGCCGCCATCCACATCGATGGTCGTGCCGGTAACGAAGTCGTTCTCCACCGTGAACAGGATGCCCTGCGCCACCTCATCGGCCGTCCCGCCGCGCGGGATGATGAATTTTGATGTGGCGTTCAAGACCGCTTGATCCCGCGTCTCGCTGGCCGGACCGAACATGGGCGTATCGATGACACCGGGGCTGACCACATTGATCCGCTTCGGCGCTATCTCCGGTGCCACGGCGCGGACCAGATTTTCGACGGCACCGCCAACGCAGGACAAAGCCACTTGGCCCGGCAGACAATTGCGTGCCGGGGCCCCGCTGACCAATGTGATGCAACCGTCGTCGGCGAGATGTTCGGCGCCTAACCGGACGACATTCGCGTAGCCCCACAGCTTGTCGAAAGACCCTTGATAGCCGTCCAAATCCATGGACAGGAAGGGGCCGGCGGCCCGGTCGCCGCCGGTTGCCGCGCTGATCAAGATATCAAACGGTGCCTGTTCCCGAAACAGCGCCGACAGCGCTTCCCGGTCGCGAACGTCGCATTTCGCCAACGCTATTCCGGCACCGGGATCGCCCGCCTTATCCGGATTTCGGCTGACGGCGGTGACTTGCGCGCCGCGCGCCGCCAATTGCTGCGCCGCCGCCAGTCCGATCCCGGAAGTTCCGCCGAATACCAACGCCTTCTTGCCCGATACGTCCATCTCTCGCCTCATCCGATTGCTGTGAATTAATGTCTGGAGGTTGTACGGTATCGGGCCGACACGGAGGTGGCAAGATGTCCCACGATGACGAGATCGAATATCCCGACGATTTCATCGCCAAGCTGGAACTGCTGTTCGGCGACGGCTTTCTGTCCCCCGGCGGACCGGAGGGAAGTGGCGAAAATCGTCGAAGGCCTGGACCTGCGCGGTCTGGAGGTCCTGGACATCGGCACCGGGATCGGCGGACCGGCTTGCCTTTTAGTCGAAGCCCATGACGCCGGTCACGTCACCAGCATCGACGTGGAGGAACCGGTTCTGGCCCGCGCCGCCGCGGCGATCTCCGAACGCGGCCTCGTCGATCGGATCGAGCTGAAGAAAGTACGGCCTGGCCCCCTGCCCTTCCCCGACGAACATTTCGACTTGGTGTTCAGCAAGGATTCGATCATCCATATTCAGGACAAGACCGCGCTCTACGCAGATATATTTCGCGCTCTGAACCGGGCGGCCGTCTCGCGCTCAGCGACTGGTTCGGCACCAACGCCCCGCAGACATCCGAAATGGCTAAATGGTTGGACATGACAGGCCTGAGCTTCCACCATGGCGCCGATCGGACAGGCGGCGGCACAATGCCGGGATGCCGGCTTCGTCGAGGTCGAGGAGGTCGACCGCACCGCCTGGTTCGCCGAGCTCTCGCAAACCTCCGTCGATCGCCTCGCCGGTCCCGACAATGCCCGCATGGTGGACCTGCTCGGTCAAGAGGAAGCCGACAACTGGCTCGCACGCGCCCGCATGCGGACCATCGTCGCCCATCAGGGCCAACTCCGCCCAGGGCATCTGCGAGCGCGGAAACCGTAAGTTCGACTTAACGTTTCGGCCAAGTCCACAGAGGTGGTATCAATCCCGGGATCACAGTTTCGCCAAGTTCCTTTTCGAGATTGTAGGTCACGCAACTTTCTTTCCCGGACAGCGCCGATATGAGTGCGGCCGCGTGCGAAACCACGATGATTTGTGATCGCTCCGCCGCCGCCGAAATTAGGTCGCGCCAGGGGCTCGAGCAGGCTTGGATGAATGCTGGTTTCAGGCTCGTTCAAAACCAAGAGCGACGGCGGCCGCGCGGTCAGCAGGGCGATGGTCAACAACAGGTAACGCAGCGTCCCGTCGGAAAGTTCGCCGCTCCGCAACGGCCTGAGCATTCCCGGTTGCCGCATAACCAAGTCGAACAGCTGACCATTGGGATCGACGCCCACGGAGCAGCCCGGAAAGGCGTCGTCGATCGCATCGTCCAAGGCACGCCGATCGCCGATTTCCTTGATGGTCTGCAATGACGCGGCAAGATCGCTACCGTCGGAGGCCAACACCGGCGTCCGCGTACCGACTTGGGGGATCCGCACCGGAGACTCCCGATCCGTGCGGAAATGGTCGTAGAACCGCCATTCCCGCATCCGGTCCCGCAACACAAGCAGCTCATAGCCGTCCTTCGGATCCGCCGCATGGGTCATCATGCTATCGAACGGCGCCAATGTCGTGGTGACCTGTTGAAAAGCACCTTTGTCATCGCGGACCTGGACCCCCGGCCCGCGGCGTCGCGCGATTTCGTTGCGCCGGCGTAGTTGTTCGCCGACCCAGAGCGATTCCGCTTTGATTTCGGCGTCGCTGTTGAACAGCGATGTGACATCTTCGGGCGGCAAACCGAGATCGATGGCATAGCCATAATCCTCCCCGGCAAAGCCCAACTTGAGGGCGACCGGGTTTTTTGCGCCGCGTGCCCTGGACCGGCACCTCGCCGGCTTTCATGGCGCGGGAAATCTCCTCCGGACCGGCCCATAACGTCGACTCAAGCCCGCCCTCCCGCGCCAGGGCGCCGATCGCATATCCTTGTGCGACGTCGGCCAACAGGCGGATCGCCTTATACAGATTGGATTTCCCGCTGCCGTTGACCCCTGTAATCACCGTCAGCCGGTCGAGCGGCAACACAATTTCCCGCAATGATCGGTAACCGGAAATGGCAAGGGTAAGTATCATTTTGCCGTTATTAGTATCAAAACGAGTGTGGCCGAGCGACCGACCTGTGCCTTGGAATCCAGCTCGAAACTAATAGTTTAAAGTCAAAGGCTTAGCAAATGGAGAAGACATATACGCCGTCATTCCCGTGCGCACGAAGTGGGGCAAAGCCCTAAGCGGCCTAACGAATCTAGGTCCAGAGCGATGCGGGGCGATGATCGGTCAAAGCAAAGCTTTGTTATCGAACCAATATTGGACCCGCACGGGAAGCGAAATCGATTCCCGCTTAGGGCTTTGCCCCACTTCATGCGCGCGGGAATGACGGCGTCTGTTTCAATTTCGCTCATATAGGGTATTGAAACTATTGACATAGTTTCGGGCCGGGCTCTTACTCGGTCAAACGCCATTGCACGAGCGTGAAGGGCGGCGCGGCATCGTCGTGGGGTTCGAATACGGCCTCGACGGCGGCACCGATTTCGACCGGCTGATCGTCAGGTCCAAGCAAGTTGCCCAGCATACGGATATTGCCGGCCTCCGGCAGTTCGACCAGAACGACGGTATAAGCACCACGGCCTTTCAGCGCCGGATGCACCGGATGATGGGGACGTTCCCAACTATATATCACCCCTTTACCGTCGATCTGCCGCCACCGCATGTCGAAAGACCGGCAGCGATGGCAGAGCCATTCCGGACCCCATTGCCACGAACCGCAATCGCCGCATTGTTGCACCCATAGCTCGCCACGCCGCGTGCCTTCCCAATAGGGCTTATCGAGACCGTCCCCGGCCGGCACGGGCGCCGGCAGACCGGCCGGCAGGTAATATTGGTCGCCGCTCATTGTAACGCCTCCCCGGTACCCATGATCAAACTCGACACCGGCGTGACCATGGGGCCAGCTATGTTGATCGCGACATTGGCGTCCGGCACCTGATTGCAGGACTGACCGCGCAGTTGCCGCACGGCTTCGATCTGCAGGCCGAGACCGTGCATGTAACATTCCGCCAGATTGCCGCCGGAAGTATTGAGCGGCATGCCGCCGCCCGGTGCCGACAGATTGTCGAGCGTGAAGAACTCGTTCGCCTGATCCGGCGCGCAGAAGCCGTGCTCGACTACCGCCATCATCACGCCAGTAGTAAAGTTTTCGTAGGACTGCACCACATCGATATCCTTGGGCTTCACTCCCGCCGACTCGTACAGCCGGAGCGCCACCGTGGTGAAAGAAGAGGATGGGAAGGTGCTGGCATTCATTACCGGCGCGCCGCAACGATGGTCGGAACCCTGAGCGGCGCCAAGCAGGTATACAGGCGCTTGCTTCAGATCCTTCGCCCGCTCCGCCGGCACCAAGATCACCGCCGCGGCCCCGTCGTTTTCCTGGCAGCAGTCGAACAGCCGGTTCACCGGCTCGACGATCCAGCGGCTTTCATCATAGGTCGCCTCGTCCAGCGGCCGGCCGTAACGGACGGCCCGCGGATTGTTTTGAGCATGCCGATAGGACGCCATGGCGATGGCCCGCAGCACATCCCGTTCGACACCGTGATCATGCATGAAGCGTGTCGCGCGCATGGCGTATTTCTGCGCTGGCGACATAACGCCATAGGGCGCCATATAAGCCGCGTCACCTGAAATGGTCGCCGCCGGTGCCGCTTGCCCGAAGCGCTGAAACTGCCCCTGGGCCAAGGCGCGAAACACGACCACGCAATCCGCGTAGCCGGCAGCGATCGCCGCCGCGCCGTTGGCGATCGCGGCGGCAACGCCGCCACCGCCGCCGCCCCAATTCATGTTGGCGAATTTCAGATCCGGAATGCCCAGAGCCGCCGCCAATCTGGACGGCTCGTTACGATCGTTGGAATAAGAGGCGAAACCGTCGATTTCCCGCGCGTCGATACCCGCGTCCTCCGCCGCCTTCAAGATCGCTTGCAAGGCCAGAACGAATTCCGCGTCCGGCGATTGGCCATGTTTGTAGTAGACGGTTTCGCCAATCCCGGCGATCGCCACTTTGCCTCGAATACCGCGTTCGCTCACGCGCCACCTCCCTCGTTCACCGCGTATGGTTGGTTTAGCATGGCCCTCGCCAGGCACCCCAGATTGATTCTGCTCGGCAATTGTGGCAGGCACGGGGGACCAGCCTGAAGGGAACATTCGACATGAGCGATCTCGTGCGCGCCTTGGCGCGGGTCTCCACGCCGACCTTAACCACCGTGATGATGCGCGATCACGGCCTGAACAATACGGCCATTCGCAATGTCTTCGCTTGCAATCCGGACGCCTGCCGCTTCGCCGGCCCGGCCGTGACCGTGCGTTATTTGCCGCTGCGTGAGGATTTGAAACCGGCGCAGTTTCTCGATCATCCCGACAATCTGATGCGTCCGCTGGTGGAGGAGACGCCGGCCGGCTCCGTCCTGGTTCTGGATTCGAACGGGCGCAACGATGTCGGCATTCTGGGCGGCAATCTGGTCATGCGGATGAAGATGCGCGAATTGGCTGCGGCGGTGACCGACGGCGGCATGCGCGACCTGCCGGAAATGGCGGAGATCGACTTCCCCGTCTTCGCCACGGCCTCCGCCGCGCCGCCCAGCTTCGCCCAACTTATGCTGGCCGATGTCGGCGCACCGTTGGCCTGCGGCGGCGTGCCGGTCTTCCAGGGCGATTATATCGTCGGCGATGCGGAAGGCGTTGTCGCTGTACCCGCCGGGATCGCCGCCGCCGTTGCCGAAGCCGGACAGGCCATGGACCATGTCGAAGGCTACGTGCACCGCCGGTTGGCCAAGGGCGAGGCACTGCCCGGGCTTTATCCCCCCGGCGCGCAGGTCCAGGCGGATTACCAAGCCTGGGTCGCGGCCGGCGAACCGGAAATCTAACGAGGCAGAAACCTATGAAAGTCTATATCAGCGCCGATATTGAAGGGGTCGCAGGCATCGCCCATTGGGACGAAGCGACCTTGGGGCACAGCGCCTATACCCAGTTCCGCGAGAAAATGACCGAGGATGTGGCCGCCGCCTGCCGCGCCGCACTGGAGGCGGGCGCGACTGAAATCCTCGTAAAAGACGCCCATGGCAGTGGCCGTAATATCGTCCACGACGCCCTACCCGAGGAAGCGCGGTTGATCCGCAATTGGTCCGATCACCCTTTCTGCATGCTGCAGGAGCTGGATGATAGCTTCGACGCCGCGCTGATGGTCGGCTATCACGCTGCCGCCTCCGTCGCCACAACGCCGCTGTCCCATACGCTTAGCCTGCGGTTCCCCAAAATCCTGCTGAATGGCCAGGTGATGAGCGAATTTATGATGCACAGCTATATCGCCGATTATGTCGGCGTGCCGGTGGTGATGATTTCCGGCGATGGCGGCATCTGCCGGGCGGCCGAGCAATTCAATCCGTCGATCACCACGGTGACGACCGGCGAAGGTGTCGGCGCCTCGAATATCGGCCTGCATCCCGAGCTGGCCCGGCGCAAAATCGCAGAGGGGGTGAATACCGCATTATCCGGCGATCTCAACGCCTGCCGGTTGGAAACGCCGGCGCGTTTCGTCATCGAGATTTGGTTCAACAACCACGCGCTGGCCTACCAGGCATCCTTCTATCCCGGCGCCCGCGCCATCGGCGCCGAAGCGGTCGGCTTCGAAGCGGACAATTTCTTCGACATCGCCCGCATGATCCGCTTCATGCCTTAGGCCGATCAGGCCCCGCCGAGATAATCCGCGACCAGAGTTTCGATTTCGCCAAGGCTATAGGTATCGATATCCGCATGATCGATATCGTAGCCCATATCGATGAGCGCGGCGACGGAGAAGTCCATGAGTTCAGACCCCGAGTCCAGATAACCGGACATCAGGGCAAGTTCGTATGTGTCCTCGTCCCAATGGCCGCCCGCGGTGCCGGCGCCGCCGTCTTGTTCGATGGCCAGCGACTCCTCAAGAAACAGAGACGTCGTCAAGGGGCCGTCGAAATACAAGCCATCATCGGTCTTCAGATCCATATATTCGGGACCCCATAAGGTCCCGAAACCAAGGACATGCAGCATCTCGTGCAGGACGACGATCAGCCAATCGCCGCTATCGACATTGTTTTGCGCAAACTGCGTGTCGAATTCCATGGTGCCTTCGACCGGGATCCAGTCGATGTCGTCATGGGCATATTCCGGCCCCGCCCGGCCCAAGGTGTTCCCCGGTAAATTCGCCAACTCGGCATGGATCAACAGGTCATCGACATAGACGGTGTCGGTCGGATTATTCGTCGACGTGTCCGGAACGCTCGGGTCGTCCGCGAATCCGGTTTGGATCAACAGACTGAGAAATTCCGTGGCGACGATAAACGCTTCCTGCAGTTCCACAGTCCAATCGTCGCCGACGAAATTGATATCGATATTGTAGTTATCCACGCCCGCGGCGAGATCGTCCGCCTCACCGCTGCGATAGCTATCGAGCGGCTCCTCGCCCGGCGGCGGCGGTGGCGGCGGCGGAGAGGTCGGATCGCCGCCCGGCTTACCCGGAACGCCGCCCCTAGCGTCGGAAAAGTCCGGATCACGCCCAAACGCCAGACCGGATGGCTCTTCGTCCGATTCGATCGGTTCGGCGTAAATCTCTTCGTCGTCCCACCAAGCGTTCTGCCACGCCATCATGAGATTGTCTTTCTCGTCACTCAAATCCAGATAAATAGCCATTTGAGCAGTTCCCCCGGGTCAAAAATTCCACAAACAAAACAAGGTTAGGAATATGTGTCAATTTGGCGGCATTCACAAACTAATATGGCTATTATCTATCTCAATGTTTAAGTATTTCCCGATCAGGCATCATATTGTCTTCTGCCCTCTGGTGCGTTGCTCGCGCCGCCGCTAATATCCATCTCATAACCTGAGAAACGGAGCCGAACCCGCATGCTGGATACCACCAAAGGCTTACCAAAATGGATCGCAAATCACATCAAACTTTATTTCGAAGACCCTGAAAAAGCACATCTTTGGGACGCGGGTGAAGGCGCCGGCGGGACCAGCGGATTGCTGACGACGTTGCTTTTGATCACCAAGGGTCGAAAGAGCGGCGAAGACCGACCGTTGCCGCTGATCTACCGAAAAATCGGCGACGACTATGTCATCATCGCCTCCAAGGGTGGCCATCCGCAACATCCGAGCTGGTATCTGAATCTGACGGCCGAGCCGAACTGCACGATCCACGTCGCCAGCGACAAGTTCAAAGCGAAAGCGCGGGTCGCCAGCGGTACGGAACGATCGGAGAAGTGGGCGGTCCTCGCCGACTACTATCCGCCTTACAACGACTATCAGCAGCGTGCCGGCGATCGCGAGATTCCGGTGGTCGTCCTGGAAGTCCAGGGTCCCGCTTGATGGCCGACGGCGGCATTCGCGACACCAAGGTCAATGTCCACAATCTCTTCCCGACCCCGATCATCCGTGCCCAGCTAGCGGATGCCGGGCGCCTGAACGAAGAGTTGAAGCGGATCATTCTCGACCGCAGGGATAATCAATCGAGCACCCATCACAGCAATCTGGGCGGCTGGCAATCGAGCTGGGATTTCGCCGAATGGGGCGGATCTGCGGGTGGGATCGTGCTGGAACAGGCCCGACAACTCGCCACGCAGGCGACCTGCGACCGGCGCGGCCAAGCGGTTGCGATCGATTGGAAAGTCAATGCCTGGGCCAATGTCAACGGACCCGGCGACGGCAATGAATTTCACACCCATCCCGGCAGTTTCTGGTCCGGCACTTACTATGTCGACGATGGCTATGGCGATATGGCGGAACGCCAAGGCGGTGAATTCGAAATGCAGGACCCGCGCGGCATCGCGCCGGCTATGTACGCACCCAGCCTGGCTTTCGCCACCCCCGGTGGCCATAGCGTCGGCGCCAGCGAAACCACGCAACCCGCCAGCGGCCATATGTTGCTCTTCCCCGCCTGGCTCTCCCACGCGGTCCGACCATACGAAGGACCTTCGGAAAGAATCTCGATCGCGTTTAACTTGAGCGTTTGAACGATTGCGATTCCACCCTTGCCAAAAACCCTTGCGGAATTAGACTGAATCGCGTAAGAGCGCGGCTTGAATTTCCGCACATCACGACAACAACGGATTGGGCGAAGCAATGGAAAAAGCTCCCATGACAGCCGCCGGATTTGAGCGACTGGAAGGAGAATTGAAACGGTTGAAAACCGAAGAGCGGCCGGCCATCATTCAGGCTCTCGCGGAGGCGCGCGCCCATGGCGACCTTTCGGAAAACGCCGAGTTTCACGCTGCGAAAGAACGCCAGTCCTTTATCGAGACCCGCATCATCGAACTCGAGAGTAAGCTTTCGCTTGCGCAGGTCATCGATGCCAACAGCCTGTCCGGCGACACGGTCAAATTCGGCGCCACCATCAAGGTCGTTGACGAAGAGGACGAGGAAATGACCTTCCAGATCGTCGGCGAGGACGAGGCGGACATCAAACAAAACCTGCTCTCGATCAAAGCGCCTTTGGCCCGCGCGATGATCGGCAAGAAGGTCGGCGACGAGGTGGAAGTGAACACGCCCCGCGGCGGCAAGAGTTACGAGCTATTGGCCATCGATTTCCGCTGAGGGACAGCGCCCGCGCTCGCGAGCGGCAGTTCGATCCAAAACTCGCTGCCCTTACCCGGGCGCGAATTCAAACCGATGCGCCCGTCCATCTTGTGCATGAGTTGCTTCGCCAGGGTCAAGCCGATGCCGGACCCTTCGATGCCGGAGTTCTCCCGCCCCAATCGATTGAATGGTAGGAAAACATTGGCCTGCTGATCGGGCGCGATGCCCGGACCGGTATCGGCGATGGCGACGCGCAGCCACCCCTCTCGCGGCGTTTCGGCCAGAACCCGGACTTCTCCCTTCGCGTTGTTGTATTTCACCGCATTGGATAGCAGGTTCAACAGAACCTGCCGCGCCTTGAGCCGATTGCCGCGGACCGGCGGCAAAGCCTGACCTTTCGCCTCGTTGACAATCTTGATCCCCGATATGATCGCCATGGGGCGAATCGAGATCAGGCCTTCCTCGATCAGGTCGCCGACGGCGACGTCCTCTATATCAATGTCGACATTGCCGCTGTCGACCTTAGCCAAATCGAGGACGTCGCCGATCAGCGACAGCAAATGCTCGCCGCTTTGATTTATGTATTTCAGCCGTTCGCGCTGTTTCTCGCTGAGCGGTTCACGCGGATCCATCGACATCAATTGCGCAAACCCGAGAATGGCGTTCAGCGGCGTACGCAGTTCGTGGTTCATTGACGAGAGGAACCGCGATTTGGCCCGATTGGCGACCACGGCCTCGATCCGCGCGTCTTCCGCCGCCGACTGCGCCTCGCGTATCTCGGTAATGTCCATCATGGCGGCCAAATGCGCCGCCTCGCTGTAATAGATCAGCGGAAAAGAAGACAGCAGACAAATCCGCTCGCCCCGACCGCTGAAGTTCCAAAGCCGGATTTCGACGCCGTCCGCTCTGTTATTCGCGTCGAGGGCGGCCAGGTATTTTTCACGGTCGCACAGATCGACATAGAAATCCGTCGAATATTTGGCCAGGATTTCGGCTTCCGTAAGGCCGAAAAACTCCACGGACGCCCGATTGACGCGCAGCATACGATTGTCGCTAGCCCGAACGATGGACATCGGGAAGGGCGTTGCGTCGAAGATCTTATCGAGCAGTCCGAAGGCGGCGTCGGCTTCGGCTTTCGCTTCATCTACTTCGGTAATCGGGCGGAAATACACGATCCTGTAACGATCGCCGCCTTCCTCGACATACCGCTCATACAGGGTTACGGGTACGAGTGTACCGGACGCCGCATTCAATACACTCGCTGTTGCGATCTGTGCCTCGCGATCGGCGTCGGTTTCGCCATTCTTGCCCTCAACATTGTCAAGTATTCCGATTTCCGCGAGACAGAGCCCGGTTAAACCATCGGTTTTGTATCCCAGCAATCGCTCGGCGGCTTTGTTGGCATAAAGAATGGATTTCCCAGACGATCGCGCAATAAAAACGCCTTCCATCGCGTTTTCGAGGATCTGGCCGAGAAGAGTTTCCCGCTTAAAGGCCATGCCAAACCCTACGACTTGTAAGATACCTGCCGGAAGTCATGCGCTTATAAGTAAATCCGCGAAAAGCTAATAATAAGTAACCTTCGCGAATATTTCCACAGACTATTCTGCCGCGCTGGCTCGGGCCACGGTCGACCGAAACGCGTCGATAAGCTCATCCCTCCGTTTTCGCGCCTGTTGCAAGTTGCGCTCTTTGACATGACCGAAACCACGTATCTCTTCCGGCAACTCGGCCAACCGCACGGCGATTGAATGATTTTCCAGGGTCAATTCCCGCGTCAACTCCGTCAACATGTCGCTATATTCAACAATCAGTTGGCGCTCCATTTTTCGTTCTTCGGTCCGGCCGAAGAGGTCTAAGCGTCCGCCGCGCAAAGATTTGAACTTGGCCAGCCAACGGAACGCGGCCATCATCCAGGGACCGAATTCGCGTTTCTGCAATTCGCCGGTCAGCGGGTCGCGGCTGGCTATCAGCGGCGGCGCCAAGTGGAAGGTTAGCGTGTAGTCGCCTTCGAACTGTTTGTCCAACGCCGCTTTGAAGGCCGGATCGCTGTGTAGCCGGGCGACTTCGTATTCGTCCTTATAGGCCATTAGTTTGTGCAAATTGCGGGCGGCCGCGACGGCAAGCTCGTCTCGTCCCGGCGTCCGTGCGGTCTCCGCCGCCCGTACCGAGGCGACGAGATTGCGATAGCGGTCCGCATAGGCTTGATCCTGATAGGCGACCAGATGCGCGGCGCGGCGTTCGATTTGTTGATCCAGAGTTTCCCGGTCTGACGCGACCGCCGTAGTCTCGATGATCAGCGGACGCGCGGCTTCCTCCACGCGATCGGGATCGTGGGCGGCTGCCCGGCCCCAAGCCAAAGCGCGCAGATTTGCGTCGACGGCAACGCCGTTGAGACGCACCGCCTCCTCCAACGACTCGAGCTTCAACGGCAGCAGGCCCTTCTGCCAGGCGTAGCCGACCATGAACAGGTTGGTGGCGATAGAATCCCCCAGCAGCGCGGTGGCCAGTTTGGTGGCGGCGACGAAATGGCTATGGCTCTCGCCCGTCGCCTCGGTGATCTGACGGATCATCCGCTCCGACGACAAATCGATGGCATTGTCCTGTACGAAGCCGGCGGTCGGCACCACGTGACTGTTGATGACGGCGTTGGTGCGGCCTTGATTGACAGTGCTGATCGAGTCCGGGCTGGTGGCGACGACGATATCGCAGCCGAGCAGCAGACTGGCGCCGCCCGCCGCAATGCGCACCGCGTGCAGATCTTCCGGGTCGTCAGCAATCCTGACATGACTGGTGACGGCACCATTCTTCTGCGACAGTCCGGTCATATCCATGACCGAGACGCCCTTGCCCTCCAGATGCGACGCCATGCCCAGTAAGGCACCGATGGTCACCACACCAGTGCCGCCAATGCCGGTGATCAGGATGCCGTAGGGTTCCGCCGCGGAGACGAGCGCGGGCATCGGCAGATCGGCGAACTGATCCGCGTCGGCCGTGGCCGCAGCCTGCTTCTTCGCTTTCCTCACCTGCCCGCCATGAACGGTGACGAAGCTGGGGCAGAAACCTTTGATGCAGGAGAAATCCTTGTTGCAGTTGGACTGGTCGACCCGGCGCTTACGCCCGAGCGGCGTGTCCGACGGGATGATGGCAACGCAGTTGGAGGCTTGCGAACAATCGCCGCAGCCCTCGCAGACCGCCTCATTGATAAAGGCACGCTTCGGCGGATCGGGATAAAGCCCGCGCTTGCGACGTCGCCGCTTCTCCGCCGCGCAGGTTTGATCGTAGAGCAGGATCGTGACGCCTTCGATATCGCGCAGTTCCTTCTGCACCGCGTCCAATTCTTCCCGCGGCCGTACGTCCGTGCCGGGTGCCCAATTGGTACCGACCGGATATTTCTCCGGTTCGTCGGTCACGACGACGACTTTCTTGGCACCTTCGGCATGAACCTGACGCGTAATCTCGTCCGGGGTCAGGCTGCTTTCCGTGACCACGGGCTGACCGCCGGTCATCGCCACGGCGTCGTTGTAGAGGATCTTGTAGGTGATATTGACGCCGGCATCGATGGCCGCGCGGATCGCCAGCAAGCCGGAATGGAAATAGGTACCGTCGCCCAAATTCTGGAAGACGTGTTTCTCTTTCACGAAGGGCGCCTGGCCAATCCAATTGACCCCTTCCGCACCCATATGGGTGATCGTCTGGGTATTGCGCGCCGGAATGAACAAGGCCATGCCGTGGCAGCCGATACCGGCCATGGCGCGGCTGCCTTCCGGGACTTTCGTCGAACTGTTATGCGGACAGCCGGCGCAGAAGTAGGGCGTCCGCATGATCCCGGGCGGCGCGCCTTTGGCCGCCGCCTCGACCTGTTCGATACGGGCCATGCGTTGTTCGAACTCCGGGCGATCGGCGAAACGCTTGAGCCGGCCGTAGATCGCTTGAGCGACGCCGCCGGGGGTCAATTCGCCATGGGCCGGCAGCAAGGGCGCGCCATATTCGTCGGTCTTGCCAAAAATACGGCGCGGCGCATCCGCTTGCCCGAACAATATTTTGGCCAATTGATCCTCGATCAGCGGGCGCTTTTCCTCGACCACTAAGATTTCTTCTAGACCACGAGCGAATTCTTGCACGCCTCGCTCCTCCAACGGCCAGGTCAGAGCCGGTTTGTAGAGACGGATACCGATTTCCTCGGCCAATTCGCGGGTGATGCCCAACTCGTCCAAAGCCTGGCGCACATCCAGATAAGCCTTGCCGGCGGTGATGATGCCGAGCCGCGCTTTGGTGCTCGGAAACACCATACGGTCGAGGCCGTTGGCGCGGGCGAATGCCTGGGCCGCCGGCAGCTTGAAATTCATCAACCGGGCTTCCTGCATCATGTGGATGTCGCCCTGGCGGATATTGAGGCCGTCGTCCGGCATCACGAAATCGTCCGGCAAAGCGATTTTCACGCGGTGCGGATCGATGGAGACGGAGGCCGAGCTTTCCACCGTGTCGCCGACCGCCTTGAAGCCGATCCAGCAGCCGGAATAGCGGCTCATCGCGAAACCGTAGAGGCCGTAGTCGAGATACTCCTGCACATTGGCCGGGTTCAACACCGGTATGAACGACGACATGAAAGCATATTCGCTTTGATGCGGCAGGGTCGACGACTTGCAGCCGTGATCGTCGCCGGCGATCGCCAGGACGCCGCCATGTTTCGCGGAGCCGGCAAAGTTGACATGCTTCAGCGCGTCGCCGGAGCGGTCGACCCCCGGCCCTTTGCCGTACCAAATACCGAAGACGCCGTCATGCTTGGCGCCTGGCCACAGACCGATCTGTTGCGTGCCCCAGATCGCCGTGACTGCCAGATCTTCGTTCAGGCCGGGTTGAAAATGGATTTGGTTCCGCTCGATGATTTTCTTCGCCGCCCACAGCGAGGCGTCGTAATTACCCAACGGCGAGCCACGATAACCGGAAATGAATCCGGCGGTATCCAGACCGGCGGCCTGATCGCGCTGACGTTGCATCATCGGCAGGCGCACCAATGCCTGCATACCGGTCAAGTAGACCCGCCCCTTCTCCAACTCATACTTGTCGTCGAGCGTGACCTTGGACAATTTCATGGGAATGATCCTTATGTGCGGAGAGGTCCATGGCGGAGCCATTGGCAGGTGCATATAATACCGTTAACGGATAGTCATTCAATGGGAGTCATTCATTATGCCGCGTATCAATTCAGACCGCTTGCTTGCCGACCTGCGCCATTTGCGCACTATCGGGGAAGTCCATCCGGGCGTCGTCCGGCCGGCCTTTTCCGAAGCCGACATGGCGGCCCGGCGTTGGTTGCGCGACCGCTATGAGGAAGCAGGTCTGGACGCCAGCATCGACGGCGTCGGCAACGTGCTCGGCTATTCGAAGAACGACGGCCCGGCACTGCTTGTCGGATCCCACTCCGACACGCAACCGACCGGCGGCTGGCTCGATGGCGCCTTGGGCGTGATCTACGGCTTGGAAGTGGTGCGGGCGCTGAGCGAGGATCCTGACACGGCCCACCTCGCCGTCGATGCGGTCAGCCTGCAGGACGAGGAGTCCCGGTTTTATGGTTGCATGGGCAGCCGCTCCCTTTGCGGATTCTTTACCGACGAAATGGAGGCAAACGCGGTCGACAAAGACGGCGTCAAACTGTCCGACGCCCTCGCGGAAGCAGGCCTGACCGACGTGCCGAGGATCCAACTCGATCTCGGCCGCTACCGCGGTTTCCTGGAGGCCCATATCGAACAGGGCCCGCAGTTGGAGATCGACGACCTCCATATCGGCGTCGTCACCACCATCGTCGGCCTCGGCGGCCGCCGCTTCACCTTCGAGGGGCAGCAGAACCATGCCGGCACCACGATGATGAATATCCGCAAGGACGCTTCCGCCGCGCTTTATGCGCTCGCTAACGGGATCAACGAGGAATTCCCAAAAGTCGCCGGCGAGAAATCCGTATGGACCATGGGGCGGGCCGTGATCGAGCCGGGCGCCGCCTCCATCGTCCCCGGCTATGCGGAGTTGGACCTGCAATACCGGGACAAATCCACCGACGTGTTGGACAAATTCGAGACCGTGGTCGACCGCCTGGTCGACGAGATCAATGGCCGCGGCGGCGCCAGGGTCACCTCGATCCCGTCCCGCGTCCGCATCGCGCCGGCGGATATGGATGATGGTATGCGCGCCCATCTCCGCGACGCAGCCGAAGCCCACGCCCCCGGCAAATGGTGCGAAATGCCCTCCGGCGCCTTCCACGACGCCGGCGTGATCTCCGCCGCAATGCCCTGCGCGATGCTCTTCATCCCCTCCATCGGCGGCATCAGCCACGACTTCGCCGAAGACAGCCACGACGAGGATATCGTCCGCGGCTGCCAAGTCATGGCGGACGGCGCGGCGCGGATATTGGAGAGATAACGCTCAATTTGGCCTTTTTAACACCAAGTATTTATCGCCAAAGCAGTGGTCGGCAATCTAGACGCCCTCTGTACTGAAAAAATATTGCACAAAAAATTAGAATTTCTCTCGGACGCCCATTTCAGGACATTCTCACACAGAACGATGATATTTTGTGCGATTGTGATTTAACCGAGACGGTTCGTGCATTGTCCAGCGACGACACGCTTGTCGTGGGTTGAGGTGACGATACCGTAACCGCGGGTTATGGAAATGACCCAGTTTCTGGCGAACTCGAAGATTATTCGGTTTTGGGCGGTTCCGACGACGATCTTCTGTTTGACGATAAAGGCGCGGATACCAACGTAGCCAGTAGCAGTAGCAGTGACGATAAGGTTTACGAATTCGACGCCTAGGACCAAGCCATCATCGGCACCGCCGTCACTTCGATTGTCGCTGACGGCGGCAATGCGATTTTCACATTCGTCGCCAGCAATTCGATCACCCAACGCCGGGTCGCCCGCACCACCAACTTGCTTGAAAGATTGTTCGTCGAGGAACGCCGGCGGCTGAAAATCATCCCCCATGCCTGGGGCGAGAATGCGGTCCTAAAGCTGATGTTCGCGGCTTTGATGCGGGCCGCCGAACGTTGGCGGGCCATCAAGATCACCGACTGCGAACGCCGCCAGATGAACACCTCCAGAGAGGACCTGGACAAGAAGTACGAGGACTAAATCTGCCTCGTCAAACCAGTATCAATCGAAATCGCTACAGAGAATTTATCCAACAGGAATCAGACCTGACCGCGGTTAAATGGCAAGTGCTGGTCAAACTGACACTAATTATTCGTAGAGCAAGCTTGCCGTTTTTCCCTATTTATATAAAGATTTTTCTTAATATTAAGATGGGTTATCAAATGATCAGCGCGTTTATTTTTTTCATTGAAGGCCGAATACTAGACTGATCATGACGAATCTTAACAAACAGAGACAAAACAATTCGGCCCTCTAAGCAGTAAGGACAGATTTCACATGGTCGATCTATCAAACCTCGACGACGTTCATGTCGGTACAGACGGCGACGAAACCATCAACGCCCTGTCGGGCAACGACTCGCTGATCATGTTGGGCGGCCACGATTTGGTGCTATTGGGCCCTGGTTACGACACAGTGTTCGGCGGTACCGGCAACGATACTCTCATTGGAGTGAATGGCGACGGCAATGGCGACCTGATGTTCGGGGATGATGGTGATGACTCCATATACGGCGGCGAGAATGGAGGAGAAGACACCATGTGGGGTGGCGCCGGTCATGACACAATAGACGGCAGTCACAGAAACGACTTGATCTACGGCAACGCCGAAACCGACTTGATTTTAGGAGGGGGTCATGACGACACGATATACGGCGGGCAGAATGACGGCCCGGCGACGCCGGACGCCGGCGGTGTGTTGCGGCAGCAGGAAGGCGTCGAATCGATCTATGGCAGCGGCGGCGACGATCTGATCTACGGCAATTTCGGTGCCGAGACCATTACCGGCGGCTTCAATGACGACACCGTTTATGGCGGCCAGGGCAACGACACCATAGACGGCGGCAGCGGCAGCGATTTATTGCTCGGCAACTTAAACGACGACGAGATTTTTGGCGGCTCTCTTCACGATACATTATGGGGCGGTGGTGGCCGGGATATGCTGTTCGGCGGTTCCGGCAACGATCTGATCTACGGTAATCAAGGCATCGACAATATTCACGGCGGAGACGGCGACGATACCATTTTCGGCGGCCAGAACGACGGCCCGGCGACGCCCGACGCGTCCGGTGTGTTGCGCGGTCAGGAAGGCGTCGAGACCATTTTCGGCCAAGACGGCAACGATTTGATTTACGGAAATTTCGGCGACGAGCTTATCCGGGGCGGCTTCGTCGGCAACGACACCATCTATGGCGGTCAGGGCAACGACACCCTGTACGCCTCGAGCGGCAGCAACGAACTGTTCGGCAACCGCGGCGACGACTCCCTGATCGGCGGCACCGGCAGCGACACCTTCCACTTCTTCGGCGATTTCGGCCACGACACCGTCGACGACTTCAACATCGCCAGCGACGTCGCCATGGTCGGCACCGGGGTCACCGGCACAAGTCATAGTGGCGGCAACACGGTGTTCAACTTCGTCGACGGCAACTCAATCACTTTCATCGGCGTATCCATTACGAGCGTAGATTTAGTTTTCGCTTAAGAAATGTTGGAGCGGAAATAATCGACCAATATTTAATTTAATGGTGAATAGTTGAATATTCATACCAAAGTAGTATCCGGCGAATTAAACGCTCCGTATATTAGACACAATAATCAACCGGATAAATAATTCTATCGGAGGCGCCTACAATGGTAATACTCAGCCCGAACGACGACACTTTTGTTGGTGGCGACTTAGCCGAGGTGATCACGGCCCAAACCGGCAACGACTCGCTGGTCATGGGCGGCGGGGACGATACGGTGACCGCCGGTATTGGCAACGACACCATACTAGGCGGCAGCGGCAGCGACGTTCTACTCGGTGACTGGGGCAACGATCTCATCTACGGCAATGCCGAAGTCGACAACATCTCCGGCAGCCTCGGCAACGACACGATTTACGGCGGACAAAATGACGGACCGGCGACCCCGGATGCCAGCGGCGTGCTGCGTCAAATGGAAGGCGTCGAAACGATCACGGGTGGCGGCGGCAACGACTTGATTTATGGAAACTTCGGCGCGGAGAACATTACCGGCAGCACGGGGTCCGACACGATTTACGGCGGCCAGGGAGACGATACGATCGATGCCGGCAGCGATGCGGATCTGATCTTCGGCAACCTCGGAAACGACAGCCTGACCGGCGGCACGGGCGATGACACCATCTGGGGTGGAGACGGCGTGGACACGATTTCCGCTGTCGCGGGCAACAATCTCATCTACGGAAATGTCGGCATCGACTCAATGCGCGGCGGCAGCGGCGCCGATACGATTTACGGCGGGCAAAACGATGGACCGCCAACCCCCGACGGCAGCGGCGTGCTGCGCAATCAGGAAGGCGTCGAGAACATCTTCAGCGGATCCGGGACCGATTTGATATACGGCAATTTCGGCGCTGAGATTATCAGCGGCGGAAAGGACAATGACACGATATACGGCGGTCAGGGTAACGATACCATGGGCGGCGGGAACGGCGACGACGCGCATTACGGCAACCGCGGCGACGATTCGATCTTAAGCGGTACCGGATTCGACACGCTCTATTTCTTCGGCGACTTCGGCCATGACACCGTGTTCAACTTCGCCACCGGTACCGACTTGGCCATTGTAGACACTTCGGTCGCTTCGACATTGACCAGCGGCGGCAATACGATTTTCACCTTCGTCAACGGTAATTCGATCACTTTCTTGGGCGCGAGTTTGACGAGCACGGACCTTGTTTTTGTTTGAGTTCCAATTTGACGGCATTGCGAAATCGATCGCGACTTACGACAAACCGGATCGGCGTCAACGACAACTCGATCACATTCTTCGGCGTGACGCCGATGGAGGAGGACTTGGTCTTCGCCTAACGAGCGCAAAACAAAAACGACAATAATAGCGATTTGGAAATAGGAGCAGACATATGATTACGTTATCGACAGCGGATGACAATTATTCCGGCGGTATGGGCGCCGATACAATATTGGGTTTGGCCGGTCACGACACCATCAATGCCAATGACGGACACGATCTTGTCTACGGCAATGCGGAAACCGACTCCATCGTCGGCGGTGCAGGTAACGACACCATTTACGGCGGCCAGAACGACGGCCCGGCGACGCCGGATGGCAGTGGTATACTGCGGCAGCAGGAAGGCGTCGAGACCATCTTGGGCGGCTTCGGCGACGATCTGATCTACGGCAATTTCGGCGATGAATCCATTAATGGCGGCATCGGAGACGATACCATCTACGGCGGCCAGGGCAACGATACGATTGGCAGCGGGCCCCCTGGAACCAATATGATCCACGGTAACCGGGGCGATGACTACATAATTGCCGGCGGCGGCGGTACGACCGCCTGGGGCGGCGACGGCGACGACACCATCCTCGTTACCTTTAGCGGTGTCGCTTACGGAAATGTGGGGACCGATTCGATTGTTGGCGTGTTGGGCGGAAATGTTATTTTCGGCGGCCAAAACAGCGGTCCGCCGACGCCGGATGCCAGCGGTATTTTGCGCGCCATGGAGGGTGTGGAAACCCTGATCGGCGGCAATGGCGGCGACGTGATCTACGGCAATTTCGGCGCCGAACTTATCTACGGTAAGAGCGGTAGTGATACCATCTATGGCGGTCAGGGCGACGACAGTATTTTTGGTGACGAGTTGGGCGATCAAATATTCGGTAATCGAGGTGATGACTATCTAAGCGGCGGCACCGGTCCCGACACATTCTTTTTCTCCGGTGAATTCGGCCACGACACGGTCAACGACTTTAGCACCACGGCGGACCAGGCCATTGTCGGCACCGCCGTCGCCTCCACCGTGAACAGCGGCGACACGACTTTCACCTTCATCGACGGCAACTCGATCACCTTTATCGGCGTGACGCTGACGAGCGCGGATTTGGTTTTCGTTTAGCGGGACAAGACAAGCCTGCCGGGCCCTAACGCAGGAGGATTCGCGTTCACCCAATGAGTTCAATGACTTAAGCTGGATTACTCGTTACAATTTTCATTTTAAATTGATCAATCCAAGGTTGGATTGCGGCTTTGCCACGCGTTAACAGCGTTAATTTTATGCGCCATTTTGGCGCCTAAAATTAACCAACCTAGTCTTGCTTTAAACAGGAGCTCTGTGAGTAACTCCTTATATTGGCGCTACAACGCCAACCAAGTTTATGGGCAAATTTTACAAGGGGGACAATCATGGTCGTTCTAACCGCAGGTAACGACACATTCACAGGCGACAACTCCAATGAGACGATCAGCGCATCGGCCGGTAATGACTCCGTCCAAGGCTTAGGCGGCAATGACCTTCTCTACGGCAGCACCGACATGGACACGCTGTTCGGCGGGATGGGTAACGACACCCTATGGGGCGACTCGGACGCCGACTGGCTTTATGGCGACGAAGACCATGACCTGTTTTACGGCGGTACCGGCGACGACACCATGTGGGGCGGAGACGGCAACGACTCCATGAATGGTTTCGACGATCATGACCTGATGTATGGCAATGCCGAACTCGACAGCATGAACGGCGGCGGCGGTGACGACACCATGTATGGCGGCCAGAATGCCGGCCCGGCAACGCCGGACGCCTCCGGCGTCTTACGCAAGCAGGAGGGCTGGGAAACCATGCTCGGCGGCTCCGGCGACGACATGATTTACGGCAATTTCGGCAATGAGGAGATCAGCGGCGGCCTCGGTCATGACACGATCTATGGCGGCCAGGGCGACGATGATATCGAAGGTTGGGCCCAGAATGACTTGATTTTCGGCAATAAGGGCGACGACACGATCGTCGGCGGCGACAACAACGACACGCTGTGGGGCGGCGATGGCGCCGATTCGATCAGCGGCCGGTCCGGCCATGACATCATCTACGGCAATGTCAACCTCGACCTGATGGATGGCGGCGGCGGTAACGACACCATCTTCGGCGGTCAAAATGACGGCCCTGCCACACCGGATGGCAGCGGAGTTTTGCGCAATCAATTTGGTGTCGAGTCTATTTACGGCGGTGCCGGCGACGACCTGCTCTACGGCAATTTCGGGGCGGAGATCATCTACGGCAGTGCCAATAACGACACCATATATGGCGGTCAGGGCAACGATACCCTCTGGGGCGATAGTGGCGATGACCGGCTCTACGGCAATCGCGGCGACGATTCCTTGATCGGCGGCTCCGACCAAGACATTTTCTATTTCTTCGGCGAGTTCGGCCACGACACGGTGGACGATTATTCCACCACCGCGGACATAGCCATTGTCGGCACTTCGGTCGCCTCGACCGCGACCAGCGGCGGCAACACCATATTCACCTTTGTCGACGGCAATACCATCACTTTCAACAATGTGATGCTCACAGGCGCGGATCTGGTGTTCGCCTGAAGTCGGGTTTCAATTCTCCCGCCGATTATCGGCGTCGACGATCGGCGGGACGATGGCCAGGGCGCGGCGGACCAGCTCGATGCGGTTGCGCGCGCCCGACTTGCGTAGGATGGACCGGTTATGGGTCTTCACCGTTTCGTAGGACACATTTTGGTGGTCGGCGATTTCCCGGCCCGTCAGTCCCTCTGCAATCAGACGGCAGATCTCCGCCTCCGCGCCGGTGAGATTGAAGGCTTTCGATAAACCCGCCGTGGAAACCATGGCCCGATGGGCCGGATCGACCAGGAAAACAGCGACGCCGGCGATATCCCGATCGTAGTCGGCGTTGGAGATCCGCATCGGAGACACATCAACGACATAGGCGTCGGCGCCCGACGGGCGTTCGATCATAACCGTGGAACCATGGTCCGAGCCCGATTTCCGTGCGGTTTTGGCCGCTTTGAAAACGGCGTCGCCAAAAGCGAGCCTGGCGGTTTCGTTACGCACCGTAATGCGGCCCTCTCTTGCCAGCGAGACACCATCTTCGGCGTCGAATATCCGTTCGGCCTCCCGATTATGCAGAATCTTACCCCCTTCCCCGTCCAGGATCGCCACGCCGATCCCTAGTCTATCCAATACCGACAGCACCGCCTGATAGCGGTTCCGCAATAGCGTGAAGCCGCGCTGAATCTCGATCGTGCGCGCCAAATGGGGAAGCAATGTCTGGAAATTTTTCTTCTCTGTGCCGGTCATGCCGCCACGATCGGCGGCAAACAGCACGGCAACCGTATCCAACCAGCCGCCATGGTCGCAGAGCCGGACGGCATTGCGATGATAGAGCCCACCCCGCTTCAACCAGGCCACCGAGGGCATGTTGTTATAGATCGACCGATCCGGCCAAACGTCGAGGTCGGAGAAAATCCGTTGCGCCGGCGTTTCCTTCGCGTAACGGAGCCAAGCCTTTTCGGCACCGGCAAGACGCCCCTCCGTGTAGCTGCTGGGACGCCCGCGCCAATGGGGACGGTCGACATGCAATGCCTCCAACTCGGCCAAGACCGGGTCGGACAACATGAAGACCGCCGCCGCGCCGCCGGTGCAGTTCGCGACATACTCCAACGCATCGGGCCAGGCTTCTATATTCAAAGCGGTTTCATAGATCGTTCCGATGGCATCGACGACCTGCTCATTGGTCACGTATTAATCCCCCTGAGCCTTTTTCGGCAATCCGGATGTGACATATCCGAACTCAATATTAATCCCATGATGGCATTGCCGCATACCATCGGACTTGGTCCTCACCCTAAAGGGGGACGACGGCAAGCGCGTAGCTTCGTTAGAATAGACCGTTGAACCGCCGGCCGGCAGCGGACGACAAACACATAGTTTAGGAGTTTAAACATGACCATTTTGACAACGGGCGACGACACTTTTATCGGCGGTGACGGCATAGAATTCGTCGAGGGGCGGGAAGGCAACGACTCGATCTCCGGCGGCAACAATGACGACCATCTGTTCGGTCAGGATGGCAACGATACCCTCCTCGGCGGCGCCGGCAACGACATTCTAAACGGCGGCAATGGTAACGATTTGCTCTTCGCAAACGGCGGCGAGTTCAACGCGATAGGCGGCCAAGCCGGTAACGATACCTTTTGGGGTAGCGCCGGCATAGATCAGCTCCTCGGTATGACGGGCCACGACCTGCTCTATGGCCAAGGCGGCGACGACATTCTGAGCGGCGGTCTGCATAACGACACGATTTGGGGTGGCGACGGCAACGACGACATCGACGGCGGCAACGAAGACGATCTGATCTACGGCAACGCCGAACTGGACAATATCACCGGCGGTTTCGGCGACGACACCATCTATGGCGGCCAAAACAGCGGTCCGGAAACACAGGATGCCAGTGGCGTGCCGCGCAAGATGATGGGCACGGAAACCATCGACGGCGGCTGGGGCAACGATCTGATCTACGGCAATTTCGGCGCCGAGACCATTTTCGGCGACAGCGGCCAAGACACCATCTACGGCGGCCAAGGCGACGACACCATCGACGGCGGCAGCGGCAACGATCTGATTCTCGGCAATCTCGGAATCGACGTGATCACCGGCGGTACCGGCGACGATCTGATTTACGGCAATGTCGGCGCCGACGATTTGAGCGGCGGCTTCGGCGACGACACGATCTTTGGCGGACAAAACGATGGACCGCCGACACCCGACGGCAGCGGTATCCTGCGCAGTCAGCAGGGCCTCGAAACCATCCTCGGTTACGGCGGCAACGATTTGATCTACGGCAATTTCGGCGACGAGTTTATCGGCGCCGGTAGCGGCCATGACACTGTTTACGGCGGTCAAGGCGCGGACGATATTACCGGCGGCAACGGGCATGACGAGATTCACGGGAACCGGGGGGACGACAGTTTGAGGGGTGGCACGGGCGACGATAGCTTCTACTTCTTCGGCGCCTTCGGCGACGACACGGTGGAGGATTTCGCCGCGGCTTCCGACTTTGCTTTCGTCGGCGTCTCCGTCGCATCCACGGTGACGAACGGTACCGACACAACCTTTACCTTCGTCGACGGCAACAGCATCACTTTCCTCAATGCGTCGTTGACGCACACGGATTTGGTCTTTGTTTGACACGATTTCGACGATAGTTGCGTGGCGATTTGGAGCATAATTTCAATTGTAACGCACCTCATATTGTCGGGTAATGGCGGCTACGCATATTCCCTATTGGAGCAGCGTGGGCGATTTACGGGGGTGGGTCGCCGGCTGGCGCGTATTTCGAACCGTGTGAACACACCCCTCCCGAAGGCCGACGATAAGTTAAGGGAGACGGCAATATGGTAGTTCTGACAACCGGCAACGATACATTCATCGGCACAGATCTCGGGGAGACCGTTACCGCGTTGGACGGCAACGACTCTGTTCTCATGGCGGGTGGAAACGATTTTGTTTTTGCCGGACCGGGTATGGACACGGTGTTCGGCGGGGACGGTAGCGACAATTTGACCGGTGCCGGCGATGCCGACCTGATCTTTGGTGGCGCCGACCGGGACTCGATCTACGGCATGGGCGGTGCCGACACCATTTGGGGCGGCGATGGCGCGGACCAATTGGAAGGCATCGACGGCGACGATCTGATCTACGGCAATGCGGAAACAGACGTCGTCTTCGGCGGTGACGGCAACGACACTTTGTATGGCGGCCAGAATGACGGCCCCGCGACGGCGGACGCGTCGGGCGTGTTGCGCAAACAGGAAGGCATCGAAACCATTCATGGCGGCGCCGGCGACGATCTGATTTACGGCAATTTCGGCGCCGAGACGATCCATGGCGATGCCGGCGCGGACACCATTTATGGCGGTCAAGGGGCCGATACGCTGGCGGGTAACGATGACAACGACTTGCTCTTCGGTAACCGGGGCGATGACAGTATCACTGGCGGCGCTGGCCACGATACGATCCGCGGCGGCAGCGGTTTCGACCATATCAATGGCGGCACCGGTTCGGGCGACGACTTGATCTACGGCAATGTCGGCCGCGATGTCATCCGCGGCGGCGACGGCGACGACACCATCTACGGTGGGCAGAATGATATCCCGCCACCCGATCCAGTGCCGGGCACCATCGTCGGCGCCGAATTCCTGGACGGCGACGCTGGCAACGACGTGATCTACGGCAATCTCGGGTCCGAGGTCATCGACGGCGGCGCCGGCAGCGATACGATCTATGGCGGCCAGGACAAGGATATCATCTCCGGCAATGCCGGCGCCGACGAGATCTACGGCAACCGGGGCGACGATTTCCTGGGCGGCGGCACCGGCGCCGACAGCTTCTATTTCTTCGGCCTGTTCGGCGACGACTCGGTCGGCGATTTCGTTGCGGGAAGCGACATGGCCATCGTCGGCACCGCCCTCGCCTCCAGCGCGACGAGCGGCGGCAACACAATTTTCACCTTCGTCGACGGCAATTCGATCACGTTTATCGGCGTGTCCCTAACAGCCGCGGACTTGGTGTTTGTTTAGGTAGCAATTTTATGCGTCTTTTTGGCGCATAATTTTACAAATTAGGCTTGCCAATAATTCCCCGGTAACCGGTAATACATCGTGGGCAACCAAGAATCGCGGCATTTCGATTTGAAAAGCGGGGGTAGATTCATGGGATATTTGCGCATTGGGTAAGGCATAAACCATGATCGAATTAACACCGGGCGACGACACATTTATCGGCGATGACAATGCCGAATTCGTCCATGCGCTTTCTGGCGCCGATTCTATCGTTGGCTTCGGCGGCAACGATACCTTCGCTGGTATGCAACATGATGACACAATTCTCGGCGGCAGCGGCAACGACCACTTAAATGCGGGCAGTGGCAACGACTTGGTATTTGGAGAAGCCGGCGAAGACACGATCGGTCTCTGGTCCGGAAACGATACGGCCTATGGCGGGACGGGCAGCGATTATATGAACGGCGGTCTCGATGACGACCTAATTTACGGCAACGCAGGCGCGGACGAACTCTTCGGCGATTATGGTGACGATACAATCTATGGCGGCCAAAACGATGGTCCGGCAACGCTGGACGCAAACGGCGTCCTGCGGCAGATGGAAGGTATCGAAACGATTATCGGCGGTGAAGGAAATGACCTGATTTACGGCAATTTCGGTGCGGAATCGATCTCCGCCGGCGATCATCGAGATACCGTCTATGGCGGTCAGGGCGATGACACGATCCGGGGCGAAACCGGCGACGACCTGATATTCGGCAATCTTGGCGCGGACTCCATCCGTGCCGGCGGTGGCGACGATACAGTATGGGGCGGCAGCGGGCATGACCTCATTTTGGCGGACTCTGGCTTCGATCTCATCTACGGTAATGGTGCAACCGACTTCATTATCGGCGGTGGCGACGCCGACACTATTTACGGAGGCCAAAACGACGGCCCGGCAACACCGGACGCCAGCGGCGTGCTACGCGGTCAGGAGGGCATCGAAACCTTGGATGGGGGCGGTGGCGACGACCTGATCTACGGCAATTTCGGCGATGAGGAGATGAGCGGAGGCGCCGATGACGACACTCTCTATGGCGGTCAGGGCGCGGACACGCTGCAGGGTTTGAACGGTAATGACGAACTCTACGGTAACCGCGGTGACGATTATCTCATCGGCGGCAGCAATGGAGATTTGTTCGGCTTCTTCGGCGATTTCGGCCACGACACCGTAGAAGATTTCACCGCCGGCAGCGATGTTGCTATGGTCGGCACATCTGTCGCCAGCACGGTTACGGACGGCGGCAATACGGTGTTCACTTTCGTCGACGGCAACTCGATCACATTCATCGGCGTCGCACTCAACGCGGGCGATCTTGTCATCGTGTAGCCACAGACATAGGGGGGTATAAAATGGTTATTCTGACCGCAGGCAACGACACGTTTACAGGGACCGCCGTTACGGAAACCGTGACAGCCCTTGCCGGCAGCGATCTGCTCATTCTGGCCGGCGGCAATGACGCGGCGTTTGGCGACGCCGGGATGGATACAATTTTCGGCGACGATGGCGAAGATACCATCTGGGGCGATACCGACGCTGACTTGATCTACGGCAATGCGGAGATCGATGAGATTTACGGCGGCGACGGCGACGATACGATCTATGGGGGGCAGAACAATGGCCCGGCCAGCCCCGACGCCAGCGGCGTCATGCGTAAAATGGAAGGCCGGGAAGATCTGTTCGGCGAAGCCGGAAACGATCTGATCTACGGCAATTTCGGCGCCGAGACCATAACCGGCGGGGCCGGGTCGGATACGATCTATGGCGGTCAGGGCGATGACAGCATGTCCGGCGGTATCGATAACGACCTACTGTTCGGTAATCTCGGCGAAGACCAAATCTTCGGTGGGTTGGGCGACGATACGATACGGGGCGGCAGCGGTTTCGATTCGATTTCGGGCGGCGGCGGCGCCGATCTGATCTACGGCAATGTCGGGGCCGACGCGATCATCGGCGGTAACGACAATGACACGATCTATGGCGGTCAGAACGACGGACCGCCCTCCTTCGACGCGAGCGGCGTTCTGCGCAGTATGGAAGGCATCGAAACCATTGCCGGATTCGATGGCGACGATCTGATCTACGGCAACTTCGGCGTCGAATTTCGTCATAGGCGGACTTGGCAGCGACACGATCTACGGCGGTCAGGGCAACGACCTGTTAGGCGGTAACGAAGGTGCCGACATCATCTACGGCAATCGAGGCGACGATTATATGGGTGGCGGCACCGGTGCCGACAGTTTCTATTTCCTCGGCGATTTCGGCAATGACAGTGTCGACGCCTACGAACTCGGGGTCGACGCGGTGATGGTCGGCACCTCGGTCGCCTCGACGGTGAACGCGGTCGGCAACACGGTTTTCAACTTCTTCGACGGCAACAGCATTATGTTTATCGGCGTGACGCTGACATCGGCCGACCTCGTATTCGTGTAGGAGATAACTGATGGCGGTTCTGACAACGGGCGACGACACATTCGTTGGGAGTGATGCGGGCGAATCCGTCACGGCGTTAAGCGGCAACGACTCGGTTCTGGCGCTTGGCGGATTGGACAATCTCCTCGGCGGTCCCGGGCTGGATACGATATTCGGCGGTACCGGCGATGACTTGATTGCCGGCAACGAAGACGCCGACTTGCTTTACGGCAGCGAAGATGTCGACACCCTGTTCGGCGGCAGCGGTTCCGATACCCTATTCGGTGGCCATGGTGCCGACGTCATGTCGGGCGGCACTCATGCGGACGAACTCCATGGCGACGCCGACAACGATACGATCGACGGCGACAGCCATTCCGACACCATTTGGGGCGGCGGCGGCGAAGACCTTATCGACGGCGGCGATCATGCCGATCTGATCTACGGCAACGCGGAGATCGACGAAATCCACGGCGGCACGGGCGACGACACGATCTATGGCGGGCAGAATAACGGTCCCGCTGCACCGGACGCCAGCGGCGTGCTGCGTAAGATGCAGGGCATCGAAGTTATCTACGGCGAATCAGAAAACGACCTGATTTACGGCAATTTCGGCGCGGAAAGCATTTTCGGCGGCAGCCATGACGACACCGCCTATGGCGGCCAGGGCGACGACACGATCGATGGGGAGACCGGTTTCGACCTTCTGTTCGGCAATCTCGGCGACGACTCGATGTCCGGCGGCGGACGCGACGACACGCTTTGGGGCGGTCATGGCAACGACACCCTGTTCGGCGGTGCCGACAACGATGTCATTTATGGCAATGTCGATCTCGACCTTTTGTTCGGCTTTACGGGCGACGACACCCTCTATGGCGGTCAAAATGCCGGCCCGGCGACACCGGACGGTTCCGGCATTTTACGCAATCAGGAAGGTATCGAGTCCCTCGACGGCGGCGGCGGTAACGATCTGATCTACGGTAATTTTGGTAGCGAACTGATCGATGGCGATACGGGGAACGATACGCTCTATGGCGGCCAAGGCAATGATTCCATCAACGGCGGCGCCGGCAATGACGAGCTTTACGGCAATCGGGGCGACGACTATCTGATCGCGGATGGCGGCACCGATACGCTTTACTTCTTCGGTGCCTTCGGTCACGATTCCGTTGAAAATTTCGACGCCGGCACGGATGTCGCGATCATTGGTACCGCCGTCGCTTCGACGGTAACCGGCGGCGGTAACACGATTTTCAACTTCGTCGACGGCTATTCGATCACGTTCCTCGGCGTGACGTTAAACGCCGGCGATCTGGTATTCGCATAACTTACAGGGGAAAAAATCATGGTCGTGCTCAGCGTAAATGACGACACTTTTAACGGCGGTGACCTGGCCGAAACAGTTACCGCCTTGGCCGGCAACGACTCGCTGGTCATGGGCGGCGGCAACGATAAGGTGTTCGGCGATTCCGGCGCCGATACCATATTCGGCGACGACGGCGACGATACGCTGCAAGGCGGGCTCGGCGACGACGCGATTTATGGTGGCGCCGGCAATGACATCATCACCGCCATTTCAGGCGCCGATACGATGTGGGGCGACGCCGGCGACGATACCTTCTACGGCAGCGGCGGCAGCAATCTGATTTGGGGCGGTGACGGCAGCGACGAAATCGTTGCCCTCGACGGCTCCGATTTGATCTATGGCAATGCGGAAACCGACGAAATCTTCGCCGGCAATGACGACGACACTGTCTATGGCGGCCAAAACAACGGTCCCGAAACGCCCGATGCCAGCGGCGTCCTGCGCAAAATGGAAGGGGTGGAAACCATCTATGGCGAAGCCGGCAATGACTTGCTCTACGGCAATTTCGGCGTCGAAAGCATTTATGGCGGAATAGACCACGACACGATCTACGGCGGCCAAGGCAACGACACGCTCCTTGGACAATCCGGCGACGATCTGATCTACGGCAATCTCAACCTCGATTTCTTGGACGGCGACGCCGGCAACGACACCCTCTATGGCGGCCAGAACAACGGCCCGCCAACGCCCGACGGCAGCGGCGTGTTACGCAACCAGGAAGGCGTGGAATCGATCAAGGGCGGCGACGGCCACGATCTGATCTACGGCAATTTCGGCGACGAAGCCCTGGACGGCGATGGCGATAACGACACCATTTATGGCGGCCAAGGCAACGACACGGTATTCGGCGACGCCGGTAACGATGCGCTTTATGGCAATCGCGGCGACGACTCGCTGATCGGCGCCACCGGTGACGATACCTTTTATTTTGCCGGCGATTTCGGCGATGACATCGTCGCCGATTTCGCGACGGGCACGGACGTCGCCATGGTCGCCGGTACCGTCGCGTCGACGGCCACGGGCGGTGGCAACACGGTCTTCACCTTCGTCGACGGAAACAGCATCACGTTCATAGGAGTCACCCTGACCTCCGCGGATCTGGTATTCGTATAGTTTAGGTAAGGAGTGCCATGTGGTCACGCTGACCGACGGACCGGACACGTTTTCCGGCGACAGTGCCGGTGAGATCATCGAAGCTTTGGCGGGCGACGACACCATCTTCGCCGACGACGGTGACGATACCATCGTCGGCGGGCCGGGCGTCGATGCGATCTTCGCAAATACCGGAAACGATTTGATTTACGGCAATGCGGAGCGCGACTCGGTCTGGGGCGGCCTCGGCAACGACACCATTTATCTGGGCCAAAACGACGGACCGGCGAGTTTCGATGCCTCCGGTATTTTGCGTAAGATGGAAGGGGTGGAGTTCGCCAACGGCGAAATGGGCGACGACCTCATTTACGGCAATTTCGGCAGCGAGCAATTGTTCGGCGGCTTCGGCCAGGACACGATCTATGGCGGTCAGGGCGACGACAGCGTTTACGGCGGCAGCGGGTCGAGCCTATTGTTCGGCAATCTCGGCAACGACTCTCTTTTCGGCAATGGCGGCGACAACACCATTTGGGGCGGCGACGGCCGGGATACGGTCTGGGGCAATCCCGGCGGCGACGATCTGATCTACGGCAATATCGGTGCCGACAGCCTTTTCGGCTATGGCGGCAACGATACGATCTTCGGCGGTCAAAACGACGGCCCCCCTTCCCTCGACGCCAGCGGCATTCTCCGCAACATGCAGGGGGTCGAAACGATCGAGGGCGGCAGCGGGGACGATTTGATTTACGGCAATTTCGGTGCCGAGGATATTCACGGCAACCAGGATCACGATACCATTTTCGGCGGCCAGGGCGACGACACGATCGTCGGCGGCGCAGGTAATGACGATATCCACGGCAATCGCGGTGACGATCACCTTTCCGGCGGCAGTGGCGACGATGTCTTCTATTTCCTCGGCGCCTTCGGCTATGACACCGTAGACGACTTCGCGGACAACACCGATATCGCCATCGTCGGCGCGGACGTGGCATCGACGGTGATAACAACCGGCGGCACGGTTTTCACCCTGGTCGACGGCAACAGCATCACCTTCTCGAATATCGTTCTATCTTCAGCGGATCTGGTGTTCGCTTAACGTATAGGAGTTTCACCGATGGTTGCTTTAACGGACGGGCCGGATACCTTTACCGGCGACGGTACGGCTGAGGTCATCGAAGGGCTGGGCGGCGACGATTCCATTCTACCGGCGGGCGGCGACGACAAAGTCTATGGCAATAGCGGTAACGACACCGTATTCGGTGGCGCCGGCGAGGATGAAATCTGGGGCCAGACCGGTGACGATCTGCTTTACGGCGCCAGCGACAACGATGTGATCGTCGCCGGCGGCGGTGACGACACCGTTTTCGGCGGCGACGGCGGCGACGTGATTTCGAGCTTCGCCGGCAATAATCTGGTTTACGGCAATGCGGAAACCGACACCATCCTCGGCGGCGATGGGAACGACACCTTCTATGGCGGCCAGAACAACGGCCCGGCCATGCCCGACGCCGGCGGCGTATTACGCAAAATGGATGGCGTGGAACTGATCGTCGGTAATGGCGGCGACGATCTTCTCTACGGCAATTTCGGAGATGAATTCCTGGACGGCGGCGCCGGCGACGATACCGTCTATGGCGGCCAGGGTATGGACACCATCGAAGGCGGCGCGGACCAAGATCTGCTGTTCGGCAATCTAGGCGACGACAGCATTGAAGGCAATAACGGCAATGACACAGTGCGCGGTGCCGACGGGCTGGACACCATTGATGGCGGTGACGGACAGGACCTGATCTACGGCAATGTCGGCACCGACAGTATTTTCGGCGGCAGCGGCGACGACTTCCTGTATGGCGGGCAGAACAACGGCCCGCCCTCCCCTGACGCCGCTGGCGTGTTGCGCAGCTTGGAAGGGATCGAAACCGTCGATGGTGGCGCCGGTCATGACGTGATCTACGGCAATTTCGGGATCGAGGTCCTGTATGGCGGCTCGGACGACGATACTTTGTTCGGCGGCCAGGGCGATGACACGATCCTAGGGGGACAAGGCGACGACTGGCTCTACGGCAATCGGGGCAACGATTTCCTCAACGGCGACACCGGCGCCGACATCTTCTTTTTCGCCGGCGCCTTCGGCCACGACACGGTGAACGACTTCGACACCGGCGCGGACGCGGCCTTCGTTACCGGTACCATCACCGCGACGACCAGCAATGGCGGGAACACCACATTCACCTTCATCGACGGCAATTCGATCACATTCTTGAATGTCAGCTTGACCGCCGACGACTTGGTCTTCGCTTAGCGGGAGATTTTCGACATGGTGACCTTGACCGATAATGACGACGAATATTTCGCGACTGCCGGCGGCGAATTCGTCGAGGCGTTGGACGGCAATGATGAGGTTTATGGCAATAGCGGTGACGACACCATTCTGGGCGGCGACGGCAACGACACGATTTTCTCCGGTATCACCGGCTTCGACTCGCTGATCGGCGGCGACGGTATCGATTTCATCGGCGGTGGCAAGGCGGGACAGATTGTCATCTACGGCAATGTCGGCGCCGACTCTCTGTTCGGCGGCGGCGGCAGCGATACCATCTACGGCGGTCAGAATAACGGCCCCGCGTCCTTCGATGCCTCTGGTACGTTACGCAATATGGAAGACACGGAATGGATCTTCGGCTTCGAAGGCGACGATCTGATCTACGGAAATTTCGGCGCGGAACAGATCGACGCCGGCACCGGCGACGATACGGTCTATGGCGGCCAGGGCGATGACAGCATGACCGCCGGGGCGGGCAGCGACTTGTTGTTCGGCAATCTCGGCAATGACATCGCCGTCGGCAATAACGGCGACGACACCTTTCGGGGTGGTGACGGCGTGGACAGCCTCTACGGCAACGGCGATCACGATTTGATCTACGGCAATGTCGGCGCCGACCGCCTGTCCGGCGGCACCGGCAACGACACCATCTATGGCGGTCAAAACGACGGTCCGCCCTCCCTCGACGCAAGCGGTATTCTGCGCAGCATGCAGGGCTTGGAAGAGATTGCCGGCGACGAAGGCGACGACCTGATCTACGGCAACTTCGGCGTTGAAGACATCCATGCCGGCGACGGTGCCGACACGATCTACGGCGGCCAGGGCGACGACAGCATCTCCGGTGGCATCGGCAACGACGTCATGTATGGCAACCGGGGCGACGACTATTTCGACGATGAGTTCGGCGACGACATTTTCTTTTTCTTCGGCGAATTTGGCCATGACACGGTCAAGGGATTCGGCAACGGCAACGACATCGCTATTGTCGGCACCGACGTGGCGAGCACGCTGACATCCGGCGATCACACCGTGTTCATGTTCGTCAACGGCAGCTCCATTACCTTCCTGGATGTGACGTTAAGCGAGGCCGATTTGGTTTTCGCCTAGGATTGAACCGAAGCCAATTCGGGTGCGACTATATAGATATGGCTTTTTAAACCGCGTTTCGGTGCGGAGGAGGTATTGTCATGGTATTCACGACGGGCGACGACACATTTACGGGCACCAGCGGTAGCGACAATGTGGACGGACTGGCCGGCAACGACTCGATCCGCACCGTCGGCGGCGATGACACGGCTTTCGGCGGCCCCGGCAACGATACACTGGATGGCGGCACCGGCGTCGATGTGGTGCTTGGCAGTGGCGGCAACGATCTGCTGTTCGGCGGCGACGGTAACGACTTCATCGCCGGGATCACCGGCAACGATACACACTGGGGCGGCGGCGGTTACGATCAGATCGACGGCGGCTCCGGCGACGATTTAATATACGGAAATTTAGACAACGACGTACTTGTCGGCGGCACCGGCGATGACACGATCTATGGCGGGCAAAATGATGGACCGCCGACGCCGGACGCGAGCGGCGTACTACGCGGTCAAGAAGGGATCGAAACGCTTGTTGGCGGGACCGGAAGAGACCTGCTTTACGGCAATTTCGGGGCCGAGACGATCGACGGCGGCGATGGCAACGACACCGCCTATGGCGGTCAGGGGAATGACACACTCCAGGGCGACGCCGGCGACGATTTGCTGCTCGGTAATCTCGGCGACGACGTCATACAGGGCGGATTCGACAGCGATACGCTGTGGGGCGGCGACGGCCGCGATACCCTGAGCGGCGGCCAAGGCCCGGATCTGATCTACGGCAATGTCGGCGTCGACCAGATCGATGGCGCCGATGGCAGCGACACGATCTATGGCGGTCAGAATGACGGTCCGCCGACACTAGACGCAAGCGGTGTGTTGGCCAGTCAGGAAGGCATCGAAACCATTTTCGGCCTCGCCGGCGACGATTTGATCTACGGCAATTTCGGCGCCGAAAGCATGCTCGGCGGCACCGATCACGACACCCTTTACGGCGGTCAGGGCAACGACACCATCCGCGGCGACTTCGGTGACGACGAACTGTTCGGCAACCGGGGCGACGACTCCCTGATCGGCGGCAGCGGCAGCGACACCTTCTATTTCTTCGGCGATTTCGGCCACGACACAGTAGCGGACTTTGCCGCCGGTACGGATGTCGCTGTCGTCGGGACAATCGTGGCAAATACGGTAGTCGACGGCGGCAACACGACCTTTGAATTCATCGATGGAAACTCCATTACGTTCATCGGCGTAACCCTCGTATTCGGCGACTTGGTCTTCGCTTAAAGCAGCACCGTTTTGGCAATGATCGAAACGGCGCTGAGCGCGCAGACGGTCAGCACGACGACACGGAAGCGTTGGTCAATGTAATCGGTTGACTGTTAAAGACGCGTAAGTCCTTGTAGCGTCGTGCGGATATTCTGATTTCTGAGACCTGGAATTGCAAGGAAGTGGCGTTTTTTGGCGTGTTTTCTTGCGATTTGGGATTCCTTTTTTGGGCCGATCGTGATTCCTTCAAGGGAGTGATTTGGAGGGGTTCGATGCGTCCGAAGAAACCTGAGCCGTCGCGGCAGGACGATCTGTTCAAGGTTCGCCTGGATCAGTTGATCAACCGGCGCCATGAGTTGGCGCTGTTGGCGGACAAGATCGACTGGGACTGGATCGACGCGGAGATCGCGCCGTTGTTCTCAGACAAGGGCGGGCCGGCGACGCCGTCGCGGTTCATGATCGGGATGTTTCTGTTGAAGCATACCTTCGCCCTGTCGGACGAGGAGCTTTGGGACCGCTGGGTCTACGATCCCTATTTCCAGTACTTCACCGGCGAGGAATATTATCAGCACCAGCTGCGCCACGAGCGCTCCGGCCTGTCCCATTGGCGCAAGCGCCTGGGCGGCAAGCTGGAGATCCTGTTGGCCGAGAGCCTGCGCATCGCGCACGACACCGGGGCGCTGAAGAAGCGCGACTTGGCTCGGGTCACGGTCGACACCACGGTGCAGCCCAAGAACATCACCTTTCCGACCGACGCCAAACTGCTCGAGACGGCGATCCAGCAGCTCGGCAAGCTGGCCAAGCGGCATGATGTCAAGCTCCGGCAATCCTATACCCGGGTGGCCAAGCGGGCGGCGATGATGGCCGGGCGCTACGCCCATGCCAAGCAGTACAAGCGCATGAACGGGGAACTGAAGTTTCTGCGCACCCGGCTCGGCCGGTTGACCCGGGACATCCGCCGCAAGATCGAGGACGATGCCGGCCTCAAGGCGAACTTCCTGACGCCGTTGATCAAGGCCGAGCAAATCCGCAAGCAGAAGCAGCGTCAGCGCGGCTGGAAGCTCTATTCCTGGCACGCGCCCGAGACCGAATGCATCGGCAAGGGCAAGGCCCAGGCGGCTTATGAGTTCGGCGTCAAGGTCTCGCTGACCACCACCAACAAGCGCTGCAAGGGCGGCCTGTTCATCCTCCACGCCAAAGCCTTGCCGGGTAATCCCTATGATGGCCATACCCTGGCAGAAGTTTTACAGGAAACCGAAGCGCTGACCGGCCGCGAGATCAAGCGGGCTTATGTCGACAAGGGCTATCGCGGCCACAAGGCGGCAAAACCCAACCGGGTCTTCCGTTCCGGCCAGAAGCGCGGCGTGCACGGCCAGATCAAGCGGGAACTGCGTCGGCGCAGCGCCATCGAGGCCGTGATCGGCCACTGCAAAACCGACGGCCATTTAAGCCGCAACTTCCTGAAAGGCCGCCAGGGCGACCAGATCAACGCCATCATGAGCGCCGTCGGCCACAACTGCCGCCTCCTGCTCAAATGGCTGAAGTCACTTTTACGCCTGATCCTCCACGCCATCGCCAACGAGATACAGACAACGCCTAACCTCAAAACAGTTCTTTAACAGGCGACTAATCGGTGAGTATGCGGCCGCATACGTAACCGGCGATGTAACCCGGTGCCAGACAGGCCGCCCGCAGAACGTCGATGCTGCCGGCCAGGCCATAGGCCTACAGCGTCGCCAGAGACGCCACCGTCCCCAGGGTGAAGAAAGCGTTCATGGTTGAGCGCGCCTCGTGGCCCGGCACATTTTGGTAGACAATACCGATCGGCGGCGCACCGATCGAGGTGATCGCGCCCATGAATCCGGACAACAAGCCAGCGCCGAGCAGAGCCCGAGATGTCGGCAGAACCCGCCAAGTCAGCGCGCTTAACGCCACCGCCAGCAGAATCATCCCGGCAAAAACAAGCGACCAGACTTTGCTGTCGATAAAGAGAAACATCAGATGGCCGGCGGCTATTCCGCCGGCGATCCGGCCCGCTAACGCGACGACCAACTGCTTACGATTGACTTCGTGCCGGCCCTGGATCGCGCCCATGGCCGCGACCGACATGCCCATAATGATCACGGCCGCCGGTACGAAACGCGGGTCGGTCAAAATCAGCAACGAGGCGGATACTTGCCCGAATCCCATACCCGTCCCGCCCTGCACGATCGCGGCGAAGAAGACGATGGCACTGGCAATGATCCACCCTGCCAGCGTCAGGTCGAGCGTCGTTAAAACGCTCATTTAGTCTCTTGATAGATATCGTTATAGCGTTGACGCAATTCGGCTTTCTGCACTTTACCCATGGCATTGCGCGGTAGTTCGTCGAGGAAGAAGATCCGCTTCGGCTGCTTGAACTTGGCGAGTTCGCCGCCGATCGCGGAAAGCACACCCTCTTCACTCAAATCGGAACTGCCATCGGGCACCACCACGGCCGTCACCCCTTCCCCGAAATCCGGATGGGGCACGCCGATCACGGCGCTTTCGTTGACGCCGGGCAAATCGTCGATCATCGACTCGATTTCTTTCGGATAGACGTTCAATCCGCCGGATATCACCAGATCCTTCGACCGGCCAATGATCGAGATCCGGCCATCCGCCGCCATCATCGCCATATCGCCGGTGATGAAATAACCGTCGTCCCGCATCTCCTCCGCGGTTTTCTCCGGATTTCGCCAGTAGCCTTTGAACAGGTTGGGGCCTTTGATTTCCAGCACGCCGACTTCGCCGCGGGAAACTTCGGCACCGCTGTCGTCCGCCACTCTGGCTTCGACACCCGGTAGGGTGTAGCCGACCGTTCCGGCCAATCGTTCCCCGTCATAGGGGTTGGACGTGATCATACCCGCTTCGGTCATACCATAGCGTTCGAGAATTCGATGGCCGGTCCGTTCGGTGAACTGATCGAAAGTCTCCGCCAACAAGGGCGCGGAACCGGCGACGAACAGGCGCATATTACGGCAACTCTCCCGCCCGAAATCGGCGAGGTCGAGTAGGCGCGTATAAAAAGTCGGCACGCCCATGAATACGCTGGCGCGTGGCAACAGCGCGTTCGCCTCTTCCGCCTTGAAAGACGGGCGGAAAATCGTCGGCGATCCGTTCAGCATGGCGCAATGCAAGGCCACGAACAGCCCGTGGACGTGATAAATCGGCAAGCAATGCAGGACCACGTCGCCGGGCACGAACCCCCACATTTCATGCAGGCTGAGCGCATTGGACGAAAGGTTGCCGTGGCTCAACATCGCGCCTTTGGAACGCCCGGTGGTCCCGGAGGTGTAAAGGATCGCCGCCAGATCGTCCGCGTCACAATCGACGACGTCCGTCGCGGCGGCCTTTTCCTTCGCCCGCGCCGCCAATTCGCCGGTGCCGTCGTCTCCCAGCGACAGGCAATGCGCGACGCCTTGGGCGGCACAACGTTCGGCCAGTTGCGCCTGACGCGCCGGCGTGCAAACGAACAGCGCGGGTTCGGCGTCGCTCAGGAAATACTCGACTTCGGCGTCGGTATAGCCGGTATTTAAGGGAATATAGATGGCCCCGGCCCTAAGACAGCCGAGATAAAGCAACACGGCCTCGGCCGACTTCTCGACCTGCGCGATGACCCGATCGCCCTTCTTCACGCCTAATTGCCGTAGCAGACTGAGATATTGGCCGGATAAGTCATCGATCTCGCCATAGCTAATATTGCGGTCGTCGAGCTCGAGAAACACCGCGCTGCCATCCGGCGGGAAGCGCGATTGGAACAAACTGTATATGTTTTCATTGGCCATGGGTGTCGATCCTCCGGGCTGGCGGGCTTCATACAACGGGCGCGGAAAAATTTCAAAAACCCCTGGGCTATGTTAAGTTTCGTTCGGCCGCGTATTGGCCGGTTCTCGTGTATTGGACATGCGTGACGCTCCCCTCTCAGACAAGAATTCCGCTGGCCTTCGGCAACGTCTATTGACGGCGTTCATTCGATTGTTGCCGTTGATGCTGGGAATTACCTATTTCATTCTGGCCGTTTGGGTGATCTCGAAAGACGTTACACCAACCGGCGAGGAGGAAAACGGTGGGTGGAGACTTCTCCCTCCCCTACGCGGCCAGCGAAGCGGCCCTATCCGGCCAAGCGGAGCGGATATATGACGCCGGATTTTTGCTTAGTATCGAGCGCAAGTATGCGGGAAAATCACTGGAAGCACTGAACTGGCATTACCCACCACCGACCTTGCTTAGTGTACTGCCTCTTGCCTGGATGGATTTCACCACCGCACGGTATGTTTGGATCGCATTCGGCATACTCGTATTTCTATGGGCGATCGCAAAAACGATAACACCGAATCCTGGACTATTGGCCGTCGCGCTGTTCTTTCCCTTGGTTGCGAACAATATGGTCAGTTCGCAAAATGCCCTGCTTGTCGCCGCCCTGGCGTTCGGCGGCCTATGTTTACTCGAACGGCGCCCGATCCTGGCCGGGGTCTTTATCGGCCTGCTGACCATCAAACCGCAGCTCGGAATCTTGATTCCCATTCTGCTGATTGCCGGCGGTTACTGGAAAAGCTTCGCCGCCGCCGTTGTCACGACGCTGGTTCTCGCCTTGGCTAGCTTGGCGATGTTCGGTATCGACACCTGGTTTGCGTTTTTCCATGACATGACATCTGGAGCCAGCCTGGCGGAGGTCGAGCTGAAAGACGGCTGGTCGAAAATGTTGACACCCTATGCTGGGGCACGACAGCTAGGCGTGCCCCATGGCGCCGCGATGCTGTTTCAAGGGGTGGTTAGCTTAACCTTGGCGGTCGCCTGTTTCTTCTGGTGGCGACGCGGCGACGCCGACTTCAACTGGAAAGTTTCCATGACCTTGATCGCGTCCCCCTTGGCCGTTCCCTACGCGCAATTTTATGACATCGCACTGATCGCGGCGCCCTTCCTGCTCTCGATACTCGCGCTGCCGCGGTTGCAGAACCGCAGATGGGTGGAACTTGGTCTCGCGTTTACCTATCTCATGCCGATATTGTTGTTTCATGGCAGTCATTTCTTCGCAATCCCCGGGCAACAATTGGGTCTGCTGGCGTTGCTGGTCCTTTATTGGCGCGGATATTTGCTGCCCCGGCAAGATACCGGCTGACAGCAGGGTCATTTTCTAGCATATACCCCCGGTCAGACTTTTCCGGTTTCGGAGCTTTCTCGTTTCATGACTTACGATTTCGACAAGATCGTCCCGCGCAAGGGGACCGGATCAATCAAATGGAGTGCGCGCGGCACGCCCGACGGATTGGAAATGTGGGATCGGACCGATCCCGAGCTGGGCAACGACCAAGTGTTACCGATGTGGATCGCCGACATGGATTTCGAATGCGCGCCACCCATCGTCGAAGCATTGCAGCGACGCGCCGAGCACCCGATTTTCGGCTATACGGCAAAAACGGAGAGTTTCCTGGCCGCGACGATCGACTGGTTCGAACGGCGCCACAATTGGAAGATCGACGCCGATTGGATCTCGATCACGCCCGGCGTGGTGCCGGCCCTGGCCATGGCGATACGCGCCTATTCGAATGTCGGTGACGGGGTTTTGATCCAGACGCCGGTTTACTACCCCTTCTCCATGATGGTGGAAAACAACGATCGGCGGCTGGTCAAGAATTCCTTGGTCCTCGAGAACGGGGTCTACCGGATGGATTATGACGACTTGGCTGCCAAAGCGGCGGACCCGTCGGTGAAAGTGGCCATCCTATGCAGCCCGCACAATCCTGTTGGTCGGGTTTGGTCGCCGGAGGAGCTGCGTCGCGTGGGCGATATTCTGATCGACAACGGGGTGGTCGTTATCAGCGACGAGATTCACTGCGACATCACCATGGCCGGCTTTACCCATACGCCCTTCGCCAGTCTCGGCGACAAATACGCGCAAAACTCGGTGACCTGCATCGCCGCTTCAAAGGCCTTCAATCTCGCCGGATTGAACCTCGCCAAGGCGGTGACTCCCAATCCCGATCTCCGCGCGAAGTTCGACGCGGAAATCGGCGCGACCGGCTTGTTTAGCGTCACACCCTTCGGTGCCGCCGCCATGGAAGCCGCGTTTCGCCACGGCGAGGATTGGTTGGAGCAGGCACTTGCCTATATGGAGGGGAATTACCGCTTCCTGGTCGATTTCGCCGCCGATCATATGCCGCAACTCAACGTGCTCCCATTGGAGGGCACGTTCCTCGCCTGGATCGATTGCCGCGCGTTGGGCCTGGACAAAGACGCGTTGGAAACGCTGATGTTCGAGAAAGCCGGTCTCTACTTCGATGAAGGTTATATCTTCGGGGAGGAAGGCGAAGGATTCGAGCGGATCAACCTGGCCTGTCCCCGCGCCATCGTGGAGCGTGCGCTTACCCGCATGGCGAAGGTGATCGACGCGCTTTAGTCCGGTGGCGGCAACCCCATGCGACGGGCGACTTCTGCGGCGATGCGGCCGGTTTCGTCCAGGGTCGGGCTTTGCCAATGCGCCAGTTCGCCGTCGAAAGGCCGGCAGTATCCCCGCGCCCGCGCCACATTGTGGAAGGCGTCGAACCGCTTGCTCCCACCCTCGAGATCGATGACATAGACCGGTTTTCCGGTCGACATCGCTTCGGACACCATGGAAACGGAATCGCTGGTGACGATGATGTAATCGGCCAGGCCCAGCATGGCGAAGTAAGGATTGTCGCCTTGGAAATCCCAAATATAGGCGTCTGTGCCGGTTAACGCTTCCGCCAGAATGGCCTGGTTTTCGGCACCGGTTCGCCGCGACGGCGTCACCGCCAGCCCGATCCCTTCCCGATCCATTAACGATCGGAGCTGCTTGGCGATCCGCACCATCAATTCTGGGGGTAGTTTATGGGTACGACTGTCGCCGCCGATCAAGACGCAGAGCAACGGACGACGCAGTTCGGTCAATTCGTCAGGTGCCCGGGCCGCGGCATCGGTCAAGACCTGCCGCGTGACACGGTGGGGCGCGCCAAGCGTCTGCATGACATTGTCGCCGCTAATCCCATCATGCTCGGGCGCGGCAACCAGATCGAAGTGGCGGAGCGAACAGAGCGGGTCTTGAATATGGACACGGAAACAATCTTTCCCGGCTTGGCCACCGACATAGAGCGAATAGGGCACACTGCGCCGGCCGCAGCTGATCAGAAGATGCGGCCAGGGCGGCTCGATCGCGTCGCTGCCCGGCCCGAGCGCCCGGAGCGGCATCGGCCACCAGCCGGACGGCAGCCAGACCCAAGGCTTGACCGGTTTTACGGTCTTGCGGATCGGCGTCAGGTTAAGACGTTCGGCAAGGCCCAGGGCTTGGTTGGCCATGCCGGCATGCCCCTCCGTCACCGTCCAGCAGATAATATCGCCGCTTCGCATCAGCCTGTTATAGCGTTTGATTGGTGGGGCACAACACAAGTCGGACGAGTCGACACGCGAAATTTTATTTCGTGCTCCGGCTGTGCTATGGAAATCCCATGCAGAAAGTTAAACTCGACGCCATTGACCGTCATATCCTCGAACAGCTGCGTGACGACGGCCGGATCACCAATGTGGAGCTGGCCAAACGGGTCGGCATTTCCGCCCCGCCCTGCCTGCGCCGCGTGCGCGCGCTTGAGGAAATGGGCTATATCGAAGGCTACCATGCCCAACTGAATGGCGACATGCTCGGTTACGGCATGACCGTGTTCGCCTGGGTCGGCCTGCATAGTCAGGCAGAGAGCGATTTGGAAGCTTTCGAGGATTTGGTGCGTTCCTGGGACATGGTTCGCGAGTGCCATATGCTGACGGGCGAGGTCGATTTCGTCCTGAAAGTCGTGGCGAAGGATTGGGACGCGTGGCAGACCTTCCTGACCAGCGAACTGACGCCGGCGCCGAATGTCGCCAACGTCAAAACGGCGCCTGTGTTACGTCATTCCAAATCCGTCCCTGGCGTTCCACTGGATGCCGTTGATCCCGAATAATCTACTGTTTCTTTTCCCAGGCGCCGGTTTCCTTCTGCTGCCAGTAGGTTAGCGGTCGCTCGGCCTGTCGATGTTCCTTCCAGCGCTCCCGAGCCGCCGCAACCGCCGCATCGTCTTGACCGTCGAACATGTCGATCACCCGTTCGAATGCGCCGACAAATGCCGGCTGCACCCCATCCAACAGCACCAAGACGTCCGCACCGTTGGGGTTCTCCTCGTCGATCGTCAAATAGATCGGTTGCGACGCGGCATAGCCGTCCTGGCGCCGCCCATGCGGTAGCCAGGCACTGGGATCGAAGGTCCAGAGCATCTCGTTCAAATTGTCCAGGCGTTGCGGCGAACCGGCCATCAGGACGACCCGATGGCCCCGCTCGACCACTTTCTCCAGCAGCATCGGCAACGCCCTGCTCAGTGGCGTCCGGGTCAAGTGATAAAAGCCAACTTCCATTATTTTCCGTGGCTTACCTAGGTTTCATAATGATCCATGACAAGCTTGTTCAACAACCTTACGCCATAGCCGCTACCACCCTTCGGCACGGTCGGACTTCCCTTGTCGGCCCAAGCCATTCCGGCAATATCGAGATGCACCCAAGGCACGTCATTGACAAACCGTTGCAGGAATTGAGCGGCCGTAATGCTGCCGGCGCCGCGCCCGCCGACATTCTTCATATCTGCAACGTCGCAGTCGATCAGCTTGTCATAGGCATCGCCGAGCGGCAGGCGCCATACCTTCTCTCCCACCGCTTCACCGGCGGCCGACAGACGATTGCAGAGTTCGTCGTCGTTCGAGAACATGCCTGCATGCTCGTGGCCCAGGGATATGATGATCGCACCGGTCAACGTCGCCAAATCGATCATGAATTGCGGTTTGAACTTATCCTGCGTGTACCAGAGGGCGTCGGCCAAGACCAATCGGCCTTCCGCGTCGGTATTGTGGATCTCGATGGACTGCCCGGACATGGAGCTGACGATATCGCCCGGACGTTGGGCATTGCCGTCCGGCATGTTTTCGACCAGACCAATCACCCCGACGGCGTTGACTTTCGCCTTGCGGCCGGCCAGCGCTTTCATCAGACCGGTCACTGTCCCGGCACCGCCCATGTCCCACTTCATCGCTTCCATACCAGGGCCAGGTTTTAAGGAGATACCGCCGGTATCGAAACAGACGCCCTTGCCAACGAAGGCAACCGGTTGGTCCTTGGCTTTGCCGCCGTTCCAACGCATGACCACGAGACGGCTTTCCCGGACGCTACCCTGACCGACACCGAGCAGCGCGTTCATCCCGAGATCGGCCATTTTCTTTTCGTTCAACACATCGACTTTTACGCCAAGCTTCTTCAGTTCCCTGCATTTTCGAGCAAAGGACTCCGGATACAGAACGTTCGCCGGCTCGCCGACCAGATCGCGGGTTAGGAAAACGCCGTCCGCAACGGCGGCCATGCCCTTATAGCTTTTCCGCGCCGCGGCGGCGCCGGCAAGGGTCACTGTCATGGTCCTCAAACTTGGTTTTTGCTCTTTTTTCAACGTCGTGCGGTACTTGTCGAAGCGGTAGCTGCCGAGATTGGCGCCATAACCGACATAGGCCGCCGCGACGCCCGGGGACAATTTGCAACCGGTGACCTTATCCCAGGCAATCGTGAGGGATTTCGCGCCCGATTTCGCGATCTTTTGCACCGCATTGCCGCCGATATTCTGGCAGGCGCGCGCATCCAGATCCTTACCGGCCCCGAGACCAGCGACAAGCACTTTGTCCACGTCCACACCCGCCGGCGCAGTCAGGCTTAGCCATTCCCCGCTTTTCCCGTCAAATCGATCGGCGGCGATCGCCCGCTTCAGTGCGCCTTTGGTCATCTTGTCGACGGCCCGCGCGCTGGGGCCCAACTTGCCACCCTCCGTGGCCGTCACCACCAGTACGCCCTTCGTCGGTAATTTATACTCGGAAAACGAAATTCTCATCGGTTACTCCCTGCCAATATTAACCGGTCGCCCTTGGCAAACGACCGGTGTTCGATGGTCCTAAATCTGCGATCTCGCGGCCATCATATCGCGCATTTTTGCTGTCGCCTAGGCGCGCCAAGTCGTATGATCGCCGCCGTGAGCCGATTAGACAAATATGTGCTGGGCAATCTGTTGGGGCCGTTCTTTTTCTTCGCCCTGGTACTGACCGCCGTGGTTTGGTTGACGCAATCCCTGCGTTTCGTCGACTTGATCGTCAACAAAGGCTTGTCCGCGCTGTTTTTTCTGCAGATGACCGCGTTGGTCCTGCCCGGCGTGTTTTCGATCATCCTGCCGATCGCCGTCGTCGCCGCGGTACTCTATTGTTATCAGCGCCTGAACGCCGACAGCGAACTCGTGGTGATCTGGTCCGCAGGCGTCAACAATCTCCGGCTCGCGCGGCCGGCGCTGCTCTTCGCCTTGGCGGCAACGGGATTTGCGTATCTGCTTAGCCTCTACTTCGTGCCGTGGGGCAATCAAGCGTTCCGGGATCTGCAAGTCGATCTGCGTAGCAATATCTCCTATGTGCCACTGCAGGAAGGCGCATTTAACACGATCAACAAGGATCTGACCGTCTATATCCGCGCCCGCCGCCCAAACGGTACGTTGGTCGGAATCCTGGCCCACGACAGCCGCAATCCAGCGCAACCGGTGACGATGATGGCGGAGCGGGGTGCCCTGGTTCGCACCAAGGCGGGACCGCAGTTCGTCTTGCTGAACGGCAACCGGCAGCAGTTCGACCGCGCCGGAAGAAAAATCTCGATGTTGCATTTCGACGAATACAACCTCGATCTCAGTCAATTCGTCCAGAAGCCCAGCGCCCGTTGGCGCAAGCCGAAGGAGCGCTATCTTACCGACCTGCTTTGGATCGACGAAAGCAATACGGAGGACGTGTCGAACAGAGGCCGTCTTTGGGCGGCCGGGCACGACATGCTGACCTCGCCGCTCTACACTCTCGCCTTCACATTGATCGCGCTAGCCGTCATGTTGACCGGCGAATTCAATCGGCGCGGCCGCGGCAAGCGATTGATTGTGGCAGTCGTGCTGGTGATGGCATTGCGCCTAGCCGGACTGGCATTCGTGAATTTGACGGCCCAGGCATCGCTGCTCACACCGCTGATCTACCTAAATCTAATGTTGCCGATCGCCATCGGTGCGGCCGTTTTGGTCCGCGAACGGCGCATTGCGCCCGGGTTTAGAGCTTTGGTTTTGGGGCGGCGCTAATGCATTTGTCCACGACCCTCAGCGTATATTTCGCCAAGAAGTTTTTCTACGGTCTTGCGTTCACCTTCGTCATTTTCATGGCCATTGTCTATCTGGTCGACATGGTGGAATTGTTGCGCCGCGCAGCTAAAGTCGAAGACGCCGGTTTCGTGATCGCTTTGCAACTGGCGGCGCTGAAGCTTCCCACGCTGATGCTGAAACTTCTGCCCTTCGCGGCCCTGTTCGGCGCCATCTGGACTTTCGCCAGCCTGACCCGAAGCGAGGAACTAGTGGTCGCGAGAGCCGCCGGTGTTTCGGTCTGGCAGTTTCTCCTGCCGACATTGATCATCGCCTTACTCGTCGGCGCCTTCGCGATTATGGCATTTAATCCGGTCGCCTCGATCCTGATCTCGAAATATGAGCGTTTGGAAAACGATGTGCTGGAAGGACGCCCGAGCCAGTTGGCAATTTCGGAAGGCGGGTTATGGCTTCGCCAAGCCGGCGATGACGGTCAATCCGTGATTCATGCGACCCGTGTTCTGGCGGGCGGCGCAGAGCTGCATCAGGTCACCGTCTTCCTTTACCGCGGCAGCGACGAATTCGCCGGCCGGATCGACGCCGATGCGGCCGTACTGCAGAAAAACAATTGGCGGATTACCGGTGCGATCGAAAGTCGGCCGGATCAGCCCCCGATCGAGCATGACGTCTATATGCTCAGCACGGACCTCACCCTCGACAACATACATGACAGTTTCGCCCCGCCCGAAACCCTGTCGTTCTGGAGCTTGCCGGGCTTCATCGACAGTTTGCAGAAGGCCGGATTTTCCGGCTACCGGCATCGCCTGTATTGGCATGGATTGCTGGCGTTGCCGATTTTGCTCTGCGCGATGGTGCTGTTGGCGGCCACATTCACGATGCGGCAGATTCGCAGTGGCGGAACAGGTTTGATGATCGTCTCGGGTGTCTCCGCGGCGTTTTTACTGTATTTTGTGTCGGATATTGTTTCTGCGTTCGGCATCGCGGGAACCATTCCCGTCGCATTGGCGGCATGGACGCCCACCGGCGTTTGCTTATTGGTCGGCCTCGCGCTGATGTTGCATTTTGAGGACGGTTAGTCAGGTGAGATTTTTTTCGGGTATTTGTTTCTGGTTTTTATTCGTTCTCGCAATATTGTCTCCGCCGGTCGTCGCCACCGCCCAATTCAAGGGCCAAACCCCGACCGGGAAGGAACCATTCCTGCTGATCGCCGACGAGGTCGTCTACGACAAGGAATTGGAAACCGTCACCGCCCGCGGTAATGTGGAAATCGGTTCCGAAGGCCGCGTGTTGAAAGCGGATGTGGTCAACTACAACCAGCGCGACGGATTGGTCAGCGCGACCGGCAACGTTTCTCTCACGGAGCCGACGGGCGAGGTCGTGTTCGCGGAATATGTTCAACTTGACGAAAAACTGACCACTGGGTTTATCGAAAGCATCCGCATCCTACTGACCGACGATTCCCGTTTCGCCGCCAATGGCGCGCGCCGCTACGCCGACGAGCGAACGGAAATGGCCAAGGCGGTCTACAGTCCGTGCAAACCTTGCGCGGAAGACCCGGATCGGGCGCTGATCTGGCAGGTCAAGGCGGTCAAGGTCATTCACCGTCAGACCACACGCGAGATCGAATACCGCGATGCGACGCTGGAGGTCTTCGGCATACCGGTACTCTATCTGCCGTTTTTCCGGCATCCGGATCCGACCGTGGAACGGGCTTCCGGATTTTTGGCGCCGAAGTTCGGCAACGATTCCAATCTCGGCGTCAATGTCCAGGTCCCGTATTATTTCGACATCGCCCCTGACCGGGATGCCACATTTGCACCCATTATGACCCAGAGGGAAGGATTGGTGCTGACCGGCGAATACCGGCAACTAACCAACCGAGGGCGCTATCAGGCAGAAGGCAGCATCACCTACACGGACCGGCGCGACGATACCGGCGCGAAGATCGGCGGCAAGGAATTTCGAGGACATATCAACGGTTGGGGCCGTTTCAGCCTCGGCGACGATTGGCGATGGGGTTGGGACGCAAGTAGAGCCTCCGATGATACCTACTTGAAACGCTACAACATTTCCAACGCCGATACCCTGACCTCAAAGGCCTTTGTCCATCAGGTGAAGGGCACGCGCTTTTTGTCGGGCAGCGCCTATGCTTTTCAAGGATTAAAGGAAACCGACGATCCGGCCCTGACGCCTTACGTGCTGCCCTTGCTCGAATACTCCTATCTCAGCGACCCAATCGGCAATTGGGGGCGCTTCGATCTAAATGCCAACACGGTTTCGCTCTACCGCAGTGGCGGCGCCGACACGCGCCGTTTTTCGGTCGGCGGCGGTTGGACCAGCCCCCATGTCGGACCGTTCGGCGATCTGTATACGTTCATCGCCCGCCTTCGCGGCGATGTATATTGGTCCAACCAGGTCGAAGACACGAGCAACCCTGCGATCGGCACCGAAAACGCGGTGGAGGCCCGTCTAATCCCAACTTTGGCGCTCGATTGGCGCCTCCCCCTGGTGCGCCAAAGCGGTAGTTGGCAGCAGATTATTGAGCCCATCATACAAGCCGTTTACGCGCCCAATGGGCTCAATTCGGGCACTATTCCCAATGAGGACTCGATCAGTTTCGAATTCGACAATACCAATCTATTCAGCCTCAATCGTTTTCCGGGCCATGACCTGGTCGAGAGCGGGACGCGCATCAACATCGGGTTGAAGGGGTCGATCTATGCCGACAACGGCGGTACCGCCAGCTTTACCATTGGTCAGGTCTATCGGCTAGAAGACGATTCGACCTTCCCCACCAACACCGGACTGGACAAAAACTCATCCGATATCGTGACGGAATTAGCCGTATCGCCGGCGCATTGGCTGGATCTCGTGCATCGCACTCGTTTCGATCCAAAAAATCTTACGTTGGACCGGCATGAACTGTATATGACCGCGGGGCCGCCCGCCTATCGCTTCACGGTCAGCTACTTACGATTGGACGAAGACGATCCCGTCCGTGATATCGAACCGCGCGAGGAAATCTACGCTGCCGCACGGATCAAGCTTGACGACAACTGGACATTTTCCGCCCATGGCCGCCGGGATCTTATCGGCTCCGGGCGAACCATCAAGACCGGTGCCGGGCTGCATTATGAAGACGAATGCATCATGATCGAAGTCACGGTGGATCGCGACAATACACGGGATCGGGACGCCAAGCCGTCGACCTCCGTGAACTTTCGCATTGTTCTCCAGCATCTTGGCTGATAGAGACGTTTGTAGGAGACTGCATTGGCTCATTTGTCCGGCGCGAAATTGCGAAGGTTGCCACATATGAAACTGCGACAGTGTCTTGCCCCATTGCTCGCCGCCCTGTTAATGACAGCGGCCCCGGCCGGCGCGGTCGAACGAATTGCCGCGGTGGTCAACGACCGAATTATCTCCAACTACGATATCCGGCAACGGGTAATCTTTGTTATCCGCTCCACGAATTTGGAAGACACGCCGGATATCCGCCGCCGATTGGTCCCGCAAGTTCTCCGCAAATTGATCGACGAAGCGCTGCAAATCGACGAAGCGGAACGACGCAACGTGCAGGTTAGCGAACAGGATCTTCGCAGTGCCTATGCGCAGATCGAAACCCGCATTGGGATCGGAAACGGCGAAATTCAGACATTCATCGAAGGCCAAGGCATCGATTTCCAGGTGTTTCGCGAGAAGACCCGGGCCGAGGTCGCCTGGTCGAAGCTGGTCAACATTCGACTGCGCCCACAGGTGCAGGTCTCTGACGACGAAGTCGATGACCTTTTGGCCCAGCTCAAAGCGGCGGCCGGAAATCCCGAATACCAGTATTCGGAAATTTTTCTTCAGATCGACCAGGTCGGTGAAAGCGAACGGGTCAGGCTGCAAGCCGAACGCCTGCGCGGTCAGATCCTGAGCGACGCGGATTTTGCGGAGGCCGCCCGCCAATTCAGTGCCGGCGTCAGCGCCCCGCAAGGCGGTGCCGTTGGTTGGCTGCAGCAAAGCCAAATCGACGAATCTCTCGTCCAGGCAATCCAGACAATGGAGCCGGGCGAACTGTCCGATCCAATCGTCACTACGGACGGCGTCTATTTGATTTTGTTGCGCGACAAACGCGAGACCTTGGCCTCGGATACCTTGGATACCAGGGTCCTTCTCAAGCAGATTCAATTACCCTTCAAACCGGACGCCGGAGAGGCGGTAAAAAAAGCCGCGCGCGGTAAGGCGTCGGAAATCGCCGAGCAAGCGAACGCTTGCCGCGATACGGAAGCAATCGCCAAGAAATTCAACACCGGCGAACCGGTCGATCTTGGCGAGTTGCGGTATCGTGACGTGCCGGAAAACATCCGCGCCGCGATCTCGACGACGGAAGTCGGCCAGTTTTCGAAACCCATTGAAATCGAAGACATGGTCATGGTTTTGGCGGTTTGTAACCGCACCGCACCGCCGACACGAGACATCGACGCTGTCCAAGTCCGCAATCGGCTGGCCAATCAGCGCCTCGCCCGATTGGCGGACCGATATCTCCGGGACTTGCGACAAGCAGCCATCGTCGAAATTCGCCGCTGATTAAGATCGATGATACACGCACCGCTGGCCATCACCATGGGCGAGCCGGCCGGGATCGGCGCCGAAATCACCTTAAAGGCTTGGCTGATTCGAAATGAACTACGGCTGCCGGCATTTTACCTGATCGCCGACCCAGCCCAGGCCGCGCGAGACGCCAAATCCCAGAAGGTTCCTCTCGTCGAAATATCGAATCCGGAGGATGCGCTAGAGCATTTCGAGCGTGGATTGCCCATTCTGCCGCAGCCCTTGGAGGAACAGGTAAAGCCCGGTCAACCTTCCCCCGCCAACGCGGCGCCGGTGTTGACCTCGATCGAGCGTGCCGTGAACGCCTGCCTATCGGGAACCGCCGCCGCCGTCGTCACACCACCGATACACAAAGCGACGCTCTATCGGGCCGGTTTCGGTTATCCCGGCCATACGGAGTATCTCGCCGCGCTATGCCGCATCACATCGCCACCGGTGATGATGCTGAGCTGTCCCGAGCTTCGGACCGTGCCAGTCACCGTCCACCAGTCGTTACGGAACGCGATCTCCGACTTGACTACCGACTTGATCCTCGAAACGGCGCGGACGACCGCGGCTTCACTCGAACGTTGGTTCGGGCTCAAGGCCCCCCGGCTCGCCATCACTGGGGTTAACCCCCACGCCGGCGAGGATGGTGCGATGGGTGACGAGGAACAAAAAATCGTGCAACCCGCGATCGACCGGTTGTCGGACGAAGGCATGCGGGTCAGTGGGCCTCATGCCGCCGATAGCCTGTTTCACACAAAAGCGCGGAAGAGCTACGACGTGGCCCTCTGCATGTATCACGATCAGGCACTTATCCCGATCAAAACCCTCGGCTTCGATGTCGGCGTCAATACCACACTCGGCCTGCCGATCGTCCGCACGTCGCCGGATCACGGGACCGCGCTGGCCATTGCCGGTCGCGGTGTCGCATCGCCGGACAGCATGATCGCGGCAATCCAGCAAGCCGCCCGCATGGCCGCCGCCGATGCCTGACACGTCGATCGAGGCGCTGCCACCCTTGCGCGACGTGATCGCCGTCCACGGTCTTTCCGCCCGCAAATCCCTCGGTCAAAACTTCATCCTCGACCTCAATCTAACCGATAAGATCGCCGCCGCCGCAGGCGACTTGACCGGAGCGAAGGTGTTGGAAATAGGGCCGGGACCAGGCGGCCTAAGCCGCAGCATTTTAAAGGCCGGCGCCGCCATGTTGACCGTGGTCGAGCGAGATCGCCGTTGCCTTGCCGCCCTGGCCGAGTTGGATGCAGCCGCGAAGGGTCGGCTGCGGATCGTCGAGGCCGATGCCATGACCGTTGACGAACGCCCGATTGTCTCGCCTGGCACCTTCGTCATTGCCAATCTGCCGTACAACATCGCCACCGCGTTGCTGTTCAAATGGCTCGACAAATTGGATCTCTTTGCCGGCTTCACGCTGATGTTTCAAAAGGAGGTGGCGCAACGAATAACCGCGCAACCGGGCGGAAAAAACTATGGCCGTCTTGCGATTATGAGCCAATGGTTGTGTCATGCCGAATTGGCATTTGACATTCCGCCGCAGGCCTTCGTGCCACCGCCGAAAGTGACATCGAGCGTTGTCCGGCTGTCGCCGCGCGACAGACCGCTGGCACCAGCCGCGCCCGACCGACTATCGCTGGTCGTCCGGACCGCTTTCTCGCAACGCCGCAAAATGTTGCGGACAAGTTTGCGGCCGATATTCGGCGATCCGATCCGGGTGCTCTCCGACCTCGGCATCGAACCGACCGCGCGGCCGGAAACCTTACCGATCGACGCGTTCTGCGCGCTAGCCCGATGCGAGGCGCTGGCTATCCCTCGCGCAAACTCTTGACGAATTCGAGCAAACCGGTTTGCCGTTCCCGACGCAAACGCTCGGCGGTCAGGATGGCCTGAACCCGGGACAGGCTCTCGTCGATATCGTGATTGACGATGACATAATCGTATTCGGCCCAATGACTGATTTCGTCCGCCGCCTTTGCCATCCGATGCGAAACCACGTCGGCACTGTCCGAGGCCCGGGCCTCCAACCGCCGATGAAGCTCCGCCATCGAAGGCGGCAGGACGAAAATGCTGACCAAATCGTCCCGTGCCCGTTGCGCCAATTGCTGGGTGCCCTGCCAATCGATATCGAACAGGACATCGCAGCCGTCCGCCAGGGATTTTTCGACCGGCGCGACGGGTGTTCCATAGTAAAACTCGAAAACCTTGGCATATTCCAAGAATTCGCGCCGGTTGATCATCAGATCGAAGGTCACTTGATCGACGAATTGATAGTCGACGCCCTCAACCTCGCCGCGGCGTGGCGGCCGCGTTGTCGCCGAAACAGACATCACCAGATCCGGCGTGGCAGCCAACAGCGCACGTGAAATCGTCGTCTTACCGGCGCCGGACGGAGAAGAAAGCACCAACATCAAACCTCTTCGGCAGAGATCGAGCGGTGCGGCGTCGGATTCACTCAATGTTTTGGACCTGTTCGCGGAACTGTTCGATCGCCGACTTTAAATTCAACCCGACCTTGGTCAAGGACGCATCCGTGGACTTCGCGCATAACGTATTGGTTTCGCGATTGAATTCCTGAGCGAGGAAATCGAGACGGCGTCCAACCGCGTCCGGCTCCGCCAGCAATTCCCGCGCCGCTTCGACATGGGCGCGCAGACGATCCAGTTCCTCGCGCACGTCGGCCTTCACAGCGAGCAGCGCCGCTTCCTGGACCAATCGCTCCTCCGGCAATTCGGCGCGGTCACCCAGCAAAGTTTTCAGCTTATCCTCGAACTTGGCGCGCACCGCCTCCGGCTGCGTCGCCGCCAGCTCGGTCGCCTCTGCCACCAGTTCGGCTATGGTCACGATCTGATCCTGCAGCACGGTGTCGAGCTTGCTACCTTCCGACATCCGATTGGCCGCGAAATCCTCAAGCACGCTGGTCAGACTGTCGAGCATGGCGGCTTCGCGCCGGGCTCGGCCCGCCTCGTCCTCCGGTTCCTCGGTGGTTTCGACCACGCCACGCAACCCCAATAACCCGTCCGCCGTCGGAGCGATCGCGATATTGTCGCGCATCAATGCGCTGGCCGCGCCGATCAGTTCATCGAGCACGTCCTGGTTTATCTCGATCGACTGATGTCGGCTCGACGTGTTTGTCTGCAGGTTTAAGCTTATCTGACCGCGTTTGGCGACTTTAGCCACCAAGGCACGGGCCGGTGCCTCCAACGCATCATGGCCCGGCGGCATCCGACAACGGATATCGAGACCGCGTCCGTTCACGCTTTTTACTTCCCACGTCCATGTTTCACCTTCCAGGTCGCCGCTTCCGCGGGCAAACCCAGTCATACTTGCCAGCGCCAAGATCCTTGCCTCATGATTGGAAGTTCCAAAAAATTCGATTCTATGGGCGAACTATATCGCCCGCCTGAAACACCAACAAGGGTCACCGCAATGTCTGTACCATCGCCACGGCATATTGTGATAACCGGCGCCTCCAGCGGTATTGGCGCGGCCCTCGCCATTCACTACGCGAAAGCGAACCGTCGCCTGACCATTTGCGGACGCGACTTGGCCCGGCTGACCGAAATCGCCGAGGCCTGCCGAAACCTCGGCGCCGAGGTTGACGCGAGCGTTGTCGACGTTGGAGACCGTCAGGCTTGCCGGGATTGGTTGGAGCGAGCATGGCAATCCCAACCCGTCGACCTGCTCATCGCCAATGCTGGCGTCGATGGGTCCGCTTATGAAGGCGATGAGGTGTACTACGGCGTCACCGACATCAACTACCTCGGCACGTTGAACTCCGTTTTGCCAATCCTGGGACGGATGAAGCAAATTGGTGCTGGACGAATCGCCTTGGTCGGCTCCCTTGCCGGGTACCGCGGATTGCCGAGCGCCGTTGCCTATAGCGCCAGCAAAGCCGCGGTTCGGGCTTTGGGTGACGGTCTGCGCGGCCGATACGCGCGGCGACGGCATTCGGATATCGGTCATATCGCCCGGTTTCGTCGAATCGCGGATCACGGCGAGCAATCCGTTCCCCATGCCGATGCTCTGGCCGGCCGAAAAAGCGGCGCGATATATCGCCCGCAAGCTCGATGCCGGCAAGGGGCGCATTGCCTTCCCCTGGCCGCTGCATGCCGCTTGCTGGCTGCTGCAAACCCTGCCCGCGTCGCTCACCGACGGTCTTCTAACCCGCGCGCCGCGAAAGCAGCGCTGAAGCTATTTATTGAGTTTACGCCAGCGGGCCACGTTCTTCTGGTGCTCCGCATAGGTCTCGGCGAACCGATGACCGCCCTTGCCGTCGGCGACGAAATTACAGGTCCTTGGTGGCCATCGGCCGCATCACCGCCGCCAATGCCGCCCGGCCGGGATTGGCGATCGGCGCTGGCGGCAAACGGTCGATGACATAGGTATTATAGGGCGTCTTCGAGGCCAAATCCTTGCGCGTCAGTTTGCGGCCCAAGGGGGCTTTGCCAAGCGTGATGCCGTAGCTCACGGTCGGGTCCGACTGCAGTTTCATGCCTTTGCGCAGGCGATTCATGAAGACGCCGGCGACCCGCGCCCGCTCGCCCGCCTTGCCGGTTTCCTTCTCGACAATGGAAGCAAGGACAACCGCTTCCTCCATGGTTTTGAGGGGAATGGTTTTATCGCGGTCATCCCAAAGTTTCTTGAGGGTCTCGCGCATATCCGTCTGCATGCGCGTGAGCAACGCCTGCCGGCTGTCCACCGCGGTTGAAGTGGTAGGTTTCAGGCAACAAACTGCCTTCCGGCGGCAGCACCGTCAGCGGGTCGCCGTTCAAACCTTTGCGTTCGTTGATCAGGTCGACAACCTCCCGCACGACCAATCCCTCGGCCACGGTCAAACGGTGCGCCACCGTCTTGCCCTCGACCAAGATATCGACCACCTGCCGCATGCTCACACCGGGGGCGAAGGCATATTCGCCGGCTTTCAATAAGCGGCTTTTCTCGCTGAGGCGGGCGCCGAACTCGAAAATCAACTCGTTGCCGATCACCCCTTCCTGACGCAGGATTTCGGAGATCGCTCGCACGTTGGCGCCCTTCGGCAGCAGCACCACGCGTTCTTTCTGTAAGGGACCCGGTTCCGTATAAATATTCTGCAGCCAAAGGAACAAAGCGCCGGCACCGAAGCCCAGCACCAGCGCGAGGATCGAGATGAAGCGCAGGAACCTGAGGATCATGCGCCAGCTCCCCTCATCTATCGCCCGTCAAGACCGCCGATGACCAACGAGGCATTGGTGCCGCCGAAACCGAAGGAATTCGACATGGCATTGCGAATCGGTCGTTCCTTCGCTGTATGCGGCACCAGGTCAAGGTCGCAACCGTCCGACGGATCCTCCAGATTCAGCGTTGCTGGCGCGACGCCGTCGCGGATGGCGAGCGTGGTGAAAATCGCTTCCACACTGCCGGCGGCACCCAGCAAATGCCCGATCGAGGACTTCGTCGACGACATCGACAAATTGTCGGCCGCCGCGCGCCGTAAAGCCGCTTGACTGCGCCGACTTCGATTTCGTCGCCAAGCGGGGTCGAGGTCCCGTGTGCAATTGACATAGTCAATGTCGTCCGGATTTAGGCCGGCGCTCGCCAGCGCCGCTTTCATGGCGCGGTAGGCGCCATCGCCATCTTCCGCCGGCGCGGTGATATGGTGCGCATCGCCGGACATGCCGTAACCAAGCACTTCGCCGTAGATCTTGGCGCCTCGGGCCTTGGCATGTTCGTACTCTTCGAGCACGACGACACCGGCCCCCTCACCCATAACGAAACCGTCGCGGGCCTTGTCCCATGGGCGGGATGCCTTCGTCGGCTCGTCATTGAATTTGTCGACAGCGCCTTACATGCGGCGAAGCCGGCAATGCCCAGGCGGGTGATCGCGGATTCCGCGCCGCCGGCGACCATCACATCCGCGTCGCCCCATTTGATGATCCGCATAGCGTCGCCGATGGCATGGGCACCGGTCGAGCACGCCGTCACCACGGCATGGTTCGGCCCCTTGAAGCCATATCGGATCGAGAACTTGGCCGGAAATCAGGTTGATCAGACTTGCGGGAATGAAAAACGGACTGACGCGTCGCGGCCCCTTCTCCGCCAGAACCAGAGTGGTTTCCTCGATCGTACCCAACCCGCCGATGCCCGATCCGATCAGCACTCCGGTACGGTAGGCATCCTCATCATCCGCGACGGTCCAACCGGAATCCTCCACCGCCTGTTGTGCCGCGGCAATCCCGAAAATAATGAAATCGTCGACCCGACGCTGTTCCTTCGGCGCCAACCAGTCATCCGGATTGAACGACGGTATCGCTTCGCCCCGCGGAACGTGGCAAGCGATTTTCGCCGCCCAAGTCGGCGGTGTCGAATTTCTGAATCGCGGATGCGCCGGACTGACCGTCCCAGCAGATTTTTCCAAGCGACATCCGCCCCGACGCCGATAGGCGTGACGAGACGACGCCCGTGATAACGACGCGCCTTGCTTCAGACATAGTATGCCTTCCCGATGTTCTGCCGATGCCCTAAGACAGTGAGACTTCTCGGGATCGGGTTAGCTGTTTGAATCGATAAATTCTATCGCGTCTTTAACTGTAAGGATTTTTTTCCGCGGCATCGTCGGGGATCTCGATGCCGAATTCTTCTTCAAACGCCATCACAAGTTCGACGGTATCCAGGCTGTCCGCCCCCAGATCGTCGATGAAGCTCGCGCCTTCGCTGACCTTGTCTTCTTCGACGCCGAGATGCTCCACCACGATTTTCTTCACACGTTCAGCCGTATCGCTCATTTTTTCTTCCTCGAAAGATTATGTTGACCCATGGATTAGGTTTGCCAATTTTGACGTTAGTTTGACGAGCCAAACGGCTTCGATCAAGACTTGATGTAGCGGCCACCGGCCCCCTGCCGGACGGTGCGATCGCAACATCGAAGCGCGCGCTTCCTAGCATACTATGTCGCACCTGACCAGCGGCGCGGGTCGCTAACATAAAAGCAAACTTCGTCGTCAAATCATTGCCATTCCGCCATTGATGTGAAGGGTCTGACCGGTGGACGTAGGCGGCCTCTTCACTGGCCAGGATATAGGACGCCGGCGGCGATGTCTTCGGACGACCCATTTTGCCGACGGGAATATTGCTCAGAATCGCGGCTGCTGCTGCTCGTTTAGCGCGTCCGTCATCGCCGTGTCTATGAATCCGGGCGCGACGCAATTCACGGTGATACCTCGGCTAGCGACTTCTGAGCCAAGGATTGCGACATCCCGATCATACCGGCTTTCGCCGCGGCATAGTTGGCCTGCCCCGGATTACCTGTGACCCCAACGATGGAGGTGATTGTTGACGATACGTCCCCAACGGGCCCGCATCATGCCACGCAGCGCCGCCCGGCATAGCTGAAAGGTGGCCGACAGATTGACGCTGATCACCGTCTCCCAATCCTCGTCCTTCAAGCGCATGGCCAGATTGTCGCGGGTCAGACCGGCATTGTTGACCAGAATATCGACCCCGCCGATCGCTTCCCCGGCTTGCGCCACCAATTCGCTGCGCGCCGCGACGTCCGACAGATTGCAGGGAACGACCGCGCTCCGGTCGCCGAGATCGTCGGCCAGCGCTTGCAGCGGCTCCAGCCTGGTGGCCGCTCAAGGCCACGCTAGCGCCGGCTTGATGTAGGGCTCGAGCAATAGCGCCACCGATGCCGCCGGAGGCGCCGGTGACGAGAGCCGTCTTGCGCTTAAATCAAACATTGCACAAACTCCCTATAATCCGGCGACGAACGCTTCGATCTCCGCCGGACCGCCGACCGGCGTGGCCGCAATCGCCTTGTCGTCCGTTTCGTCATCGTTGCCAGTACCTTGCCGGCACCGAGTTCGTAAAGCTGATCGACACCTAATTCCTTCATATTCACGACGCTCTCCCGCCAAGCGCACCATGGCGGTGACCTGCCGGACGAGAAGCGCGCGTATCTCATCGGTTCCGTCACCGGACCGGCCGTGACGTTCGCAATCAACGGCACGCTCGGCACCGAGATATCGGTGGCGGCGAGCGCTTCGGCCATGACATCGGCGGCCGGTTGCATCAAAGCGCAGTGGAAGGGTGCGCTGACCGGTAACAGCATGGGCCGGCGCGCGCCCCGCTCCTTCGCTAATTCGACGGCGCGTTCGACGGCTTCCTTATTGCCGCTGACGACGACCTGACCGATGGCGTTGTCGTTGGCAGCATCACAGACCTGGTCGCCGGCCGCGTCCCGCGCCACGCCCTGCGCCGCCTCGAAATCCAGACCCAACAGGGCCGCCATGGCGCCCGACGCCGACGGGAACCGCCTGCTGCATGGCTTGGCCGCGCTTCTTCAACAAGCGGGCGGTATCGCCGATAGCTAACGCGCCGGCGGCGCAGAGCGCCGAATATTCACCCCAGGGAATGGCCGGCGACATAGCCGCACAACGCGTTTAAGCGGCTTGCCGCTCGCCGCTTCGATTTCGCGGACCACGGCCATGCTGACCGCCATCAGCGCCGGCTGCGCGTTTTCCGTCAGCGTCAGCTCGTCCGCCGGCCCCTCGAACATCAAGCGGCTCAAATCCTGGCCAAGGCGTCATCCACTTCTTCGAAGACGG
>CBDCGJ010000060.1:0-7320 GCA_965216645.1 Alphaproteobacteria bacterium | reverse complement strand
GTTACGAAGCACCCACGACGGTCGATGACGCGGTGGCGTTGTTGGCCGGAGCCGGCGGCGATGCCCGCGTCTTGGCGGGCGGCACCGATCTTGTTGTGCAAATGCGCAGCCACATGATCAGCCCCGGTCTGGTTGTCGACATCAAAGGCATCGACGAAACCACAACGATTAGCAAAACGGCGGACGGCGGTTTCCGCATCGGCGCTAGCGTTTGCGGCGCCGAGATCAACGAAAATGCCGAGCTGAAGGCGGCCTGGCCGGGCGTGGTGGAGGCGATCGATTTGATCGGCTCGACCCAAATCCAGGGCCGGGCGACGCCGGCCGGCAATCTCTGCAACGCTTCGCCGGCGGCTGACAGCGTGCCGGCGATGATCGCCGCGGACGCGACCTGCACCGTCGCCGGCCCGAACGGCAGCCGCGACATGGCGGTGGCCGACGTGGCCACGGGCCCCGGCACCACCTCGCTGGCGGATGGCGAGTTCGTCGTCGCCATCAACCTGCCTGCCCGCAACGGCAAGTCGGGCGACGCCTATTTGCGGATGATCCCGCGGACGGAGATGGATATCGCCATCGCCGGCGCCGGCGTGTCGCTGGAACTGGACGGCGACGGTACCTGCAGCGCCGCCCGGGTCGCCATCGGCGCGGTGGCGGCGACGGCCCGTCTGGTGCCGGACGCGGGCGCGGCGCTCGTTGGTACTAAACTGGACGACGATGCGCTTGAGGCCATGGCCGCGGCGGTGCGCGCCGCCTGCCAGCCGATCGACGACAAGCGCGGCACCATCGAATATCGGACCAAAGTGGCCGGCGTGCTGGCCAAACGGGCGGCGCTGATCGCCCGCGACAGAGCGGAGAGCTAAACCATGGCGAAAGTTCACGTCACCACCAACATCAATGGCGAAGCGTCGGAATTCCTCTGCGAGCCGCAACAGACCATGCTCGACGTGCTGCGCGACGAGCTCGGCCTGACCGGCACCAAGGAAGGCTGCTCCTCCGGCGACTGCGGTGCCTGCAGCATCACTGTCGACGGCCGGCTGACCTGCGCCTGCCTGATGCTGGGCCCGGAAGCCGAAGGCAAGGATATCGGCACCATCGAAGGCATGGCCGAGGGCGACAGCCTGCATCCCCTGCAGCAGAAATTCCTGGAGGAAGCGGCACTGCAATGCGGCTTCTGCACGCCGGGATTCCTGGTCGCCGGCAAGGCCCTGCTGGACCGCAATCCGAACCCCAGCGAAACCGAAATCCGCTACTGGCTCGCCGGCAATCTCTGCCGCTGCACCGGCTATGACAAGATTGTCAAATCGGTGATGAGCGTGGCGGAAGACATGCGAGGGGGCTGATTATGGGGAACGAAGGTCAAACCTTTAAATGGGTCGGCACCCGCCAGATCCGCCCTGACGGTGTCGATAAGGTCACCGGCCGGGCGAATTTCGCCGCCGACTTCGAGCTGCCGGGCATGCTGTATGGCGCGATCCTGCGTTCGCCGCACGCCCATGCGGTGATCAAATCGATCGACACCAGCAAGGCGGCGGCCCTGGCCGGCGTCAAAGCGGTGATGACCGGCGACGATTTCCCCGAGATGGAAGCGATCCTGGCCCGGGCGGGCGAGACCGAGACCAATTACCGGGATATGTCGCGCAACGTCATGGCACGGGGCAAAACGCTTTACGACGGTCATGCGGTCGCGGCGGTCGCGGCGGTCAATCCGTCGGTGGCGCAGCAGGCGATCGAATTGATCGACGTCGATTACGACGTCCTGCCGCCGGTGATGGACGTGCGTCAGGCGATGGCGGACGACGCCCCACTGCTGCATGACGATCTCATCACCGCCGGTATCGAGCCGGCGCCGGAAAAAGCGTCGAACATCGCCAAGAAAATCGAACTGGGCCTCGGCGATGTCGACGCAGGTTTCGCCGCTGCCGATCATGTCGTCGAGCGCGAATTCGACACGGCGATGGTGCACCAGGGTTACATCGAACCCCATGGCGCAGTGGCCAGCGCGAACGAAGGCGGTCAGGCGACCATTTGGTGTTCCAGCCAGGGTCAGTTCATGGTGCGGGAATATACCTCCCGGCTGTTGAACATGGATATTTCCGCTATTCGGGTTATTCCGGCGGAAATCGGCGGCGGTTTCGGCGGCAAGACCACGGTTTATCTGGAACCAGTGGCCTTACGGCTGTCGCAAATGACCGGCCGGCCGGTCAAGCTGGTAATGAACCGGGTAGAAGTTTTCCGCGGTACCGGGCCGGCGCCGGGCTCGCATATACGGGTCAAGATCGGCGTTAAGAACGACGGCAGCATCACCGCGGCGGAAGCCGACATCGCCTTCGAGGCCGGCGGCTTCCCGGGCAGTGCGGTGGGCGCGGCCTGCATGACAGCCTATGCCTGCTACGATCTGGAAAACGTGAAGGTCATCGGTTACGACGTGGTGGTCAACCGGCCGAAGTCCGCGGCCTACCGGGCCCCCGGCGCGCCGCAGGCGGCCTTCGCCGTGGAAAGCGTGGTTGACGAGCTGGCCCAGAAGATCGGCATGGATCCGATTGAGATCCGCCTGAAGAACGCGGCTAAAGAAGGCACGCAAGCGGCCTATGGACCGAAGTTCAAGGAAATTGGGCTGGTCGAAAGTCTGGAAGCGGCGCGGGATCACGACAATCTGAATGTCGAGCTGGGCCCCAACCAGGGCCGCGGCGTGGCCAGCGGGTTCTGGTTCAACATCGGCGGCGAATCCACCGCCGCCGTGCATGTGAACGAGGATGGCACGGTCGTGGTGATGTCGCCCAACCCGGACATCGGCGGCTCCCGCGCCAGTATGGCGCTGATGGCCGCGGAAGTGCTGGGCGTCGACTACAACAAGATCAATTGCATCGTCGCCGACACCAGCTCGATCGGCCATAGCTTCCTCACGGGCGGCAGCCGGGTCACCTTCTCCGTCGGTATGGCGGTGGTACAGGCGGCGCAGGCCGTGGTTGACGACTTGCGGGCCCGGGCGGCCAAGCTTTGGGATGTGGATGTCGACGGCGTGGTCTGGGAAGACGGGCACGCCAAACCGGCCGGCGCCAATGTCGGCGAGTTCGATCCCATGTCGCTGGCCGAGATCGCCGCCAAGTCGCCGCAAACCGGCGGTCCGATCGGTAGCCATGCCGGCCTGAACGCGACCGGCGCGGGGCCGGGCTTCGGCACCCATGTCTGCGATGTGGAAGTCGATCCGGAGACCGGTTACGTCACCGTGTTGCGCTATTTGGCGACGCAGGACGTGGGCCGCGCGATCCATCCGTCCTATGTGGAAGGTCAATTGCAGGGCGGCGCGGCGCAAGGCGTCGGCTGGGCCTTGAACGAGGAGTATATTTATAACGAAGACGGCCAACTGGAAAACCCGGGTTTCCTGGATTACCGGGTGCCGGTCGCCTCGGATCTGCCGATGATCGACACGGTGCTGGTGGAAGTGCCGAATGCCAGGCATCCCTACGGCGTCCGCGGCGTCGGCGAAGTACCGATCGTGCCGCCTCTCGCCGCAGTGGCCAACGCGGTCTCCGCCGCGATCGGCAAGCGTATGACCAGCCTGCCGATGTCGCCACCGCGTATTCTTCAAGCGATCGACGAGGCGGGGGTTTAGATCCCCCGCCGCCGTCGGCACGTTAAATATTGTGTGGTTGGTATTTCGTTGATGATTAGAGTCGTCCTGCCCACCGGCATCGCCAAGCAATTCACCGGTGGCGTCACCGAGGTGGATGCCGAAGGCGGCAATGTGCGCGCCTTGATCGAGGATCTGGGCAATCGCTATCCCGGCCTCGGCCGCGTGCTCAGCGAGCAAATGGCCGTGGCCATCGACGGCGAAATCATTCAAGACCCGTTATTGGAAACGGTCGACGAAAACAGCGAAGTTTATTTCCTGATGCAGATTTCCGGCGGTTAACCTTTTGCCCGCCGCTTCGTGCTAGGGTCTCGTCGATTTTGAGACGCGAAGGAACGAAGGCATGGCCTATGCGCGCCCGGGTGGTCGGCCCAAGACATTGATGGAACGTTACGGCGATCGGATGGGAAATCTGATCGAGCGGCACTTGCAAGAAGCCGCCTTGCTGGCCGCCAAGCAACGGGCGGAATCCGCGGCGAACGAAGCGATCGAGGCACGTCAGGAAACGGAAGAGGCCAACGTCGCCTTGAAGCATGAGATGGAACAGCGTCTCAAAGCGATCGACGAACTCGAATATCTGGCCAATCACGACCCGTTGACCGATCTGCCGAATCGGAACCTGTTCAACAGAAACCTGCAGAGCCTGATCGATCGAAACGGTCAGGACGAGCGCCATATCGCGCTGATGATCCTGGACCTGGATAACTTCAAGGACGTCAACGACACCCTGGGCCATACGGTCGGCGACGATTTGTTGAACGCCGTGGCCACCCGGCTGGCCAACTGCATCCGGGCGCAGGATATTCTGGCCCGCCTGGGCGGCGACGAATTCGCCTTGATCCAGGTCGGTCTAAATCAGCCCGTCGACGCCCATATCCAAGCCGAACGGTTGTTGCGCGCCCTGGGAGAGGTTTTCGTCATCGGCGATCACAAGCTCTATTCCGGCGCCTCTATCGGTATCACGCTGTTCCCCGACGATGGCCAGACCGTCGCGCAATTGCTGCAGAACGCCGACATGGCAATGTACAAGGCGAAGGAGCAGAGCCGGAACAGCTTCCGCTTTTACGACAACGAACTTAACGATACGGTGTTGCGCCGAAACTTCATCGAAGTCGAGTTACGCAACGCCATCGAGAAGGAACAGTTGATGATCTATTTTCAGCCGAAAATAGACATCAAGGGCGACCGGGTGATCGGCGCCGAAGCGCTGGTGCGCTGGGATCACGAAGACGAGGGCATGATATCCCCGGAAGAATTCATTCCGGTTGCCGAACGATCCGGATTGATCAATCCGATCGGTGAATGGATGTTGCGCCAAGCCTGTCTACATCTGCACAATTGGACGGAACGCGGTTTGCCGCGGGCGAAAGTCGCGGTCAATCTGTCGTCCGTTCAGTTCCGCGACCGCGACATTCCCAAACTGGTCTCCGGTCTCTTGGGCGAAACCGGGGTCGATCCGGTCGATCTCGAGCTGGAAGTCACCGAAAGCGCGGTGATGCACGACATCCGCAACGCCGTCGGGGTTCTGACCGAACTCCATAATATCGGGATCAGCCTGTCGATCGACGATTTCGGCACCGGTTACTCTTCGCTCAGCTACCTGCGCAAACTGCCGGTACACCGATTGAAAATCGACAAATCCTTCGTCAGCGAAGTAGACGAGAGCAAGACGGCGGAAGCGATCGCGCGGGCCGTCGTGGTGATGGGACAAAGCATGGGTCTGGAAGTGGTCGCCGAAGGGGTCGAAAACGCCGAGCAACTCCAGTTGCTGCGCGAAATGGGCTGCGACGAGGTACAGGGTTTCTATTTCGGCCGGCCGATGCCGAACGACGAATTCGAGAAATTTCTCACCAGGTGGCCGGCGATATAGATTATTACGATATCGAAACGTTCTAGCAGGCTACTGATAAAACCCAATCGAACAGTAAACTCGTCATCATCTCTGTTCTGCAGTTCCCATTCTCGTCATAGTGGAATCGCCGCAGGCGATATCCGGGATCGTCCCAAGCACCGAGCCTGTGGCGATCCCGGCTCTCCGCTCCGCTTCGGCCGGGATGACGAAATGGGCGTGTCATCCCGGACAAGCGTAGCGCGATCCGGAATCTTGAGCAGAATGGAGCAAGTTGTCGAAACGACGCGCTATTCTGCCCGAGATACCGGATAACGGCTTCGCCGTTTCCGGCATGACGTTGAAAGAAATTGGGCCGGTTTCGACTTTTCAGCAGCCTGTTAGAATTTCTGCCGGCGCCAGCGGTCGATAGTGTCTTGCAGGGCCTCGACGGTCCCGACCTCGCCGCGCCATTCGCGGGAGAATTCGGCCGTGGCGCTGCGCGGCCGCATATCTTCCGAAAGATCGGAGAACTTCATCCGCATCGGCACCGGCACGCCCTCGCCGATCGCCACCGCTTCCGCATTACCCAGCGACGGCAGAGACTCGATCAAACCCGCGGCCGTATCCGTGATCGCCGCCTGGACGAAATCCTGATCCTTCTGACTGGTCATGCGCATGGCGAAGATGGTGCTGCATTGGGATAGAATGCCCATCGCCAGCTCCGAGGGGCGCTGGCTGACCACGCCCAAGGAAATACCGTATTTCCGGCCTTCCTTGGCCAAGCGCGACAGGGCTTCCATGGCCGGTTCGTAGTCGTCGTTGTGGGAATTGTCGGGGGCGTAGCGATGCGCCTCCTCGCAAACCAGCAGGATCGGCATCTTCTCCCGGCTCCACATGCCGAAATCGAAGGTTAGGCGCGCAATCAGCGAGATCACCACATTCAGCACTTCCGAGGGCACGCCGGCCAGATTCAGGATCGAGATCGGCTTACCGTTCGACGGCACCCGGAACATCCGCGACATCACCGCCATCATATTGTCGCGCACCACCACGCTGCTCGGGAAGATGAAGGAATAGCGGCGGTCGCTGATCAGGGTATTGATGCGGTTGCGAATGCGCAGATAGGGGGTCAGCTCGCTGCGATTCTCCAGCCGGCCCATGGTGTCTTCCAATGTGCGGCTCAAGTCGCCCATCTTGTAGGGCACCGGCGTGTCCACGGTGACCGGATAGTCGACCCCCTGTTCGCCGATATAGCGCAGCTTGGATTGCAGCACGAGATCGCGCAGCAAGCTGACTTCGTTCACCAAATCGCCCGCCTTGCGGCCGAAAATAACACCGCACAATTCGTCGAAATTGAACATCCAGAAGGGCAGATCCAGATTGCTCGGCTCGATATACTCCGCCATGTCGCCGAACGCGGCGCCGTATTCGCCGTGGGAATCCAGCAGCAGGATATGGGCGTTGTGATGGTCTTCCAAAAGCTTGTGCAGCAACAGGGCGAGGGCGCAGGACTTCCCGCAACCGGTTGTACCGAGCACGGCGAAATGCTTGCCGAGCAACTCGTCGACGCCGACATAAGCGGGCAGGGACTGGTATTGATGGATCACGCCGACATCGACGGTCGATTCCGACGGCTTGGCGTAAACCAGGGCGACGTCATCCTGATTGGCGGCATAGATGGTATCGCCCAGCGCCGGGGCCTGGGTGATGCCGCGGCTAAACACCCGGCCGCCGCCATTGACGCTCTCCGCGGCCTCGCCGACCAACTCCAGCTCCGCGATCTTCAGTTCGTTTTCCGGTTCGTCCGGTGAGGGAATCGGGATGCTCTGACCGGTAATCATGCCATACACGATGGAATGCT
>CBDCGJ010000059.1:0-45518 GCA_965216645.1 Alphaproteobacteria bacterium | reverse complement strand
TGCGGCGTTGGAGCGACAGACCTTCCGGAACTTCGAGGTAATCCTGGTCGACCATGGGTCGAGCGACGGATCGTTGGACATGTTGGACATGTTGGACGACAAGCCGGCACGGGTCCGCCTATTGCCCTTGGGGGAAAATACGGGATTCGCGGCCGGTAACAATCGGGGCGCCGAACAGTCGCGGGCGTTTGGATCGCCGCCTTGAACGTGGATACGCGGGCGGAGCCGGACTGGCTGGAAAATCTGATGGCGGCGGCAGAAGCGAATCCGGATGTGGCGATGTTCGGTTCGACCCAGATACAAATGTCGGCGCCCGATCGTTTGGACGGCGCCGGCGACGTCTATCACGCCAGCGGCATTATGTGGCGCGGCGGCTTCAATCGACCCGTCCGCGAGCTTCCTGGAACCGGGGAGGTTTTCGCGCCCTGTGCCGCGGCGGCGCTTTACCGGCGCGATGCCTTCGACGGCCGTCGGCGGTTTCGATGGAGCGCTTCTTCTGCTATTGCGAAGACCTGGATTTAGCCTTCCGCCTGCGTCTTCAGGGCCACCGATGTTTGCAGGTGGCGGACGCCGTGGTGCGGCATCATGGCTCCGGCATCACCGGCTCGCTCGGCAGTTTTCGCGTTGGTTTCATGGCAGCCGCAATCGGTTATGGACCTTCGTCAAGAACATGCCGGGGGCGAGTTTCTATCTGCTGCTGCCCGTCCATATCCTGGCGACTTTGGCGCTGTTGCTCAGCACGCCGGTTCGCGGCGGTTTTGGTGCGTCTTGGCGCGGCTTGTGGTCGGCGCTAACCGGGCTCGGTCCAGTCTGGCGGGCAACGCCGGGCGTTGCAAGCGCAACGGACGGCGTCCCTGGGTGCGCTGCTGTCGGCGATGACCTGGTCGCCGCTTGCGCTGCTGCGCCGCGGCATGGATATTCGCGGCCATGGCAGACGATAGCAATAACGACATGACCGCACAGGTGTCCGCGGTGATGGTCAGCTACCACACCGGTCCGGTCCTGCGCGACGCCATCGGCCGCTTGCTCGGCGAGGCGGCGCTGCGTCAGCTGATCGTTGTCGACAACGGCAATCCGGCCGCGGACGAGGCGTATCTCGGCGATCTGGCCGCGAATGACGGTCGGGTCACCTTGATCCGCGGTCAGGGCAACGTCGGCTATGCGGCGGCATGCAATATGGGCGCGGCGCTGGCGGCGGGACAGTTGCTGCTCTTCATCAATCCGGATTGCGTCCTTGACGAAGGCGGGTTGGCCCGTCTGCTGGCGGACAGCGCCGCCCTCGAACCGCCATGGTTGCTCGGCTGCCTAGTGGTCGATCCGAAGGGGCGGGAGCAGCGTGCCTGCCGGCGCAATCTATTGACGCCCGAAACCATGTTGGTGGAGGGATTACGGACCGATGTTTGGGCCTCCGAAAACTTCGCCGACCGCCGGCTCAACTTGATCGACCAACCCCTGCCGGATGAGGTCAGCGAGATACCGGCGGTCAGCGGCGCCCTGTTTCTGATACCCCACGCCGAATTTCAGCGCCTCGGCGGTTTCGACGAAGCTTACCGCCTGCATGTGGAGGACCTGGATCTGTTCTGGCGCTTCCATCAAATGGGTGGGCGGGTTTGGTTCACGCCCCATGTCCGCGCCGTGCACGAGAAAGGGTCGAGCCGAGCTAATCCCGCCTGGATCGAAAAACAGAAGATGGACGGTTTCCGCCGTTATTTCCGGCTGCATTTCCCGGACGATATGGGCATCGTTCTGAACAGTGCGATCTACGGCCGCTATCTGCTGCGGCGCACACTCAGCCTGGTCCGCCGTCCTCGATGATCATCTGCAGGTAACGGCCGTAGCGGTTCTTGGCCAACGGTTGGGCCAGGCGGGCGACTTGTTCCCTGTCGATAAAACCCATGCGCCAAGCGATTTCCTCGATACAAGCGATTTTCAATCCCTGGCGCCGTTCGATCGTGCGGACGAACTCCGCAGATTCGAGCAAGCTGTCATGGGTGCCGGTATCGAACCAGCAATAGCCCCGGCCGAGGCTGACGACGCTGAGATCGCCGCGGGCCAGATATGCCGCGTTCACCGAGGTAATCTCCAACTCGCCCCGGTCGGAGGGTTTGACGTTCTCGGCGATATCGACCACATCGTTGTCGTAAAAATACAGACCGGTAACCGCCCAGTTCGATTTCGGCGTCGGCGGTTTTTCCTCAATGCTGATGGCGCGCCCGTCTTCGCCGAATTCCACCACGCCGTAGCGCTCCGGATCCTCCACCCAATAGGCGAACACGGTGGCGCCCCGGTCGACCGCCGCCGCCGTCTGCAGATGTTCGCTGAGATTGTGGCCGTAGAAGATATTGTCGCCGAGCACCAGGGCGCAGGCGTCGTCGCCGATAAAATCCCGCCCGATGATGAAGGCCTGGGCAAGACCGTCGGGCGAGGGCTGGACGGCGAATTGCAGATTGATGCCCCATTGGCTGCCGTCGCCGAGCAGTTGCCGGAACTGCGCCTGATCCGCCGGGGTGGTGATGATCAGGATATCGCGGATATTGGCCAGCAGTAGGATCGATAACGGATAGTAGATCATCGGCTTGTCGTAGATCGGCAGCAATTGCTTGCTGACCGCGCCCGTGACCGGATAGAGCCGCGTGCCCGAGCCGCCCGCCAGAATAATGCCTTTCATCGCCATGTCAGTCCCCCCGTTCCGGCTTGCCGCAGAGTTCGTCCATCACCGGGATCAGCGCCTCCTGCCAATGGGGCGGAGTGATGCCGAACGTCGTCTTCAGTTTATCGCAATTCAAGACCGAATTGGCCGGCCGCCGGGCGGGCGTCGGAAATTCCTTGGTCTTGATGGCGCTGAGCGCCGGCGCCTTTCCGCCCCGCGCGGCCAAGGCTTCGAAGATCGCGGCGGCGAAACCGTGCCAGCTTGTCTCGCCCGCACAACAGAGATGATAGGTGCCCCAGGCCGTCGCGTCGCCGTCCCGGTAAAATCTCGTGGTCAGCGCGACGATGGCGTTGGCGATGGCGTCGGCGCTGGACGGGCAACCGATCTGGTCGTCGACCACCGACACGCTGTCTCGTTCGCCGGCCAGGCGCAGCATGGTTTTGATGAAATTGCCGCCGTCGGCGCTATAGACCCAGGCGGTGCGCAGGATCAGATGTCGGTCATTATGCTGTCGTACCGCCCGCTCGCCCGCTTCCTTGCTGGCGCCGTAGACGCCGAGGGGCGCCACCGGGTCGTCCTCCACATATGCCCCGGCTTTGCTGCCGTCGAAGACATAGTCGGTGGAGATATGGATCAGCGGGATACCGGCGCGGCCACTGGCATAGGCCAGAACCTCGGGGCCGAGCCGATTGCCGGCATCGGCCGCGGCGGGTTCGGTCTCGGCCCGGTCGACGGCCGTATAGGCGGCGGCATTGACGACCAGTCCGACACCGCCGCTGGCGATCAAGGCCCGCACCGCGTCAGCGTCGGTGATGTCCAGGGCGGCACGGTTGGCGTAGGTGAGACGGCAGTGGTCCGGCCAATCCTGCCGGGCAAGCGCGCGGCCGACCTGACCGTCCGCACCGGTGACGAGGATATGCAGCGGCGACGCTGGCGCCATTAACCTTGACCCAGTCGTTCGCCGGCATAGCGGCCGTCCAGGATGGCTTGCCACCAGTCTTTGTTGGCGAGATACCAGTCCACGGTTTTGGCCAGTCCACTGTCGAATGTCTCGTTCGGTCGCCAGCCGAGCTCATCCTTGATTTTGCCGGCATCGACGGCATAGCGCAGATCGTGGCCCGGGCGGTCGGTGACGAATTCGATCAATTCCCGGCGTGGACGGTCGGCCGGTGTTCGGTCGTCCAGCAAGGCACAAATCTGGTGGACGACGTCGATGTTGGTCATCTCGCACCAGCCGCCGATATTGTAGCACTCGCCGACCGCGCCCTTTTCCAGCACCAAGGAGAGGGCGCGGGCATGGTCCTCCACATGCAGCCAGTCCCGCACATTCTCACCCTTGCCGTAGACGGGCAGAGGTTCGCTGGCCAGCCCCTTGATGATCATCAGCGGGATCAGTTTCTCCGGAAATTGATAGGGACCGTAATTGTTCGAGCAGTTGGTCAGCAACGTCGGCAGTCCATAGGTTTCCTGCCAAGCCCGCACCAAATGGTCGGAGGCCGCTTTCGACGCGGAATAGGGGGAGTTCGGCTGATAAGGGCTGGTTTCGACGAACTGTCCGTCGGCGCCCAGGCTGCCATAGACCTCGTCCGTCGATATATGGTGGAAACGAAAATCCGCCTGACGGCTGCCCGAAAGACCGCGCCAGTAGCCGAGGCAGTGCTGTAGAAGGACGAAGGTGCCAACCACGTTGGTCTGAATAAACTCGCCCGGTCCGTCGATCGAGCGGTCGACATGGCTTTCCGCCGCCAGATTCATCACCGCGTCCGGCTTGTGTTCGTCGAAAATACGGGCCAACGCCTCGCCGTCGGCGATGTCGGCCTGGACAAAACTGTACCCGTTCGATTCCGCGACGGGTGCCAGCGACGACAGGTTCGCCGCATAGGTCAGTTTGTCCAGGTTGACGACCTGATGATCGGTCTCCCGCAACAAATGGCGAATAACCGCCGAGCCGATGAAGCCGGCGCCGCCGGTAACGAGGATTTTCATGCGTCTGCCCATTTCTTTGCCGGTCGCGCAGCTGGCCTTATAGGTGAGAACCGATCGGCGTTCAACGCCGTGTCACGTTGATTTGGGCGCGGCCGAATGGCCGTAAAACCGGACATGATTGCGCCCACCTTTTTTGACCTCATACATGGTGTCGTCCGCCAGACGCAGCAACTCGTCCAATGTGTCCGCGTCCTTCGGATAGACCGCGCCGCCGATGCTGGCGCCAGTGGTGATCGACTGCCCGGCCTCGGTAACCTCGATCTGCAGCGACTCCCGCAGGCGTTCCGCCATCACGAACATGCCGGAGATTTCCAAATCATTGTCGCAATGCGTAATCACGGCGAATTCGTCGCCGCCCAGCCGCGCGGCACGGTCCTCCTCGCGTATGCCGGCCTGAAGACGCCGGGCGGCTTCAACCAAGACGGCGTCGCCTTTGTCGTGACCCATGGTGTCGTTGACCGACTTGAATTTGTCGAGGTCGACGTAAAGCAGGCCGAAGGCGGACGCTTCCGTGTTCGCTTCGTCGATGCGGTCGGCTAATAGTTTTTGGAATTGCCGGCGATTTGGCAGCCCGGTCAATTCGTCGTGGTTGGCAAGATATTCGGAGCGTTGGCGGTTGATTTCCGCCTGTTCTTTCTGAGCCGCCAACTCTTCCGCCAGATAGATGGTTTCCGCCGCCTGCTCCTCGAGCACATGTCGGTTAAACTCAACATCTTGAATATGCTGATCGAGGGCTTTCTCGTATTGCTCCTGCACCGTGGCATCGCGGACGACCATGGTGAAGCGGCGTTGATCCTGATCTCGCCATTCGCTGAAGGAGCATTCGATCGGGAAGAATTCACCGTCTTTGCGCTGGCCGCGTAAATACTTTTCCTTACGCTTCATTAACGTATCGACGATGTCGTCACCGGAGCTGCGAGACCTCGTCGGCACGAAGATCGCGACATTTTTGCCCACGGCTTCTTCCGCCGACAGACCGAACATCACTTCCGCCGCCGGATTGAAGGACAGGATCTCGCCCGTGTTATCCAACGTCAACAAACCTTCAAGCATGGTATCGATGATCGAAGCCAGATGCCGTTCGCGGTTACGCAATCGGTTGGCGTAATTCATCTGCTCAGTCACGTCGGCGATTTCGATGATGATGCTCCGTTCTTCGTCTTCTTGAAAGACGTTGATCCATGCGACGACATTGATGTCGACGCCATCGGTGCGGCATAGTTTTATCGGCAGACCTTCGTGACCCTGCATCAATTCTTCGGCCTCCAAACCCAAGACCGGGTGATAGTCGGGATGTACGAATTCTTGAAGATCGAGGCCTGCCAGGTCCACGTCTTCCGGTAGCCCCAGCATTTGACAGCCGGCATTGTTAAGGTAGACCACATCGCCATTTTGCAACACCACGACCAAATTGTGGCTTTGGTCGACGGCGGCGCGCCAAAGCGCCACGAAGTTTTTCTGCGTGGCGATCGGCATAGTTAGGCGGCTCTCAGATTCTGCCGAATTGCCCGAAGCGTGTCGCTAACATTAATGGGTTTTGTCAAATACTCGCGAAAGCCCACCGCCAGACCACGCTCGACCTCCGAACGAGTCGCATTTGCGGTCAAGGCGATCACCGGAATATGCGCGGTCGCCTCAATTTCCGACAAGGCCTGCACGGCCTCGAAACCGTCCATACCGGGTAGGTTGATATCCAAAAAAATCAGGTTCGGTTGCTCCTGCTCAGCCAGTTCGATTCCATATTCGGCGGTATGTGCGGATATCATTCGCAGGCCTTCGATCTTGCTAATGACGATTTCCATCAGTTTCAAGTTTGCCGGATTGTCCTCGATATAAAGTAATAGATTTTCCGGGGCCATTTCTTTCGCACCGATTTCCCGGCTGGTTTGCAGCAGTTCGTCATCGACCTGCGCCGGCTCGACAACCGTTGGTGTTATAGGTAAAGCGCCTTCTTCGCCAATGGGAAGTTCGAACCAGAAACGGCTTCCTTCGCCTTCCGCGCTGTCGAAGCCGATACGGCCTTCCATTGCTTCGATTACCTGCTTCGAAAAGTGCAAGCCGATGCCGGTTCCTTCGATCTCGCTGGTTTCCGCGCCGAGACGGTGAAACGGTTGGAATAGCTCAACCTGCTTGTCGTTTGGCACGCCGCGCCCGGTGTCGGCGACGACGATACGCCGGTAGCCACTTTCGCCGGCTTCGGTGGAAATTGTCACCGTGCCGCCCGGTTGGTTGTATTTGATGCCGTTCGAGATCAAATTCAGAACGACTTGCTTAAGGCGGGTGAAGTCCGCCATCAGTATGAGTTCGTCATCCGTTATGTCATCGACAATGCGAACTCGGTATTTTTCGGCTAAGCCCGTCGCCAACGGTAGGCATTCCGACAGGACGTCGGAAAAACGGACCGGATCGACGGAGAGTGACAGGGCCCCGGATTCGACATGGGCCAGATCGAGAATTTCATTGATTAAAGTCAGCAAATGATCGCCGCCATGTCGGATATGGTATACGCACTTTTGTTGCGTTTCGTTTAGTTGATTGCCTTCGGTAATGTCGAGCATTTGGGCGAAGCCGAGAATGGCGTTGAGCGGTGTGCGCAGCTCGTGGCTCATGGAGGAGAGGAATTCGGACTTGGCTTGATTGGCCTCTTCCGCTTCCTTGACGGCTTGGCGCATGGCCAACTGCGCTTCCTTCAAATCAGTGATGTCGACAAGAACGGACTGTACCTCTTGCAAGCTGCCGTCCGGATTGAAAAGGGGGCACAGCGTCTCCTGAAGCCAATGCGTCCGACCGGTGACCGGCCGGACGATTTCGAACTCCGAGGCTAAGTTGGCGGGGTTGCTCAGCACGTTTTTTAGCCAATCGCCGCCCAACTGGCGGTTCGGCAACAGGTCGCGATAGGACTGGCCAAGGATACCGGCTTGATCGCTGTCGAAGAATCGCACCAGAGCCGGATTGACGAAACTGATCCGGCCCGCCGGATCGAAGCGGCAGACCAGAGCCGTTTGCACGTCGATCAAACTTCGATACCGGGCTTCGCTTTCCATCGCGGTTCGCGCGGCTTCTTCAGCGCTTCTACGGGTCTTGCGTAGCCGGTCGCGGCCAGCTTGTTGTCCCCGGATGACGATGTGCGATCCCAGTAGAAGTATAACCAGGGCGGACAGTAAGGCGATAAATCGATGCCAGGTTTCGTCGCTGTGGGCGATATACAAATCCGGCCGCGGCAGCAATTGGAAGATTTCGCCAACCAGCAGCAGGATCAGCGCGAATACTTCGGCGCCCCCGACAAACAAGCTGGTGCGGACATCGCCATACGTCACGATCAGAAACAGGATCAGCAGATACCATGGTGCGCCGATCGAATGCAGGGCACCCGTCACGCCGCAATAAAGCGTCAACAACACAATCCCAGCGACGTTGGTGAAGGTCAAACAGGCGGTTATCCGGCCTGTGAGCTTCACGAGGTAGGCGCCGAATATCGGCATACCCACCGCGAATGCCAGCACGGTATACTCGAATTCCGATACCTGCTCGCGTAGAAATACATAGACCGGCAAGGAAATCGCAAGAATGAGCGAGATCGTAAACAAAGATAGGATGATGCGATGGCCGACCAGGCGACGCACCGGGTCCGCGCGCATAGCGTCGGGCAAAAAGAAGTCGACAATTGCCAAAAACCGCATCTGCTACCGCACCACTCTGCGAATCTTCGGTAAAATCATTCGTATGCTCGGTCGCTTATATTAAGCTTCTCTACTTCATTTATGCGGCTTTGTCAGCCAAAGCGCGACAAATGAATCCACAAGACCGATTTGCGGATCTAAATAGCAAAATTAGCTTAAGGTTAAGTAAACCGCATTGAGAGCTTTGGCGTCGTTCGAAATTCGCCAATTGGTTATGGAGCGGGCGAGGGGAATCGAACCCCCGTCTTAAGCTTGGGAAGCTCCTGCTCTACCATTGAGCTACGCCCGCATCGGAAATCTCTTGTATCACGGAGGAATTTCCGGTGAAAGATATCGATCAGATTTGATCACACTACCGCGATGCGGTTGACTTGCGCGTTGACATTGGCACGTGCGATTAGCAGGTTCAGGCGAGTGCGGATTTAGGAACCGGGACCGTATTGTATGAATTTCGTTTTTAAGACCAAAAAATTGCCGCGTTTGGATCCGCGAAAATTTCAAGACCCCGAAGTAACGGCAGACGGCGGAACGCGTGCACAGGTCGGCTTTCGAGGATTTGACACATTATGGTTCAACACCGGCACGCTCTGTAATCTCACCTGCAGCAATTGCTATATCGAATCGAGCCCGACCAACGATCGCTTCATTTATCTGACGGCGAAAGAGGTCTCGGCATATCTAGACGAATTGCAGCGGGACTGGCACGCGACCGAAGTCGGCTTCACGGGCGGCGAGCCATTCATGAACAAGGAAATCGTGGCGATGCTGGAGGATAGCCTGCGCCGCGGCTACCGGGCGCTGGTGTTGACCAACGCGATGAAGCCCATGACCCATCATCGCGAAGCCCTGCTTGCGCTGCGCCGGGACTATGGCGATCGACTAACGGTCCGCGTTTCGATCGACCACTATACACCCGATGGGCATGAGTTCGAGCGCGGCGAGGGCTGTTGGCCGATAGCGCTCGATGGTTTGAAATGGCTGTCGCGACATGACTTTCGCCTGAATGTCGCCGGCCGCACCATGTGGTCGGAAGATGAGGCTGCCCTGCGCGACGGTTACAAGGCGATGTTCGCCGAACATGGCATCAAGGTCGACGCCGACGATCCGGGCGCATTGATATTGTTTCCGGAAATGGACGAATTGTCCGATGTGCCGGAAATCACGACCGCCTGTTGGGACATTCTCGGTAAGCGACCTGAGGACGTGATGTGCGCCAACTCGCGTATGGTGGTTCATCGTAAGGGCAAGGAGCGAGCTACGGTCTTGGCCTGCACATTGTTACCCTATGATCTCGAGTTCGACCTCGGGAAGAGTTTGGCCGACGCGTCGGTGGCGGTCTCCCTTAACCACCCCCATTGCGCGAAATTCTGCGTCCTCGGCGGAGGCTCCTGCAGCGCCGGCGGTTAGAGCATATATCTGCCATACGCCATCAAATGATGCCGTCTGGTAGATATATGCTCTAGCGCTTTGGCGTTCCCGATTGAACATGTTACCTATGGTCATTTACTGATATCGAGGTAACGCGTTTATGAGCAATACGTTGACCGAGGGCGAGTTCGACCCGGCGCAACATCGGCTGGTCGAGCCGACATGGTTCGAGGATTTGAAAGTCGGCGATCGTTTCGCCATTCCATCGCGGACATTGGGTGATGCCAATTTCGCGGCCTTTCAGCTGGCATCGGGCGACAATCATCCGATCCACTATGACGTGGAATATTGCAAAGCCAACGGCCATCCGGGTTTGCTGGCGCACGGCTTCCAGGTGGTGATACAAACCGCGCCGGGGGCCGGCCTTTTCCCTCACGTGTTGGGCGAGGCGATGATCGGCTTCATCGATCAATCGAGCCGGTTTCTGAAACCTGTCGTGGCCGGTGATACGGTCTACCCTATGCTGGAAATCGTCGATTTGAAGCCGCAGCGCACAACCGGCGTTATCACGTTGCGCTCGACCGTGCATAACCAACGCGGGGAGTTGGTGCTGGAAGGCGAGCAGCGCTACCTGGTCCGCCGCCGCGATTCCGAAGGCTGAAGCGAAGCGGGCCCGTACGCGACATGTATACCGCCGTGACACGCGACATCAAAATCACCGCCAAGCCCGCTTATCTTGGCGAACAGTCGAAACCGGAAGCGAACCAGTATTTTTGGACCTACACGATCCTGATCGAGAATGACGGTGAAGTGCCGGTGCAGCTGTTAACCCGCCATTGGCGGATTACCGACTCGCGCGGTCACACCATCGAAGTCAAAGGCGATGGCGTGGTCGGCAAGACGCCGTATCTGCGCCCGGGCGAAAGCTTCGAATATACCAGCGGCACGCCGCTCGGCACCTCGTCCGGGATCATGGTCGGGAGTTATCGTATGTGCGATGCGGAGGGGCAAGAATTCGATGTGGAGATTCCGGCATTTTCCCTCGATGGCCCGAGCCCGCCAAGTCAGGTCAACTAATCCATGCCATCCTGACCTGACGAGGCGCGACGTCGTCACGGACATGCATGCGGGCAACACGCGACGACGGGCATTGTGAGCGAGTTTCGTCCCATATTTTTGGTGATCGGCGTTTTGTTGACGGCGCTCGGCGTCGCCCAAATTGTACCGGCGATCGTCGATTTCCGTCAGCACCATTTCGATTGGCAGGTCTTTGCCGCCTCTAGTTTCCTATGTCTGTTTGTCGGGCTATCCCTGTTCCTGGCCTGCCGCGGCGCCGCCGGTCAGCTGAGTTTGAAGGCGGCCTTCGTTTTGACGACGGCCGTCTGGCTCATCATGCCGGCCTTCGCCGCCATGCCCTTCGCGTTCTCCGAATTGAGGATGAGCGTCACGGACGCCTATTTCGAAGCGATGAGCGGGCTGACCACCACCGGCTCGACCGTGATCAGCGGTCTCGAGCGCGCGCCGCCCGGCATATTGATCTGGCGGGCGTTGCTGCAATGGCTCGGCGGCATCGGCATCATCGTGATGGCCGTGGCCGTGTTGCCGATGCTGCAGGTCGGCGGCATGCAGCTGTTCAAGATGGAGAGCTCCGACGCGGCCGACAAGGCGCTGCCTCGCGCGGCTCAAATAGCCGGGGTCATCGGCGGTATCTATCTGTCTTTGTCGCTGACCTGCGCCATCGCCTACTGGTTGGCCGGCATGACGTTTTTCGACGCCGCCGCCCATGCCATGACGACCATTGCCACCGGCGGCTTCTCCACCTATGACGCCTCTGTCGGCCATTTCAAAAGCGCCGCCATCGAATATGTGGCGAGCCTGTTCATGGTCATCGGCAGTTTACCTTTCCTGCTTTATTTCCAGCTGATCCGCGGTCGGCCGATGTTGCTGTGGCGCGATTCCCAGGTACGGACCTTTTTCGCCATCGTCTCCTCGGTGATCGTGGTCCTGGTCTTGTGGCGCTGGCTGGTGCAGGGCGTCGATCCGCAAACGGCCTTGCGTTACGTGACCTTCAACTCGATCTCGGTCATCACGGGAACCGGCTATGCGACGACGGATTACAATGCCTGGGGCGGTTTTGCCGTCGGCCTGATGTTTTTCGTCATGATGGTCGGCGGCTGCGCCGGCTCGACCTCCTGCGGCATCAAGGTGTTCCGCTTTCAGGTTCTGGCGGAAGCGCTCAGGGTGCGGATGCATAAAGTGATGTTGCCGCACGGCGTCTTCGTGCCGCACTTCAACGGCCGGCCGATCTCGGATTCGGCGCTCGATTCGGTGATGAGTTTCTTCTTTCTCTTCATCATGTGTTTCTCGACGATCGCCTTGCTGCTGTCCGCCATGGGCCTGGACACGATGACCAGCCTGTCCGGCGCCGCGACGTCGCTGGCCAATGTGGGGCCGGGGCTGGGCGCGACCATCGGGCCGGCCGGCACCTTCGCGCCGCTGCCGGACGGGGCCAAATGGCTGCTGTCCGGCGGCATGTTGCTCGGCCGGTTGGAGCTCTTCACGGTCCTGGTCCTGTTCACCCGCACCTTCTGGCGCTCCTGACCCGAAGTCCGGTCTTCACGCCCGCTCCAGCACTCTGACTGCTAATCAAAGGGTCAGACCCTTTGAATAAATTTCTGAGCTAAAATATGGAAAAATCGGCAAATACGGAAATCAAAGGGTCTGACCCTTTGATTAATGGAGTTAGCGCTGTCGGGGATGTTCAGGGCTGGCGTCAGTCCGGCGTGTGGCGGTAGAAGGGGGGCTTGGCGCGGACCGGGTCGAGCAGGGTCCAGTCGCCGGGATCGACGGCGAATCCTTCGGGAAAGGGTGGGCGATCCGGCGCGCCCAGAGATAGCAGCACCCGCGGGTCCCGGTAGTAGCATTGCACCGCCAGGGCGGCGATCTGGTCCGCCGCGGCCGGCGCGGCGGCGCGGAAGTCGGCGATGGACTGGCCTTCCTCCCAGGCCGCCAGCGCCGCCGGGATCTGGTCCGGATGGGCCGAGGCGACGATATCGGCGAAGACAATCTCATCGTCGGCGCCCGGCAGATCGCCATCCGCCGCCGGCGGGATTACGGCCCGGGCCAGCCGCCGCAGTTTGTCGATATCGTCTTCGCTGAAGTCGGTCATGATCTCAATCGAACAAGTTGGCCAGGCGCTGTTTCATCTGATCGGCGACATAGAGAGCCAGGGCCTGAATGGTCCGCGTCGGGTTGACCCCGGCGCTGGTGACGAAAATGCTGCCGTCGATGATGAACAGGTTTTTGACATCGTGGCAGCGGCCCCAATGATTGACGACGGAGCGGGTCGGGTCGGTGCCCATGCGCGCGGTGCCCATGAGATGCCAGCCGCCGATACTCAGCGGCGCTTCCGTAAAAATCTCGTAAGCGCCGGCGGCTCGCAGGCCTTCCTCCCCTTTGGCCAATGCATGATCCAGCATCTTGCGGCTGTTCTCGCTCAGGGTATAGCTGATCTTCGGCGCCGGGATACCGTCGCCGTCGGTCAAGTCGGGATCGAGGGTCACCCGGTTATGCTCCTCCGGCAGATCCTCGCAGATCGCCACCATGCCGGAAATGCGGTTGTAGAGACGCCGGAAGGCCGCATGGTGGTCCTCGCCCCACGGGATCAGGCCGCGCCGGAGGCCGTTCATGGCCGTGCCGACGGGACCGAGGCCGCGGGTCATCTCGAAGGTATAGCCGCGGACGAAATCGCGGTCCGGATCGGTTTCGTAGAACTGCTGACTGCGGATCGATTTCAGCGGGCCGTGATGGCCGTCCAACTCCTCCTCGAAGATCCCCTGGATCAGGGCATAGGGATGGAACATTAGATTCTTGCCGACCAGTCCGCTGGCGTTGGCGAGGCCGTCGGGGAAGAGGGGCGACGCCGAATTCAATAGCAGCCGGGGCGTGCCAATGCCGTTGCAGGCCAATACCACCACATGGGCCTTCAATTCCTGTTCCGCGCCGTCGACGTCATAGTAGATCACGCCGTCGGCCAGGCCGTCCGCGCCGACGGTGATTTCGCGCACCCGGCAGTTGGTCCTGAGCTCGACCCCGGCGCGTTGGGCGTGGGGCCAATAGGTGATGTCGGTGCTCGCTTTGGCGCCCTGGGCGCAGCCCGAGAGGCAAGCGCCGAGATTGATGCATTGGGCGCGGCCGTCGTAGGACCGGGTCGCGATCGCCGTATCCGACGGCCACCAGTGCCAGCCCAGCTCGTTGAACCCTCGAGCCATAGCCTGGCCCGACTTTCCGAGGGGCAGGGGCGGTAGGGCTACGTCATTGTTCGGCGGATTCGCCGGATCGCCCGCCAAACCGGCCACGCCCATCATCCGGTCGTTCTCCGCGTAGAAGGGGGCCAGGTCCTCATAGTCGATGGGCCAATCGTCGGCGACGCCGTCCAAACTCTTGACCTTGAAATCGGAGGGCAAGAAACGTGGAAAATGCCCCGCATAGAGCACGGTGCCGCCACCGACGCCGTTATAGTTGGCGATCTTGATCGGGCTGTCGTCCTCGTTGATCGGATAGTCGGCCGGCGCCGCCCGGACATTCGGATTGAAATGATATTCGTCCATGGCGCGGGCTTCCCAATCCCGACCGGTGCTGGGATAGTCCGCCGGATTGGGGAAGCCGCCCTGTTCCAGGCAGACGATATGCATGCGGGTTTCCGCCAGGCTCCAAGCCATGGCCGCGCCGGACGCGCCGGCACCGATGATCAAGACGTCGACCGGTTCGTTGCTCATCGGTGCAGGATAGGCGCTAATCGCCGGCTGGGGAAGCGTCGGCACGCCGCCAGTCGCCGGTGAAGAGCCAGCGGAAACAACGGCCGACAAAACTGACGACGAGAGTGATATCGCGCTGCACGCCGAGCAGGGCCGGCACCACGAATAAGACCAGCACCGTGGCCACCGCCAGGCCGAAGACGATGGTGATCGCCATGGGCAACAGGAACTGAGCCTGCAGGCTCTTTTCCGTCAGCAGCGGCGCCAGCCCGCCAATGGTGGTCAGGGACGTCAGCAGCACCGCGCGCAAGCGGTCCTGGGTGCCCTGGACGATCGCGGCGAAGAATTCCTCGCCCTTCTTGATGCGCTCGTCGATGGTAGTGACCAGAATGATCGAATCGTTGACCAGAATGCCCGACACGCCGAGCAGGCCGACCATCGACAGCACGGTCAGATTGAAGCCCATAAAATAATGCCCCCAGATCGCGCCGACGATACCGAAGGGGATCGCGGACATGACCACGAAGGGGCGGAAGTAGTTGGCGAAGACCCAGGCCAGGATGACATAGATGGTAATCAGGCCCAGGATCGCGCCTTTCCGCATGTCACCGAAAGTGCGGGCCTGTTCCTCCGCCCGGCCGGCGAAGCGGAAGCGGACGTCGTAGCGTTTGGCGATCTCGCGCAGACCCTGAACTTCCAACGCCGGGAACAGGATATCCGAATTCGTGACTTCTTCGTCGATCTCGCCGGTCACAGCGACTTCGCGGCGGCCATTTTCCCGACGGATACGGGAGAAACCGGTCTTGCGGGTGATCTCGACCACCTCGCTCAAGGGCGCTTCCGCCCCGGCCGGGCCGCGCAGGAACAGATCATAGAGGTCGGCCACGGTGACTGCGTCGCGGGGATATTCGACCCGGATCGTCACTTCGTCGTCGCCGCGGGGGAAGCGCTTGGCAATGGCGCCTTGGAAGGCGTTGCGGACCTGCCGGGCGACGCTTTCGGTGCTGAAACCCATGGCGCGGCCCTGGGGTGTCAGGCTCAGGATCAGCTCCCGCTTGCCGACGGGCAGGTCGTCCTCCAGATCGCTGACCCCGTCGAACTTGGCCAATAGCTCCTTCGCCTCGCGCGCCGCCGCCTTCAGGTCCGCCGTGCTGCCGTCGGAGAAGCGTAGGTCGATCTCCTTCCCCGGCGGCCCGCCCAACCGCTCGTTCAGGGCGATGCGCTGAACACCGGGGATCTCCCGGATCTCCTGGCGCCAGGCGGTGATGAAGGCGCGGGTGCGGATGTCGCGCTGGTCGCTCGGCAGCAGCTCCACATAGACACCGCCGTAGCGGTCGCCGGACAGGCGGGCGAACTGCCGTCCCTGGCTGCGGCCGACGCTGCCATAGGTGATGACGATCAAGTCCTCATCGCTCAGCTTGCGGGCGGCGGTATGGGCGGCGCGTTCCAGCTCCCGGGCCATGGCCGCGGTGTCCGCGCGCGGCGTGCCCGGCGCCATCACCACATTGCCCTGGACGATGTCGCCTTCGGGCGAGGGGAAGAAATTGAACTTTACCCGATTGCCCTGCACCATACCGACGGAGATCAGCATCAGGGCGACAACGATACCGACCGTGACATAACGCCAACCGACGCAGACGCGGACAAGCGTCCGGAAAGGGCCGTCACGGAATCGGAAGAAGCCGCGGTTGAACCATTGCCTAAGTCGAGAATCCTGGTCCGCCCCGCGCCGGAGCGCGCCGCGCATATGGCCGGGCAGGACGAAGAAGCATTCCACCAGACTGGCCAGCAGCACGGTAACGGCGACGAAGGGGATCGCCCGCATCAAGGTGCCGATGATGTCGCCGATCATGAAGATCGGCAGGAACGCGGCGATGGTGGTGAGGGAGGAGGCCATGACCGGTACCAGCATCCTGACCGCGCCGCGTTCCGCCGCGTCGGCGGCGCCGAGGCCGAGACTGCGTTGGGTTACCGCATGTTCGCCGACCACGATGGCATCGTCGACGATAATGCCGAGGGTCATGATCAGTGCGAAGAGCGAGATCATGTTGATGGTCTGTCCGGTGATCAACATCACGAACATGGTTGCCAGCAGGGCGGCCGGAATGCCCATGGCGACCCAAAACGCAACGCGCACGTTCAGGAAAACGAACAGCGTGATCAGCACCAGCACCAACCCGCCGACGCCGTTCTTCAGCAGGATGAAGATACGTTCCTCGATCAGACCGGCGACGACGTCGAAGACCTCCACCTTCAAGCCCTGCGGCAGGGTCGATCGATAGTCGGTGATGAAAGCATCGACCAAGGCCGCGACCTCCAGCGCGTCGGCTTGTATCGACCGTAAAACATGCAGTTCGATGGCCGGGTGGCCATCCCGGAAAGCTACCGGATTGTCGTCGTCGAAGGATTCGCTCAGCCGAGCGATGTCGCCGAGCAGAATGCGCTCGCCGTTCTGCAGCGCCCGCACTTCGATATTGGCGATCTGGGCGGCCGTCTCTTTTTGGCCCAGGCTGCGGATCTGTTGTTCCGAGCGGCCTTCGATGCTGCCGGAGGGCATATCGAGGCTGTTCGCGCGAACGATGCCGGCAATGTCCTGCAGGGTCATGTTCATTTGCCGCAAGACGTCTGGCGCGACTTCGATGCTGATCTCCTCGTCCCGGGCGCCGAACAGATTGACTTGATCCGCGCCCGCCTCCAGCAACCGGTCGCGCAGGTTTTGCGCGATCGCCTTCAGGGCGCTTTCGGGGTAGGGGCCGGAAATCAGAATGCGCGAGATAGTGTCGAAGCGCACCGGATTGTTGATTCGCGGCTCCTCCGATTCGAGCGGCAAAGTGGTGATACGGGCGACAGCGCTCTCCACTTCCGACAGCGCGGTGTTCATGTCCGTCCCTTGGGCGAATTCGAGGACCACGGTACCGCTGCCTTCGACGGCATAGGACTGCGTTTTCTCGACGCCGTTCAGGAAGCGGACTTCCGGCTCGATGGCGGTGACGATGTTGGCTTCCACATCCTCCGCGCTGGCGCCGGGCCATTCGACCGAGATCGAGATCACATCGATACCGAAGTCCGGGAAGAACTGCCGGTTGAGTTGCAGGATCGCCACCAGGCCGACCGCCATCATCATCAGCATCAGCAGATTGGCCGCGTTCGGATGGCGGACGAAAATCCTGACCAGGCCGGCGGGGGTCATTCGGTCCGTGCCTCGACCAGCACGCCCGGGCCGATTTCGGCGAAGCGGCTGGCGATGACGCGTTCCCCATTCCTTAGGTCCCCGCGCAGTAACACGTCATTGCCCTGCCGGGCGACCAGGGTGACTTGGCGTGGCTGCGCTCGGTTGTCGACTATGGCATAGACGGTATCGTCGTCGAACAGGGCCGATTCCGGCAGACGCACGACGTTGACGAATTTGCGGTCCGCCAAGGTTACGGTAACGAAGGCGCCGGGCCGGATCGGTTGCGCCAGAGCGCCGCCGGCAAGGCGGGCGAAGACGTTGACGCCGCCGCTCGCCGCGTCGATGGTGGGGGCGACCCGGTCGATCATCGCCTTCGCCGATTCCTCCCGCCCGCCGATCCGCCAATGAACGTCGGCCGGCCGGCCGATCAGGCTCTCGCCATCGCCGGTCAACCGGCCGAATTGACTGTTCGAGAGATGCAGCCGCGCTTCCAACCGTCCGGCGTCGATCAGCCGCGCCACCCGGTCGTTCAAGGACAGGCGCTTGCCGACCTCCGCGGCGATGTCGAATAGATAGCCGTCGAAGGGCGCCTTCAATTCGGTCCGGGTCAGATCGCGCTCCAGTCGGCGCACGCCGACCCGCAGGCGGCGGATCAAGGCCTTCTGTTGCTCCAACCGCGCCCGCTCCGCGTTCAGTTCGTTTTCTCGGTTCGACATGGTCTGCAGCTGCCGGGTCAGGTCCAGGCGGGCTGTATCGAGGGCGCGGTCGGTGCCGCTGCCTCGCTGCTTCAGGTCTTGCGCGCGTTTCAGATTGCGGCGCAGAAGGGCGACGATCTCCCGGTCCCGCTTAAGCGCGTCGCGTAGCGACTTCTGGCGTGCGATCAATTCGCCGACACGGGCCTCGGCCTCCGCCAGTTGCGCCTGTCGCTCCTCCAACGCGATTTGATAGTCGAAGCCGTCGATGGTCACCATCATCTCGCCGGCCCGTACCGCGCCGCCATCGACGAAATTCTCGCCGACCTTCAGGATCTCCCCGGCCACCAGGGCCCGCAGTTCGACGGAACGGCCGGCGACGATCTCGCCGAACAACCGAAGTTCGGGTTGGATATCGGCGATGGCGATGGTAGCCGCGCGCACCGGCCAGGCCCTCTCGGGACGCTCCACCGCTTCCACTTTCGGGCGGGATTCGACCAGACGCCGCATGGTCAGGAAGCCGGCCGAGACCACGGCGACGGCCAAAACCAGAATAATGAAACCACGTAGGAGTCGCATGGGCCCGTCTACCCGATCAGTCTACCCGATACTTTTCCGCTACCATAATCCGCCGAGGCTCTAACGCAACCGTCTATTAATCCCGTCGAAATCGGCTGGACCCTTATCGGGGCGCTGGATATGCTCTGCGCTCCTTTACGCGTTTGGGGACCGTTCGGATGACAAAAGCATCGTATAGCTGCCGTGAAATGATCGATAAGTTGGTGGGGTTCGATACCACCAGCCGGGATTCGAATTTGAACCTGATTCACTTCTTGGCCGACTATCTCGACGGTCTCGGTGTGCCGGTGAAGGTGATCCCGGACGAGACGGGTACCAAGGCTAATCTGTTCGCCACCCTGGGGCCGGCGAAGGACGGCGGCGTGGTGCTGTCCGGCCATACGGATGTGGTGCCGGTGGATGGCCAGGATTGGTCCAGCGATCCTTTCAAAGTGGTGGAACGCGACGGCAAGCTGTTTGGCCGTGGCACATCCGATATGAAGAGTTTCTGCGCCGTCGCCGCGGCTTTGGCGCCGGAGATGCTGGCAGCTGATCTCAAGGACCCTATCCATTTCGCCTTCTCTTATGACGAAGAAGTGGGCTGCATCGGCGTGCATGGCATCATCGATCACATCGACGGCCTCGACCACCGCCCCCCGCGCGGTGATCGTCGGGGAGCCGACGGAAATGAAAGTGGTCAACGCCCATAAGGAATGCGCTGCGCTGACCACGAGAGTGACCGGTCTTGAGGCCCATTCCAGCGCCACCCATCTCGGCGTCAACTCGATCATCTATGCCAGCAAGCTGATCGGCAAGCTGGACGGTTTGGCGGCGGATATGCGGGCGGGACCGCAAACCGAACGCTTCGACCCGCCCTATACCACGGTACATGTCGGCGTCATTCACGGCGGTACGGCGGGTAATATCATCCCGAAGGAAACCTATTTTCACTGGGAGTTTCGCGCGATCAACAGTGCCGAGGGCGATGCCGTGATCGAACAGTTCAACGACTTCGCCGAACGCGAAGTCCTGCCGGCGATGCGGGAAGTTTATGCCGATGCCGATATCCGGACGACCCTGCATGGCCGCGTCGCGCCTTTGGTGCCGGAGGACGGTTCGGACGCGGAGACACTGGCGCTGGCCCTGGTGAACAGCAATCAAACCTACGCCGTCTCCTATGGCACGGAAGGCGGGCTGTTTCAGAAAAGCGGCATCCCCACGGTCATCTGCGGTCCCGGCAGCATCGAACAGGCCCATAAACCGGACGAGTTCATCGCGCTCTCCGAAGTTCAGGCCTGCGAGAGTTTCGTCCGCAATCTGATTGGGCGCTTGTCGTAACAACGCTCTCCTTCGTCATCCCGGTCGTAGCGGAGCGGAGCGCCGGGATCCATTCCAATCAATTCTGAACCGACATTGATGGTGGAAATATAGGCGGAATAGATGCCGGATATCCGCTGGCGCGGATTCCGGCATGACGGCAACTTTACGGCTGAAACATCACTGAACTGTTGGCAGCTTGCCTCACCTCAAATACCCGACGAAATGCTGGCGGATTTTTGCCGAGAGTTCGCGGTCGAGGTCGCTCAGCATTGCCTGCGTGAATTCGTTGAAGAAGACGTATCGTTCGTTAAGCGTGATGTCTTCGGGCACGGTTTGCTCCCGGCGGCTCTTGCCCGTGACTTGCGCGCGTCCCCGGCCGTCGCCGGTGGATAATTCGATGCGCAGGATGACGTGGCCGGTATAGCGCTCGCTCTGTTCGATCTTAAAGAGGCCAGTGACACCCCGTTCCCGTTTCAACTTCTTTTCTATAACGCTGGCCTCGACTATGGTGACGACGGCGCGTCCCGTTCGGCCGACGGCCCGCAGCCGGTCGCGGGCCCAGTTCCGGGCGGCCTGGCGCGGTTTGATCGGAAAGGTATGATCCACGTTCGGCAGCCGTTTCGGCGCGCGGTAATCGTCGACAATATCGATCCGGGCCACGTTCAATCGAAATGGGGTCTTATCGGTAAACCGGATATCGTCAATTCTCGGCCGGGGCGCGTCGATCGCGCAGGCCGCCAGCAATAAGAAGAAGCTAAAGAAAATCGTCGGCTTGATAGGCATAAGTCGAGTTACAGAATTCGCAAGTAACGGTCAATTGGCCATCGATGGAGAGCGCTTCGATCTCCTCGGCCGGCAGGCTGTTCAACACATTCTCCGCCCGCTCGGACGAGCAGCGGCAACCGAAGCTCAGCGAAACAGGTTCGAAGGCCCGGACCTCCTCTTCGTGGAACAATCGGAAGAGCAGATCGTCACCGGGAAGGTTGGGATCGGTCAGCTCACTGTCTTTTACGCTGGCGAGAAGACTGACGGCACGGCGCCAGTTGTCGTCTTCCTCCAGGTCCGGTTCGAATTCCGCGCCACGGGCGAGCAGGCCGGGATCGCCCAGAGGCAGGCGTTGGATCATCACCGCACCGGCGCGCCAATTGCCCGCATCGTCCGGTTGCGCGGCGACCCGAATGGCGGTCTGAACCTGTTCCGACTCGCGGAAATACTGGTGTGCGCAGTCGGCCAAACTGGCGCCTTCCAGGGCGACGATGCCTTGATAGCGTTCCATATCCTCGCCCTGGTCGACGCTAAAGGCGACATAGCCGGCGCCGAGCAGTTGCGGGACCGACGCGCCGATCTCCGGTGTCTCCGCCATTATTTCGGTGACCGCGGCCTTGTCGTACTGGGCATAGCCGCGTAACCGGCCGTCGGACGCGAAGTCCGCCACCAACATATTGACGGGGCCGTTGCCCTTGGTTTGCAGCGTGAAGACGCCGTCGAACTTAAGCGCCGCCGCCAAGGCCGCCGACAAAGCGACGGCCTGACCCAACATCTCCGACACTGGGGCCGGATAGCCATGGCGCCCGAGGATCTCGTCGACCGTCGGCCCGAGGCGGACAAGTCGGCCGCGCAGGCCAATCCGGTCCAGCTGGAACGGCCGGATGATATCGTCGGTCATGCGGGACGCTTCCTCTAAGACAATTGCCCCAGGCACCACATCAGAATGCCTTTTTGGGCATGCAGCCGGTTTTCGGCTTCGTCGTAGACCACCGATTGCGGTCCGTCCATCACCGCGTCGGTGACCTCCTCGCCGCGGTGGGCCGGCAGGCAATGCATGAAGACGGCGTCCTTGTCCGCTTCCGCCATCAGCCGCTCGTTGACCTGGTAGCGGGCCAGCAGATTATGGCGGTCGGAGTTGGGATCGTCGTGCATCGAAACCCAGGTGTCGGCGACCACGCAATCGGCGCCGGCGACCATGGCTTCGGGCTCCGTCGACTGCACGATCTTGGCGCCTTCGTCCCGGGCCCAGCGGATCAATTCCGGTTGCGGCTGCAGCTCTTCCGGACAGGCCAATCGTAATTCGTAACCAAAGCGCGCGGCACCGTGGATCCAGGAGGCGGCGACATTGTTACCGTCGCCGGACCAGGCGACCACGCGATCCTTGATCGGACCCTTATGCTCTTCGAAGGTCATCACGTCGGCCATCAGCTGACAGGGATGACTGAGATCCGTCAGACCGTTGATCACCGGCACATCGGCGTGCTGGCGCAAACCGGTGACGACGTCGTGACTTTTGGCCCGTACCATGATGATGTCGACATAGCGCGAGAGCACTTTGGCGGCGTCTTGAAAAGATTCGCGTACGCCGAACTTGGTTTCCTGCCCGGTCAACATGACGGTTTCCCCGCCGAGTTGGCGCATGCCGACATCGAAGGAAACACGGGTGCGCGTCGAGGGTTGTTCGAAGACCATGGCCAGCACTTTGCCGGCAAGCGGTTTGTCCCGGTCCGGCAGGCCTTTGCCGCCCGCCGGCCGGTTCGCCTTCATCTCTACCGATGCCGACAGGATGTCCCGAAGGATATCGCCGTCAATGTCGGAGATGTCGGTAAAATGACGAATGTCGCTCATTCGCCGAGCTCGCGGCAGACCGTCTCGAAGATCTCCATGGCTTCGTCGATCTCTTTTTCGGTCACGTTCAGCGGCGGCAGGATGCGGATGACCTCTTCCGCCGCCGGCACGGTCAACATCCCGGCATTGCGCAAGGCAGCGACCACATCGGCGGACGGTACCCGGCATTTCAAACCCAGATGCAATCCGCGGCCGCGGACTTCCTCGAAGATATTGTCGTTGCGTTTGCGCAGGTCCTCGAGCCGCTCGCGCAGCTTGTCGCCCATTTCGACCACATGATCGATGAAACCGTCTTCCAAGATCACGTCGAGCACCGCATTGCCGGCGGCCATGGCTAAGGGGTTGCCGCCATAGGTCGAGCCGTGGCTGCCCGCCGTCATGGCCTCGGCCGCCTTCTCCGTGGCGATGCAGGCGCCGAGGGGGAAGCCACCGCCGATGCCTTTGCCCAGCGCCACCACGTCCGGCGTCGCGCCGGTCCATTCGTGGGCCAGCAGTCGCCCGGTACGACCCATGCCGGTCTGCACCTCATCCAATATCAGTAGCAGACCGTTCTCGTCGCAAAGTTTGCGCAGGCCTTCCATGAAGCCATCGGGCATCACCTTGATGCCGCCTTCGCCGATGATCGGTTCAACCAGAATGGCCGCGGTCTCCGGCCCGATCGCGGCTTCCACCGCGTCCAGATCGCCAAACGGCACTTGGTCGAAGCCGTCGACCTTGGGGCCGAAGCCGGCCAGCAGCTTCTCACCGCCGCCCGCGGCGATGGTGGTCAGGGTCCGGCCATGAAACGCGCCCTCGATCGTGATGATGCGGTAGCGCTCGGGCGTGCCCTTGCCGCTTTGATACTTGCGCGCGATCTTGATGGCGCATTCGTTGGCTTCGGCGCCGGAATTGGTGAAGAACACCGTATCGGCGAAGGTATTGGCGGTCAGCCGCTCGGCCAGGCGCTGCTGACCGGGAATGTTGAACAGGTTGGAGCAATGCATGATCTTGCCCGCCTGCTTCTGGATTTCACCGATCAAATGGGGATGGCTGTGGCCCAGACACAACACCGCGATGCCGGTGGCGAAGTCCAAGAATCGTCGGCCGTCCGTCCCATACACATAAGCGCCTTCGCCCTTCTCAAAGGCGACATCAGCTCTTGCATAGGTCGGCATTACCGGATCGATCATCTCGTCCTCCTCCAAAGACATTTGGTTAACGTTCAATTGTGGAAGCCGCGACGAATACCGGGTTGCAGCGGTCAGGTCAATGATTTCCGCCGATCAGATGCAATTGAATGGCGCGTCGGTGCGGGGCGCGGCGATGTTCGAACAGATACAGGCCCTGCCAAGTGCCGAGCGCCATCCGATTGCCGACTACGGGGATGCCCAGGCTGGTCTGGGTCAAGGCGCCTTTGATATGTGCCGGCATATCGTCCGGCCCCTCGCTGGCATGGAGATAACTGCGGCCGTCCGACGGCACCAAACGCTCGAAGAAGGCCTGCAGATCGGCCTGCACCGCCGGATCGGCATTTTCCTGGATCACCAGGCTGGCGGAGGTGTGTTGGACGAAAACAGTCAGCAGACCGATGGCGATCTCCTGATCCGCCAACCATCGCGCGACGGTGCCGGTAAGCTCGTATAGGCCGGCACCGTCCGTTTTGATGCTCAGGTTATGCTGAGCCTGGCCAAGCGCCGTCAATAGGTCACCACTTTGACCGATTGGCCGGGTTGGAGGCGCTGCCCCGGGCTCAATCCGTTGATCAACTCGAACACCGCGCGCGGCTCCTTTTCCACTTTCATTTGCCGAACGAACCGGTCGACGGTAGAGCCCCGCTTCGCCTTGACGACACGCAAGCGCCGCGGCTTGACGGAATTGGCCTGCCCGGCGGTGAGTTTGCGGAAAGAACGCATGGTCTCCGAGGCGTACCGACCTTGATTGCCGCGTCGGTCGACGAAGATGAACCGGTACAACTGATTGGCGTCGTAGCGGATCACGATCAGGCGCAGCAGCGCCTGCCCTTGCTTCGTATTCACCCGCGCGGTGGCTGTTGCCGCCGCCATACCGTTGACCTTACCCGACGTGACGTTGGACAAATTCAGCTCGCGTGCCCATTCGGAACGGATATGCTGCGCCGGATCTTTGATCTTTGCCCGCCTGGTGCCGTCGAATTTCATTTGCGCCCCGTTCGGTCCCTTGGCAAAGACCGCCTGGGCCTGATTGATCAGTTGGAAACCAGCCGGCACCTGGAAGGAGAAACGTAATGGCGCGTGATGGAACGTGCGGCCGCGAACGTAACCATGGCGCGGCGACTCGCCGTAATACATACCGTTGATCTGATTAAGATAACGGTCCCGACCCTGGTTTTTCGGTGCTTGGCCGCCCTGGCGTTCGACCTGGGCGGCGTAGCTGCGGGCCCGCGCGACCCGGTCGGCCGTGTTCGGATGGGTGTCGAAAAATCCGCCGAACGGGGACGAGGTGCCGGCGACACCGGCCATTTGCCGCGCCAGTGCCGCGTCCCGCTGCAACGCATGCAGGAAGTTGGCCTGGGCGTAGGGATAGTAGCCGGCCCGGCCGATATATTTGATGCCGAGCTGATCCGCCTGATATTCCTGATCCCGCGAAAAGCTGGCGACAATGCCTTGTCCGAAAAAGTTACCGAGGTCGGCGGCGGTGCGGGATTTGGTGGCTATCCCCAACACCGTGGCAAGAAAGCCGACGCCCACGGCGGTGTTGTAGCGCTTCGCCGAGTGGCGGGCGGTGACATGGCCGATTTCGTGTCCGATCACGCCGGCCAGTTCGGCCTCGCTATTGGCCAGGGTCATCAGGCCGCGGGTGACATAGACGTAGCCGCCGGGCAGGGCGAAGGCGTTGACCACCGGACTGTCGAGGAGCGTGAACTTGAATCTCTGACCGGCCATTTCGGTGTGGCGCAGCACGCCGTTGCCTAAATTGGTGACATACTGGCGCAGCTTGGCGTCCTGCACCTCGCCGCCGAACTGGGCGACGATTTTCGGATGCTCGGAGGCGCCGATCTGCCGTTCCTGGGACGGCGACATCAGGGGCGTGAAGTCCTGCTCGCCCGTCGCCGGATTGGTGGTGCAGGCGCTCAGGCCCCACAGCAGCGCCAACGCGCTGGCGGCCTTGGCGATGATATTGAATTGCATGGGGAAATCCTCCTATTGCAATAGTTCGATCTGCTCCGGATGGCTCGCTTCGATCATCGGACCGTTGCGTTTTTTCAACCATCCGCGCACACGGATGCGTCGCCCCTCAAGCCGGCGGAACGGGAAGTCCGCCTTCTCGAAACTGCGCCGGGCTTTCGCCGGCACGGTAATCGTGAAATCCGTTTTCCAGTCCCGGCCGAAATTGAAAAATACTCGGCCACGGACATCGGCGATCTTCTTAACGCGCCCTTCGATAACCTGAAAACTGCCCACATAGCGGTCCAATTCGTCGGCGTCCCGAATTTGATAATAGGGATGCCGCCAGATGCCGAGGCGATCCGCGCGGGCCTCCCGCTCTTTCTCCAACAGCTCGTCGACCACGGCCCGGTTGTCGTAAAAGGTATAGACGCGGGCCATTCCGCGGCTCAGCATGGCGGCTTGCAGCCAGATTCTCTCTTCCCCATCGGAATAGGCGAACAAATGGGCCAGTGCTCGGCCATGTCGGTCGACGCGGCGTCCGCCGTATTTCAAGACAACCTCCCGGTCGAGCGCGAGCTCCTCCAGAATTTTTTTCGCTTCATCGGCGAGGGGCCATTTTTTGAAATCTTTTCGTCCCAGCGGCAGCTTCGGCGCCTGGGTGCCGACCAGGCGGACCTGCCGGCCGTCCTTGAGGATGACCGTGTCGCCGTCCACCACTTCGACAACCCGAGAATGGCCGCCGTCCTTCAATGTGGCAACATCGGCCTGGGCTTGAAAGCATGTCGCAAGAGCGAGCGGCAAGGCGCGAAGGAATTTGGAAAGCATATGTGGAACGGTCGTAATGTCTTTACTTTCTAATCAATCTGCGGAAAGTTTAGTGCAATCTGCTTTGAGGGGGTAGTCGCGTGTTGATAACAAAGCAAAGATTGACCTTATTTCTTGTCGTTTTTGTGGCATTGGGCAGTTTGTCACTCGATACGGTAAAGGCGGAAGACCGGGGGGCGTTGGCGCTTTCCGGCGGTGTTTTCGATGTCGGCAAGGACCAGGATGCGGCGGAGTTCCGGCTGGAATACCGCTTCGGCACCAAGTTTTTCGACATAATCAGTCCGGTGATCGGCGGTATGGCCACGTCGGACGGTGCCGTTTACGGCTATGGCGGTCTACAGCTCGACTGGAACGTCGCCGGCTCGTTCTATCTGACGCCAAGTTTCGTCGCCGGCTATTACGACCGGGGTAGCGGCAAGGATCTGGGCCATGATTTGGAGTTCCGCAGCCAATTGGAGGCGAGCTACCGTTTCGACAACGAAATCCGCCTCGGCGCTGCGGTTTCGCATATCTCGAACGCGGGTATCGGCGACGAGAATCCGGGCGCGGAAAGCGCCATGCTCGTCCTGATCATCCCCCTCGGGGCGTTCTAACGGGCCAACTGAAAGCCGCCATTCGTCCAAGGCGACAGATCGCAATTCGCCCATGCGGGGCGTGGAGGCTGACCGCCAAGTATTCGCTTTTGCTGAATTTTGGTGTCAGACTATTTTTTTCGTGAATTTTGGTGTCAGACTATTTTATTCGGATTTAAGCTATTGAAATTAAAGGTTAAAAAATATAATCCGGTTTTTCATCCCGTAAATAGGCTTTTAATTTAGTTTGAATAAATAAATTCTTAATTGAAATCAAAAGGTTAAATAAAAATAAAATAGTCTGACACCTTAAGAGGTGTTCTTTTCGGTATTATCGAGGAAATATTGCGGCGTTTGTCTCACCCGGTCGAGATGGGCCGTCAGGAGGCGAGTTTGCGGCCGTCCGTTCCTTTGCTGGGCGGGGTGTTGACGATGTCCGAAAGCGGGGCGGCGTCGAAGGAGGCCGCGATCTGGCCCGCCGGCGGATCGCCATAGGGCGTGCTGCGCTGCCGCGGCACCCGGTCGAGCCGCCGGATCAGCGCTTCCATCTCCGCCGGCGGCATTTCCTGGCCATGGTCGGACCCGGCGGCGCGGGAAATCGACTCGTTCATCAAAGTCCCGCCCATATCGTTTGCACCGGCGTTCAGACAGGCCGCCGCGCCGGCCGCGCCCAACTTCGTCCAAGACGTCTGGATATTGTCGATGAGGGGATGCAGGGCCAGCCGCGCCACCGCATGCATCAGCACGGTCTCGCGGAACGTCGGGCCTTGGCGCGCTCGGCCCTTGAGATAGATCGGCGCTTCCTTATGGACGAACGGCAATGGCACAAACTCCGTGAAGCCGACTTGCCCGGCCGCCTTTGCCTTCTTCTGTAGATCGCGCAGGCGCAGCAGATGCCGCGCCCAATGCACCGGCCGCTCGACATGGCCGAACATAATCGTCGACGTGGTCGGGATGCCCAGGCTGTGGGCGGTGCCGACGACGTCCAGCCATTGCGCGGTGTCGATCTTGTCGGGACAGAGGACGGCCCGCACCTCATCGTCGAGTATCTCCGCCGCCGTGCCGGGCAGGGTGCCGAGACCGGCCGCCTTCAATTGCGTGAGGAACTCGGCCAGGCTGAGGCCGAGGGTTTCCGCCCCTTGCCAGATTTCCAACGGCGAGAAGGCGTGGACATGCATCTCCGGCGCCGTTTCCTTCACCAACCGGCAGATATCGAGATAGGTCTGGCCCGTATAGTCCGGATGGATCCCGCCCTGCATGCAGACCTCGGTGGCGCCGCGGCTCCAGGCCTCGGCGACCCGGCGGGAAATCTCGTCCGGCGCCAGATCGTAGGGTCGGCCGCGCAGATTCTCGCTCAGCTTACCTTTGGAAAAGGCGCAGAACTGGCATTTGAAGTAGCAGACATTGGTGTAGTTGATGTTGCGGTTGACCACATAACTCACCTCGTCGCCATTCACGCGTTGACGCAGCGCATCGGCGGCATTGGCGACCCGGGTGAAATCGTCGTCACGCGCCTGGAACAGCGCGACGATCTCGAGCTCGTTCAGGTCTTCGCCGGCGGCGGCGCGGTCGAGCAGAACTTGCAGACCGGCGCTCGCTTGCCCCAGGGCGGGCGAAGCCAGCCGCGTCAGATCGGCCGCCGGCGGCGCCACCGGTTCGCCAGGGCACCAGTCCTCCTGCCGCGCGAACCCACTGGCGTCGATGCGATGAAGGATGGGCGTGCGGAAGGTCGGATCGAGCCAGCGGTCGCCGTCGAAGATATGGGCCGGGTAGACCGGGAGACGCTGCACCAGACGTTTGCCGTAGCGCGCCGTCTCCGCCGCCAGCTGATCGAGATGGGGCCAGGGCGCCTCCGGATTGACATAGTCGGGCGTCAGGGGCGAGACCCCGCCCCAATCGTTGATGCCGGCCGCAATCAATTGGCCGAGCACGCCGGGCGTCAGATTGGGCGGCGCCTGGACGCTCATCTCGGCGCCCAGAATCAATCGGGCGGCAGCCAGCGTCCAGAGCAGGTCTGCCAGGCTCGGCTCCGGCGCATCCGCCATTTTAGTGTCCGGCTTGGCGGCGAAACGCTGAATAATGACTTCCTGGATATGTCCGTAACGGTCCTGCAGATCGCGGATCGCCAGCAGGGCGTCGATCCGCTCCCGCCGGGTCTCGCCGATACCGATCAGAATGCCGGTGGTGAAGGGGATGTTCAGTCGGCCGGCTCTCGCCAATGTCTCCAGTCGGACCTGCGGAACCTTGTCGGGCGAGCCGTAGTGAGGCGCACCTTTCTGGCAGAGCCGGTCGGATGTGCTTTCCAGCATCAGCCCCATGGACGGCGAAACCCGGCGCAGCGCCGTCAATTCCTCTTCGTCGAGCGTGCCCGGATTGACATGGGGATAAAGCCCGGTCTCCCGCCACGCCGCGTCGGCGGCGGCGATCAGATAGTCGGTGGTACTGGCATAGCCGGCTTCGTCGAGCCATTCCCGCGCGGCGTGGTAGCGCAACTCCGGTTTCTCACCGAGGGTGAAGAGCGCTTCCGTGCAGCCCATTTCGGCGCCTTGCCGCGCGACGGTCAGAACCTCGTCGAGGGTCATATAGGGGGCGCGGCGCTGACGCGGCGCCTCTGCGAAGGTGCAATAGTGGCAGACGTCACGGCAGAGATGGGTCAGCGGGATGAAGACCTTGCGGGAGTAGGAGATGGCATGGCCGAAGCCGGTGTCGCGCAGCGCGCCGGCCGCCGCGATCAGCGCGTCCAGACCGTCGCCGTCGTCGAAGTCGATGAGATCGTAGGCCCGCGCCGCGTCGAGCCGATGGCCCGCCCGCACGAGGGTCAGAATGTCCTGTTGCCGGTCCTGCACACGCATACTCCCTTGTCGCGGCGGCTACTCTGACAAATCCCCTTGCCTAAAACAAGTGATCCAGGGTGGCGAGATAGCGGGCGGTCTCGCCATCGGTGCCCGCGCTTCGGAAAACCGCGATGTCGTCCACCGTATCGATGTCGAGCGCGAAGGCCTCGGAATGCAAGACCAACGGATCAAGTTCCAGGCCCACCGCGGTTTTTCGGTGGTGGTCGAAACTGCCGGGTCCAAAGGCCGGCGTTATCGCGGTCGGCGGGTTGAGGAGCAGGCAGTTGGTACCGTCGCCATCGGCAGCCGCAATTAGGGTCACCGTGCTCCGGGCAGCGGCCAAGGTCGTTTCGACATCCTCGACGCGCAATAGCGGTAGATCGCCGGGCACGATCATCATCGCCTGACCGCCCCGTGCCGCGACCGCATCGGCGGCGGTTTCGAGGGCGCTGTTCAGATCCTTGTCGTCCGCGCTGTCGAGGCAGTCGATCCGATACATCTCTGCGATGGCGCTGGCTTCGGGCTCCCGAGAGACCAGGAGCACCCCCGTCAAGCTCGAGGCGCCGGTCAGGGCAGACAGGACATCGCGCAGCATGGCCAATGTGAGTTGACGCCGCTCTTCCGCATTCAAAAGGCCGCTCAAGCGTTGTTTCGCGGCCGACAACGGCTTCAGGGGGACCACCGCCCAGACCGATGGATCAGCCATCGCGCAGCCGCTCCGCAAAAGTCAGAACGTCGCCTGCCAGCCGAACACGGGCATCCAGGTCGGTCATGATGGTGTCGGTGACGAGAACGTTTGGGACGAGTGTGCGAATGTCGTCCGCCAGGGCCGAGTCCTGTTCGTCGATGACGAAGCCGTCGAGCAGGCCGTCGTAATGTTTGCCGACCGCGGTCGGCGTTGCCGGCATGTCCAACTCCGCCATCATCTTGGCGGCCGGTCCCTTGACGGCTTGGCCGCCGATGATCGGGGAGACGGCAATGACCGGCGCGGATGCGGCTTTCAGATCGTCACGCACCGTGCCAATGGAGAGGATTGGATCAACACTGACGAAAGGGTTGGACGGGCAGACGATCACGGCCGCCAGGTCGGGATCGCGCAAGGCGGCCGTGAAGCCGGGCGACGGTGCCGCATGTCCGATCCCGTCGAAGCGGAAGCCGGTGACTGCGGGTTCGCATTTGTCGCGGACGAAATAGTGTTGGAAGGCCAATTCGCCGTCGGCCGTTCGGACCACGGTTTGGATCGGATCGTCGCTCGCCGGGACAAGGGAGGGTTCGACGCCCAAAGCGCGGCAGAGCGCGGCGGTCGCGTCGCTCAGGCTCTCGCCGGCCGTTAGGCGTTCCGTCCGCGCCACATGGGTGGCCAGATCCTGATCGCCGAGATTGAACCAATCTTCGCCGCCGAGCTCCCGCAGCGCCGCCATGAAGCGCCAGGTCTCGCCGGCGCGGCCCCAGCCGAGTTCCTGATTGGCAAGGCCCGCCAGGGCATACATGTTGCTGTCCAGATCGGGCGAGATATGCAGGCCCAGATGACGGAAGTCGTCGGCCACATTGGCGACCACGGTCAGCCGGTCCGGCGGCAGGACCTTGCTCAGCCCCAGCGCCAGCTTGGCGCCGCCGACACCGCCGGAAAGAGCGAGTATCTTGCCGTGGCTCACCGGAACAGATCCTTCGACTTGTCCCGCAGCAACGGCGCGACGCCGGCGCCGTCATCCTCATAGGCGAGACCGCGCAGCAGCACGACTGGGGCGGCTTCGTCCGCCTGACCCATGAGCAGGGACGCGGCACTGGCGATCTCGTCGGCGAAACCGATTTCGGTCACTTCGAGGGTCCGCCCGAACAGGTCCGATCGTCCGCGCAGATCGCGCAAGGCCGGTAGGCCGGCGCTGCCGATGGCCAGACCGACGGTCCCGTTGCGCCAGGCCCGGCCGACGCTGTCGCTGATCACCACGGCGAAGCGGTTGAGCTCGGCACCCAACTTCCGGCGCAATACGGCGGCGCTCGCGTCCGGATCGTCGGGCAGCAGCAGCACCGGCTCCGCCATCGCGTCATGACGCACATTCGACTGGTCGATGCCGGCATTGGCGTGGACCAGGCCCAGACGGCTTTCGACGATGATGACGCCGGGCACGGCGCGCAGGACCTCGGCGGATTCCGACAGGATCAGTTCGACCATGCGCGGGTCCTTGTCCGCCTTGCGGGCCAGTGTCTCGGCTTCCGGCGACGGATCAATCCGGGCGAGGTCGCAGTAGCAATCTTCCGCCTTGGAGACGACCTTCTGCGCCACCACAAGGACATCGCCGTCCCGCAGGGTCAGTCCATTGGCCGCCAAGGCTGCCGCGATCAAGCGCGCAAGATCGTCCCCCGGCATAACCAGTGGGAAATCTTCGAGCGCGGTGAGGGAGAGCGCGGAAGGCGCCATGGCTTAGTGATCCAGACCGGAAATGCGGATGCCCGCATGACATTTGTGGCGCCGGTTGATCTGGATGAGGATGGAGGTCAACGCCTCCGCCGCCGCCGAATTGGCCAACGGCCCGGCGTGGAAGGCGCGCATGCCGGCCGCCTCGGCCAGCTCGATCACCCGCTCCCGCGCGGCCACTTTGTTGCCGGCGACCAGAATGTCGCAGTCGATCTCATGTTCGCTTTGCAGGTGATGGGCCGCCACGTTTTGAAAGGCGGAGACCACATCGACATCCTCGCCGACCGTGGCCTGGGCAATTTCCGCCGCCGAACCTTCCGCCGGCAGCTGTACCGTGCCGACTTTTGGCGGTATCAGCGGCACGGTGACGTCGATCAGCAGCTTGCCGGACAGTTCGGCCTTAACCGCCTCCAAGGTTCCTTTCTGATGGGCGAAGGGGACGGTCAGCACGACGATATCGGCGCGGGCGGCGGCATCGGGATTGGCCAGGCCGGCCGGCTTGGCGATACCGTAGCGCTCATGCAATTCGGCCGCCGCGGTTTCCGCCTTAGCGGCCTCGCGGGAGCCGATGACCACCTGGTAACCCGCCTTGATCCAGCGCCAGGCCAGCCCGGTGCCCAAGTCCCCGGTACCGCCCAGGATCGCGATCGTCGCCTTGTTTTCCGCCATCTTCTCCGTCCATCCCTATGCCTCAGAAGTTCCTGGCGCTATATTCCCTGTTCCGCCGCCGCAGGCAATAGATTTCCGCGCTCGATCGTTCGAGATAGTTCAAGGATTACCCGGCTTGTCCCAATCCCCATCGACGTCCCGGCGATTGCCGTTTCATGAGCATGTGCCGATCTATCTGATCGGCATGGGCCATGGCGCGATCCATTGGACGGCGGGCGTGTTCTATCTGCTGCTGCCCTTCATTGCCGAGACCTTTGGGCTTTCCTATGCCCAAGCCGGTTTGGCGGTCTCGGTCTTTCACGTGGCGACGACGACAACCAATTTTGTCAGTGGGCCGGCGGTCGATATTCTGGGGCGGCGCGGCGGGGTACAGGTGGGGGCGCTGCTGATCAGCGTCACCGCGCTGGCGCTCTTCCCATTCGCCAGCGCCTTCGCGATCCTGCTGGCCTTGGTGGTGGCGATGGCAATGGCCAACAATATCTGGCATCCGGCGGCGATCTCTTATCTCTCCCTGCGCTATCCGGAGCGGCGGGGCTATGCCTTGTCCGTCCATGCCTTGGGCGCAAACGCGGGTGACGCGGCGGCCCCACTGGCGGTGGGTTTGCTGCTGACCGGTATGACCTGGTCCACCGGCGCCGCGGTCAGCGCCCTGCCGGTGCTGGCGGTGGCGGGCGCGGTCGGCTGGCTTGCCTGGCGCGACCGGCGGCTCAGCGAGGATGGCGACCGCGGCGGCAGCGGCGTCGATCTGAAAACCTATCTGCGTCAGGTCATCGCGGCGTTGCGCAATCGCAGCGTGCTGACCCTGGCCCTGATGGCCGGCCTGCGCACGGTGGCCCAGAACGGCCTGATGACCTTCCTGCCGTTCTTCCTGCGGGACGTCTTGGGCGCCGGCCCGGCATTGATCGGGATCAGCCTCTCGGCCTTCCAGGGGGCTGGGATCGCCGGCGCGCCGGTCGGCGGTGTCGCCTCCGACCGCAAGGGCCGCAAGCCGGTGGTGCTGGCCGGCCTCGCGGTTTCCTCAGTGCTGATCTTCATCTTGCCGTTTCTGCCGTCGGGATTGCCGTTCATCGCCGGTGCGGTCGCGCTCGGCTTCGCCTTGTTTGCCGTACGCCCGGTCATCCATAGCTGGATGATGGATATGACGCCGCGCGACCTCGGCGGCTCCGCCACCAGCCTGCTGTTCGGCGTGCAAGGCGGCTTGTCGACCATCACCCCGGTGCTGGCCGGCCTCGTCGCCGACCAATATGGCCTAACCGCCACCATGCTCATGTTCGCCGTCTTCTGCCTGCTGGCCGCCCTGACGGCGCTGGCTATTCCGAACATGTCCGCTGCTCGTCAACCCGATAGCTCGGTAGCGCAGCCGGATGGCGCGGCCGATCCTTAGAAGATTGATTTACCTCAAAGTCGACTAATATAAGGTCTCGGAGATTTCCGCATCGTCAGCAATAACATAATCAGACGGACGAAATCTTTGTTCGTCGTGCTATTGGTACTAGCTGCGATTATTCTGTTGGCAAACATCGCAGTCAAGCCGACAGACGAGCACCTTGATCTGAATATGAGTCTCCATGGTTCGATTCCGATCGTCTACAGCGAAAATTACAACATCTCTTTCTTCGGTCTGGAGGAACTTCATCCCTTCGACACGAAGAAATATGGGCGTGTATACGATGCTCTGAGAAACAGCGGCACGTTCAATGGCCGCCGCTTCATGAACGCCGCGAAACCGACTATGGAATTGCTTTTGACCGCGCATGGTGCCGCCTATCTAGAGACATTGAATTCCGCCCGGACCTTGGCGCGAATTACCGAAGTGGACATCCTCCGGCACATCCCGTCGATGCTCGCGAGGAAATTGGTGTTGGAGCCCATGTTGTATCAGGCCGGCGGTAGCGTGCTGGCGGCACGGGCGGCGCTGGTCCATGGCTGGGCCATCAATCTAGGCGGCGGTTTCCACCATGCCTCAGCGGACAATGGCGAAGGTTTCTGCGCGTTGGCCGATATCGCCCTCGTCGTGAAGCATTTGCGAAATGAAAAACACATACGAAGGGCCATGATCATCGACCTGGATGCGCATCAGGGGAATGGTCATGGCAGAGATTTCATCGATGACGCGGATGTCTATATTCTCGATATTTACAACAAAGACGTTTATCCCGGTGAGCAAGAGGCTAAGCGGGGCATCGATCTGAAGGTCGAACTCGACGCCTTCACAGGTGACGGCAAATACCTCGATGAACTTGAAGCGGCATTATCGACCGCGTTCGGGGATTTCAGTCCCGACATCGTAATCTACATTGCCGGGACGGACGTGTTGGGCGGTGACCCGCTGGGCGGGCTGAGCCTATCCGCAGACGCCGTGATGAAACGCGACGCGCTCGTTTTCGAGGCGAGCGTGAGCAGAGACATCCCGATCGTTATGCTCCTGAGCGGTGGCTACCAGAAATCGACTGCGGCCGTGATTGCGAAAAGCATCCTCAATCTGTCGGACTGCTGCATCGAACAGCCGGCACCTTAAGGTTTTTTCCTCAAGCGAGAAGGCGCCGCCGGCTCCCTCCATACCACCCTGGCCTTCCAAATCACCACCATGGTAAACCAGCCCCACGGCCCCGTAGCTCAGTCGGATAGAGCGGCAGATTCCTAATCTGTAGGTCGCAGGTTCGAATCCTGCCGGGGTCGCCATCGTCCGAATTTTCCAGTCGGCGGGTTAGGTTATGCTGGCCACGTCCGGCAGTGACCGGTGGGTCGGCCATTAAGCTGTGGTTGGATCTAGTAGAGATACGTCGATCAAAATGCGTTACGCCCCGACGCGCCGGGAGTTTTCGCGGAAACGTGCTGGCGAGCGGCCGAATTGCTCGTGGAAGGCGCGGCTGAAATAGCTGCGGCTGCGGTAGCCGATGTCGCGGGAAATCGCCTTGATCGACAGGTCCGTCGATGTCAACAGGCTGGCGGCGCGGCGCAGGCGGACTTCCTTCAGCAGATCAATGGGGCCGCGGTCGAAGGTCTGCTTGAAATGCTCGGCGAATGAAGTACGGCTCATATTCGCGACTTTGGCTAAAGTCTCAAGACTATGGGGCGCTTCGGGGTGATCGAAGATTGCTGTCACCGCGCGCCAAACGCGTTCGTCCTGCGCGGCGGCAAGCCATTCGAGCGCCGCCGGTGCCGTCGTGCTGGTGTCGCGCAGAATGTGGATGATGCATTGATGCATGAGCGAGCGGGCCAGAGGACGGCTGCCCACTTTCGGCGTCGAAAGCTCCTCCATCATTTGATCGAGGGCGACCTTCAATGGCGCGTTTCGTGCCACGTTGCAGACGAGGGGCGTTTGCAAGTAGTCGAACAGACCTTCTATACCGCGATAACCAATGGCGACTTCGCCGCAGGCGACGATGATTCCGGCATCGCCACAGCCTTCGCTATGCAAATGCCAACCGCCGTCGAGCGGTGCGCAGGTCAAGACGTCGCATCTTGCTTGCCGGTTGGCCCGCATGTGATGCCCGGTATGCGCCGGCGCGATCAGGATCGTGCCGTCCCGCGAGGCGATATCCGTGAACCCGTTGATCGCGAATGTGCCGCCGCCAGCCAACACGTAGTGCAGGGTGGCATGGCGCTGGCTGCCGAGATCGATCACGCTGTCGCCGCGCGCCTGGCAAATCGCGAAGGGCTGTACGTCCACAGTCAAGCCATCGAGAACCTGATCGAGCGTAATCATGACTTCCCATATTCTGCTGCGGCGCATTCCAAGATCGAAGGAGCCCATTCACCGAAGAATCCGGACGATCGAGCACCTGATCGGAACCAAGAAGGACGGTAGGAAGTATAAATATTAGATGCAACTAAAATTCAGGTGAATGGGAGCCCATAAATGTCCTGCTGTTCGAAACATGAAGATGGCATCACCCGGCGGAAGACGCTGCAGGCAGGAGTTGGCGGCCTGGCGGCCGCATTGGTCGCCGGTGCGACCGGTCGAGCGTCGGCGGCATCGACGAATCCCTATGCCGATCCCGAGAAAGGGGCGTTACCCAAGACCGATGTCTCATTGAATCTGGCGTCGACCGCGCTTGTGGTCACCGATCCGCAGATTGATTTTCTAAGCCCGAGAGGGCGTCACCTGGAAGGTGGTGGGCAAAAGCGTCGAGCATCACGGCACCGTCGGTAACATCGGCCGGCTGCTGAAGGCGGCCAAGGATGTGGATATGACGGTGGCGATCTCGCCGCATTATTATTATCCGACCGACCATGGCTGGAAATTCGGCGGGCCGCTCGAAAAACTCATGCACGCGATTGGCATGTTCGACCGCAAGGGTGCGTTAACCGTCGACGGCTTTGAAGGATCCGGCGCCGACTTCATGCCGGAATACAAACAATATATCAACGATGGCAAGACCATCATCGCTTCGCCCCACAAGGTCTACGGGCCTGAGGCCAACGACCTGAACCTTCAACTGCGCAAAGCGGGCGTGGACAAGATCATCCTCTGCGGGATGTCGGCGAATCTCTGTGTCCAGGCTCATCTGCATGAGTTGCTGGAGATGGGGTACGAGGTGGCCGTCGTCCGCGACGCGACCGCCGCGGCGATGCTGCCGGAAGGCGATGGCTATCAGGCGGCGCTGATCAATTTCCGCTATATGGCCAACGCGCTGTGGACAACCGAAGATGCGGTCAAGAAGATTATGGCGCTGAAGGCGTAAAGTAGAAGTCGTCGGCTGCCCGACGACCGACTAGCCATCGTAGACAGTCCCTTTCGACCGCGAAAGAATACGAGCGTGCATGCGGGAACGGGGGCGGAGATGGGCGAGCCGGTCAGCAAGACACGAATGTATGACGGGTTGACGGGTTTGCCGCCTTTGGTTGAGAAGGCGGTGGCCCTGTCGCTGGAGATGGACTTCCATCATTCCTGTTTCCCCGAGCAGGGTCGGCTGTTGCAATTGTTGGCCGGTGGCCGTCGGGGCGGGCGGATCGGCGAAACGGGGACCGGCTGTGGCGTCGGCGTCGCCTGGATGTTGAGCGCAGTCGACGCGGAGACGACTATTGTCAGCGTCGAGCGGGACGCAGCCCGCGCGGCCGCCTGCCGCGATCTCTTTGCCGATCATGCCAACCTATTTCTCATCGAGGGCGATTGGTCGGAGATCGCCGACCATGGACCCTTCGATTTACTGGTCCTGGACGGCGGCGGCGCGGGCAAACGGCCGGGGCAAAACGCCATCGACCCGGTGCGGTTGCTCAATCCGGCGGGGACGCTGGTGTTGGACGACTTTCACCCGCCCGCCCGCCGGTGGCCGCCGTCGGTGGACGCGGAGATCGACGACTTCGGCCGCGACCTGGACGGCGCCCGGCGCTACTGGTTCGACCATCCGGCTATGTTGATGACGGAGTTCCGGGTGCATCCGCAAGTTTCCGCCCTGGTCGGCATGCGACGGGAAATGCCGGTCGATTGAGGTTGGTGTTACGTCGTGCTCCGCAAGGACCGGATCGCGGCGCGGGTGTCCAAATATTCGTCGCCATCGAAGCGCGGTGCCTGTGTGGCGAAGGCGTCGCGTATTTCGGCCGCACGCTCCTCGGCGAAGGCGGCGACCGGTGGGTGGGTGACGATATAGAAATGCCCTGCCTTGAGCGCCGCCACGGTGCGTCGGCCAACTTCTTCCGCCTCGAGGCCGAACTGCAGCTTGCCGGCGTCGTCCCGGCGGGCGCGGGCGATATTGGTCGCGACGATGCCGGGGCAGAGCAGGCTGATGCCGATATGGTCCGGCAGTTCTTGACGCAGGACGTCGGACAGACCCAGTAGGGCATGTTTGCTGGCGGTGTAGATGGCCATGCCGAGAACCGGCGTGGCCAGACTGTTTTCGGAGCCGGTATTGAGGATATGGGCCGGCGTGCCCTGCTCGACGAAGCGTTTGCCGAACACGGTACAACCGTTGAAGACACCGAAAAAATTCACGTCCATGACCTTTCGGGCATCTGCCTCCGTGACATCAATGCAAGCGCCCCGCGGCCCGGCGATCCCGGCATTGTTGACGATCAGGTCGACCCGCCCATGGTTCCGCCAGACCCGGTCGGCGAGGCTGCGCACTTGCTCGATGTCGGATATGTCGCAGCTTTCCGCCGATGCGTTGCCGCCGGCCGCGACCAGTTCCGCCGCCACAGCCGAGGCGGCGTCGCCATCCCGATCCGCGACGACGACCCGGCAATTTTCTTCGACCAGGGCCAGCGCAATGCCGCGGCCGATGCCGCTGCCCCCGCCGGTGATGACGGCGACTTTGTCGGATGGATCGAAGGGTCTGCTCATGCCGGATCTCCCAATCTACGCGGATATGTCATTATAGTCGAACTAGGCAGCAGGCGCGGAACAAAGGGTATGACTTCCATGTCGAGGATGTTGATCGGATTGCTGACCGTTATTCCGATCCTTTTTCAGACGATCGCCTTGCCGGCGACGGCGCGGACCGAGGTGGATGTTGAACTGGTGTTGGCGGTGGATGTCTCCCGCTCCATGTCGCCGCGCGAGCTTGAAATACAGCGTCGTGGCTACGCCGAGGCCCTGCAAAGCGACGAGGTGATCGGCGCGATTTTAGATGGTCTGCTGGGCCGCGTCGCGCTGGCTTATGTCGAATGGTCCGAGACCGGACTGCAGCGGATCGTCGTCGATTGGACGGTGATCTCCGACCGCCAGGGTGCGCGGGCCTTTGCGGCGAAGCTGACCGCCAATTTCGATGAGATCCTTCGGCGTACCTCGATCTCCGGTGCCATCGACTTTGCCAGCGCGATGATTGAAAGTAACGAATTCGACGCCTTCCGGCGCATTATCGACGTGTCGGGAGACGGTCCCAACAACGAAGGCGCGCCTGTGCTCGCGGCGCGGGCGCGTGCCTTGGCCAAGGGGATCGTCATCAATGGCCTGCCCCTGATGACCCGGGAGGGCATGGGCAGCCAATGGCATCTGGAAGACCTGGATCTATACTATCGGGACTGCGTCATCGGCGGGCCGGGGGCCTTCGTCATACCGGTCCGCGATTGGACCAAGTTTCCGGCGGCCGTGCGGCAAAAACTGGTGCAGGAGCTATCGTCCCGACCGCCGCGTATTTTACCGGCGGCCTGGCGACCGGCGGCGGACGGCGGCTATGATTGCCTGATCGGCGAGAAGATGTGGCAGCGGTTCATCAGAGAGCGCTTCGAGCCATGAGCGTAATTTATAGTCGAGGAGAGCATTGCGGATGATAAAAATCGAACGGCTGGACCATTTCGTCATGCGGGTCACGGATGTGGATGCCACTTGCGCATTCTACGAAAAAGTCCTCGGCATGGAAATCATCACCTTCGGCGACGAGATTGAGCGCAAGGCGCTCCGCTTCGGACCGCATAAAATAAATCTCCATCCGGACGACAGCGATTGGATCCGCGCCCGCGACCCCCGCTGCGGCGGCGAGGATTTCTGTCTGATCACGGAAACGCCGATGGATGACGTGGTGGCCCATCTACAGGACTGCGGCGTCGAGATCGAGATCGCGCCGTCCGACCGGTCTGGCGCTTTGGGTACCATCCACTCGGTCTATTTCCGCGATCCGGACGGCAATCTGGTCGAGGTTTCCAACTACCGCTAATCAAGTCATTTTTTGAGTTTTGAGAACTAGATATGAACGAAATTACCATCTATCCCGCTCGGGCGGTGCGGACCATGGAGCCGTCGTTGCCTTTGGCCGAGGCCGTTGCCGTGCGTGGCGACCGCATTTTGGAGGTCGGTACGTTGGAGACGATGGGCCCCTGGCTCGACAATCATCCCCATCGCGTCGACGACCGCTTCCGCGATCACGTCATCATGCCGGGCTTCATCGACCCGCATCTGCACCCCTCCATGGCGGCGATGTTGTTGCCGATGCATTTCACCACGGCGCTGGAGTGGCGATTGCCTTGGGCGACGGTACCGGCGATCCGCGGCAACAACGCCTTCCTCGATCGGCTGAAGGAAATCGATCAGACCATGGCCGACCCGGACGAGCCCATGTTCGCCTGGGGCCACCATCCGATCTGGCATGGCGAGGTCGATCGGACGTTGCTGAATGGTATTTCCGAAAGCCGGCCCATAATCGTCTGGCACCGCGGTTTCCATTCCCTGGTGGTCAACGACGCTGCCCTGCGCTGGATGGAGCTGTCGGAGGACGACCTCGCGCGTCATCCCCAGGTCAATGCGGAGAAAGCGCAGTTCTTTGAGACCGGCCTGTCCTTGGCTTTCCGTTGCATCAATCCCTACATTCTGGAGCCTGCTCGCTTCACCGCCGGACTGGAGCGGTTGAAGCAGGTGGTGCATTTCGGCGGGCATACGACGATCGGCGACATGGCCACGGGCATGTTCAATTTGAACATGGAATGGGAGTCGCTGGTCTCGACCCTGGAGCGGGAGGATACGCCGTTCCGGGTGCAATTGATCCCGACCGCCTTGAGTATGGGCGGTGGCACGGCGGACGAGGAAAGACTGCGTCGCGTGGCCGCGTTGAAGGAGCGGAATACGCATCGCCTGCGCTTCTCCGACCATATCAAGATGTTTTCCGACGGCGGTTTCTTCGCGCAATTGATGCAGTTGGGCGAGCCGGGCTTCGTCGATCCCGACCATCACGGCGAATGGATGACGCCGCCGGAAACCTTCGAGGAAGCGGCGCGGGCCTATTGGAACGAAGGCTATAAAATTCATGTCCATTGCACGGGCGATTTGGGCCTGGAACTGGCGCTCGACACCCTAGAGAAGCTGCAATGGGAGCGGCCGCGCTTCAATCACCGCTTCACCATCGAGCATCTCGGTATCTCGACGCCGGAGCAGATCCGCCGCATGGCCGATCTGGGTGCCCTGGCGTCCGTGAACGTCTACTACGTTCATGAGCTAAGCGACGCTTTCTATAAGCACACGGTCGGCTACGAGCGGGCGGCGCAGATGTCGCGGCTGGGCACGCTCGCGCGGCACAATATCCCGACGGCGATCCATTCCGACTACACCATGGCGCCGGCCTTGCCGCTCTACAATGCCTGGGTCGCCGCCAACCGGATCACCGAAGCGGGTACGGTGATGGGGGCGGAGGAACGCCTGACCTTGGAACAAGCCCTGCGCACAATCACCGTCGATGCCGCCTACGTCCTGGGTTTGGAGCATGAGATCGGCACGATCCGCGCCGGCAAGAAGGCCGACTTTACCATCCTCGAACAAGATCCCTACGAAGTGCCGGTCGAGGAATTGAAGGATATCGACGTTTTGGGCACGGTATTCGAAGGTCGGCATTTCCCGGTCCCGCGATGATCCCGGTAACCATCATCGGCGGCTATCTGGGGGCCGGCAAGACGACGTTGATCAATCGACTGCTGGCTGGCGATCACGGACGGCGGCTGGCGGTTCTGGTCAACGATTTCGGCGCCATCGACATCGACAGCGCGTTGATCGACGCTCACGATGGAGAAACCATCAGCCTGAGCAATGGCTGCGTCTGCTGCTCCACCGCCGACGCTTTGGGCGATGCCTTGGATCGGGTGCTTGCCCTGTCGCCGGCACCGGATCAGATCGTTATCGAGGCCAGCGGCGTCGCCGATCCGGCCAAAATCGCCAACTACGGTCTGGGTTGGCCGGGGCTGCGCCTAGATGCGGTGATCACCGTCGCGGATGGCCTCCATCTCCGTCAGCGGGCCGAGGACAAGTTCGTTGGCCATCTGGTGCGTCAACAACTCCAGGTTGGCGATCTAATCCTTGTCAGCAAAACCGATTTGATCGAAACCGACGCCCGCGGTGAATTGTGGGCGTGGATCGGCAAGATTTCGCCCGGTACGGCCTGCTTCGCAACCGCCGACGTGGATGCCATATCCTTGCTGGATGTGGGGATCAGCCGGGAGACTACTGATGGCTCGGACGTCAATCACGACGATTTGTTCTCCAGCCAAAGCTTTACCAACGACCGGCCCTTCGACCGCGCCCGACTGCTCGCGGTCTTGGATGCTCGACCGCCGGAGGTGTGGCGCGTGAAAGGCCGGGTTTATCTTCTGGACGACCCGGCGCGGCCGTATCTTTTGCAGCAGGTCGGGTCTCGCCGCGACTTAACGCCGGACGGCCATTGGAACGAACAGCTTCCTGGCAGCCGCTTGGTGGCTATCGGCTTGAAAGGATGTTTCGACGATTACGCAATACGGGACCAACTCGAGTCAGCTCTAATGCCAATGCATCCTAATTTGCCGGTCGACGACCATCGTGCGAACATCCCGGTGGAATTTGCGCGAGGGTAATATGACGGGTTCGGCCTATGAGCTTCCGGAACCGACCTACGACGCGGACTTGACGTTGGTCGAGCGCGGCACGCCCATGGGCGAATTGCTGCGCCGATATTGGCAGCCGGTGGGATTGGCGAGCGACGCGACAGCGCGGCCGAAGCGGGTGCGGGTGTTGGCGGAGGATCTGATCCTGTTCCGCGACGGCCGGGGCCGCGCCGGATTGATCTATCCTCGCTGCTGTCACCGCGGCACCGATCTCTACTACGGTAAGGTCGAGCGCGATGGCATCCGCTGTTGCTATCACGGTTGGCTGTTCGATGCGGCGGGGCATTGCCTCGATATGCCGATGGAGCCGGAAGGCGGCGGCAATTTCAAACGTAAGGTGCGTCAACCCTGGTATCCGGTCGAGGAACGTTATGGCCTGATCTTCGCCTATCTGGGTCCGTCCGATAGGCAACCGCCATTGCCCCGCTTCCAATTGCTGGAGGAGTTGGAAGAGGGCGAGTTCGTCGAAGGCGACGATGCCGGGATCGGCACTGGCGGCGGCGATATCGCGCCCTGCAATTGGCTGCAGCATTACGAGAATGTTATGGACCCGCTGCATGTGCCCGTTCTGCATGACGGGTTTTCGGGATCTCAGTTTGTGGCGCCCATGGGGATCGTGCCGGAGGTGCGGTATGAGACATTCGAACATGGCGTACGCAGCTATCAGTTCCGCGATCTCGGCGACGGCAAGGCCTTGAACCGGATTACCGAAACGGTGCTGCCCAACATCCGCGTGGTGGCGAGCCCGCGCCTGGTTCCGGGGGCCTGTCAGTCGCTCGGTTGGGTCTTGCCGATCGATTCCACCAGCTACCGCATCTACACGGCCGCCCGCGTCCGAGAAGCCGGCGCCATCCGGAAGCAGCGCTCGACCCCGGGCGGTAAGCGTTGGGCCGAAATGACAGAGCGGGAACATCAGGATTTTCCTGGCGATTGGGAAGCGCAAGTCGGCCAAGGGCCGATCACTTTCCATTCCGAGGAACATCTCGGCGAAAGCGATCGCGGCATTCTGATGCTACGGAAAATGCTGCGGGCCCAGCTGAAGGCTGTGGCTGAGGGCGGCGATCCGGTGGGAATAGATCGCGCCGTCAGCGCTATTCCCTCAGCCGCGGGTAATTGGTTCGAGGAGACCTCATCATGAATAATCGGCGTCGCATCAATGTCGCATCCGGCCGTCGGCTGGAATCGTTGGCCCATTACTCGCGTGCCCTTCGGGTCGGCGAAATGGTCTTCCAATCCGGCACCACGGCAATCGATGTCGATGGTAATGTGATCGGCGAAGGCGATGTTGAGAAGCAAGTCGACGCCATCATGGCGATCGCCGAGGAAACCATGGGGCTGGCCGACGGTCGTCTCGATGACGTCGTCCGCGCACGCATCTATGTCACTGACATTTCTCTCTCAGACCAGGCCGGCCGCGCCTTTGCCAAATATTTCCGCGACACGCGTCCGGCCGCGACCTTGGTGCAGGTCAGCCGCTTGGCCCGTCCGGCGCAGTTGATCGAGATCGAACTGGAAGCGATTGACGGCGCGGCCAAGTCGGCCAAGCATATTTCCTCCGGCCGCCCGACGGAGGAGCTTTATGGCTACTCCCGAGCTGTCCGCGTCGGTGATCGGGTCTTCATTTCCGGTACAACCAGTTTGAATGACCGTGGTGAGGTGACACATCCCGGCGACTTGCGGGGACAAGCCGCAGATACCTATGACGCGATATTGGAAGCGCTTGATGAAGCCGGCGGCAGGCCGGGCGATATCGTCTACACCAAGAGTTTCGTTACCGATCTCACGCAATCCCAAGGTCAGATCGAAGCGCGCATGGCGGCGCTGGGCGGGACCCATCCGACCGCGACCTTGATCGGGGTGCCGGCTTTGATCGCGCCGGACATGTTGGTCGAAGTAGAAGCGGAAGCCATCATCGGCGCGGCGACCGAACGGACCGATATTTATACGAGCGATACCGCGGAAAAGCCCCGCGGCTTCGCCCGCGCCGTCGCCGTCGGCGA
>CBDCGJ010000058.1:0-100201 GCA_965216645.1 Alphaproteobacteria bacterium | reverse complement strand
ATCAGCTACAAGACAAACACGGCCATTGGCAGAAATCCGTCGCCCACTACCATTCCGCCACCAAGGTTCACCAGGACCGCTACCTGAAGAAGGTTATGGCGCATTGGAAGAAAGCGAGCAAATACGCCAACGAGGATCGCCGTCTGGCGGCGCGCGAAAACTACGTCAAGCGGCGTAACGACGCGCGCGCGCGGCGCGAAAACGACCGCGAAAATCGGGTTCGCCGTGCGATGGAGAACCGCACGATCCAAGTCGCCCGGCGTCAGCAGGTCGCACAGTCTTATGTGAAGAAGCGGTCCAGTCTAAGCTACCGCTTCCGGCGCCAGGGACAAACGCACCGCAACCCGAACGTGGTCATCAAGCGACGGCGCTAACCGGCTCCTTCGGGAACCAGTAACTGAGATATTCGGCGTAGAGTGCCGGTTTTTCGACACCGTCGACTTCCAACCGATTGCCGGTTTTCAAGATACGACGCCCCTCGCCCTTGTCGATCACGGCAAGGAGGGTCATTCGATCCCGAAGGCGAACGCCGTCGCCGATGACCACCGGATTGAGCACACGAACTTTGTCGAGCCCGTAGTTTAGGGAATAGGCGCCATCCGGCGGCCTAAGCCCGGCCGTCTCCAGAAAATATGTCAGCAGGCTGACCATGTGAAAGCCGTGCACGATCGTTCCGCCATAGGGGCTTTCCCGGGCGGCGCGCTCGGCATCGCAATGCATCCAGGTCGGCCATCGCGTGACTTCTCCGAACACATTGGTTTGCATCTGATCGATCGCGACCCAGTCCGTCACGCCATTTCCCGGCCGACGAACTCGTGGGCGTTGGCCAGTAAAAAGGGTTGCTCGTCCTTATCCGCGACCGTCATCGTTGTTTCTCCCAATATGCGTCTGGACCATACTGTGCCGCATCCCTGGCCCGGTCAACGGCTTGATTCCTTCGAACCCTTAGGGCTATTTGGATGGATGATTTAAGGAATTGGAAGCCAAAGATATGAATAAGAAAAACACCGAAACGATCGTGGATTCACCCCTGGTCGGCGAAGTCTGGCCGATCGCGCAACCGGGCACGGATCCGGTTCTCTACGGTCATGTCGACATCGAGCCGAAGGGCGATTTCGCCATTCGCAGTCTGCAAACGTTCCGCCTGACCTATACAGTCGGCCGTTTCGGCCTCGACGACACCGGTGCTATCCGGGTGATGATGCGAGCCATGGGCGATGGCGGGCGCATGCAGACGGAAATCCGACCGCCGACAATTACGTCACCGCCAGCACCAGCAGCGGTGTGCCGTTGGAAGTCACCTACAGCCGTTACGGTACCACCGCGCGACCCCGTTGGAAGAGCCTGACGGTCCGGGTCAAGGGCGGCTTCCTGCGCGAGGGCGATCAGATCGTCATGGTCTTCGGCGATACGTCCCAAGGCTCCGCGGGGCTGCGTCTGCAATCCATGGTCGAGCCCAATTTCGAGTTCAAAGTGGCCGCCGATGTTTGCGCCGTCGGTCACTACATGCCGATCCCGAACACGCCTAACATTGCAATCGTTCCCGGCAGCGCGGCGAATTGGCGCGCCGTGTTACCGAGCCTGCGCCGGCCGGGCGACACCTTTCAGTTGGGCATCAAAGCGGAAGACGTCTGGGGCAATCCAACCGACCTGGCCCAAGGCAGCTTCACCGTCGACAGCACGCTGCCGGTCAACAATCTGCCGGCGCAGATCGACTATCCCCTGGGTCAACGGTCGATGAGCCTCGAAAATCTGAGCGTCGACGAACCCGGCATCCTACGCATCACGCTACGCGACGACGCCGGTGCGGTCGTCGCCGAATCCCATCCGCTGGTGGTCGAGGATGGGGCCCTTTGCCGGCTATTGGGGCGATATGCATGGCCAAAGCGGCGAGAGCATCGGCATCGGTACGTCCCGCGACTATTTTCGAGTTCGGCCGCAACATGGCGTTCTTGGACGCGCTCAGCCATCAGGCCAACGACTTCCAGATCAATCGCAACGCCTTCTGGGCCTACGCCTGAATGACGTGACTGCGGCTGTCGATCAACCGAGGATCATCGCTTCACCGACCATTCCCGGCTACGAGTGGTCCGGAAACACCGCCGTAGGTGGCGATCACAATGTCTATTTCCGAGGCATGAGGGCCGGCCAGATCCGCCGCTGCTCCCATGCCTTGCTGGACCGACCGCTCGGAGGCTCGACACCGATGCCTTCGACACTCACAGACTGTTGTATCGAGCAATCTCGCCGACGAAGACTGCTGTCGATGTACGCCCATGTCGGTGGCCGTTACGCCAACATCGCATTACGACCACGATCCCGGGATCGAGGAAACGGCGAGTCGAGATCCATTCCGCCTGGGGCACCTTCGAATGGATATTCACCGACGGACTGCCGCTCGGACTACCGTGTCGGCATCGTCTGCCAACAGCGACGGCCACAAGGGCCGGCCAGGCGCCAGCTATCCCGGCGCCTCCACATTCGGCGCCTACGGCGGCTTGACCTGCTTCCTGACCGAGGAGCTGACCCGCGACAGTCTGTTCGACTGCATGAAGCGCCGGCATCATTACGGCACCACCGGCACCCGCATGCATCTACAAGTCACCGGCCATGTGGCGGAACCGGCGACCCTGTTCGACATGGACCCCAACCTATTCCCGGATACGCCGTCCCGCCAGACCGACGACGTGATGATGGGCGACATCGTGAAATGCGCCGGCGACACGATGACCCTGAAAATCCGCTGCGTCACCCCAGGCGCCGATCGAACGTATCGAGGTTCGCAACGGCACCGACGTTATCCAAACCCTGCGCGGGTATGACGCGAACGATCTTGGGCCGCGGGTTCGCGTGTTGTGGAGCGGCGCCGAATATCGCGGCCGCGGGCGCGAAACCAATTGGAAGGGCAAAGTGATGTTCGCCGGTGCCTCGATCCGCCGGTTCGACAAAATCAACGCCTGGAACCACGAACGCTTGTTCGAGCAGCAGAGCGCGGACACGATCGTGTTCGACGCCATCACTACCGGCAATTTCGGCGGCATCGACGCCTGGCTTGACGAAGGGGATGGCGCGGAACTGCGGGTCGCCACCAATCTCGGCAGCCTTGAAGTCCCGCTGGCCGACGTGGGTCTGGAGGATATCGTTTTGGACGCCGGCGGTTTGGCCCGCAAGATCACCGCCTTCCGTCTGCCCGAGAACACGGACTGTCGTGAATTGAGCGCCGAGGTCGACATCCCCCTCGCCGCCGATCGGGACAACCCGCTCTGGGTTTGCGTCACCACGGAAGACGGCTTCCAAGCCTGGTCGAGCCCGATCTACGCGTTCAAGTAGCGGCCTAGGTCGCACCCTTTAGCCGGACCGGTTGCCGCTTCGCGCCCCAGGTGCCGGCGGGGCCGGGCGAAGCGGCCGTCGATCTGGTGGCCGCAGCTCAAACAATGGCCGAAATAGTCGAGATGCCAGCGGCTGAGTACATACCAGTCGCGACCGATCACCTTCTCCCCACAGCCTGGGCAATAGGTGGAGGAGCCGGCTTCGTCATGCACGTTGCCGACATACACGTAGTGCAGGCCGTGATCCAACGCGATGCGCCGCGCCCGCGATAAAGTTTCGGCCGGCGTCCGCGACTTGTCTCGCATCTTATAGTCGGGATGGAACGCGCTGAGATGCAGCGGCACGTTGGGACCCAAGCGATCCATGATCCAGGCGGACATCTCGGCGATCTCGTGATCGCTGTCATTCTCTCCCGGAATGATCAGGTTGGTCAGTTCGATCCAGCAATCCGTTTCCTTATGGGCATACTCGATCGTCTCCAGCACCGGTTGCAGATGGGCGCTGGCCAGCTTGTGATAGAACCGGTCCGTGAAAGCCTTCAGATCGATATTGGCCGCGTCCATATGGTCGTAGAATTCGGCCCGCGCCGCCGGCATCATATAGCCGCTGGTGACCGCCACCGTATGAATGCCAGCCTCACGGCACGCGGCTGCGATGTCGACGGCATATTCCAGAAATATTATTGGATCGTTATAGGTGAACGCGATCGACTTCGAACCCGTCTGCCGCGCCGCACGGACCAACAATTCCGGATTGGCAGCATCGACCAACCTGTTCGCTTCCGGCGGCGGGTTGTTCGATCGCTTTTCGATGGCCATGACCCGCGCCAGCTCGTCATCCAGCGTCTTGCCCCGATCCTTGCTGATCGACCAATTCTGGCAGAACGAACAGGTCAAGTTGCAACCGACTTGCCCGAAGCTCAGGACCGGCGTTCCCGGATAGAAATGGTTGAGCGGCTTCTTCTCGATCGGATCGATGCAGTGGCCGGACGATTGGCCGTAGCTCAGGAGATATATTCCATCCTCACCCGCGCCACGCACCGCGCAAAGTGCGCGCTGCCCGGGGTTAAGGGTGCAGCCGCGCGGACAGAGGTCGCAACGAAAGCGACCGTCATCCGTCTTATGCCAGTAGCGTCCACGAACCGCTGACATTTTTTTCTCCATCCGTAGTGATCTTAGCATATTTGCAGGACGAATGAACGCAGACGGAAGATGTCGTTGATGATTCGGTGGGCTATTTCAAGCTGATAGGGGAGGATCAAGCCGGAACGTCGGTGGCCTTGCGGACACCGCCGTCAGGAAGAGGCCGGAAGCCAGTCCAACCAGGGCCCATTGACAATTAGGGTATCCCCAAACCGAGCAAAAAGTGATTCCAGGTAATCCTTGTTGTTTGTTCGGAGTTTATCATGACCGAGTTGCGATTTGTCATCACGGACAGGGTTTGGGGAAAAATTGCGCCGCATCTGCCGGGCAAGGTCAGCGATTGCGGGGTGACGGCGGCGGACAATCGGTTGTTTCTGGAAGCGGTTCTCTGGCGGGGCGTACCGGCGCGCCGTGGCGCGATCTGCCACCGGGCTTGGGCAACTGGAACAGCTGCTTCCAACGTTTCCGCCGCTGGGCCAAGAAAGGCGTGTTTGAGCGGCTGTTCGAGACTTTGTCGGAGGAACCGGATCTGGAATACGCCCTGATCGACGGCACCATCGTCTCCGTGCATCAGAAGGCGAGCGGCGCAAAAGGGGGACTCAAAATCAGGCCATCGGCCGCTCGAAAGGCGGATTGACCACGAAAATCGTCGCTCTCGTCGATGCCTTGGGCGCCTTGCTCCGCTTTGTCCTGCTGCCCGGCCAACGCCATGATATGATCGGCGTCGCGCCGTTGATCGAAGACATCGACTTCGATGCTCTGCTGGGCGACAAGGCGTTCGATGCGGATTGGGTGCGGGCCGATCTCGACCGGCCCGGTGCCGCCGTGATCCCGCCCAAAGCCAACCGCAAGCAGCAATAGGCTTATGACGAAGAAATCTACAAATGGCGCCACCTGGTCGAAAACTACTTCGCCAAAATCAAGGAATTCCGAGGCATCGCCACACGCTACGACAAAACAGACACAAGCTATGCCGCCAACCTGAGCCTCGTCGCAACCATGATCGAATTGCGATGATTGTCAACGGTCCCTAGGATAGGGCCTCCGCCAGAGGATTGATCTGCATGTCATCGGCGAGCAGTGTCGGATTGCTAGGCAGATATTCAGAAACGCGCTTGAGCCAATCTTTGACAGCCGGGTGTCTCGCCGCGCTTAAATCCTCTTCCAGCCCAAACATGTAGCCAGACACCAGTTGAGGGAAGATTGCAAAATCTAGCATGGTCGGCTGATCCAATTCGCCCATATAAGGTCCATCGCCAAGGTGGGCAACAAGTTCCGAAAAAATGCGATCTCGCATGTCCGCGATACTCTCTGTGAGATCCATATGCTTGGCCATCCTCTGTATGAATGGCGACTTCTTCAGCCTCTCTGGCCAAAGATGACGTTGTTGTTCTGATAATGGTGTGTGCGCGCTCACCAGCGCTGCCAGGCGCCATCCTCTGTGTCGAAACGGGAGATCAAGGTTTGGTTCAACCGAAACTCTAAAATTGCTTATCAGGAATGTGTTGCTTATCCAGTTGTCGATTTCGTCGATTTTTGCCCGATGCGCTGCGGGATAAAGCGGACTTTTGGGAAAGAGTTCATCCAGCCATCGAGCGTGCTCGGACGATTCACGCCTCCACTCACTGTCCACTTCCAGCACCGGTACTTGTGTACCGTTCGTGTGTCCAATCGTCGCTGCAGGGTCAACTGGGTTGACCGCAACATGGGTGAAATCAATCTCCTTAGAGTAAAGAAAACAACCGGTTTTCCGAACAAAGGGACTTGTCGCGTAGCCATAGAGTTTGACCGATTTCATATTGTTCTCCAGCCAGTTGTTATTCGACGTTGTTGAAATAGCACTAATGCAGTTAGCTGCCCGGATATATCATTCAGACTTGAAGAGTATTCTGCAGGATCACAGGCGCCCCAAGTTTTGCACTTTGCTGGATGAAGTAATCTGCCACCAAAATCCGAAGCAGAGACCATTTTACCTCGCAACAATTGGGAGTAGGGGGCAAACGTAAAACCGCAAGCGGCAATAGGCTTATGACGAAGAAATCTACAAATGGCGCCACCTGGTTGAAAACTACTTCGCCAAAATCAAGGAATTCCGAGGCATCGCCACACGCTACGACAAAACAGACACAAGCTATGCCGCTAACCTGAACCTCGTCGCAACCATGATCGAATTGCGATGATTGTCAACGGTCCCTAATGAGACCAATGAACGCATGCTATAAGTGTCGTTCTGAACGACGCGAACCGCATCGGGTTGAGAGATAATCCACGTCCGCTTTGCGGATATAAGCAGAAATTCGCTTTCGAAGACGCAAAGTCTGCTATGTGCCACAAGGAGACATACCCACCATCTAGCTTTTTCCGGTTAATCAGATAAGATTTTCCGCGAAAGGGGAAACAATCTGTGGAACGCCGGCTAGCAGCGATATTGGCCGCTGATGTTGTCGACTACACACGGTTGATGGCGGAAGATCAGACAGGCACGCTCACAGCTTTAAGAAAGTTACGCACAAAACTGTTGCGCCCAAATGTCGAAAAACGTGGCGGCAATATTGTTAAAAACATGGGCGACGGCTGGATTATTGAATTTCCGAGCATCTCTGATGCGGTCGATGCTGCTTTCGCCGTTCAGGCCGATCTTGTCGAGCAAGACCGGATACGACTTAGAATGGGTATCCATACTGGCGAAGTGGTTTTCGAGGATGAAGATGTTTTTGGCGACGGCGTTAATGTGGCCTCACGGTTAGAGCAAATTGCAGCTGCTGGACAGATAATCGTCTCCGACAACGCCTATCAGAGTTTGGATGCTAAGAATTCTGCACGGTTCGTTGGTGGCGAAGCCGTTGAATTGAAAAACGTTTCTCGCCCCATCACCATCTGGCGTTGGCCGGAAGCACAAAAACGGATACACGAAAACAAACAACCCCCACCGCTACCCGATAAACCATCCATCGCCGTCCTTCCTTTTGAAAACATATCTGGTGATAAGGAGCAGGACTATTTCGCAGACGGTATGACCGACGATATCATCGGCGAACTTTCGCGATATGACGAATTATTCGTCATCGCAAGACATTCGACATTCGTCTATCGCGACAAATCCATAAGTACACAGCAAATTGCCAACGAGCTCGGTGTTCAATATATCCTCGAAGGTGGCGTAAGACGCGCCGGCAATAACATTCGTATTGCGACGCATCTGACAGATGCGATTGCCGGAAATCAAATCTGGTCGGAACGCTATGACCGAGTAATCGGCGACATTTTTGCGGTTCAAGACGAAATCACCGCGGTTATCGTAAACACCCTTGTCGGTCATTTAGAGCGGCAGCAATTCAAGCGGGCCATGGCGAAAGGTGCAGATGCGGTCAACGCCTATGACCATGCTTTGCGTGCGATGGTCTTGTTTCAGAGATACACGCAAAGTGAAAACCTAATTGCTCGTGAGGAAGCAACAAAAGCAACAGCTCTAGATCATAACTTTGCCAGGGCACATGCGTTAATTGCTTGGACATACAATTCGGACGCCGCATTTCGATGGGTGACAGATATGCCCGGCGCCTATTCCCACGCTTATGAGGCAGCGGCCAAAGCGGTGCAACTTGATCCAGAAGATGCTTGGGGTCATTCGGCACTTGGGTTTGCCGAGATTTGGGGATCTCGCAACCATTCACAAGGACTGGCGGCACTTGAGCAATCGGTCGCGCTAAGCCCTAATAACGCGGTGTTTCGAGGTTGGTATTCAGGAGGTCTCTGTTTTGTTGGCCGTGCTGCCGATGGTTTGAATGAGATTGAGCTTGCGATACGCCTAAACCCTCATCATCCGCCGATATACCTGCACTGGCTTGCGCGCATTCTTTTTACCTTGGAACGGTATGAGGATGCCTTGGCCACAATTGAAAATGTCGTTTACGCGATGCCGGAAAACACAAATGCTATGGCCCTAGCAGCGGCTTGTTATGCCGCCGCCGGCCAAGAGAAAAACGCCAAAGACGCAATCAGGCGCGCGCTTCAAATTGCACCAGAGATGAACACGAAAAACGTTTGGCATGCCACACCGTATCAACGGCAAGAGGACATGGACCTATATCTCAAGTGGCTTTCAATTGCCGGCTTGCCGGAATGACCGCAATGGATCTTGGCCGTGTGAAAACGTTCGCGATAGATCCGGACTTGGTGGGCCGGTTTTTCTGGAACCACAATCCCGAGTTTTTGTAGCCTCCGCGACTGGTAGGCGACTGATCACGGTCTATGGGTCTTACATCGGCCGATATCGGGAAAAGCAGCGTACAATAGAGGGGTTCTACGCCCTCATCGCCTGGATGAGCGCCTGCGGGCCCAGGATATTCATGACCCGGGTGAGATTATAGGCGAGCACGCTCAGTGCCATTTCGGTCTTTACGTTCTTCAAACGCTTCATTAGGAAGTGGGTTGCGCCCATGTGCATCTTGATGGTGCCGAAGGGATGCTCCACCGTCTCTCGGCGCACACGCATGGCCTGCGGGTTCTCGTCGAGCCGGCGCAGCACCGCCTCGGCCAGATGCTCGTGCTCCCAACGGGTGATCTCGCGCCGTGTCCCGGTGGTCACCGGCTTCGGCATGGTGACGGTGACATTGTGCCGACTACATTCGAAGATTTGTTCCGAACTGAAGTAGCCACGGTCGCAGACCACATCGATGGCATCGACGCCGAGCGCTTGCTTGGCCTTCTCCGCCATCGGCGCCAATTGCGCCCGGTCGCTGCCGCTCTGGATCACGTCGTGTGCAACGATCAGGTGATGCTCTGTGTCTACGGCGGCTTGTGTATTGTAACCGACCACACCGGAGCCCCGGCCGCTGGTCGCCATGGAGCGGGCATCGGGGTCGGTCAAGGAGATCTGTTGATCCCGCGCGGCCTGTCTTTCGGCTTCAAGAGCCTCAAGCCGCGCCATCTCTTGGCGCAGCTTGTCTATCTTTTCGTGCAACCGGCTCACCCGTTTGGCCAGAGCCGGGGTCGGTTCCTGGCGATCAGCGCTGTCCAGCTGTTGCAGATTGCGGGCGATGCTTTCTTCGATCTGCGCCTGCCGCCGCGTCATTTTCGCCGCCGTGAAGTTCCGGTCCCGATTGTTCACCCCCTTGAACTTGGAGCCGTCGATGGCGACGCTGGCAGGGGCCATCAAGCCACGCCAGCGGCAGAGTTGCACAAACTGGCCGCAGACCCGGCGAATGCCGGGGCCGTTGTCCTTGCGGAGATCGGCAATCGTCTTGTGATCGGGTACCCACCGGCCAATTAACCGCATCACCTCGACGTTGCGCCCCGCTTCCCATTCCAGCCGCCGGCTCGATTGCACCCGATTGAGATAACCATAAATGTAGAGCTTCATAAGAACCGAGGGATGATAAGAAGGCCGACCCGTCTCCTTCGGATTTACGCCGGCAAAACCCAGACCGGCAAGATCAAGGCTGTCGACAAACGCTTCGATCACCCGGACCGCGTAATCCTCTTCGATCCAGTCCTCAAGACAGTCCGGAAACAACGTCCCCTGATTCCGGCTCACACCCTCAATAAATCGCTTCATCACCGACCCCAAAACGGTTCACTCCGGAATCGTAACACCCATCGCGTTTTTACACATTCAGGTGCTGGCTTCGACGAATTCTTCAAAGACGAACACATTTTCGAGGACGACGCGCCGGGCCTAACGACGCCCGTTTTAAGTCGCGTCGACTACAAACGTATCTCTTACGATTGTTACCCCGTCGACGAAAAGGTTGAGCGGACACCAACAGCAATTGCCGTCTGAGCAGGCCGAACTTTCGGCTGCGTTCGGGGGTAAAATCGGGGCAAGGTGGATTGAACGCCGGGCAAATAGATCGTGATCCTCCGGCAAGTCCAGCGAACGAAATAACGAAAAAATAACGCCCTCCAGAACGCCGACATGACAGGCCCGTTCTAAGTTTTCCCATCGTCAATTCAGCCTTTGGGGAAGCTAGAAATGTTCCATCATCAACATGATCGCGAATCTTTACGCGTAAATCTCCATGCCGGCATTACGCCGGCCTTGTTCGAACTGGATATTCTCAAATATCATAACCTTTTCGGCGGTCGGCACATGCGGGGAATAGAGGCTTCCCGTGCAAATTCTCTCGATCCAAGGGCTCGGTTCGCCGCCGCACGGCTTCCAGACGCCTTCAAAGCGTCCGTCAGTTTCCTCGTATTTTTAGCTAGCCGCGTGAAATCACAACGAAAAACTGCTTATCATGTAAGATAGGCGCATAAAGACGCCGATCGAATGCGGAGGTAGTGGGCCTATGAGCGAGAATCTACAGCGAACTCATGAGGCAGCCAAAACCATTCTGAAAGTCAATCTCCTCGGACCGTTGAAGATCTGCGATCAACATGGCGAAGAGATTGATTTGCCGCGGAAAATCCGCGCTTTATTCGCCTATTTACTAACCCGGCGCGGTACGACGGTTCCCAGAACGACTTTGCTTGGGCTTTTTTGGGGCGACCGACCGCAAGAACTGGCCCGTGGAAGCCTTCGGCAGGCCCTTAGTATCTTGAGAGCCGCACTCGATGATGCCGGCGAACGCGTACTTTCAACCACAAACGAAAGCGTGACACTGCATGACTCTGGAATAGAATGCGACCTTGATTTGTTGGAAACCATGTCTAGGCAGCCGGATTTTATGGCCGACTGCCCTCTTCTGTCTTTACAGAGTTTCGAGCTTTACGAAGGTCTCACGCTTGCCGACGGGGCATTTGAAGATTGGTTATCGGTCGAACGAGAGAATGTCCGACTCCGCGTCGCTAATTTGCTGAAATCCTCAGCCGACGCTGCGGAAGAACAGTCGGTTTGGTCCCAGGCAGCGGCCTTGGCGGCGATGCGGCTTAGGATCGATCCGGGCGACGAGGACGCGCATAGGCAGTTAATGCGGGTCCATCTTGCACAAGGCCGGAAGGATTCTGCGATCCAACAGTTCGAGAAATGTAGAACCGCGTTGCGCGAGCATCTTGGGATTGCGCCCGACGCCGATACGGTGACGCTTTGGCGTCACGCAAAATCCACCTCATCGGATAGTCGAACCAGTGCCAAAATCCGTCCGGAAGACCTCTCTTCGTCCGAATTATCGCCTAAACCGGTATATCTTTTGGCGATCGCGGACGATGAGCGCGCAGGAATAGATTGGCTCGAAACGGCGTTGCAGCTGCATGGCGCCATTCGATGCCATATCTTAGACGGCTGCCGCGTTTATCAATTCACCAATGCCTCGACGGCTCAGCAAATCGCATTGGAGCTGCGCCAACATTTACGGCAGAAAAAGGGAAGCGACGATTTAGTTGCGCCAATCGCGCTGCATGCGAGGGAACTGAATACTGCAACGACGGCCTTGCCGGTCGATGATGTGCACTGTCTACGCGATATTCTGGCGCAATCGGCGGTTGGGCAGATCGACGCGTCCGAACCGTTCTTTCGCGCCGTCCGCCGCCTTTCAAACCGTTTTTTCGAGAAGTTGGAAGAAGTCTCGGTCGGCCATGCCGGACAAGTGTACCGGGTTGGTCGACCGATGCAGCGCCAACCCTTTCTGGCGCTTTACGAGAACGAACGACCTGTCCAGGAAAAACGGCCGGTATCGCTTGCCGTCGCGCCGATCGAATATTTAGGTCGAGATCAAGGCGATAACACCTACCTCGTTGACGGACTGACGGAAGATTTGATTCTCGATCTGAGCCGCACCCGTCGCATCCAGGTGAGTTCCCGAACGACGCTCATGGCGATTGCCGAACATGATGCCGTGGAGATCGGCAAAATGCTCGGCGTCGGCTTTGTCCTGTTCGGCAACCTCAGGCAGGTCGGCAATGGGTTCCGGCTGAATTTTTCCCTTGCCGAGACTGAGCTAGGCGACGTGATTTGGTCCGAACGTTATCATAGCGGCTTCGACAACCTATTCGAATTGCTGGACGAAATCATCTACAAGGTCGTTGCACGAACAACCGGAAAAATAGAGCAATCCGAGATCGCTGCTGCTCGGATGATGCGGCCGGAAAATATGACGGCCTACGACTATTATCTCCACGGCCTATGGCATCATCGCCTTGGCGGCGTGACCTCGGAACATTCTCGCAAGGCCGTCAAATGGTTTAAAAAGTCGATTAAGGCTGACCCGAACTTCCATCGCCCCCGGGCGATGCTTAGTTGTGCATGGTCCGATTTGCCGGAATATGACGAGGAGCGAGCGGACCGTTCGGTGGCAATGGCCTATGAAGCGGATCCAAGCGATCCGGAAGCCAATCGGATCATGGCCTGGGTAAAGTTTACCCGTGGCGATTACGAATCCGGTCTTCGTCACGCGGAAAGATCCATGGAGCTTGCGCCGCATGACGCGTATCTCGTCGGACGCTGTGCGGTCTTGCATATTTTTTGTGGCGATCCCCTCACCGGATTAGAGCGGCTGGAGCGGGCGGTTGAGCTTGATCCGTTTGTCCCCGTATATATCGTCGAAGAACGGCTGACAGCCCACTATGCAATGGGAAATCATCCGCGGGTACTTGCCGAAGCTCGCCGTTTAAACCATCAAACGAGGCGTTCGCGATACTACACGGCGGCAAGCTTGATTGCTCTGGAGCAGCGGGAGGACGCGCGGCAGATCATCAGCGCCGTGCTTGACGAAGACCCCGAACTTTCCCTCGATTATGTCGTCGGGCAGGAATTGTATCGCGACAAAAAGATCTTGAAGCTATTGTTGGAACGGCTCAGTGAAGCGGGCGTGCCTGGCGATGTCGAACAAGCTATGCCGACTCATGCCACTACCTCAGTAGCGCTCCCCAACCAGTCGTAAGGGCCGGCACCCGATTTGCCGGCGTAGCCACGGAAGCCTTGTCGGATCGAAAGGAGTCCGCCGCTGGGTCGACCACCGCTTCCTTTTGAAAGCGGTCTTTGCGGCGTAAGCAATTGGGCAACTCGATTGACCCAAAATCGGCATCCTGGCCCCGGTGAGACCTTTCGATTCGTTTCGCAATGATTGGGTCGCCCTCGCCACGGCTTCAATCAGGCCGGTGCTTGTTGGCAGACCCAAAAAATTCGCCCCAAGCCAATATCGGCGGTCATAGGGGGCAAATCGGCCCTAAGAACCCGCCGGAGATGAAAGAGACCTGCCAATCATGTCGGCTTCACACGGTAGACGTGCTAATATTTGGGGTAACGACGATTGAATACTGAGTGGAGATTGCCAACCAGAATACAAAGGAGGGAACATGTCCGAAACTCCAGAGAAGAAGAAGATGCTCGACCCCGACCCGCGTGTTTGGGATTTCGAAACGGAATATGAGCTTGGCCAGGACAATATCAGGCCCTTCGGATTGGATATTCACAACCCGGTTTTTGTTATCTCGAGTGTTGTGATTATGGGCTTCGTTCTGATTGCCTTGGCGAATCAGGAAGCAACGGCGGAGTTTTTCGGTTGGCTGAGACCGTGGCTGACAAGCACCTTCGATTGGTTCCTCGTGCTGTCCGTGGACGCAATCACTATTTTCTGCCTCCTACTGATCGTTTTGCCGGTAGGCAAGGTCCGCATCGGCGGTAAAGACGCGAAACCCGACTATTCATATGCCGGCTGGATCGCCATGATGTTCGCTGCCGGCATCGGCATCGGTTTGCTTTTCTTCGGGGTGCTCGAACCGGTTTACTACAATTTTGCAGAGAAAGGCGGGGCGCGGCCGCTCGGGGTCGACATCAGCCAGCCCGGTAACGAATATGTCGGCGTGGTCGGCACGATCCATCACTGGGGATTGGAAGCCTGGGCCGTCTATGCTGTTGTCGGCCTTAGCTTGGCGATCTTCTGCTACAATCTCAACCTGCCGCTGACATTGCGCTCGGCCTTCTTCCCCATTCTCGGCGAGCGGATATGGGGCTGGTGGGGTCATCTCATCGACACGCTGGCCGTCTTCGCCACACTGTTCGGTCTGACGACGTCGCTTGGTCTGGGCGCGCAACAGATCGCTGTGGGTCTCAACGAAGTATTCGGGATCACCCCGTCGACAACGGTTACCGTTCTTCTGATCATCGGCATCACGATCATCGCGTTGGGCTCCGTGCTTCTGGGCATGGACGCCGGTGTCAAACGGCTTTCCGAAATCAATATGATCATGGCCGTGGTGCTGTTTATCTTCGTCGTTGTGGTCACCGGAATCGGAGCCGCGATCACGAGATATTTCGGCGCAATGGTCGATTATCTCGCGATGCTGCCCGCCCTTTCGAACCCATTCGGACGAGAGGACACCAGTTTCTTCCACGGCTGGACGACCTTCTACTGGGCCTGGTGGATCGCCTGGTCGCCGTTTGTCGGCATGTTCATCGCGCGAATCTCCAGAGGTCGCACGGTGCGGGAATTCGTCCTCTGCGCGCTGATCGCGCCGACGGCTGTCTGCGCTTTGTGGATGTCGACCTTCGGCGGTGCGGCGATCGACATGCTCAATGCCGGCGGCGCGGAAGGCGTGAAAGCGACGGTGATCGATGCCTACAAACCGGAAGGAGCCTTGTTCGGTTTCCTGCAGGAACTGCCGCTCTATTCGATCGTCGCACCGTTGTCGCTGGTGTTGATCGTCGTCTTCTTCGTGACATCGTCTGACTCCGGATCGTTGGTCATCGACACGATTACCGCCGGCGGAAAGATGGACGCGCCAGTCGTTCAGCGGGTGTTCTGGTGCACGCTTGAGGGTTTGGTGGCCATCGCCCTACTTCTTGGCGGCGGACTATCGGCGCTTCAGGGCGCCGCGGTCTCGACGGGAATACCGTTCACCATTGTGATATTGGCCATGTGCTATTGCCTATGGCGGGCGCTCAGTTCAGAACGCGCCAAGTTATGACAATGTAAGGCCGCGCAACGCCGCAGCGCGCTAGAAACCTGACATCGGGATCTAACAACCTACCCGCAACAGGTCGTCGGCCAAGTGGATTTTTCCGTCGAAATGCCGGGCGGCACGGTCGATGTATTCGGCCTCGCGACCCGGCCGCGGCGGCGGCACCAAATGGTTCAGTATCAGCGTCTTGACATTACAGCGCGCGGCCGTTTCGCCCGCTTGCTCAATGCTGGAATGGTAATCCAGCGTATCCCGCAAGCGTTCCGACGGTGATTTCGCAATAATGTCGTGACGGGTGGCGGTTTGCACATAGATATCCGCGTCCCGGCATATCGCATCCAAACCGGTGCAGGGGATGGTATCGCCGGCGATCGCCACGATCTTACCATTTGCCTCCACCCGATAGCCGAGGGTCGGATGAACCGGGCTGTGATCCGTCTCGGCGGCGGTGATCTTCACGCTATCGAATTCCACTGTCGTACCCGGATCCAATTCCGTCGCGTCAACTTGAGGCGCGTCCGTCAAATCATCATGATGGTCCAGGCGGTAGCCAATATCGAACTCGAGGGCCGCCAGAGTTTTTCGCGTAAACTCCTCGACGCCGACGGGGCCATAAACGGTCAACGGGTTGGGTTTCGGACTCATGATCCAGCGTGTCGTGATCACGTCGTTGTAGTCTGTGGTATGGTCGCTATGCATATGGGTAAAGAACAGTGCCGCGAGAAATGGCGCGCCGCTGTCGACCGCAGCCGCGCGCATCAAGACACCTCGCCCGCAGTCGAACAGGAAATCTTTGCCATTGGCGCGCACCAGAATAGCCGACCCGGCCCGGTTCGGGTCCGGCATCGGTGTACCGCTTCCTAAAATAATGACTTCCACTATATTTACTCCCGTTCGTCCAATACTGCGATGTCCACCCGCCACTAATTTCCCGCCGCTCAGGCAAGCTGTCTGGACGGAGAGACGGTCGCCAAGTTAACATCTCATCCCGAAACTGCGGTAGGATATTGCACCGCGAAGGTTGAAGGAACTGCCGGCGACGGCATGACAAGCCAGGATAAATTGCTGGACGAGATACCCCGGTTGCGCCGTTATGCTCGGGCTCTTCTGCGTGACCCGGTGGCTGCCGACGATCTGGTGCAGGATTGCCTGGAACGGGCGTTGAGCCGCTGGCATCAATGGCAGTCCGGAAGCAATCTGCGCGCTTGGCTTTTCCGTATCATGCATAGTCAATTTATTAATCAAAGGCGGCAAGAATCGCGCCGGTTGGACCGCGACGAATTGGATGCGAGCGCCGAATCCAATCACGCCGCACCGGCCAGTCAAGAAATCGGTTTCGAGTTCCGCGATATGCAGCGGGCGCTCGAACGTTTATCCCCGGACCATCGCGAAGTGGTCTTGTTGATCGCGCTGGAGAATCTGAGTTATCGAGAAGTGGCGGATATTCTGGACGTTCCCGTCGGTACGGTCATGTCGCGGCTGTCGCGCGGCCGGGAAAACCTGCGCAAACATCTCGCGGATGCCGAGCGGGCATCCCTACGGAGGGTGAAATGAGCCCGGCCGCCAGGATCACCGAAATCGATTTGCACGCTTATCTCGACGGCGAATTGGATCCCCAAGCGGTGGCCGAAGTCGAGAGCTGGTTGAACGACCATCCCGAAGATGCCGCGCGTTTAGAAGATTATCGACAGCATCGTCATCTGTTATCCGCTGGGTTCGACACAGTGTTACAGGAACCGATACCCGCCCATCTGGAAGAGTTGGCGGCAAGAGTATCGAACCAATCGACGCAGAAACCTTGGCGCAGAATTGCAGCGGCCCTCTTATTTCTGGCCCTCGGCTCGCTGATCGGCTGGACCGCCAAGGCGTATTGGCCGGATGGACCCAGCGTGGCTCAAAATACCGTCGATACCGCCGCCGGCGCCCATGTCGTGTATGTGAAAGAGGTTCGCCATCCCGTCGAGGTCGGCGCCGACGAGACGGCGCATTTGGTCAAGTGGCTGTCCAAACGCCTCGGTGCGCCGCTGAAGGCCGCCGATCTAACCGACAAAGGCTTCATATTGATGGGCGGCCGTCTGTTGCCGGACCAGGGCCATCCCGCGGCGCAGTTCATGTACGAACACAAGACCGGTAAACGCCTGACGATTTATCAACGGCGGCGCGGCAAAGAGGCCGAAACGGCGTTTAATTTTATGGCTACAAACAGCCTATCCGCATTCTACTGGGTTGAAGGTTCCTTCTCCTACGCGATCGTCGCTGAATTGCCGCGCAACGAACTTCTTGCGGTTGCGCGCGTGATCTACGATCAACTGGAAGAATAGTCGGCAGAATTGCCTTGTCTAATTGGCAAGGTTTGAGGTTTTATGCCGCATCGGGCAATAACGACCGGGTAAACCTGTCAAGCTAGGCATGACAACGCAGCTACGAACCAAAATCCGCCCATCCGCCGTGGCCGGGACGTTCTACCCGGCCAATGCCGGCGAATTGCAGTTTCAGATCGATCGAATGCTGACCGCCGCGGCCGGTTACACACCGGCCGACGCGCCCGTACCCAAGGCGATCATCTCTCCGCACGCCGGCTTCGTTTATTCCGGACAGATTGCCGCGTCGGTTTACGCGCGATTACGACCGGTCGCGCACAAGATAACGCGCGTCGTCATCTTCGGACCGGCACATCGCGTGGCTTGTCAAGGTTTGGTGGTGCCGAGCAGCGACAGCTTCGCGACACCGCTCGGTCTGGTACCGCTCGACCGGCAGGCGATTGACGAGTTACTCCAACTGGATCAAGTCAGCGAAAATGACGAAGCCCACCGGCTCGAACATTCGCTCGAAACCCAGTTGCCCTTTCTGCAGGATCTGCTGCCGCGTTTCTCGGTCGTCCCAATCATCATCGGTGCCTGCCCACCCGAGATGATCGCGGAGGTCATCGACAGGATATGGGGTGGTGAGGAAACCTTGATCGTGATCTCGTCGGATCTCAGCCATTATCATGACTACGACACAGCCCAACGCATGGACCGGTCGACCTGTCAGCAGATCGAAGCCTTGAATACGGGATGGATCGTCTCGGAGCAGGCCTGCGGCGCTCGGGGAATCAATGGGTTGTTAACGGTAGCGAAGCGCCGGGATCTGCGCGCCACGACACTGGACCTTCGGAATTCGGGAGATACGGCAGGCCCGCGCGACCGGGTCGTCGGCTATGGCGCCTGGTCGTTCACCGACAATGCCAGCACCTCGACGGCGCCGGCCAATCGAGAGATGCTGCTCACCGTGGCGCGTAAATCGATCGGACACGGCCTGGCCAAACGACGCCGCGCCCATGTCAAACTCGGCACCTTCGACCGCGAAATCGAATGCATCCGCGCCAGCTTCGTTACGTTGAAGGAGAAGGGCAAGCTGCGCGGTTGCATCGGTTCCATGATGGCCCATCGTCCCTTGGTCGAGGACGTCGTCTGGAATGCTTATTCCGCCGCCTTCGAAGATCCGCGCTTCCAGCCGATTTCGAGGGATCAATTTCTCCGCATGGATCTATCGATTTCGATTTTGGGCGCACCGCACGATTTCCCTGTCGCCGATGAAGCAGACCTTCTCAACCGGTTACGGCCGGAGGTGGATGGCTTGATCCTGCAATCGGGCAAGAAACGCGCCTTGTTCCTACCGCATGTCTGGGAGCAATTGCGCAAACCTGCCCGTTTTGTCCAGCATCTGAAAATGAAAGCGGGGATCGGCGCGGATGCCTGGCCGGACGACATGAAGGTTCAACGATTTTCCAGTGAAACCTTCGGTCGACCGGTCCGCGACATTAAGATCGACTGAGTTACTTCTCCGCCATCTCCCGCTCATGGGCGATCAAGGCTTTCTTGCGATCCAAACCCCAGCGGTAACCGCCCAAACCGCCGTCGCCGCGTTTCACCCGGTGACAGGGGATGATCAAAGAGACGGGATTGGTGGCACAGGCCCGGGCCACCGCTCGCCGCGCCTGCGGATTACCCAGCAGTTCGTCAGCGACCTCCGTATAGGTGCGCGTAATACCGGACGGTATGCGGATCAACTCTTGCCAGACCCGGCGCTGGAATGCCGTTGCCTGCACATCGAGCGGTAGGGAGGGATGCGGGATCTTGCCTTCCAAATAGCCGATCACTACGGCAACCCAATTGCGCAATACGGCATCGTCCCGGGTCAGCTTGGCTTCAGGAAACTCAAGCCGGCATTCCTCGAGTAGATAATCGTCGTCGTCGCCGAGGCTTAGAAAACACACGCCTTTTTCGGTGGCCGCGACGAACAGACGATTAAGCGGCGAGTCGACGATGGTGTAGGCCATCTCCGCACCCTTCCCGCCTTTCGCATAGGTCGCCGGGGTCATCCCCAATTGCGCGTTCGACTTCTCGTAAAGGCGGCTGACACCGCCATAGCCCGCGTCGTACATGGCGCCGGCCACATCTCCGCCGCCCCGCAAGCCCTCGCGGAGGCGAGACAGGCGGATCGCATCGGCGTATTCGGCCGGACTGATCCCCATGAATTGCTTGAAACGGCGCTGGTTGTGATGCGGGCTGCCGCCGACTTCCGCGGCAATGGCCTTGAGCGACGGCGGCCCATCCAACCCTTGGTCCAAGCGTTTTTGGATGTATTTGCAAATGTCGTGGACACGTCGAAGGCTTCGGTCTTCAAGTACCGCCTGTTCCGGCTTGCAACGCTTACAGGGCCGGAAACCATCGGCTTCCGCCGCGTCCGAGAGATCGTAGAACGCCACATTCTCCCGCTTCGGCCGGCGGCTTCTGCACGACGGTCTGCAATAGATGCCGGTGCTGCGGACCGCGTAGACGAACTGACCGTCCGCCGCCGCATCGTTATCCAGCACATGTTGCCAACGCGCTTCGCTATTCATGTCGTTTCTCCTATCCATCGGTTCTCTTGCTTGTCCGATTTCTAGGAAATCTCCGGGCCGGCCGATATCCGATGTTTGCGGGTGATATTCGACCTACAATACCGAACTCAACAGCGGTCGAACTTCCTCGGCAAATCGGCGGATTTGGCCCGGCCGATCTTCCAGTTTCCCGACGAAATCCAACACGAAATGGCGAACGCCGGCATCGACGAACTTGCCGATCGACGCCGCGACATCCTCCGGCCGGCCGATTGCGGCATAACGCTTGGTTGCCTTGGTAAAATCCATGGCATAGCGCTCGCTCAAGTGATCGTTCGCTTCTTTGAATGCGGTTTCGTAGTCGTCATCGACCCGCGCGAACAGCAAATGAGACGTGCCATATTCCTTCGTCTCGCGGCCGCTATCCGCATAGGCGCGGCTGATGCCTTCCATGGATTCGGCAAACATCTCAGGCGTCACCACATAAGATATGTAGCCATCGCAGAGGCCGCCAGCCCGCTTGATCGCCGCTTCGGAACGGCCGCCACACCAAATGGGCGGGCCGCCCGGCTGTACCGGCTTGGGAAGCATTTGTACGTTTTCGAACTCATAAAACTTGCCCTTGTGGGAAACGACCTCGCCGCTCCACAGCTTTCTAAGCGCGACGATCCCTTCGTTCAGTCGGGCACCGCGTTCGTTTCTCGGCACGCCGGCAACGCGGAAATCGCTGTCAAACTCGCCACCGACGCCGACACCGAAAATGGTCCGCCCTTCCGTCAGAACGTCGAGGGTCGCAACCTGCTTGGCCACCGGTCCGGGATGGCGCAGAGGCAGGAGATAAACAGCGGTGCCGACGGTCAGATTTTCCGTGACGGCGGACACCTGCGCCATCTGCACCAAGGGATCCATGACGGGAATGGCGAAGGAGAGATGGTCGCCGCGCCAAACGGAGTCGTATCCGAGTTCCTCCGCCAACAAGCCGCTTTCGCGCACGCTTGCCCGGGTCATCGCCGTGCCCATGATTCCGATCTTGATCTCTTTCGCCAGCGGTAGATCCACCTGTCGCCCTCCTCGATTTGCAAACAGACGGCAGCATAACAGCCCGCCACAGCGGGGCAAGAGCCCGCTATCGCGCGCGTCTCGGAATTTGGATATCTCGATGAATGTAAGCGCTAACGACCAGGCCGAAGCCGACCATAATGGTCATTAATGACGTGCCGCCGTAGGAAACGAGGGGCAGCGGAACGCCAACCACCGGCAGCAACCCGGTCACCATCGCGACATTGATCACCACATAGATTGCAAATGTGGCCATCACGCCCATTACCAATAACCGCCCGAAATGATTCTTCGACTGCATGGCGATGGCGATGCAATAAGCGAAAATCAGTAGGTACAACGCCAGCAGAGCAAAAGATCCGATGAGGCCGAACTCCTCAGCCAGCATTGTGAAGATGAAATCCGTATGACGTTCCGGCAAGAAAGAGAGATGACTTTGCGTGCCCTGCATGAAGCCACGGCCCGCGGGACCGCCGGATCCGAGCGCGATTTTGGACTGAGTAATATGGTATCCCGCGCCCAGCGGATCGCGCGACGGGTCGAGGAAAGTCAACACGCGCTGGCGCTGATATTCATGGAGCAGCGGCCAGGCGATCGGGGCTGCGGCGGCGGCGAGTGCGAAAGCAAGAGCGAATTTCCACCATCGAATACCGGCAATGAACAACATCGATCCTGTGATCAACACCAAAACGATAGCGGTGCCTAAATCCGGTTGACGCAGAACCAACATCACCGGCAAAGCGACGAGCGCGGCGGGGATAATCAGGACGTGGATGCGACCGATATCTTCCGCTGCAATACCGTGGAAATACCGCGCGAGCGCTAACACCAAAGCGATCTTCATGACCTCGGATGGCTGCAGCTGGAAAACCCCGAGATTGATCCAACGTTGCGCGCCCATACCGACGACGCCCATTACCTCGACCACGATCAACAAAACCAAGGCCAGGGCGTAAATCGAATAGGCGTGCTTCATCCAAAAACGGATGTCGATCACGGCAACCGCGATCAAGACGGCTATTCCGACGCCGAAGCGCAGCATCTGTCTCGACGTCCAGGGACTGTAACTCCCGTTGGCGGCGGAATAGAGCATGACAAATCCGACCGCGGCCACCAAACACAGCAGCAGTAAAAGACCCCAATTGAATTGAATGAGTTTCTGCCACAAAGATTGTTTGTGATGGCCGCGACCGGGCGAATATAACGTCATCTCACCCTCGATCCGACCGTGCTGTGACGTTTCGTTGCGAGCCGACATTCGGTCCGTCCACCGCCGGCCGCGATACCGGATCGCGCAACAGGGTCTCGCGCATCAGATCGGACGCGATGCCGGCCGCATAGCCGCCGGATCCACCATGCTCGACAATTACCGAAATGGCATATTTCGGCGCCTCGACAGGTGCCAGTGCGACGAAGAGGGCGTGGTCGCGATGCTCCCAAGGCCGATCCTTGTTTTTCTTCACGCCGGCGCGACGTTCGGCTTTCGTAATGCGGCGCACCTGAGCTGTTCCCGTCTTGCCGGACATACGGCCGAAATCTTCCTCGAGCTTGACCCGCCGCGCCGTCCCGCGCTTGCTGTTCACAACCGCGTCCATGGCGGCGAGAACAGGTTTCAGTGAAGATTCTGCAATTCCCATCGATGCCGGCGTCGACTGCCGGTCAGCGCCCGACCCGTCGGCGCCGTAGACGCCTCTGACCAACCGCGGTTCGACAGCTACGCCACCGTTACCCAAGCGGGCCGTCATCACCGCAAGCTGCAACGGGGATGCCAGGACGTAGCCCTGCCCAATTCCGGCAACCAAAGTTTCGCCGCCGACCCAGCGCTCGCCGTGAACCGCCAGCTTCCAGTCCTTCGTCGGCATCAAACCTGGATTGACACCTTTCAGTCCGAGATCGAACGCCTGACCGAAGCCGAAACGCCGCGCCGTTTCGGCGATTTTGTCAATGCCGAGTCGGCGCGCCACTTCGTAGAAATAGACGTCGCAGGATTGCTCGATCGCCTTGTGCATGTCGACATGGCCATGGCCGCCATACTTCGCGCGCCAACAATGGAAGCGGCCGTCCCCATATTTGTAGACCCCGTTGCAAAAGACCCGTTCGCCCGTCGTGATGATACCGGCTTCGAGGGCCGCGATCGCGACCATCATCTTAAAGGTGGATCCAGGCGGATAGACGCCGGCAACCGCCTTGTTCGTCAATGGCGCGCGTGGGTTGCGGATTAGATCGCGCCAAGCTTTAGCGCTAATTCCGAAATTGAATGCGTTGGGGTCGAACCCTGGGGTCGAGGCCAAGGATAGTATTTCGCCGCCATGAACATCCATGATCACCGCCGCGGCGCTTTCGTCCTGCAAACGTAGATAGGTCGCAGCCTGCAGGTTGGCGTCGATCGTCGTAACGACATCGTTGCCTGTCTGCGCCTCGTGTCGCTCCAATTCCCGGATTTCGCGCCCATAGGCGTTTACCTCGATCCGCCGGTCGCCGGCCTTACCGCGTAAGGTCTTGTCGTGCTGCTGTTCGATACCGCCCTTACCGATACGAAAACCCGGCAATTCCAGCACGGGATCGCCGGTCAAGTCATGCTCGGACACGGCGGAGACATAACCGACAATGTGCGCATTACTCTCACCAAAGGGGTAATAGCGAACTTCGCCGACGTCCGGCACAACACCCGCGAAATTGATGAGTTGAGCGTTGAGACGGGCAAATTGGCTCCATGTCAGATTTTCGGCAATGGTTACAGGGACGAATGACCTGTTTTTCTTAAGTTTTTTCAGAACTTGGCCGATCTGATCGTCATTTAGCGGCAGGATTTCTTGCAGCGCGGTTAGGGTCGCGCGGGCGTCGTCAGTCTGATCGGCGATCATCAAAACTCTATTGTTCGACCGGTTTGTCGCGAGTTTGAGACCAAAGCGATCATAGATCTCGCCACGACGGGGTGGCAGTAAACGCATGCTCATGCGGTTTTCGTCCGCCAACACACGATATTTGTCGGCCTTCAAGACCTGCAAGTCGTAAAGCCGAGCACCGAGGACACCGAATAAGCCGAGCTGCACACCACCGAACAAAAGAGCGCGGCGGGTAAACAGTTTTTGTTGTGTCCCGGAGCGGTCCATTGCCGCACCTAAACTTTAAGGAAGGAAATGCGGGCGCCGTTAAACAGCTCCGCCACCAATGGATAAAGGATGACCGCCAATACATATTGAACCAATAGGGGCTCGGGATGAAGCAGTCGCTGATGGAAAAGCATGATCATGAGCCAGAACAACGCCAACGTACCGGCGGCGATCACGCAAAATCCAAACCAGATGATCCAGGACGACTTTCCCGCCAAAGCTCTGCGTTGCGACAGCGCCGCGAGATGCAAAACCAACAAGGTCAACGCCATCGATCCCAGCGGGCCGCCTCCCAGCAGATCGTGGAATACGCCGATTAAAAAGACCGCGCCGACCGGCATCAATTCGGGACGATAGATCGACCAATAATAAACCGATGTCATGGCAACGACCGTCGCCACCAATCCCAAATGGGAAATCTGCAGCGGGAGAGAAAACGGAAATATGAAAAACAACGTCAAGACCACGGGGCCGGTCGAACGAACGGCTTTTAGAAGTTTGCCTGCGCTGCGCCGCTTCACAATCCCGATTCCTCTATCGTTGCATCAAGGGACGATGCCAGCGGCGCTTGATATATTAGAATCGACGCATATTCTATAGTGTTGAGCTTGGTGGCCGGGGTTACGGTAACCTGATCGCCGTTGATCGTACTAACGTGACCGACCGTGAGACCGGCGGGGAAAACGCCGCCGTGACCGGACGTCACGATCCGCGCACCGACCGCCAGATCGGCGGTTTTCGACAGAAACATCAATTGCAGGGAATCCGAGTTATCACCGGCCAAGATGGCGCGTTGGCCGCTGCCCTCAATCGTTACCGGAATGCGCGAGTTCAAATCGGTCAACAGAACGACACGGGATACCCGATTACCCGTATCGGCGATCCGCCCTATGACTCCTAGACCGTCGATCACTGGATATCCCTTGGCAATTCCGTCTTCCGTGCCGACATTGAGCAACAAGGTACGGACGAACGGTCCAACACCTTCGCCAACAACGCGACCGGAAACGAAAGACGGCAACGCGTCCGTTTTGAGATTCAGACGATGGACCAATGTCTGGTTCGTTATTTCGAGTTGCCGGGCGACATCTTGCCATTGGCGTAACCGCTCGACTTCCAGCCGCAGCCGTTCATTTTCTTCGTAGGTATCGAGAAATTGACCAATTTTGGCGATACCACGACTTGCAGACTGAACCGGATGGCTCATCACCTCGAAAACCGGTGCCAGGCCATCCAAAACCAGCATACGCAAGCGGGCCGACTCTTCGTCATAAATCTTCGAAAAGACAATCAATGCGAGCCCGGCCGCAACCAACATCGACAATGCCACTCGTTCGCCAACGAGTTGTCTGGTTGCGGACAATGCCCAGACAGGACCCCTTTTTACGCGCACTCTTCAGGTTCCTTTTCACTACATACGCATCACGGCGGGCAACGCAACGCCGCGGCTCAGTAATTCCCGTCCAAAAGATCCTTGTTCATAAACGCTTTGCGATCTTCCAGCACTCGGCCGGTTCCCATGGCAACGCAGGATAACGGTTCGTCCGCAATTGAAACCGGCAGGCCGGTAGCGTGGCGCAAGACATAGTCGATGTTCGAGAGCAGACTGCCCCCGCCGGTTAGGACGATGCCTTTATCGACAATGTCGGCCGCAAGTTCCGGCGCGGTATGTTCCAGCGCCACTTTGACGGCTTCGATGATGTTATTGATCGGTTCCGCGAGACTATTGGCAATCTCCCGCTGGGAGATGACGATCTCCTTCGGCACGCCATTCATCAAGTCGCGGCCCTTTATCGTCATGGTCGGCCCATCACCGCTGTCCGGCGGACAGGCGGAGCCAATATCCTTCTTCACTCTTTCAGCGGTAGCCTCGCCGATCAGCAGATTGTAGTTGCGCCGGATATGGCCGATGATCGCCTCGTCCATCTTGTCGCCACCGACGCGGACAGAGCGAGAATAGACGATGCCACCCAGCGACAGCACCGCCACTTCCGTCGTACCGCCACCGATATCCACCACCATGGACCCGGTCGGCTCATTCACCGGCAGTCCGGCGCCGATCGCGGCGGCCATCGGTTCCTCGACCAGATGAACCCGGCGGGCCCCGGCGCTTTCCGCCGATTCTTGAATGGCCCGGCGCTCCACCGCCGTCGACCCGGAGGGCACGCAGATGACAACCAGAGGACTGGCGAAACTGCGTCGGTTGTGCACCTTGCGGATGAAATGCTCGATCATGCTTTCGGCGACATCGAAGTCGGCGATGACACCGTCACGCAACGGTCGGATCGCATCGATATTGCCGGGCGTGCGGCCCAGCATCATCTTCGCCTCGTCACCGACCGCGAGAACCATTTTTTTGCCCCGGCGTGTGGTCAGCGCGACGACCGACGGCTCGTTGAGCACAATACCGCGCCCTTTGACGTAGACCAGCGTATTGGCGGTCCCCAAATCGATCGCCATATCCGCCGAAAGCAGCCCGAATAGCCTAGAAAACACTGTCTTTACTACCCTCGAATACGAGGCGCGAAGCCAGCTTACGCACCTTCTTAACCAAAACCGTCAACGCTACTGACTGTCGACTACCGATCACGATGCATTATGACATAAACGCACACATCGTTGCCGGAAATATGACGGCCTCACAAAATCACGGCATTAAATCACGCCCAAATTAGGCTTCAAAGTGATCAACACCATGACTTTTAGAAAAATTAGCACGAATCCAAAGGTTTAGAACCCGAATTACTGATTCGGCCAAATTTTTTATTGACACTGAGACATAGCCGCAACAACGAACGCGAGGCGGTTTCTTTACCGACCTTCATAATACGGTACTATTCTTAGCGAATCGTTAATTCTTCGATTTGTCGACGAGCGCGTTTTCGGAGATCCACGGCATCATGGCGCGGAGTTTCTCCCCGACTTCTTCGATCTGATGTTCCGCGGCGCGACGGCGCATGGCTTTGAAGCTGGCTTGATTGACTTTGTTTTCCAACATCCATTGCCGGGCGAACTCGCCGGACTGAATATTGGCGAGAGCTTCCCGCATGCGATCTTTGGTGCTGGCGTCGATGATTTTCGGGCCGGTGACATACTCGCCATATTCCGCCGTGTTGGAAATCGAGTAGTTCATATTGGCGATACCGCCCTCATAGATCAGATCGACGATCAGCTTGGTTTCGTGCAGGCACTCGAAATAGGCCATTTCCGGCGCGTATCCTGCTTCGACCAGCGTTTCGAATCCGTTTTTGATCAGTTCGCAAATACCGCCGCAAAGCACGGTCTGCTCGCCGAAAAGGTCGGTTTCGCATTCTTCCTTGAACGTGGTTTCGATCGTGCCCGCGCGGCCGCCGCCGATCGCACTGGAATAACTCAAGGCAATCTCCAGCGCATTGCCCGAGGCGTTTTGCTCAACCGCGACAAGACAGGGTACGCCGCCGCCGCGGACATATTCGGAGCGTACGGTATGCCCGGGCCCTTTCGGTGCGATCATGAACACATCCATATCGGCCCGGGGTTCGATCAGATTGAAGTGGATGTTCAGGCCATGCGCGAAGGCGAGCGCCGTCCCTTCCCGCATGTTATCGCAAAGATCGTTCTCCCAAAGATCGGCCTGGCCTTCGTCCGGGGTCAAAACCATGACCACATCTGCCCAGGCCGCCGCGTCGGCGGTCGCCATCACCTTCAGGCCGGCATCCTCGGCCTTCTTGGCGCTGCCCGAACCGGGGCGCAAAGCCACCACGACGTTTTCCGCGCCGGAATCCTTCAGATTGTTGGCATGGGCATGGCCTTGGCTGCCATAACCGACGATCGCCACCTTTTTGGATTTGATCAAGTTGACGTCCGCATCGCGATCATAATAAACGCGCATGGTGTTTCCCTCTTTCTGTTTGCTTGAAACCGGTCTAAGCCGGCCCTGTCGGTTGTCTGAATTTCAATGCCGCGAACGGCGCGGCCCTTCCCTACATCGCTTCGGTGCCGCGTGCAATGGCGACGACGCCGGTACGGGCGACTTCGGTGAGACCGAGCGGATCCATCAATTCCACAAACGCCCTGATCTTGCCGATATCACCGGTAACCTCGAAAACGAAACTGGTGGACGTGCTATCGACCACACGCGCCCGAAAGATATCGGCGATACGCAGCGCTTCAATCCGGTTATCCCCCTCGCCAATCACTTTCAGCAGGGCCAGTTCCCGCTCCACCGAGGGTCCGTCGTCCGTCAGGTCGAGCACCGAATGGACCGGCACCAGTCGATCCAGTTGGGCCTTGATCTGGGCGATAATCATATCGGTGCCGGCGGTCACGATATTGATCCGGGAGAGATTGTGATCGCGATCGACACGGGCCACCGTCAACGACTCGATATTGTACCCGCGGCCCGAAAACAAGCCAATCACCCGGGCGAGAACACCTGGCTCGTTGTCGACCAAGACGGCAATCGTATGCTGCCGCTCGATATTGTTGCCGTTGCTCATAACGCTTAGACCAACGTCAGCCCGGCACCCGTCACTTTGGACGAATTGGCGGCCAGCTCGCTCAAAATCATTTCGTTATGGGCGGCACCCGACGGTACCATCGGGAAGCAGTTTTCCGCTTTCTCGACGCGGATATCGGCAATGACCAGATTGTCGGTCTCGAGCATTTGGTGAATGACGTCATCCAGCTCGTCTGGCTTCTCGGCCTTCAGACCGACGGCACCGAAACTTTCCGCCAGCTTGGCGAAATCGGGAAGTGCGTCGACGTAGGACTCGGAATACCGCTTACCGTGCAGCAATTCCTGCCATTGCCGCACCATGCCCATCCATTGATTGTTCAGAATGAAAATCTTGACCGGCAGATTGTACTGCCGCGCCGTCGACATCTCCTGAATGTTCATCATGATGGACGCTTCGCCGGCGATGTCGATGACAAGGCTTTCGGGATGCGCGATTTGAACGCCGATCGCGGCGGGAAAACCGTAGCCCATGGTGCCAAGACCGCCCGAGGTCATCCAACGGTTCGGTTCCTCAAAACCATAATACTGGGCCGCCCACATCTGATGCTGGCCCACTTCCGTGGTGATATAGACATCCTTTTCGCGTGTAATCTCGAACAACCGTTTAATGGCATGTTGCGGTTTGATGATATCGCCGTTCTGTTCGAATTTCAGGCAATCGACCTCACGCCAATCGTCGATCTGACGCCACCAATCGGCAATCGCCTGCGTCTTCACTTGATGCTTGCCCGCTTTCCATGCCTCGAGCAACTGACCGAGCACAGCGCCGCAATCACCAATGATCGGCAAGTCAACCTCAACATTCTTATTGATCGACGACGGGTCGATGTCGATATGGATCTTCTTCGAGTTCGGACTGAAGGCATCGAGCCGGCCGGTGATCCGATCGTCGAAGCGAGCTCCGACGCAGATCATCACATCGCAGCCATGCATCGCCAGATTGGCCTCGTAAGTTCCATGCATGCCGAGCATACCGACGAATTGCCTGTCGCTTGCCGGATAAGCTCCCAATCCCATCAAGGTGTTGGTGATCGGAAAGCCAGTCAGTCGAACCAACTCGCGAAGCATGTCGGATGCCGCCGGGCCAGCATTGATGACGCCACCGCCGGTATAGAATATGGGACGCTCGGCACCGGCGATCAACTCGATGGCGGATCGAATTTTGTCCTCAGACGCATGGGTCACCGGGCGATATGATTTGTGTTGGTAGTTGTGGTCATCGTCGGGTGGGGTATAGAGCCCTTCGTTGATGCAGACATCCTTCGGCAGATCGACGACAACCGGGCCGGGCCGGCCATTGGTCGCGACATAAAAGGCTTCATGCATCACCCGACCGAGGTCGTTTGTGTCCTTAACCAGATAGTTATGTTTGGTGCAGGGACGGGTGATACCGACCGTGTCCGCTTCTTGAAACGCATCGTTGCCGATCAATTGCGTCGGCACCTGACCCGTCAAGCAGATAACGGGGATCGAATCCATCAGCGCGTCGGTCAAACCGGTAACTGCATTCGTGGCACCGGGACCGGACGTCACCAAAACCACGCCGGGCTTGCCGGTCGAACGGGCATAACCTTCCGCCGCATGTACCGCGCCGCCTTCCTGGCGTACTAAAATATGCTTGATCCGGTTCTGCGCGAATAGCGCGTCGTAGATCGGGAGTACAGCGCCGCCGGGATACCCGAAAATGACTTCCACCCCCTGATCGATCAGGGATTGGACAACAATTTCCGCGCCGGTCATCTGGCCGCCGGTCATGACTTGATCTCCTCTCTACCGCGTTGAATCGAAGGCTACTTTTCGATTCTGGTCAAATTCGTAAATGAAAAAAAACACCCCGCCAGAGCGGGATGCGAGGCGCAACATAAGCGGTCAGGAATCGCCGGTCAACAAAAAATGGCTTATAAATGAAAAGAAATTTTCTCCATCTTTGAAAATATCTTCCAAACTTACTTCTTTCCACGAAATCATATTGCGTCTCAGCCAAGTTAGCTGCCGTTTGGCGTAGCGGCGCGTTCCCGTCTTGACCGCCGTTGCGGCGGTATCCAAGTCGATTTCGCCCCTAATGTGCGAGATCAGCTCCGGCACACCCAAAGCTTTCATGATCGGCAGCTCCGGATCCAATTGCCGCGCCATCAAGGCCTCGACCTCCATCAAAGCGCCGGCGGCGACCATTTGGTCAAAACGGCGATCGCATCGGGCATAGAGTTCCCGCCGCGGGGTTTTCACGACCAAGCCCAACCACGGCAGTAATAACGGCCTGATCGCGCTATCCTTATTCTGCCATTCGGCAAGAGAGATGCCGGTCGCTTCGATGACTTCGAAGGCACGCAATAGACGTTGGCGATCGGTTGCCGGCGTACGTTCCGCCATGATTGGATCGCGCTGCTCAAGTTCGGCGTGGAAGGCACTCGGGCCGATATCATCAAACCGCGCTTGCAATCTTGCCCGAAGCTCCGCCGGTATATCCGGGGTCGGTGCGAGGCCCTGCAACAAAGCGGAAAAATACAAGCCGGTACCCCCCGCAACAATGGGCACTCGACCCGCCTGCCTAACATTTTCAATTTCGTTTATGGCCATCCGCATCCAGCGGCCGGCGGAGCACGGATCGTCACCGGACAATATCCCATACAGGCGATGTGGCACCCTGGCCTCGTCCTCGGGACTTGGGCGTGCTGACAGCACCCGCAATTCAGAGTAGACCTGCATGCTGTCGGCGTTTATGACAACGCCGTCGAAACGCTCGGCGATCTCCATCGCCAGCGCGGACTTACCGCTGCCGGTGGGACCCGCCAGCAGGATTACTTTGTCGTTACCGTCGTTGGACATAGCTCAATTTATGGACCGCGTTCTTACCCTTATAGCCAGTCGCCTTGATGAAGACCATGTGCGCACCGCCGCCGCTGAGTTACCCCACCCCCATGAGATCGAATGGCTGGCCGACGAACGGGCTTGCGATCTGTTTTTTTCCGGTCCGGTCGGCGACATAGCCGCCGCGCTGAGCGATCTACCCATCGATTGGCTGGTCCAGGCCGCCGCCGGGCGGCGTAAGAAGCTACTGTTGGCCGACATGGATTCGACAATTATCACCATAGAATGCATCGACGAGTTGGCGGACTTGATGGGATTAAAGGCCGAAATCAGCGAAATTACCGAGCGGGCCATGCGGGGCGAGATCGACTTCCCGTCGGCACTTCGGGCTCGCGCCGGGAAGCTCACCGGCATACATCGCAAGGACATCCACCGCTTAATCGAGGAGCGGGTACGCCTTACGCCGGGCGCGCGAACGCTTGTCATGACCATGCGGGCAAACGACGCCCATACCGCCTTAATCTCGGGCGGCTTCACGACCTTCACCGCAGCGGTCCGCGTTATGGCCGGTTTCCATGAGGATCGCGCCAACGAACTTCTGTTTGAAAACGACTGTCTGAGCGGCAAAGTTGGGGAACCGATCCTAGGTGCCGACGCCAAGCGGGCAGCACTGGTGGAGCTTAGCCGAAACCTCGGAATATCGGCGTTGGACGCGCTTGCGATCGGTGACGGTGCCAACGACATACCGATGCTCAAGGGGGCGGGTCTAGGCCTTGCCTACCGCGCTAAGCCAGCCACCCGTCAGGCCGCCGACGGCGCGCTCGATTATTGCGACCTAACCGGCGCGCTTTACTTTCAGGGATATCGCGAGAGCGAATTCGTGGCGTGAGATCTCAATGCCGATCCGGCAGCTTGGCGTTGTCCCAGGAAACGACGGTTTCCGGCGTGAAGACGATCCAGCGACGCGAACCTCCGCTCGCGCTGGCCGTATAGGATGCGGGCGCACCATCCTTCATCAAACCGTGCTTGATCCCGATATTTTGCCGCGCGTCGGCAAGGAAGCGATCCTGATCTTCCGCCGCCTGGTCTTCCAGAACGCGGGCTTGGCCGCGCATCATAATACCGCGCAGCTCCCGCCAGGCCTCCCCGGTGTCGACCAACACCGTCGCCGTCGGCGCACGACGTAGATTGGCGATCTTTTGTCCGCGGCCAAAGATATAGACTTGGCCGCCGGCCCAACCGAACGTCATGGGAGTCAGGTTGATCTCGGTACCCGGTCCAATCGTGGCGATGCGCAAATGACGTTCCGTCGTCATGACCGCATCGATTTCTTCGGACGATAGTCGCAGCGCCGTCGCGATTTTCGCCATCGTGACCCATCTCCGTTTGCCAAGTCACAAAACCAATCCGGCCCACTCCCCACCAATCGACGAGCGATCAGCTGGATAGCGGGCCGGATCAAACCCAAATCGGAAACTAGCGTCAGCCGTCACCCAACCGAACGGCGACGAAGCGCAGATCGCCGGCTCGTTTCAACAGCAACAGCACGGTATTTCGGTTGGAGTCTTTGACCTTCTTGATTTCCTTGCGCACGTCATCCGGACTGGCGACCTCGGTCTGAGATACCTCGACAATGACGTCGCCGGCGCGAATTCCCTTCTCGGCCGCGGCGCTATCGCTTTCGACCGCGGTTACGACAACGCCAACCTCGTCCTTACCCATCTCGAACTTCTGCCGGAGTTCGTCGGAGAGGCTTTCAATGGTCATGCCGAGGGCGTCTATTTTCGGGAGCTTTTCCGTCTTGCCACCGCCCGCATCAGCTTTGGCTAATTGCTTCTCGGCCTTCTCCAGCTCACCGAGGGTGACGTTGTACTCCTTGGTCTCGCCCTTCCGCCAAACCTTCACTTTAACTTGCTTACCAATCGAGGTGTTGGCGACAATCCGTGGCAAAGCGCGCATGCTATCAATCGGCTTGCCATCGAATTCGACAATAACGTCGCCTTGAGCGAGCCCGCCCTTCTTCGCCGGACCATCGTCGACAAGACCGATGACCAAAGCACCTTGCGCGTCCTTCATGCCGAGACCTTCGGCAATCTCGTCGGTCACGGTCTGGATGCTGACACCCAACCAACCGCGCCGGGTTCGACCATGCTCGCGCAATTGTTCGATGACGTTCATGGCTTGGGTCGACGGGATCGCGAAGCCGATACCGACACTGCCACCGGACGGGGAATAGATGGCTGTATTGATGCCGATCACCTGACCATCCATATTAAACAGCGGACCGCCCGAATTACCTCGGTTGATCGACGCATCGGTCTGAATGAAGTCGTCATAACTGCCCATTTGGATGTCGCGACCGCGCGCCGAGACGATGCCGGCGGTGACACTGTTGCCGAGGCCGAAGGGATTGCCGATTGCCAACACCCAATCGCCAACCCGAAGACCATCGGAATTGCCGAACTTGACCGCCGGTAGATTGACCTTCTGCTTGATTTTCAGCAAGGCGATGTCGGTTTTCGGGTCCTTGCCGACCACTTCCGCGTCGAAGCGACGGCCGTCGGCCATGCGAACGGTGATTTCGTCCGCATCTTTGATCACATGGTTGTTGGTGACGACCAGGCCATCGGATTCGATAACGAAGCCGGAGCCCAGCGAAGTTGCGCGACGGCGTGATGGGCCGTTCCGCTTCGGTTGGTTCCGATCGAAGAACTCCTTGAAAAACTCCTCGAAGGGGGAACCAGGAGGAAATTGGAACTCCGGTGGGCGATTGCCTTGTTCGGAGCGTGCGACGCGTTGCGCCGTAGAGATATTGACCACGGCGGGCGACAACTTGTCCGCCAGATCGGCGAAGCTTTCCGGCGCGGCCCGGGCGGCGGCATCGGAAGGATTAAGGGCGGTAAAGGCAATACCGGCAATACCGACAGCGACTGCCGCGGTGCGGATATTGGATTTCAGGTCCACACGCTGGACGATGCGTGTCAAAGCGTTCAAGCGAACTCTCCCATCATTATTGCAGGCGTATGCGGCGTGGCCCGCGCCCGATTTGTCAACGGAACTAGACCATTATAACACCGTATGCCGGCGATATGGTCGCCGATTATGGCGCAAAAGTGGCGGAGAAGGCGATCACGAAAACTTGCCAATTTTGTGAGAACTCATCCGACGACAAAGCGTTTTAGTGCCCAAACGATCGCCACACCAACAGTTGCGGTGGCCATGCCCGTCATGCGCAGACTTTCCGTCGGCTGCGCCATGACGATGTGCATCATTTTCTTCATACCGTTGGGAAACAGCGCGTAGAGAGCGCCTTCCAACGCCAGGATCAGGCCCAAGGCCATCAGTAAGTCATCAATCACAATGCCTCTCCTGACCAGGCCGGATCCGGGAATTTTTACTTCTCCGTATTCTCGCCAGGCAGCAATCCGAACAGGTCGTTAAAATAGCGGAAGAATTCGCTATCCGGGGAAAGCACCATCGTCGTGTCCTGAGACGAAAGGGCCGTCCGATAAGCTTCCAGCGACCGATAAAAGGCGAAGAATTCCGGATCCTGGCGGTAAGCATCGGCAAACACGCGGTTGCGGATTGCGTCACCTTCGCCGCGAAGAATGTTGGCCTGCTTCTTCGCTTCGGCCAGCAGGACCGTGCGTTGGCGTTCGGCGTCGGCCCGGATCTTTTGGCTTTCCTCGTCGCCACGCGCCCGCGCTTCCTTGGCCTCTCGCTCACGCTCGGCTTTCATACGGTTGTACACGGCTTGACTGTTGGCTTCCGGTAAATCGGCGCGTTTGATACGGACGTCGACGATCTCGATACCGAAATTGGTCGCTTCCTCGTTCACCCGAAAGCGGATTTCCCGCATCAACTGGCTCCGGTCCTTTGACAGAACCGCGAGAAGCTCAACTTCGCCAAGCGTACGCCGCAATGCCGAGTTGACAACGTTTCCGAGCCGTGAATTTGCGATCGACTCGTCGCGAACGGCCTGCGCGAATTTGAGCGGATCGGTGATTTTGTAGCGCGTGAAGGCATCGACGACGAGGCGCTTTTTGTCGGAAGCAATAACCTCTTCCGGCGGTGCGTCATAATCGAGAATGCGTTTGTCGAAATAGCGCACTTCGTCCAGGAACGGCATTTTGAAATTGAGTCCCGGCTCGCTGATCGTCCGCTGCGGATCGCCAAAGCGGAGAACCAGTGCCTGCTGCCGTTCGTCGACGGTGAATATGGCGCTCGTCGCGGCCACACCGGCAATGGCAATGACAACTGCCAGGATGATCATGATGATTTTGCTCATGATTAATTGCCTCCGTTGCTTGGCTGTCGACGTTTGTTCACTTCGGGTAGCGGTAAGTATGGCACGACGCCGCCGCCGCCCTTATTGCCATCTATGATGACTTTTTCCATGCCGCCGAGAACATTTTCCAGAGTTTCGAGATACATACGTTGGCGGGTGACATCCTTGGCTTTCTGATATTCGGTGAGAATTGCCAAATAGCGGGAGACCTGTCCTTCCGCGTCGGCCACCGTTTGTTCGCGATAGGCTTCCGCTTCAAGGCGAATTTGAGCAGCCTCACCGCGGGCCCGCGGGATGATATCATTGGCGTAAGCCTCTGCCTCATTCCGCTTTCTCTCCTGGTCGGCGCGTGCCGCCTGGACGTCGCGGAAGGCGTCGATCACCGCCGCCGGCGGATCCGCCTTTTGCAGTTTCACTTCCGTAATGATGATACCGGATTGATAATCGTCCAAGGTCTGCTGCATGATTTCCAAGGTTCGGGTCTCGACCAGTTCCCGTCCTTCGGTCAAGACATCGTCGATCTTGGAGTTACCGACCACTTCGCGCATCACGCTTTCCGCCACCGCTTTCACGGATTCTCCCGGATTACGGATATTGAACAGAAACTTGCGGGCATCGCCGATCCGCCAAAAGACGGCGAAGTGGATGTCGACGATGTTTTCGTCGCCGGTCAGCATTAGGCTTTCATGCGGCAAATCGCGGCCTCGGCCACCGCTGAGGTTATCGCCGGTGGAGCGAAAGCCGATTTCCGCCCGATTGATTCGCGTAACCTTCGGTTTCTCGACGGTCTCGATCGGTGTCGGAAAATGGTAATGCAAACCGGGCGGGGTGGTCTCTACATATTTGCCGAAGCGCAATTCAACGCCTTGTTCATCCGGACCCACGCGGTAGATACCGCTGGCCGCCCAAAGAAGTAAAAGCAAAAACAAGGCGACGATGATGCCTCGTATGCCCCAATTTCCGCCCCCGGGGAGGGCGCCTTTGAAGCGGTCCTGCCCCTTGCGCAGGATCTCTTCCAGGTTCGGCGGTTGCGGGCCGCCGCCGTAGCCGCCGCCTCCGCCGCCGGATCCACCCCAGGGACTGCGGCCGTCGCCGTTGTTACCGCCGCCTTGATTGCTCCACGGCATGGCTGCTCCTTCTTTTCGTCGAACGATGGTCGAAACTCGACCGGCGGACGGTTTTCGCCGCCTAACCCACTACATGGCATTGCCGAATTCGTCATCGGCGTTATATGACAGCTACCGTCCGCGCGCAACGCGCTTGCCGGGCCGCCGTTCCACCGATAGATAGCGATATCGTTCCAACACGGGAGAAATCAAGTATGGCCGCTGTCAATGAAGACGCCATTATGGCCGCGCTCGGCAATATCATGTCCCCTGACGGCAAAACCGACGTGGTGCGGCGCGGGATGATTTCCGGCGTTCATGTCCGCGACGGGCATGTTCAGTTCGCCATCGAAGTAGACCCGGCGGACGGCCCGAAACTGGAACCGCTGCGCAAGACTTGCGAGGATGTGGTGAAAAATCTGCCGAACGTGTTGTCGGCCACGGCGATCTTAACGGCGGAACGCCAAGCGGCGCCATCGGCACCACCGCAAGCCGCCCGACCGGCGCAGCCGGCGCAATCGCCGCGCGGCAATCGTTTGGACCTACCGGGTGTCGCCGCGATGGTCGCGGTCGCGTCCGGCAAGGGTGGCGTCGGCAAATCAACGACGACCGTCAATCTTTCCCTGGGATTGGCGGCTTTAGGCATGCGGGTTGGGATTCTCGACGCGGACATCTACGGCCCCTCAATCCCGCGGATGCTGGGCATCGACGGCAAACCGGATTCTGACGGAGAGAAGCTCATACCGATGCGCAATCACGGCCTCGTCGCCATGTCGATGGGGTTTTTGGTGGAAGAAGACACCCCCATGATCTGGCGCGGCCCGATGGTGATGAGTGCGCTCGAGCAAATGCTACGGGACGTCGATTGGGGCGAACTGGACGTTTTGATGATCGACATGCCGCCGGGTACGGGCGACGCGCAGCTGACTTTGTCGCAGCGCGCGCCTTTGACCGGTGCCGTCATCGTGTCAACGCCGCAGGATGTGGCGCTGATCGACGCCAAACGCGGCATCGCCATGTTCGAGCGCGTCGAGGTTCCGGTACTCGGACTGGTCGAGAATATGAGCTATTTCGTCTGCCCTGATTGCGGCGGCCGCCACGACATTTTCGGACATGGTGGCGCACGGGAAGTAGCAAGCGAAATCGGCTGCCATTTTCTCGGCGAAATCCCCTTGCATATCGCGATTAGGGAAACGTCCGATTCGGGCCAACCGATCATGATTACAGACCCGACTGGGCCGCAATCGGCGGCTTACAAGAGTGCGGCCGAACAATTGGCAGCACGGATTTCCGCGCAAAACGCGGACCAAGCCGTGCCGAAGATCGTCTTCGAATAGCGGCAAGCCTTAATTGGGTTATTATCCGATTCATGGAAAAGGATGAGGTATTACCGTTCGAAGCCTTGACCGGTATCGAGAATCCACTGACCGCGGCCCTGGTGCTGTTTGCCTGTATCCTCTCCGTCACGTGGGTCCTCGATCTGTACGGCATCATCGACGTGCGGCGCATGCTCGGCATGAACCGGGGCGGTGACGGCATAGACGGTGAAGACTGTGGCGAATAGCGCTGCTCTCGAAATCGCTATTTTCAATGAATCATCGACGAGACCAGCTTAGCGGCCCAGCACCGCCATCAGTTCGCGCCATTCCCTGGGTGACATCCCGCTGGTCGGCTGTTCGACCTGTTCGCCGGCAAGCAGGCGGCGGACCACGTCGATATCGGTTTTCGACAGATTGACACCGCCGATGCGGTATTCCTCGAAGGCAGCCGCCGCGATCGGCACCCAGCGGCGCACCGTCTCCAGCATCACATCGGCGTAGACGCGGATCTCGTATTGCGCATGCGGATCGGCCCGTAGCGAGAGAAAGTGCAGCAAATTGTGTAGGTCGGTCTTCCAATACCATTGCGTGTAGATGTTCAAAGGTAGGTTCATGCGGGCCAATTCCCGCGCAAGGCCGTCCCGGTCGGGATCGATCACTTCACCGTCCTCGCTCTCGTTCAGCATCTCCTGATAATCGTCGTAGCAACGGGTCGCGTCCTCGCGCAGCAGCTGCAGCACCCGCTCGGCCTCGGCGCCTTGAAGGACGTCGCCGCGACCTTGACGATTGCTGGTCGATTGGGCTGCCAGTTGAGCAGGCGCGGGAATATAAAACTCTTTGTCCAGAATCGAGTATCGGGCGGAATACTCGTTTACATTGGCGGTCCGGTGGCGAATCCACTGCCGGGCGACGAAGATCGGTAACTTGATATGATACTTGATCTCGCACATTTCGAAGGGCGTGGTGTGGCGGTGACGCATGAGATACTTGATCAAACCGCTGTCATCCTGAACCTTCTTCGTGCCACGGCCATAGGAAACCCGGGCTGCTTGCACGATTGCCGCATCGTCGCCCATATAATCGACCACGCGGACAAAACCATGATCCAACGCCGGAATGGCTTGGTATAGAACCTCTTCCAAGGCCGGCGACACGACACGCCGGGTCTCGGAGGATTGCGCCCGCTGCTCGTCGATTTCCGCTTGTTGTTCCCGAGTAACCGCCATCACTGCCTCATTCACGCGACAAAGACGGCAGTCTAGCGGCAAACCCGGTGGGTGCAATGGAACGCGACGGCAAATTGCTCAACCGAATAATTAGCATTGGCGAAAGTCGATAAAATCCCTATATTTACGACTGCCGGCTCGTCCGGCTATGGCACTAAACGCGTCATGAAATAAGCGTTACGGACCCGGGGGCGGTACCCGGCGCCTCCACCAAAAACACAGTCTCGGCGAATCAGCCAATAGAGAGAGGAATGACTGCGTTTTTGATGGGGGCGAAAAAGGATCGACGTGCGTGGTAAAGATGTCGTCTGTGCTCGGTATGGTTCCGCCGAAACGGGCCAGTTGGTAAATGCCAACGACAACACTGCGGCCGAAGGCCGCCTCGCTGCTTAGGAATGAGTAAGCGCGGCCCGGGGGGCGCCGGGCAACAGAAGCCCCCCATTTAAGTAAAATTACGGATACTTAGACGACTTATCTCAAGTCGATTCATTGTTTGCGTCCGACCGCTGTAATGTCATAGGGTATGCGAGAGGGTGCCAATATGAGCATTTTTTACTATGGCGAACGATATGATGGATTACCCGAAAATGGTCGAATCGGCCATGCGCGGGTTGGTGCGCCGGGCGTTGGAGCGGACCGCGAAAGACGGGCTGCTTGGCGAGCATCACTATTACGTAACGTTCCGAACTGATATTGACGGCGCTGAGGTTCCGGACTACCTGCGCGAGCGTTTTCCGGAAGAAATGACCATCGTTATCCAGCATCAGTTTTGGGATCTCGATGTACGGGACGACGGCTTTTCGTTGACCTTGAGCTTCAATGGCAAACCTGAACCATTGTCCATTCCCTTCACCTCGATCACGGGCTTCTTCGATCCCAGTGTGCAATTCGGACTCCAATTCAAGCTGTTAGGCAAGGACGCATTGTTCCCCGAGGAGCGAGCCAAGTCGAAAGTCGACCCCGACCCGTCCGTACCTGCGGTTCAAGACGACGATACGGAAGAGAACAAGACAGACAAAAATGTCGTCACACTCGACGCATTTCGAAAGTCTTGAGCTGACGTCGCACAAAACCGTTCACCGACGGCCCTGCTTCTGCTACATCGCAAGGATTACCAAGCGAGGAAGCATCCGTTATGAACAAAAAGTCCACCGCCACACGTATCGAATCCGATAGCTTCGGCCCGATCAAGGTTCCCGCTGACAAATATTGGGGCGCACAAACCCAGAGATCCCGGCAGAACTTCAAGATCGGCGGCGAAACCATGCCGTTACCGGTCGTGCGGTCGCTCGGCATCGTTAAAATGGCTGCGGCGCGGAGCAACATAAAATTGGGCGTTTTACCGAAAAAGCTTGGCAACGCCATCGTCCGGGCAGCCAAGGAAGTGGCGACGGGGAAGCTCGACGATCACTTCCCTCTCGTGGTTTGGCAAACCGGTTCCGGCACGCAAAGCAACATGAACGCCAACGAAGTGATTTCAAACCGCGCCATCGAATTGCTCGGCGGTGAGATGGGGAGCAAGTCGCCGGTCCATCCGAATGACCATTGCAATATGGGACAATCCTCGAACGACACATTCCCGACGGTGATGCATGTCGCCGCGGTTACCGAAATCCATGACGAATTGCTGCCCAGCCTGGAGTATTTACGACAGGCCTTGGACACAAAGGCAAAAGCCTGGAAGAAAATCATCAAGATCGGCCGCACCCATTTGCAGGACGCGACACCGTTGACCTTGGGGCAGGAATTCTCCGGCTATTCGACCCAGATGAAATACGCCATCGCCCGCGTGAAAGATACTTTGCCGCGGCTCTATCAGCTGGCCCAGGGCGGCACGGCGGTCGGCACGGGCCTAAACGCCCATGTCGGCTTCGACAAAATGATCGCGAAAGAAATTTCCGAGTTCACTAAACTTCCCTTCAAAACGGCAGAGAACAAATTCGAGGCGCTGGCGGCACATGATGCCGTCATCGAATGCTCTGGCGCGCTCAACGTTATCGCCGCCTCGTTGATGAAAATCGCCAACGACATCCGGCTCTTGGGTTCGGGGCCCCGCTCCGGCCTTGCGGAGTTGAGCTTGCCGGAAAATGAACCCGGCTCCTCGATCATGCCCGGCAAGGTCAATCCGACCCAGTGCGAAGCCCTGACCATGGTCTGCGCGCAAGTCATCGGCAATCACACGACCATTACCGTCGCGGGCTCCAACGGTCACATGGAACTGAACGTGTTCAAACCGGTGATGATTTACAGCCTTCTGCAATCGATCAAATTGCTGGCCGACGGCATGCGCAGTTTCACGGACAATTGCGTCGCGGGTATCGAGCCGAATTTGGAGCGTATCGACGAATTGATGGGCAACTCCCTGATGCTCGTCACGGCTTTGGCGCCGCATATCGGTTACGACAACGCGGCGTCAATCGCCAAGCACGCCCATAAGAAGGGCCTGACACTGCGACAGGCGGCGGAAGAGCTGGAACTTGTCGCCCCCGGCGATTTCGACAAGTTCGTCAAACCGCGAACCATGCTCGGTCCGAAAAAATAGCCGTGGGCGGGTCAGACGATCCGAGCGAGCCTCTTCGACGCTCCTTCCGCGTTTCCGGCCATCGGACCAGCCTGTCTCTCGAACGCGCCTTTTGGGAGGCCTTGAAAGCGATCGCCAAATCCGAAGGCCGGACCATGACCAGTATTATTGAGGAGGTCGACACCCTGCGCACGGGCACACTATCCGGCGCCGTCCGGGTCTATGTCCTCGAGTATTTGAGATCGTCCCGGACGTAGAATGTCACCCGCCCTGTTGCTGTTTCCGACGTTCTTCCCGCTTGCGGCGGCGTTCTTCACGTCTCTTGCGGCGTTCCTCTTGCCGCTTTTTCAGCTCTTCTTCCGTCAGCTGCGGCTTCGTGGTGGTGGAGTCGGGCGCGGTCGTGGACGTCCGGTCCCTCGGCCTCGTCCGATCCGGCAGTGCGGTGCCTTTTTGGCCACTGCTGTCAACAGACGGTTTCGGCGCCGGCGCCGGCGCCGGCGTGGTTGTGGTCGAAGAGCCGCTGCTTGCCCCGCCCTTCAAAATCGAATCCAACCCCTGCTTCAAAACATCGGCCGGCTTTTTGATGATGTCTTCCGGATTTTTCAGAATTTCTTCCGGCTTCAGCGTCTTCAAAGTATCGCCCTTTATGATACCGCCGATCGCACGTTTCAATAGGTCCTGGTTGACCTTGTAGCGCGGCGCGTCGATCGGGCCGAACACCAGCACCGAAACATCCGGATTCTTGTTTTTTCGTGAGAAACGCAGATCATTTATCAGATTCAGACGCCAACGCGGAATATCCGCCGTGCCATGGGTCGTGCCGTAGCCGGCTTCGAAGTCCGAGGCGATATTCTTCGTCCGGGCGATGCCGCGATCGACATTCCAATCCCCCTTGATTTCGAGGAAGCGGGTTCGTCCCTTGCCGAACGCCGAGGAGATTTGCGCCAAGGCAAGCGGCGGATTGGCGATATTCTTGAAACCGTCGCGGGCCCTTTTCAAATCCATGCCTTCGATGGCACCGTCCCACGCGCGCATGCGAACCAGTCCGCTTAGGCCCTTGACGAACTCCCATTCGCTTCTGCCTGACGTTGCCAAGTTCCCGCTTAGGGTGGCCAGACCCGATACCCGCTTGTTACCCGCAAGGGCAGTCAATGCTTGTTTGAGCTGCAAATTGTCGGCCTTGAAACTGAGCCGCAGATTGTTGCGCGAGCCGGAAGCCATTCGCCCCTCGCCGCTCAATGAGCCACCGAACAGATTCGCATTTATCGGCGCCACATCAAGCCGACCGCCACGCAGCTTCAGGATGAGGTTCGGCTTCTGCAGAGGAATGTTCTGAAAACGGATGAGTGCGGCGGTGACCTTGGCGTCGGCGGTCATGGAACGCAGCGGCGAGAAATCGATCCGATGCCGCGACCAGCGTTTCTCTCCTTGCGCGCGGCGACCGCTCTGCTTCGACGGAATGAACTCTTGTAGCCACAGCTCGCCAAGTTTCAGGTCCATATTGAAATAGGGGAGTTTGCCCGATATGTCGCCGTTGACCGTTCCCTGAACGTTGGTTTGACCCAAAACGCCGTTGAGGCCGGCTAGCTTGAACTTGGCCGGATTCCCCTCCAGGTTCGCCGCCATTTTCAGTTCGTGCTTGCCGTCACGCAGAGGACGATAGCTTTGCCCAAAGGCGCCCATGAATGCCGACATATCGCCATGATAGGCATCGAGTTTCAGCTTGAAAGCCGGCGAATTTGAGATATTCGCCACTGACCCGACCGCCGCCAGCCTGCCGCCGGCTAGGCTCAATTTACTGTCAAGGCTGAGCGACGCGAGGTTGCCCTTCACACTCCCGCTCAATGCAATTTCGCCATCCGACTTCGGTGCGAAACCCAACCCGAATTGCTTTGCGAATCCGGCAACGCTGGGATGCTTGAGATTGAAGGTTGCATCCGTCGATGGGCTCTTCATCAGATCCAGGCCTAGGGCGTTGTATTCCAACACCAAACGGCCCAACTTGGCCTGCCCCTTGAGACGCATTTTGCTGACGTCGCCTTTCAGCGATGTATTCAAAGCGAAGTCGCGTAACTTGCTGGCGGGGACCGGTGTCCGAACGCCGAGGAATCGGGTGATCGTCGACAAATTGGCCGCTTTCGCCCCGAGCGCCATATCGACCGTCGGCTGACCGCCCAAGTTGGTCGCGGTGCCGGAAAGGGAAAGACCGCCCCCGCCGATGTCGTCGATATCGGCGCGCCGAACGGTCAGCTTACCTTGAAACAATTGCGCGTCGACCTTAATACCGCGCATCGCTTTACGTTGGTAAGTCAACTGGTTAACGGATAATTTTAAATCTGTATCGAAGCTCCCCAAGACATTGCTGTTCGTAGCGGACTTAGATTGTTCCGCCGAAGCACCGACGGAAAGCGGCCGGTAGCCGTCAAAATTGATCTTATCGGCCGATAGGTTCAGGCCGAACGACGGTCGCGCTTGCAAACGCATTGTGGCACTGCCGCCAATCTTCGTGGCATCCAATCGAAGATTTAGCTTTGGAAATTGCAGCAGGTCATCCTGCCCGGCGATATCCGCCGTCAACACCAAATTCGCGAGGCGGCCGGCAGGTGCGTCCAACTGCACGCCGAGCCATGCGAATAGTCCGCGCAAATTGTTCGACGCCGCCTCAAGCCGACCCTTGAGGCGTGGCTGTGCCGTCCCCGGCATCAGCGAACCGGTTAGCGCAATATCCGAACCGCCCGGCAGAAGAGAGCGAAACTGCGTCAGATCCAGGCGACCATCGCCTATTACCCCTTGCACAGAGGTCTGGCGGATCAGGCCGTCGTTGAGTGTGATGCCGTCAACCTTGATGTCGAAACGAGCGGAAAGCTCCTTTGGCAGATCCGGCCATTCAAATTGCCCTGGCGCCGATGTGTCCGCCGTTTCGTCACCGGCCCCACCAGCTTCGGCCATAAATTTATCCAAGTTGATGTTTTTGGCCTGAAGTTTCACATCGGCCATGGGCTCGACCGCGAGATTTGCACTGATTTGGCCGGTCGCGCGTACGTCGCCAAACGAGACGGCCATATTCGTTAATCTCAAGGCTTCGCCCGCGAACGCCGCCTTGCCTGTCAGCTCGAAAGGTCGGCCGAAAAACTTAGGCGCGGGCGCCTCCGTCAACGCCGTCATCAATCCCGCTAGGTTTGCGCTTTCAACGGACAAATCCCCTGTGATATCAGGTGCATCACCCGCTAAATTCGCGCTGCCAAAGAACTTCATGGTCCCCGCGCTTTCGCCTTTCAGACCCAATGTCGCGGCGATGGGAATTAGGGCCAATTCGGCAACGCTGTCGATCGAAACGTCGAACGCGACATCCTCGCCGCGCGTGGTGAGATCGCCTTTAGCCGCGAAGGGGCCGTTCAAAGAACCGACGGAAGCCGCGAATTGCAGATTCTCAACTTTCTCCCGAACACCGGCGGTTTCGTTTTGATATGCGACCGTGCCGTTCCTAACCGTCAATTTCTGCAAAGCGAAATCGATGTTGGACAGCACTCCACCCGCGCTTTCGCCCTCCGCCGAAGTCGGCTGTTCGGCATCGAATATCCAATTAGCGCGCCCGTCGGCCAGACGTTCCAACACAATATCCGGACCTTCGACGAATATACTTTCGAACTTCAGTGTTCCGGATAGCAGTGGCCGAAACGCGACGAGTATCTCGGCTTGTTTCACTTTTAGAAAATGCGGCGCCTGCCCGCCTTCGATGCCCGCGATTGCCAATCCGCCGACCGCCAATCGCGGGCTCGGCAATAGGGTTAGGGAGACGTCGCCCGTGATCTTGATCTCCCGACCCAAGAAGTCGCTGGCGTAGCTCTCGATCGCCGACTTTTCCTTATTCCAGTTTATTAAGCCCGGCGCGACGAGGACCGCACCGGCCAAGACCACGACGACGACAAGCAGTCCAATAATGATTTTCTTCAAAGTCTATCCCGCCAGAATTTGCCAGGGCATGGTCATCGCCCTAATTATCGCTTAGGTTAGTGGCGAAAATGCGGCTTGTCAGCTTCTCCTTGCAAGGTCTTGAAAAATGGGTGAAATCGTAAACTTAAGGCAGGCGCGAAAACAAAAGAAACGGTCTAAGAAAGCCAAACAAGCATCTGAAAACAGAGCAAAATTCGGCCGAAGCAAAACCGACCGCTCGATGCAACAAAGTAAGGCGGAGAAAGACCGACGCGACCTCGACGGCCATCAACGACAGGCAAACGGCGATGACGATGGAGAGCTAGCCTAGATTCGGGACTACTCCGCCTTCGCGGCCTCTCTCAGCAACCGGTCCTGTTCGCGCATCGCATGCTTGTACTGAACGACGCCAATCAAGCGGCCGTCGGCGTCCGGATCGATCACCGGCAGGTAGTCCGTACCCGTGTCCTCCAGCCGGTTGATCGCGCTCATGATCGGTAGTTCGGCCGTGAGTGTGGGTAAACCGTTGCCAACCAAATCGCGGGCATGGGTTCCATGATCCATCTCGCCCTCCTCCAACAACAGATCGCGAAGCTGAGAGAAACGAAAGGCGCCGATCAGTCGATCGCCTTCGACGACGCAGATATGCCAGTCATCGCGCCGCCGGCATTCGCGTAAAATGTCGTCCAGGTTACCGTCGCCGGACACCGTCACATATTCTTGGGTCATGATGTCCCTCACCTGCATGACGCCGGGCACCTTAGGTCTTCTGCGCAATGCCGCCATGTCGACGCCGAGGCGGCTGAGCTGGCGGTGGAAGAAGCTGCCGCCCAAGACCTGCTGCGCGATGATGGATGAGGTCGAGGTAGCGATCATGGTGGCAATGGTCATGGCATAGTCGCCGGTCAGCTCGAAGACCATGAAGATGGTCGATATCGGCGCGCCCAGAACCGCGGCGGCGAACGCAGTCATACCCACGATGGCATAGGCACCGTGGCTGGCCGCCAGTTCGGGAAACACCTGCGCCGCGATCAAGCCGTAGGCACCGCCGATCATTGCACCGATAAAGAGAGACGGCGAAAATATGCCGCCACCGAAGCGGGCGCCGATACAAACCGCTGTCGTGAAGGTTTTGACCACGATCAGGACAATAAGCAACCAGAGCGGAAACAATTCGTTCAACGCGGCATCCGTCGCGGCATAGCCAACGCCGAGCACATGCGGAAACTCGATCGCCAATGTGCCGACGATCAACCCAGCGGCGGCCGGCCGAATCCAAATGGGAATCCGCAACCGGTTGGCCACATCCTCGCCGTAGAAGATCGACTTAACCAAGGCGATGGCGATACAGGCGCAGACGATACCGAGAATGACGTAGGCCGGAAGTTCCCAAAAACTGCTGATCGCGTATTGGGGAATCGTGAAGGCGGGTTCCGATCCCAGATGCAGGCGGGTCACCATGGTGCCGGCGACACCGGCGATCACCACCGGCGCGAAGGTCGACATGGCATAATGGCCGACGATCACCTCCAACGCGAAAAAGACACCGGCAATCGGCGCGTTGAAGGATGCTGCAACCGCCGAGGCGACGCCGCAGGCGAGGATCGTCCGCGCCAGGTCCGGCCCGAGATGCAAGCGATGCGCCAGGAATGACGCCAGGACCGCGCCCAGATGCACCATCGGCCCCTCACGCCCGGTCGACGACCCCGTACCCAGAGCCGTAATACTCAACAAGGCTGCCGAAAATCCGTCGCGTAGGCGCATGTAACCCGCTTTCAAGCGCATGGCCTCGATCACTTGGGCCACGCCATGCTGACGCTTTCCAGGCATTAGAAATTGCAGGATCAGACCGACCAGCAGGCCACCGACGACGGGGACCAACATGATCTGCCACCAGGGCAGACCTTGCGCGCTGATATAAACGGTTTCCGTGCCAAAGCCGAAGCCGGTCAATTGGACATAGCTGATGCCGAGGCGAAATCCGATCGCGGCGTAGGCGGCGATAATCCCGATGACGAAGGCGAGCAGCGACAGAACCACCTGGTCATTGCGGATCAAACGCCCGAAGCGGGCGAAGGCGCCGGCGAACAGTGTACTGATGGTCACGCCGCCGCCCGCTCGATTACTTACGGCGGATACCGATTGACGCGCCGGCCTTGTCGGGGACCGGCAAGCCTTTCTGCGCAGCCGCCAATAGGGCCAATCGCTTCTGCACGATCGCCGGCATGGCCGCGCTGCGGCGCAGGTCGAGGTCGACATGTACGCCGATGATTTCCGACGTCGCCGCCAAAAATCCCTCGTCGGCATGACCCATCTCGAGGAAGTAATGCAGCCGCTTCGCATCGTAATCGAGCAATTGCACGGTAAACCGCAGCGGATCGCCGCGCTTCACTTCCTGCAGATAGGCGACATGAGTTTCCAATACGAAGAAGGATTTGTTCTCCCGCTTCACATATTCGAGGCCGAGATCGAGTAAATCCAACATTCGGTCGGTGGCATGATCGAATGCCAGAACGTAATAAGCCACGTTCATATGGCCGTTATAGTCGATCCATTCCGGCTGAACCTTCTCCCGATGAATTTCGAGCGGGCAGGCCTGCAGATTAGGATTCTCTAAGTCCAGGGGTACGGCGGTCGTCAACATGTTCATGTTCAACAGCTTTTGTCGATACAAGCGCTACGCCGATCTGTATAATGGTTCGTTCACATAGGTGCAAAGCTGCAATCGGGGAAAAGTGATGGTTCTGGCCACCGAAACGCCGCCTGCCGATAGAGTCGATCAGGCTATTGCGGAACTGAAAGACCTGATCGGAGATCGGGTTGTGACCTCCATGGCTGTGCGGGAACGCCATGGTCATGGCGAGACCTATCTACCGACAGAAGCGCCCGACGCCGTCGTCTTCCCCAATGACACGGACGACGTCGTCGCGATCGTAAAAATTTGTCACCGGCTCGATGTCCCGGTGATCGCCTTCGGTACCGGCACCAGTCTGGAAGGTCATATTCACGCGGTTCGCGGCGGCATTTCCGTCGACATGAGCAATATGAACCAAGTGCTGGAAGTCCATGCGGAAGATCTCGACTGCGTGGTCCAGCCCGGCGTGACCCGCAAACAACTGAACGAGTATCTGCGCGATACCGGCCTGTTCTTCCCTATTGATCCCGGCGCCGACGCTTCGCTTGGCGGCATGGCATCGACCCGAGCCAGCGGCACCAACGCGGTTCGTTATGGCACCATGCGGGAAAACGTGTTGTCGCTGACCGTGGTCATGCCGGACGGACGTTTGATCAAAACGGCGCGGCGGGCCAAGAAGTCCTCCGCCGGATACGATTTGACCCGGCTGTTCGTCGGCGCCGAGGGCACCCTCGGCATCATTACCGAACTGACCTTGAAGCTGTACGGAATTCCCGAGGCGATTTCCTCCGCCGTGGTGCCATTCTCGGATCTCGAAGGCGCGGTGAACACGGTGATACTAACCATCCAAAGCGGTATTCCGATCGCCCGGATCGAGCTTTTGGATGAAGTACAGCTGGATGCCATAAACAAGTATTCCAATCTCGACCTGCCCGTCGAACCGACCTTGTTCCTGGAGTTCCACGGCTCCGAAGCCGGCGTCGAGGAGCAGGTGCAGATGGTCAAAGCACTGGCCGACGAATTCGGCGGCGGCGAGTTCCAATGGACCACTGTGGCGGAGGAGCGCACCAAGCTATGGCAGGCCCGACATGACGCGGCCTACGCCGCCAAAGCCCTTCGAAATAATGCGGAGCTCTGGGCGACGGATGTCTGTGTACCGATCTCCCGCCTGGCCGAATGCATATTGGAGACGAAAAAGGATCTGGACGGCTCCGACTTGATCGCGCCTCTAGTCGGTCATGTGGGCGACGGTAATTTTCATCTGGCCTTCGTCCTCGACCCCACCAGCGAGAAAGAGATCAAGGAAGCCGAGGAATTGAACAGCCGGCTGTTGCAGCGCGCGCTCGCAATGGAAGGAACGGTGACCGGCGAACACGGGATCGGCATCGGTAAGATGAAATATATGCGGGACGAACATGGCGACGCCGTCGACGTGATGCGCCTAATTAAACAGGCCATCGACCCGACGGACATTATGAACCCCGGCAAGATGATTCCTCCGGTGGAGGCTTAGGGAGAAGACCGATCGCGCGGCCATTTACGGAAAAAGATCGTCAGAGATTTCGCGGCCTTTTGGAAATGGCCGCGAAAAGCACCTTCGAGGGCGAGCGCCGTAATGCGCTGGCGGCGGCGGAGCGTCTGGCACGCCGTTATGGCATGTCCTTGGACGAGGCCGCGCTCGATTCGCCACCGCAACGCAAGCAAGAGTCTGCGCAGACACAGGTTCACCCTTGGACGGTTTATACGAAAAAAAGCGGTCGCTTCGCCCATCTGTCGGAGCAAGCACTGCAGGCGGAGAAACGCCGGCGCGAGGAAGCCATCGAGGCGGCACGGGAGCGTGGACTCGACGCCTCGGAGCGCCGGCCAAAACGGCAGAGCGCGCGGGTCTATAGCTTCCGCCCGAAAATGCGTGATCCCGAATCCCATGCCCGCGCACTGCTTAGCGAGACGTCGATCCCCTTCGCTGAAATCGCCGCCATTACTGGCTTGGATATTTATCAGATCGTCGGCATGAAATTGAAAATGCGCGGGAAGCGGAACCGAATTTGATCCCAAATTCGGAACTGCGATCTGCCAGAGCGGCCGCCGTCGTGGTATAGAATCGCCATGTCCGATCCCTTTGATCTAGCCCAAACGGAAGAGGTTGCGCCGACCAGTGCCGGCGGCGCCGCCCTGCCGTTTCTTGAGAGCCTGAACCCGCCCCAGCGCGAGGCGGCAGAAACCCTCGACGGACCGGTTTTGATCCTCGCCGGCGCCGGTACCGGCAAAACCAGGGCCTTGACCACCCGGCTGGCCCATATCATCCATACGCGCCGTGCATTTCCTAGTCAGGTCCTCGCCGTGACATTCACCAACAAGGCGGCGCGGGAGATGCAGGAACGGGTAGCGCAGATGGTCGGGCGTGCCGTCGAAGGTATTTGGCTCGGCACGTTCCACTCGATCGGCGTCCGAATTTTGCGCCGCCATGCCGAACTGGTCGGCTTGAAGTCAAACTTCACCATTCTGGATACCGACGATCAGCTCCGCCTGATGAAGCAGATTCTCGAGGCGGCGGAAATCGACGTCAAACGCTGGCCTCCGCGTATGCTGGCCGCCTATATCGACCGCTGGAAGGATAAAGGGTTGACGCCAGACAAATTGTCCGTCTCAGACGCCGAATCCTTCGCTCACGGTCGTGGAAAGGAACTTTACGCGCTTTATCAGGCGCGGCTGCGTAGCCTGAACGCGGCGGATTTCGGCGACCTGCTACTGCATTGCCTAACCTTGTTCACCAAGGAGGCGGATGTATTGCAGCACTATCAGGAACAATTTCGCTACGTGCTGGTCGACGAGTATCAGGACACCAATGTGGTGCAATATCTCCTATTGCGCCTGATTGCTCAAAAGCACAAAAACATCTGCTGCGTCGGCGACGATGATCAGTCGATCTATAGCTGGCGCGGCGCCGAAGTCGGCAATATCCTGCGGTTCGAAAAGGACTTTCCCGGCGCCAAGATCGTCCGGCTGGAACAGAATTACCGTTCGACCCCCGAGATCCTGGCGGCGGCTTCCGGCCTGATTGCGAAGAATGAAGACCGCCATACCAAAACGCTTTGGACCGAGCATAACGGCGGCGACCGCATCGTCATCAAGGGTACCTGGGACGGTGAAGAGGAGGCCCGCATCATCTGCGAAGAGATCGAGAGCCTGCAGCGGCACAAACATAACCTCAACGATATGGCCATTCTGGTTCGCGCCACCTTCCAAACCCGGGAATTTGAAGAGCGGCTGATCACCATCGGCGTGCCCTATCGATTGATCGGCGGCACGAAGTTCTACGAACGCGCCCATATCCGCGACGCCCTCGCCTATTGCCGGGTAATCGTACAGCCGGATGACGATCTGGCGTTCGAGCGCATTGTCAACAAGCCGAAACGTGCGCTCGGCGCCAAGTCCGTGCAGACCATCCATCAAACCGCCCGCGGTCAGAACATGCCCATGACTAAGGCCGCGCAACTGCTCTGCGAGACCGAGGAATTGACCAAGCGGGCCCGCGCGAGCCTTTCCGAGTTGATGCAGAATTTCGAACGCTGGCGGGGTCTGATGGACAATCTACCGCAGACGGAGATCCTGGAAACCGTGCTGGATGAAAGCGGCTACACGCAAGCTCTGCAATTGGACAAATCGCCGGCGGCGCCGGGCCGGTTGGAAGATCTGAAGGAACTGGTGCACGCCATGGAACCATTCCCGGATCTACCCGGCTTCCTGGAACATGTCAGTCTGGTCATGGACACGGACACGGCCGTCGACGACGACGCGGTCAACATAATGACCTTGCATGGCGCCAAAGGCCTCGAATTCGACACGGTGTTTCTACCGGGCTGGGAGGAAGGCTTGTTCCCCCACCAGCGCGCGTTGGACGAGGCCGGCAATGCCGGATTGGAGGAAGAACGCCGCCTCGCCTATGTCGGGTTGACCCGGGCGAAGCAGCGGGCCGTCATCAGCTATGCCGCCAACCGGCGGATGTTCGATCGCTGGGTCGCGGCACTGCCGTCACGCTTCATCGCCGACCTACCGGAAGATCAGGTCGAGCATGATGTGCATCCGGGGCTCTCCACCGGCGCCGGCTATTTCGATACCTCGCCCGGCGCCTTCAGCTATGGCGGCCGCGCCTTGCCGGGCGGCAACGCCGGCCGCACAGGTCCGGGCTACGCGGAAGGACAGGCCGACTTCACGGTTTCGAACGATCCCGACATCTCCAGCCGCAGCATTGGCGAGCGAGTGTTCCATATCAAGTTCGGCTACGGCCGAATTGTCGAGATCGACGGCAATAAGCTCGAAATCGATTTCGAGAAGGCCGGCCTGAAAAAAGTCGTCGACAGTTTCGTCGAGAGCGCCTGATGACCACATGGCGGGCCGCCATCACGGTTCCCAAAGCCCAGGTCCCGATTTTCGAACCCGTGTTGTCGGAGGGCGCGCTATCGGTTTCCAGTTTCGAGATCAAAGGCCAGGAAGATTGGCTGATCGACGCCCTATTCGATGAGGCCGGGATCGAACGAGAACTTGTTTCCAGATTGGCGATCGCCGCGAAATTGGCCGCTGTCAAGTCCCCAGCCTTGGCGTTCGACGCGCTTCCCGACAAGGACTGGGTAACGCTCTCGCTGGACGGGTTGGAACCGGTGCGAGCCGGACGTTTTTTTATCCATGGCGCCCATCATGCGGATCGCGTGCCAACCGACGCGATTGCCATCGAGATCGAAGCGGGCCCCGCATTCGGCACGGGCCAGCACGAGACCACAACCGGCTGCTTGCTATCGTTGGAAGCGTTGTCGGAAGAGCAAATACAATGCCCCCTCGATCTCGGTACTGGCACCGGCGTCCTTGCCATCGCCATGGCCAATTTGTGGCCATGTCCCATATTGGCCAGTGACATCGATCCGGTCTCTGTGTCGGCTGCAAAGGACAATGCCCGCAAAAACGGTGTCGGCGACCGCATCGATTGCCGGCACGGCGACGGGCTTGCCGGCCTCGACGGCGCATTCGATCTCATCGCGGCGAATATTCTCGCGCAACCGCTGATCCAAATGTCCGCAGATATCTGCGCGCGATTGCGGCCGTCAGGTCATTTGATCCTTTCCGGCCTGCTAAAAAAACAAAAGGCCGACGTAATGTCGGCCTTTTGCGAACGGGGGCTTCTGCCTGTCGACCAGGTTACATTGGGGGATTGGCCGACATTACGCTGGCGGAAGCCGTAGGGGAACAGGTTAGGCTGCCAGACGATGATCGTCGTTGCTGGCAGACGGCGCCGCGGCAACGGTCGCGGGTGTGTAAACCTTGGTCTGCGCTTCGTGGGCTTCCTTGGCCGCCTTGACCAACTGAGCCAGCAAGCTATCGCGCGGTTCGCCGACCACGGCAGTCCGCAATTGCGCGCGGTCGAGACCGATATCCTCCAGCAAACGAGGATCGGCATGGATCAGATTGGCATAGGCACGCCGGGCCTTGACCCGATCGGCAAAGACGTTCGACATCCGCGAAAGGGTCTTGAAAAACCCTTTTACCATCTTGCTCACGTCTTTGCTCTGCATGTAACGGGCCCGCCGAACATAGTGATCGGCATTGAACGCCGGGTACAAAGGGGCGCCGGTCACATCGAAACGGCTCGCGTTCAGGGTGTTTTCCGCCACATACTTGTCTTGCCAGTACATCTTTCTTTCTCCATCTACTGACCGTCTACTAAAAACGGGTTTTCTAGGGTGCGTCCTTGTGATTGTATCTAGGACTCGGAAGCCGGTTAGACAATGCCTGAAACCCCGATTTTTTTGCACCGCAGCATTGCAAAAAGCGCATGGGGTATAGGAAGCTAGAGTTAGTTTTTCGTTAATCGTTAGCAACTGCGAAGGAAGCCCGTAAATGACCGAATTGTCGACCGCGTTGAAGGCCGCCGGCGGCGTGAGGGAAGGGATCGATCTGTCCGAAATCCTGCCCGCGATCGCTGCGGCACCGGTGCCGGAGAACCTCGAAAATCTGAGCCGGCTGCTGGCGACAGCAACCGACCGAACGGTTCAGAACGCGTTGCGCGCGGAACTTCTACGCCAGGGCATGGCATTCGAGCGGGATATCGAAGATCGCAGCCGATCTGCGGAGCGGCTGGCAGCGCTTCGCTCTGAACTGAGCCGGCAGGGCCTGCGCGGCTGCCTCATTCCGATGGCAGATGAGTATCAAAACGAATATGTGCCGCAGCGGGCGCGTCGCATTGCCTGGCTGACCGGTTTCACCGGCTCCGCGGGATTGGTCGCAGTCTTGGACGATCGAGCCGCCATCTTCACAGACGGGCGCTACACCCTTCAGGTTCGCGATCAGGTCGACACCACGCTCTATGAGTGCCGCCATATCAGCGACGAACCGCTGACAGACTGGCTAACCGAGCATTTATCCGCGGACGATATACTGGGCTACGATCCCTGGCTCTTCACGACAACCGGGCTCGATAAGGTTGCGGCCAGTGTAACCAAGGTTGGGGCCGAGCTGATCTCTGTCGATACCAATCCTGTCGATGCGGTCTGGTCTGACCAACCGCCGCCGCCTTTATCCGTCATCGAACCGCACGACCTTGCTTTCGCGGGAGAAACGTCCGCCGCCAAGCGGCAGCGTCTGGCGGAAACGCTGCGGGACCAGGAAGTGGATACGGCCGTGATCACCGCGCCGGATTCGATCGCCTGGCTCCTGAATATCCGCGGTGGCGATGTCGCTCGTACACCGCTTCCACTGTCTTACGCATTTCTGCATAAGGATGGTCAATGCGATCTTTTTGTCGACCGCCGCAAGGTAACACCGGACGTGGAACGGCATTTAGGCAATCAGGTCGCGGTTCGTCCTCAGGACGATTTTCTCGACGCTCTCACCACGTTGGGCGCATCGGACAAGCAGGTACAGCTCGACACCTCGGTAGTCGCCAGCGCCGTAGTCCAGCGACTACGGGACGCGGGAGCCGAACCGATCGACGGTGTCGATCCCTGCAAACTGCCCAAGGCCTGCAAGAACGACACTGAGCTTGACGGCATCCGCCGCGCGCACCGTCGCGACGGGGTCGCCGAAACCCGTTTCCTGCATTGGTTGGCGACAACAGCGCAAGCCGGAGAGGTCGACGAAATAACAGCCGCCGAGACATTGCGCGGCTTTCGGCGAGACGGCGAGAATTTCCGCGACCTCAGTTTCGATACGATTTCCGGCGCCGGCCCGAACGGGGCGATTGTCCATTACCGGGTAACGCCGGATACCAATCGTCGCCTGGGGCTTGGCGAGCTTTATCTGGTGGACAGCGGCGCGCAATATCTGGACGGCACCACCGACATCACCCGCACCGTCGCGATCGGCGAACCGACGGACGAAATGCGGGATCGCTTCACCCGCGTTCTAAAGGGGCATATCGCCATTGCCCGCGCCGTATTTCCCGAGGGGACGACCGGCGGCGATTTGGACATTCTGGCTCGGCAGGAGCTTTGGCGCGCGGGTCTGGACTACGACCATGGCACCGGACATGGCGTCGGATGCTATCTGGGCGTCCATGAAGGGCCCCATAGCATCTCCAAAGTCTACAACAAAACGCCCCTGAAACCGGGGATGATCGTCTCCAACGAACCCGGATATTACAAGACCGGTGCCTATGGCATCCGCATCGAAAATCTGGTCGCCGTGCGTCCGGCCGCCGGGATCGAAGGCGGGGAACGGGATATGATGAGTTTAGAAACTCTAACCTTGGCACCGATTGATCCGAACCTCGTCGTGCCGGAACTATTGACGTTGGCCGAACGCGGTTGGCTCAACGATTATCATGCTCGTGTGCGGAAGGCTCTGGCACCTGATTTGGAGAGCGGCGTTGCGGATTGGCTGGCTGAGGTGACGCGTCCGATCTGACCCGTCGCGGTGGCGTGATTACGATCGCCAGCACGACAAGTGCGCCCGCCAGAAGCTGCCAAGGGCCGATCCGTTCGCCAAAAACTGTGAAGCCGATCAAGAACATAGTGGGCAATTCGAAACTGCCCGCCATGGCCGCCCTGGCCGGTCCGATCTTCGGTGCCGCGTAGGAATATATGAACTGCGGTACCAGGGCAGTGACCAGGGTAACTCCGGCAACCAGCAGCCATACATTCGAACTTTCCGGCAGAATTTCGGCGATATCCAAGCCAGCGATCATCGGTATGAGGCCGATAAGCGCGCCATTCATCACGCCGGCCATGCGCTCCACCGCCGTCAATAGGAGCAGTTTTCCGGTTACCACAGTGATCGCAATGGCGAAGCCCAAGGGTGCGGAGAACGAGAGCAGCAACGCCCCTAATGCCTCCGCCGGCACTGCTGCGGGCGATAGTGATATGACGGCCCCGAATAAAATCATCACGCCGGCCAGCACCATCCGTGCGGCTGGCCGTTGTTTGAGCAATAGCCAGGCGAAAAGCAGTGTGAATAGCGGATAGCTCATATAGATCACGCCGGCGGCGGCCACCGGCGCCACCTTCAGCGCCTCGATATAGCCAATCCAACCCACGCCCATAAGCAGGCCCGCAGCCATGGCGGCCAGAGTTTCCCGCCGCTTTTCCCGTCCCAATGCCAAAAAAGGCAGAACAACCAAAGCCGAAACGACATAGCGATAAAAGGCGATGGCGGATGACGCGATACCCGCTTCCGACAATAGATTTGCGAATAAAGGCGTGAGGCCGAAGCAGATTGAGACCGCCACGACCATTAAAGTGTGGATATGATCGCCTGAAAACCGCATGTCCCTATATACCCGGAGCCGCCGAAACGGTCGCTGGCCAAGTCCCGTCGACGAAGACAGCTTCATCCTCACCCGGCCACGGCGGCATGGTCACGGCATAGGCGCAAAGCGGTTCGTCACCGTCGTTGCGAAACTGGAATGCAGCGCCGGTCGGAATCGTCAGACAAAGATCGGGGGCAAGCTCGACGAAATCCTCGCACCCCTCGACGCTTTGCCACATACGCCCTTGACCGGAGACGATAAACCAGATTTCTTCCACCGTGCGGTGCCGCACGGCGATGGAAGTCGCGCCAGGCGCCAACGTGAAATGCGCACCGCTTCCGTGGCGGCATTGGCTCAATATTCGAACGGTCGATCCGTCGGGAGCGGTAACTTTTGGCGCGGTTGTTAATGTTGCTGTATCAATCATCAATTTCCATCTCCTTAATTGTAAAATTCTCTAAAATTTCTATTTATTGTTTCTGATTTTGGGATCAACCAACGACCGTGTTAGACTTGATTCGCTACTCTATCGGGGGGATGGAGCAAGAACATGAAAAATATATTGGTCCCGTTTTCAGACGATCCGGCGACGAGGGTCGCCGTACAATTGGCGTGTCGACTGGCGAAGCATACCGGTGGCGTGATCGACGTCCTTCGCGCCATCGAGCCACCCCATGTCATCGTCAACGATATTGTGCCTGCCGCCTATGTCACGCAGTTGCATGAACAACAGTTGACCGACGGCGAAACGCTAAAAGCCTCGCTGCAAGAAATACTGGACGAGGCCGACATCCCGCTTGTCGAGCGGCATGGCGCGGTGGGAGAAAATACGGCTGTCTGGGTCGAAGCCAACGGGCGAGAGGATTTCATCATTGGCGACTTTGGCCGCCTGTTCGACTTGATCATCGTGGCCCGCCGACCCAGTCGCGTCGGTGGCGATTGGACGGCGACATTGGAAGCCGCGCTGTTCGAAAGCGGTCGACCGGCCCTTCTGGCTCCCCCTACGCTGCCGGACGATGTCGGCAAGCATATCGTCATCGCCTGGAACGGCAGCACGGAAACCGCGATGGCCATCGCGCTTTCCATGCCATTCCTCATTCAGGCGGAGAAAGTAACCCTGCTTACCGTTGACGGCAGCATGGTCCCCGGACCCGACGGTCATCAGATGGCGGAACGTCTAAAACGCCACGGCATCAATGTTGTGACCGCCGACGACGACCAACAGGGCCGGCAGGCCGGAGAGGCGATCCTGGAAGATTGCGGCCGTCTGAACGGCGATATGCTGATCAAGGGCGCTTACACCCAAAGCCGGCTCCGTCAACTGATCTTTGGGGGCGCCACGCAACATATTATTCTGAACGCGGAAATTCCGGTTTTCCTGGCCCGCTGAGCTTACTGCCCGCCAATCGCGCCTTTCTCGCGCAATGCATCGATTTCGGCGGCGGAAAAGCCCCAGTCGCCGAGCGCCTCGCTGGTATGTTCGCCCAATTCCGGCGGCCCCGACGTGACTTCGGTTTCCGTGCGGCTGAAACGCGGCGCCGGTGCCGGTTGCCGAACGCCATCGACGTCGACGAAACTGTCCCGCGCCTGATTATGCGGGTGATCGAATGCCTCGGAGAAGCTTAGGACCGGAGCATAGCAGATATCGCTGCCCAACATGATTTCATCCCATTCGTCCCTGGTCTTGGTTTTGAAAACCTCCGCCAAGCGCGTCTTCATGTTCGCCCAACCGGCCTTGTCCATCTGTTCCGGCAATTCCTGATTGTCGAGGCCCGTGGCTTTTAACAAGTCATCGTAAAATTTGGGTTCGATCGAACCGATGGAAACATGCTTGCCGTCTTTGGTCTCATAGACCCCGTAAAAATGCGCGCCCGTATCCAAGACGTTGACGCCCCGCTCTTCCTGCCAAGCACCCGCCTGCATCATGCCCATGATTGAGGTGGCGAGATAGGCGGAACCCTCGACCATCGACGTGTCGACGACTTGTCCCTGCCCGGATTTTTGCGCCTCGATATAGGCGGCCAAAACGCCCGATACCATGAACATGCCGCCGCCGCCGAAATCGCCGACCAGGTTCAAGGGCGGTACCGGCGGTCCGTCTTTGGTGCCGATGGCGTGCAGCGCGCCCGAAAGGGAAATGTAGTTGATGTCGTGGCCGGCGCTATGCGCGATCGGACCGTCCTGTCCCCAACCTGTCATCCGGCCATAGACTAACTTCGGATTGCGCGCGAGGCAGGTGTCGGGACCTATGCCGAGGCGTTCGGCGACACCCGGGCGGAAGCCTTCGATGAGAATATCGGCGCTGTCCACAAGACGGAGCACAGCGTCCACGCCTTCGGAATTCTTCAAGTCGACGGAGATCGACCGCCGATTCCTGTTTAACAGGCCATATTTGGTTTTTGTACTGAGCCCCAGGCCGGACGGTGCCAACCGATCGACGCGGATAACCTCCGCACCCATATCGGCCAACATCATGCAGGCAAACGGACCCGGTCCGATTCCCGCGATTTCAACGACTTTAACTCCGGCAAGTGGTCCCATGACGACTTTCCACCTCGCATTCCTAACGTTCTGAAAAATTGCGAGGCGAGAATAGCCGAAGAAATCGGCCGGTCAAAGCGTTTGACCAAAGATTAGCTGACGGAGATGGACTAGATCGCGATCCGAAGAGAAGGCTGCTGCAGGAGTTCCTTCAACAGCGCCAGCGGATCGACAACGCTATGGCTCCAGACGGAGAGACAACGCAAACTGACCGTTTGATCCGATTTTTTAGCACAAGGCTTACGGGGCAACCCGGCGAAACGTTGACGTAGATCTTCTATTTGATCCGCTACACTGCGGGAACCGAAATAGAGCAAGACATAGCAATCCGGCTCCAACATGTAGAATAGGCAAGAACGGCCAATCGCTTCTCGGACGGCGGATTCGGACATAATCGCGTCGGTCTCCAAGTGGACGAGGCAAAGCCGCTCATTGGCGACACCCAGCTTTTCGATAAGGTTTCTCAGCGCGGTGTCAACTTCCTCTATGACCGTTTTCGGCAGTGTGCCGTCCAAACCGTGGATCCCATCGAATCGATCATACGGCACCCCCGTGACAGAAAGTTCGACGTTACGGTGGTGTCTTTCGGTAATGGCTCTTACGGCTCTGCGCATGGTTAGGCTAGTTCCAGCGATGAAATTGTTCGAAATATTTAATCTTGCGAATTATTCCGCTCAATTGTTAACAAAGGCCTTAAGAGTTCGTTTTTTTGCAAGCCTTCCTGCATTTTTTGGTTTTGGAGAGCCATGGACCTGAAACACCTTCATCCCAAATCATGGTTGGAGAGATGGAAAAATCGACCGCCGGTTGTCGCGGCCGTGGCTCTGTCGGGCGTGATCGCACCCACGGCGGGGCCTGGGCGACAAACCTTAAATCTGGCCCAATTGGACGAGGTTATTGCCGACGCGTTCGAACTCAAGCGACTTAAGGCCGTGGCTTTATTGATAAATTCGCCAGGCGGGTCGCCGGTTCAATCGGCCCTGCTGCATGATCGCATCCGGGCGCTATCGAAAGAAAAAGACATCCCTATATTCGCGTTTTGTGAAGATGTGGCGGCGTCCGGGGGCTATTGGTTGGCCTGTGCCGGCGATGAGATCTACGCCAACGAAAACAGCATCATCGGATCCATCGGCGTCATATCCGCCAGTTTTGGGTTCGAAGATCTCATCAAAAAAATCGGCGTCGAACGCCGGGTCCACACATCGGGAGAGGAAAAGAGCTTTCTTGACCCCTTCGCACCGGAAAAACCGGAGGATTTGAAGCGGCTTAGTGCGCTTCAGAGGGATATTCACGACGCTTTCCGACGCCATGTCGAGGATCGGCGGCGCGAAAAGTTGAAGGCCGGCGACGTCGATCTTTTCAATGGGGAGTTCTGGCTTGGCGGCCGCGCGGTGGAATTGGGCCTGGTCGATGGATTGGGCGACTGTCAGCAGACCATGCGGGAAAAATTCGGCGACAAAGTGAAGGTTCGCCGTATGGAGGCCAAGAAAGGTTGGCTGCAACGCCGGCTCAACCTGGGCGACGCGACGGGTGCTTTCGCCGAACATTTGCTCGACGTGATCGGTGAGCGACTGCTCTGGCGTCGGTTCGGCTTGTAACCGTCATCATGCTGAGCTTCTCGAAAATCGCGTTGACTGTGGTGATCATCATTACGGTAATATTCGGTTATCGTTTTTTGAACCAGTTGCGGCGCGGAAACGGCAGCGACAAGATTACTGAGAAGGCCGGCGAAACGGTCGACTTAGTCAGGTGCGACGCCTGCGGAAAACATGTCGACCCATCGCGACGACAATGCGTGCGCGGCGATTGTCCGTACGCATGAGACATGGGAGCGCGCCATGAATAACCGCATGACACGCCGTGGCTTCGTCGGCGGGGCATTGCTGTGGCCAAGCGCGACGAACGCCATCGAACAACCCGCGGCTTCAACGCCTAAAAGTTTTATGGATCGCGCCTTCGAAATGCGGGCACTGGCTTCCAGGACAGGCGATCAGCCTTATGGCGCGGTGATCGTTTTTCGCGGTCGGATCGTCGCCCAATCGGCCAGCCGGGTGGTTCTGGATGGGGATCCGACGGCGCATGCCGAATTGACAACCATCCGCGCGGCCGCGGCGGCTCTGGGTCGACGCAACCTCGATGGATGCGTGATGTATTCGTCCTCCCGCCCCTGCCCGATGTGCGAAGCCGCAGCATACTGGGCCGGGCTCGATCGCTTCTACTACGGCCGCGATATTAGTGGCGGCCGGTCGCCCGCCTTGTGCGGATGAATTTCCACAACAAAGCGCCGAGCGCCACCAATAGACCAATACCGATTGCAAGCATGCCGCCGATCATGGCGAAGGCGGATCCCAGGCCAGCCATACCGGCCCCGCTCGCGCCGGCGTAAGGCGGCACGAGAAAGTAAGCATATAAACAAACGACCAAGCCCGCTGCGGCGATGATCCCGCCGGCGAGCGCAAATCTTGTCGTCCCCGTCATCCGTGTTGACCCCCCTATGCCCCGCCGTTATTTTGCGCCGCACAAATTGATGGACTGACACCATATCGTATCTCCGGAAAGGCTGACTGACCATGGCGGCGCAAGACATGCCGAACCCGAAGACCTTCCAGGGTCTGATCCTAAGGCTGCAGAATTATTGGGCGGCGCGAGGTTGTGTCATCCTGCAACCCTACGACATGGAAATGGGCGCCGGCACCTTCCATTGGGCAACGACATTGCGGGCACTTGGCTCCAAACCTTGGAACGCCGCCTATGTCCAACCGTCGCGGCGCCCCACGGACGGACGATACGGCGAAAACCCGAACCGGCTGCAGCACTATTATCAGTTTCAGGTCATTCTTAAGCCGTCCCCGCCCGACCTTCAGGAGCTTTATCTCGGCAGCCTAGCGGCCATCGGTCTCGACGCTAAAAACCACGACATTCGCTTCGTCGAAGACGATTGGGAGAGCCCGACGCTTGGCGCCTGGGGCCTCGGTTGGGAAGTCTGGTGCGACGGAGCGGAAGTAAGCCAGTTTACATATTTCCAGCAAGTCGGCGGTTTCGACTGCCGGCCGGTTTCCGGAGAGTTAACCTACGGTCTGGAACGATTGGCCATGTATGTCCAGGGCGTCGATCATTTCCGGGACCTCGATTGGAACGGTGCCGGCGTCAGTTACGGCGACGTTTACAGTCAGGCCGAACGAGAGTTTTCCGCTTACAATTTTGAGGGGCGGGATACGGATAAGCTGTTTCAGCATTTCGTTGATGCGGAAGAATCGTGCATGTCTTTGGTAGAACAAGAACTGCCGCTGCCAGCCTACGACCATTGCATCAAGGCAAGTCATCTATTCAATCTCCTCGACGCGCGCGGCGTTATCAGCGTGACGGAACGGGCGAGCTATATCGGTCGAGTCCGGACGCTTGCCCGTGGCTGCGCGGAAGCTTGGCTGATCAGTCAAGGAGAACGATCCGAGGCGGAGGCGCCATAAGATGGCGGAGCTTTTAATCGAGATTTTCTCGGAAGAAATCCCGGCACGCATGCAGGCTCGCGCCAGTGCCGATCTGTCCCGATTGGTCGTCGAGGGAATGAAGGAAGCCGGACTGAGTTTCGAAACGGTCGAGGACTTCGCCACGCCGCGCCGACTTACGTTGGTAGTCGACGGATTACCCTCCGCGCAACCCGACATACGGGAGGAACGTCGCGGTCCAAAAGTCGACGCGCCAGAAAAAGCTGTGGAAGGCTTCCTGCGCGCGAACAACGTCAAATTGGAAGATTGCGAACAGCGCGAAACTAAGAAGGGAACGTTTCTGTTCGTCGTCATCGAACAAAAAGGGCGGCCGACCGCCGACGTACTCGCTGAGTTATTGCCGGTCGCGTTCTCTAAACTGCCTTGGCCGAAAAGCATGCGTTGGGGCAGCGGAGAGACCAAATGGGTACGACCGTTGCAAGGATTGCTAACTCTTTTTGATGGCAACGTCGTCGATTATGAGTTCGGCGGATTGACTGCATGTAACACCTGTCGCGGACATCGTTTCCACGCGCCAACGCCATTCGAGGTAACCGGCTTCGCCGACTATCGTGAGAAGTTGCGCTCTGCCTATGTCATTCTAGATCCTACCGAGCGCCGCAAACGTATTCTCGAGCGCGCGCGCGAACTGGCTGCCGATGAGGGATTTGTGCTCCAGGAAGACAACGGCCTTCTTGACGAATTGGCGGGCCTTGTCGAGTGGCCCGTCCCCATGATGGGTGAAATCGAGGCGCGATTCATGGCGGTGCCGGCGGAAGTGCTGACCACGTCCATGAAGATCAATCAAAAATACCTCTCACTTGTTGATACGGCCGGTAATCTAGTACCCCGATTTATTACTGTGGCTAACTTGGAAGCCGAAGATGGAGGGGCAGCGATTGTAGCGGGGAATCAGTTTGTTCTGACTGCACGATTGGCGGATGCTGAATACTTTTGGAATGTTGATCAAAAGGCCCGATTGGAGACTCGAGTTCCGGCCCTTCGCCAGGTGGTGTTTCATGCAAAACTTGGCAGTCTCGGAGAAAAAACCCGCCGCGTTGCTCTTTTAGCCACCAATCTGAGTGGATTTGTACCAGGCGCCGAGGCATTGTTGTGTGAACGTTCAGCTCGATTGGCGAAAGCCGATTTGACAAGTCACATGGTCGGTGAATTCGCTGAGCTACAAGGAATTATGGGTAGATACTACGCACTGCACGACGGCGAAGATATGGCCGTTGCGAATGCTATTGCGGCACACTACGCACCACAGGGGCCGAGTGACGCTTGCCCGAATGAACCGGTCTCAATTACAGTTGCACTTGCGGACAAACTGGATACCTTGGCCGGGTTCTGGCTGATTGACGAAAAACCCACTGGTTCTAAAGATCCTTACGCACTACGTCGTGCTGCTCTCGGTGTCATTAGATTAATCTTAGAAAACGGTCTTCGCCTACCTTTGTTAACTGTGCTTGATCGCGCCTTCTCCGGCTATCCAGAAAAGGCCGCAGGCGACACAGCATCCAACTTGCTCGCTTTCTTCGCCGACCGCCTGAAGGTTCACTTGCGCGACACGGGTGTGCGTCATGACTTGATCTCCGCCATTTTCGCCCTCGGCGGCGAAGACGATTTGGTCCGATTGATGGCCCGGGTCCAGGCATTGAGCGATTTCGTCCATACGGACGACGGCGGTAATTTGCTGACCGCCTATCGCCGGGCGGCCAACATCCTTCGCATCGAAGAGAAGAAGGACAAAACTTCCTATGACGGCGATGTCGCCGGCGAATTGCTCGCCATGGCGGAGGAAAGCGCGTTGAACGACGCATTATCATCGGCGGCCGAAGACGCAAGCCGCGCGCTGAAAGCAGAGGATTTCGCCGAAGCGATGTCCGCGCTGTCGCAGCTTCGCCAACCGGTGGATCGCTTCTTCGACGATGTCACCGTTAACGCCGAGGAACCGGAATTACGGGAAAATCGCTTGCGGCTTTTGGCGAAAATCCGGCATACGCTGCATCAAGTCGCGGATTTTTCCCAGATCGAGGGTTCATAAATGACCAAATGGGTGTACACGTTTGGCGACGGCCAAGCCGAAGGCCGGGCCGACATGCGTGAGTTGTTGGGTGGCAAAGGCGCCAATCTGGCGGAGATGAGCAATCTCGGCCTGCCCGTCCCGCCCGGCTTCACCATCACCACTGAAGTCTGCACCGCCTATTACGATAACGAACAATGCTATCCGGACGAACTGGCCGAACAGCTTGGCAAGGCGCTCAATACGGTGGAGCAGATCGTCGGTGCCGGTTTCGGCGATGTCGACAATCCTTTGCTGGTCTCCGTCCGCTCCGGCGCGCGCGCGTCCATGCCTGGCATGATGGATACGGTTCTGAATCTCGGCTTGAACGACGAGACCGTGACCGGCCTGGCCGCGCAATCTGGCAACGAACGCTTCGCCTGGGACAGCTACCGCCGCTTCATTCAGATGTATTCCGATGTCGTCCTCGGCGTCGATCACTACAATTTCGAAGATCTGCTGGAAATGCGGAAGGAGGAGAAAGGGGTCTATCTCGACACCGATCTCGATGCCGACGACCTGAAACAATTGGTCGGCGCCTATAAGGCGAAGGTGGCCGAAGAACTGGGCGAAGAGTTCCCACAATCGGTCCAGGACCAGCTTTGGGGCGCGGTCTCCGCCGTTTTTTCGAGCTGGATGAACGACCGAGCGATCACCTACCGCCGACTGCACGATATCCCCGCGGAATGGGGCACGGCCGTCAATGTTCAGGCCATGGTGTTCGGCAATATGGGCGAAGATAGCTGTACCGGTGTGGCCTTCACCCGCGACCCATCAACCGGTGAAAAACTGTTCTTCGGCGAATACCTCATCAATGCACAGGGCGAGGACGTGGTTGCCGGCATCCGCACACCGCAACATTTAACCAAGGAAGCGCGCATCGCCGCCGGCGACGACAAGCCGGCCATGGCGGAAGTCATGCCGGAAGTTTTCGGCGAATTGGTCGACGTCTATCAGCGCCTCGAATCCCATTATCGGGACATGCAGGACATCGAGTTTACGGTGCAAAAGCAGAAGCTTTATATGCTGCAGACCCGTTCCGGCAAACGCACCGCCAAAGCCGCCTTGCGGATTGCGGTGGAAATGCAGCATGAGGGACTGATCAGCGAAGAAGAAGCGGTCAGCCGCATCGATCCGGCTTCCCTCGATCAGCTTCTCCATCCGACTTTGGACCCGGAGGCCGACAAACAAATCGTCGCTCGCGGTCTGCCGGCTAGCCCCGGCGCCGCGTTCGGCAAAGTGGTGTTCAGCGCAGACGACGCGGAAAGCCGGGCCGCCGCCGGCGACAAGGTCATTCTTGTTCGGGTCGAAACCAGCCCTGAGGATATCCACGGCATGTATGCGGCCCAGGGCATTTTGACCAGTCGAGGCGGCATGACCAGCCACGCCGCCGTCGTCGCCCGCGGTATGGGCCGGCCCTGCGTTTCCGGCACCGCCAGTTTGCAAATCGATTATGGCGCGGGGAGCCTGCAGGTCGGCGATGTCGTGGTGAAGAAAGGCGATTTGATCACCATCGACGGCGGCACAGGCGAAGTCATGCTGGGCCAGGTCGATACGGTGGAGCCGGAGCTGTCCGAGGAGTTCGCCGAGATCATGGCCTGGGCGGACAAGCACAGGCAACTGAAAGTCCGCACAAATGCGGAAACCCCGAAAGACGCTCAAACCGCGCGCAACTATGGCGCCGAGGGTATTGGGCTTTGCCGGACCGAGCATATGTTTTTCGACGCCGAACGCATCCCCGCCGTTCGCGAGATGATCATGGCCGAGGATGAGGCCGGCCGCCGGGTCGCGTTGACGAAAATCTTGCCCATGCAGCGCCAGGATTTCGTCGAACTGTTCAAAATCATGGCCGGTTTGCCGGTGACTATCCGGCTGCTCGATCCGCCGTTGCACGAATTCCTGCCGAACGGCGAAGACGAATTGGCGGAACTGGCGGCCAGTACGGGCGTCGAACCGGCCAAACTGCGCCAAAGGGTAAGCCAGCTGCATGAATTCAATCCGATGCTCGGGCATCGCGGTTCCCGCCTTGGCATCACTTACCCGGAAATCTACGAAATGCAGGCACGCGCGATTTTCGAGGCTGCCGGGATGGTCGGCGAGGAACTCGGCGACAGCGTGCATTGCGAAGTCATGCTGCCGTTGATCTTCGCACGCAGCGAGTTCGACCTGCTGAAGTCGAAAATCGACGCCGTCGCGACGGCGGTACAGGAGGAGCGCGGCGGCGCTATCGCCTATTCGATCGGTACAATGATCGAGTTGCCGCGCGCCGCCCTTAAGGCCGGCGAAATCGCCGAAACAGCGGAATTCTTCTCATTCGGGACGAACGATCTAACGCAAACAACCTATGGCATCAGCCGCGACGACAGCGCCAGCTTCCTGACCGATTATCAGAACAAGGGGGTGATCGACGCCGATCCCTTCGCCACGTTGGATATCGACGGTGTCGGCGAATTGGTCCAAATTGCCAGCGACCGGGGCCGCGCCACACGGCAGGAGATCAAGCTCGGCATTTGCGGCGAACATGGCGGCGATCCCGCATCCGTCGCCTTTTGCCATGCGATCGGCCTCGACTATGTCTCTTGCTCGCCGTTCCGCGTGCCAATCGCCCGGCTCGCCGCGGCGCAAGCGGCGATACAAGGCAATGTCGCCAAGTCCGACTGAGAGAAAATCATGAGCATCAAGGCCTACGACTGGCTCGCCTATCACCGGCGCCGGACACCGGACAAGACCGCCATCATCGAGCTGCACAACGGCCGCAGCCTGACCTATGCCGAGTTCGACCGGCGGTCGGCCCGATTGGCGCAAGCGCTACAGGATCGATATGGCGTCTCGCGGGGCGATCGAGTGGCGATCCTGGCCCACTCGACCATGCATGTCTTCGAAGTCCAGTTCGCCTGCGTCAAGCTGGGTGCGGTCATGGTGCCGTTAAATTGGCGGCTGGCGGTTCCCGAGCTCGAATACATCGTCAACAACTGCGGGCCGAAAGTACTCGTTAGCGATGCGGAATTCGACGACGCATCGACCGAATTGTCGAACGTTTGCCAGCTGGAAAATCTTGTCCGCCTGGATTGCGAAACGCTCGACAATGACTTTGAAAAGCTTATCGAAAGTGCCGCCGGCGAGTTCATCGCCGTCGACGCGACCCACGACAACCTGATGACGGTCATGTACACATCGGGTACCACGGGTCATCCGAAGGGCGCGATGATCACCAACGGCATGACCTTCTGGAACGCGGTCAATTTGGGCAATCTGGCGCGCGTCTCGCAAGATTCGGTACATCTCTGCGTATTGCCGACATTCCACACCGCCGGGCTTAACTGCTACGCCAATGTATTGTTTCACGCTGGCGGCACCGTCGCCGTCATGCGCACATTCGATCCCGCGGATACTTTGGCTCTGCTGGCGGATAAGGACAAAGGCTATACCCATTTCTTCGGCGTGCCGGCGAACTACCTGTTCCTCAGCCAGCAGGAGGGTTTCGCCGAGGCGGACCTGACCCATCTCGCGACCTGCGGCGTCGGTGGCGCGCCCTGCCCGCCGGCATTGCTCGAGATATTCGCCAAGAAAGGCGTTTCCGTGGCGCAAGGATACGGCATGACGGAGACGAGCCCGACGGTAACGGCACTGGATGCCCATGACGCCATCCGCAAACAGGGTTCGGCCGGACTACCGGCGCTGCATAACGAAGTCTGCATCGTCGACGACGGCGGCGACATTATCGACGCGTCGGACTCGGTCGGCGAACTTTGGGTGAAAGGTCCGAACGTCACCCCCGGCTATTGGAACAACCCCGACGCCACGGCCGACAGCATCACTGACGGATGGTTGCATACCGGCGACGCGGCCCGACGGGATGACGAAGGTTTCTATTACATCGTCGATCGATGGAAGGACATGTTCATTTCCGGCGGCGAAAACGTCTATCCGGCGGAGGTGGAAAGCGCGTTGTTCGAGTTGAACGGAATCGCCGACGTTGCGGTAATCGGCATGCCCGACGACAAATGGGGCGAAGTCGGGCAGGCCGTCGTCGTCCTGGCCTCTGGCGCTTCGCTTAGCGAAGCCGACATTTTGGCTTTTTGCGACGGCCGATTGGCGCGCTACAAGATTCCGAAGTCCGTCCGCTTTATCGACGAACTGCCCCGCAACGCCACGGGCAAAGTCCTGAAGCGAGAGCTACGCTGAGCCGTCTAGCGACAGCGGCACCACCACCGGCGGCGCCGGCACCACATATTCGGACGGTCCCATGTTTTGCGCTGCATCCAACAGGCGGCCCTGACTGCCGAGCAATCGATCGGCAAGCTCCACAATCAACAAGTTCGGATTGGCGTGTGGCGCCCGTTCCCGAATCAATTGCGCGGCTTCCATTTCCCGGCCCGGATTTTTCTGACTCAACAAAGTAAGGGCCGCGGCAGACGAACGGCTGATCCCGGCGTAGCAATGAACGATCACCGGCGTATCGCCGGTCCATCGTTCGCCGAAGGTCACCAGGCGCTCCACATCCGAAAGCCGCGGCGAATCGTAGCCAGGTATATCGTATTCGATATCGTCAACGGCCAGCCGCAAGTGGTTTTCCCGCGAAACCCCCCACGGCGTCCGCGGCATCCCTTCCATGCCGATCAATGACACCACATGCTTTGCCGACAGGCGTTTGACCTGACGCTTCAATTCCCGCAACGAACAAATACATATGGCCACCTGCCAATCCCCCTTTTATCGTACGGGCTCGTCCAAAAGATGGCGTCCGTCGCGGTCTTCGATCTCCAGCACCCAGAGATCCGGATCGAAGGACAACTGTTTCTCGATATACCGATCGGCATCCGCCTCCGGCACCGCGTTTTCGCCCGTCGCCCGCATCCAATATAGATCGCCGTAGCCGTCGAAAGCCCGGCTCAGCACCATGGCACTGCCGTTCAGACTGTTTAACTTTATCAGCACAGTGCCGGAACGTTCGTCGCCTCGGCGCACGAGTGCGGCGAAGATGTCATTGACCTGGCAGCGCCGAATATGGGCTTTCACCCATAGTTCGGCTTTCAACGTGTCGAGCGGCATATCGTCCATGGTCATGGCCGGAAGGTAACATATAATTCATCCCGATTTTGGCCTGATATTGGCCCGATTTTTGCTTTACATAACTCGCTGACAACGCGTAATCGTCCCCGCCGCGCGGTTTGTAACGTCAGCAAAACCGTGTAAGCCAAACCCCTCATAGCCGCGCGGTGTCGGGACGGTCGAAAGGCAAAAAGTCATGCGAGACAAGGATTGCCGTGAATTGGCCCGTAATTTAGTCGAAAGCCTCGGCCCCCTGAGAGCAAGTCACGTTGCCGAACAATATGGTTGGCGCGATGTGCAGCAACGGATATATGACCAAACCGTCGATCAAGATACCGACGAGGACGCTGTTCAGGCACCTGACCAAAACTGAGACAGGGTGTCCTGAAATCGCTCAATTCCGATTTGCCAATGCGCGCACCTCCGAGTGTCGATAGCACTCGACCACATGGTCATTCACCATTCCAACGGCCTGCATGAAGGCATAAACGATGGTTGGGCCAACGAAACGAAAGCCTTTGTTTTTCAAGTCTTTCGACAACGCTCTGCTCTCCTTGCTTTCGCTTGGAAAGCCATGGTCGCGCGATATTTCGTTTTGCAATGGCGCGCCCTCGACGAACTCCCATAAATACGCGCTGAAGCCCGGACCACGCTCCATGATGTCGAGCCAACTTTGGGCATTGCCGATTGTCGCGACGATTTTCGATTTATTGCGCACGATCCCGGCGTCCTGCATCAATTTTTCGATTTTCGCGTCGTCGTAGCGAGCAATTACCGCCGGATCGAAACCGTCAAAGGCATGGCGGAAGTTGTCGCGTTTTCGCAATATGGTGATCCAAGCCAGTCCGGCTTGAAATCCGTCCAAAATCAGTTTTTCGAAGAGCGCCCGGTCATCCCATTCGGGCACGCCCCATTCCTCGTCGTGATAAGCCACATAGGTCGGATCATCCCCACACCAACCACACCGGTCCAACACGTTCCATTCACCTCGCGAACAACTTTCCAAAGCTAAGTTTACGATATCCGGACTAGACATATATGATTTGATTTTACTTGCAGCCTGGCCTTGATATGCAACTCCACTATATGCCGAATTCGCCGTTCGCTCGTAAAGTCGTCGCGGTGGCGAAAGAAACCGGTCAAATAGACCGGATTACGTTGGTCGCCACCGAAGCCGTGCCAGTGAAGCCGAACTCGGCCCTCACCGCCATCAATCCGCTAACGCGCGTGCCGGTGTTGGTCCTAGCCGACGGCCGCAGCATCGTCGATTCTCGCGTGATTTGCGAGTATCTGGACTCCTTGCATGATGGCGCGAAAATTTTTCCGATCGAACCGGGTCCAAGATTGACCGCCTTGCAACAACAAGCCATAGCGGACGGTATTTGCGAGGCCGTATCGATCAACATTTACGAGTTCTACGTCCGGCCGAAGGAATTGGGTTGGCAAGCCTGGCAACGCGCCCATACCAACAAAACTCGTACCGCCCTGCGTTACTTCGAGGCCCAAATGGATGATGTTATCGGTCAGGTCACCATCGGCACGTTGTCTATTGCTTGCGCTCTTGCTGTCATCGACTACGCAATGCCGGATTTAGACTGGCGGACGGAAGTACCCACCTTGGCGGCTTGGTACGCCGAGTTCAATCAACGACCAAGCCTGGAAGCCCTACCTCAACCTCAATCCTGAAGGAGACCATATGAAGCTCTACCACTCCCCAACCTCGCCCTATGTTCGCAAGGTCATGGTATGCGCCAAGGAAACCGGCGTGATCGATCGGATCCAGTTGGCGCCGGTCACGATCACACCCGTCAATCTCGACGATGGGCTGAACGCGGACAATCCACTCGGCAAAGTTCCCTGTCTGGTCAGCGACGACGGTATGCCGATATTCGATTCCCGACTGATCTGCGAGTACATCGACAGTCAACATGACGGGCCCAAGCTGATCCCGGCGGACGGGACGGCGCGATGGCGTACGCAGCGCATTCATGCGCTTTGCGACGGCATATTGGATGCGGGCATCCTAAGCCTCTACGAACTGCGTCTGCGGCCGGAAGAGAAGAAGTTCGATCCCTGGTTCGATGCGCAGCAATTGAAAATAAAACGCGGTGTGGCGGCACTTGCGGATGACGCGGGGGACTTCGGCGATCGGATCGACATGGCCACGATCGCCGCCGGCGTCACCTTGGCCTATTTGGACTTTCGGTTTACCAACATCGACTGGCGCGCTGACCACCCCGTTCTGGCGGAATTCTATGGCCCGTTCAGTGAACGAGCCTCGATGCAGGAGACGGTCCCGAAGGATCCCTAATCGAAGGACGGGAGATCGAAGTCGGCCCAATCCGGCGCATAGGGCAATAGCCGGGCGCCGTCGGCTTCCGGCGGTTCCGTCGCGTCAGTGAGATGGTCCAATCTGATCAGCGCCAGGCCATTCTGGCCGGCGACCGACCGCAATTGCCCGATCACACGTCCAGCTAAGGTGATGTCGCTGCCTTCCGCCGGCACCGGGCCGTCGATCGCGACCGGGACCAGGCGTTTGCGGATCAGCGAACGATGTTTCATGCGCGCCGTTACTTCTTGACCGATAAAACAGCCCTTGTCGAAATCGACGCCGTTCAATTCCTCGAAATTCATCTCGAGCGGAACCGATTTGTCGATGTCGAAGTCGCGGCTGCCGTCTGGCACGGCCAAATCGATACGGAGCGCCTCATACTCGGCGGTATTTCCGGGAAGCAAATCACGGACGAAGTCAGCCACTTTAGCCCGCGGCAAAATAGACCGAAGGCCGAGGCCATCGGCACGCGGATCGGAATAAAATTCGGGATAATCGGACGGCGCATCGACATCATAGAGAGCGACAATCGAACATTCTTCACTTTCGTCCTGCAATTCAACGGCCGCACGCAACCGATAGAGCCGCAATCGTTTCAGCAAGTCCCCAGCTCGCGCGCGTTCGCAATCCAGCAGGAAGCCCTCACCGTCCTGGACGACGAAGAAATCGAACAGATACTTGCCCTGGGGCGTTAGCAACGCGGCATAGATAGCTTGTCCCGGCGACAAACGATCCATATCATTGGTGATGATCCGCTGCAGAAGATCGCGGGCTTCCGCGCCGCGCACGGCGATTACGCCGCGATCGTCCAGCATCAGGTATTTTGCAGGCATGGCGTCCTCGGTTCTGTGCTTTCACAATTAAGCATCTCTTATCGGTCGCGCAAGGCTTGCGTTCCGGCGTATTGCGTCACAGTTTACTGATTCATGGAATCGGACAACCCTCACATCTGTCAGGTTATGGCCGGCGCCACCCATGGCGGCGCGGAGACATTCTTCGAACGACTGGTCCCTGCCCTCGCCCGCGCTGGGCAGCGGCAATCCGTGATCCTGCGGCGCAACGCCGCGCGATCGGCGCTGTTGCGGGACGTCGGATTGGTTCCGCGCGAACTCCGTTTCGGCGGCAAGCTCGATCTTGCCACGCGACTGCGACTGCCTCGCATCCTCCGTATATCGGCACCCGACATCGTTTTGAGTTGGATGAGCCGGGCGGCGACTATGGTGCCCAAGGGCAATTACGTCCACTGCGCCCGCCTCGGCGGCTATTATCGCCTGAAATACTATCAAACCTGCGATCACTTGATCGGCAATACCCGGGAAATCGTCAACTATCTGGTTCGGGAAGGCTGGCCGGTCGACCGTGCGCATTACCTGCCGAATTTCGTACCGGACATAAAGGGTCAGCCGCTCGACCGATCTGAGTATTCCACACCCGAGGAAGCGCCGCTTATCCTGGCCCTGGGCCGGCTTCACGAGAACAAAGCCTTCGACGTCCTGTTCCGCTCCATGATCCGGAACTCGGATGCCTATTTGTGGGTGGCTGGAACGGGTCCGCAGGAGGCGTCGTTGCGGCAATTGGCCGAAGACCTGTCGATTACGGAACGCGTGCGGCTTCTGGGCTGGCGCGACGACAGTCACGATCTGATCGCCACCGCCGATTTGGTGGCTGTGCCCTCGCGGATCGAAGCCTTGGGTAATGTGGTGCTCGAGGCCTGGGCGCAATCCAAACCGCTGGTCGCGGCCCGCTCGGCGGGACCGGCGGCGTTGATCGAAGACGGTGTCGACGGCTTGCTCTGCGATGTCGAAGACGCGGATCAATTGGCGGACGCCGCCTCGAAAATCATCGGAGATCGCGGCGTGGCGGACGCCCTCGCCGGGGCGGGCCGCGAGAAATTCGAGCGAAAATTCACCGAGGCGGCGGTCGTCGCCCAATACCAGGACTTCTTCCACCGTATCGCCAATCGATGAGTTGCGCGGACCAATCGGTTCGCTATGATGGCCGCACGCGTCCGTACGGAAATCGCCCAACAGATTGGAGACAGACATGACCCAGTGCATCGTCGGCTGGAGCCATTCCAAATTCGGCAAACTGGAGGATCGCGGTCTCGAAGACCTGATCGTCGAAGTGGCGACGGACGCCATTCGCGATGCCGGATTAACTCCGGGGGAGATCGACGAAATCTATCTGGGCACGTTCAATGGCGGTATGGATCGCCAGGATTTTGCCGCTTCGCTTGTCCTGCAAGCCGACCCGTCTATGCGGTTCAAGCCGTCGACCCGGGTCGAGAATGCCTGCGCCACCGGATCCGCCGCGATCTTCGAAGGCATGAACGCCATCGCCGCCGGCAAGGCGCGCTTCGTCCTCGCGGTGGGGGTCGAAAAGATGACGACCCTGTCGTCCCGCGACGTCGGCGATATTTTGGTGAAATGCTCTTACGTGCAGGAAGAGGCAACGCCCGGCGCCTCCTTCCCAGGCCTATTCGGCCATATCGCCGAACTCTATTTCCAACGTTACGGCGACAATCGCGATGCCCTAGCTATGATCGCCGCGAAAAATCATGCCAACGGCGCCGTCAATCCGTTGGCGCATATGCAGAAGGACTTCGGTTACGACTTCTGCCGGGAAGAATCCGACAAAAACCCGTTCGTCGCCGGACCGCTGAAGCGGACGGATTGCTCGATGATCTCCGACGGTGCCGCCGCCGTGGTGCTGACCGACGTCCAGACCGCTCTGACCATGGACAAGGCGGTGGCTTTCCGCAGTGCCGTGCATGTGAACGACCTGCTGCCCATGAGCAAACGCGATATCGTCGCCTTCGAAGGACCGGAACGGGCTTTCCAAGGCGCCATGCGGGACGCGAAGGTGACGCTGGACGATTTAAGCCTGGTCGAAGTGCATGATTGCTTCACCATCGCCGAACTGATCGAATATGAGGCCATGGGTCTGACCGATAAAGGCGAAGGGGCCAAAGCGATCCTCGAAGGCTGGACCCAAAAGGACGGCAAGCTGCCGGTCAACCCCTCCGGCGGACTCAAAGCCAAAGGCCATCCGATCGGCGCCACTGGTGTCTCCATGCATGTGATGGCCGCCATGCAGGTGACCGGCCAGGCCGACGCCATGCAAGTGCCCGACGCCAAGCTCGCCGGCGTATTCAATATGGGCGGCGCCGCTGTGGCCAGTTATGTCAGTATCCTGGAACCCTTGCGTTAAGAAGAAGGAATGAGAATGAGCGACAGTTACAAAGCTCTCTGGGCCACCGCCGACGACGACGGTAAAACGTCGATCGCCCTGACCGAACTGGGGGACGCCGATCTGCCGGAGGGCGATGTCACGGTGGCGGTGAAATACTCCACTGTGAATTACAAAGACGGCTTGGCGGTACAGGGCAACAAAAGCAAGATCATGCGCGCCCTACCGATGGCGCCGGGCATAGACTACGCCGGCGTGGTCGATGCCAGCGACAGCGACGCGTTCGCCGCCGGCGACGAAGTGGTCCTGACCGGCTGGGGTGTCGGCGAAAATCATTCCGGCGGCTTCACGCAAAAAACCCGTGCAAAGTCCGATTGGCTGGTAAAGAAACCGGAAGGCTTGTCACTGCAGCAAACCATGGCGATCGGCACGGCTGGCTTTACCGCCATGCTCTGCGTCATGGCGCTGGAGGACATGGGCGTGACGCCGGACAAGGGCGAAATTCTGGTCACCGGTGCGGCCGGCGGTGTCGGCAGCGTCGCCGTATCGGTGTTGGCGAAGCTCGGCTATCAAGTCGTTGCCTCGACCGGACGGGAAAGCACCCACGGCTATCTCACCGATCTTGGCGCCAGCCGGATCATGGCGCGCAGCGAGTTGAGCGAACCGGGCCGGCCGCTCGGTCGGGAAACTTTTGCCGGCGCCGTCGACACCGTGGGCAGTCATACTCTCGCCAACGCCCTTTCGCTGACCAAGTATGGCGGCACGGTCGCTGCCTGCGGCCTGGCCGGCGGCTTTGATTTACCAGCGACTGTCATGCCTTTCATTCTGCGCGGTGTCGTCCTTTATGGCATCGATTCCGTGTATTGCCCGCAACCGAAACGCGGTCAGGCTTGGGCGCGCCTGGGTACCGACCTGCCCTTGGACAAGCTGGACGCCATGACGCAGGTTCGCCCGCTCGCCGACGTGCCGGCGATCACGGGAGATATTCTGAAAGGTCAGGTCCGCGGCCGCACGGTCATCGACTGCATGGCTTAGCCAAGATCGATCGCCGCACCATTTCGCAGCACCGCGTCGGCCATCTCAGTCGGGCGACCGTCGGCTTCATGCATGATCATGCCAGGGAGCAATCGCGGCGGGCTGCGCCGGCCTTTCACGGTTTGCACAATCACCCGCCCAGCCGGCTGGTCTACGCCAGGCCATAGCGGATAGATGGCCGTGGCGCCGGCGCCGTCGGCGATCGCCGACAATATATCGGCCAGTCTTTCGCTCCGCTGAACCACCGAAAGCGAGCCGCCCGGCTTTAGCCGCTTCAGACAGAGGCGCAGCCAGTCCGTCAGCTTCAGTTCGTCTTCCACATGGGCCTGCCGCTTCGCGTCAGAGGTCGGATGCCGCACACGGCCGGCCTGGTAAAAGGGCGGATTGGTGACGATGTGATCGAAACTTTGCGCCGCCATATCCGACGGTAGCCGTTGCAGCCTGCCTTCGTAAAACTGAATGCGATCATCCAGCCCGTTCCGTTCGGCGTTTTCCCGCGCTAAATCGATTAACGACGCCTGTTGATCGACCCCGATGACCCGCACGCCAGGACATCGACAAGCGAGACAGAGGGCGACTGCGCCGACGCCGCAGCCCATATCGAGCACCACCTCGTCCACACGCGCCGGCGCCGCGGCCGCCAACAACACCGCATCGGATCCGGCACGATAGCCGCCGCGCGGTTGGCGAAGCCGCAGTCGCTGGCCAAGCAGAGCATCGAGGCTATGGTCGGATCGGGTCATGACGTTGGATACTCTACGCCTGCTTCGTCCAGAATCCGGCGAGCGGCGATCAGTTCGTCATCGCCCACCATTACCCGTTGGGGCATCATGGCGATACCGGCATAGAGAGCGCTCATATGCCCATCGAAAATCACCGGCTCAATGCCGCCGCCACGCAGTAGTGCGGTGACATAGGTAACTTCGACAGGATTGCTCAAACGTACCAATTCTTTCATTTGCGCGGCGTCCTCCTTAACGCCAATTTACTTTACCGGTCCAACTTTGGCACCTATGCTCGCCTATCTAGTTGGGCAACAGGAACGACGCGTGGCCGATATCATAAAACTGCAGTCTGATCGGGGTGACAACGCGCCGTCTCTCGATCCGCTTTTGGACCTGGTCAACGACGATTTGGCCAAGGTCAACCAAGCCATTCTCAATAAGATGGAAAGTAAAGTCCCGCTGATCCCGCAGCTGGCCGGCCATATTATCGCCGCCGGCGGCAAACGGGTCCGTCCCATGCTCACGCTGGCCTGCGCCCGCATGTGCGGCTATACGGGCTCGCGGCAGATCGAGTTGGCCGCCAGCGTCGAACTGATCCATACAGCTACATTGCTGCATGACGATGTGGTCGACGAGAGCGACCTGCGCCGCGGCAACTCCACGGCCAACGTGCTGTGGGGTAATTCCGCTAGCGTGTTGGTCGGCGACTTCCTTTTTTCCCGTGCGTTTCAGCTCATGGTCGGCGACGGCAGTTTGGAAGTTCTGCAGGTGTTGGCCGACGCCTCCGCTGTGATTTCCGAAGGCGAGGTGATGCAGCTGCAAACCGCCAACGATATCGCCACCTCGGAAGAGGCTTATCTGGCCGTCATCGCGGCGAAAACCGCCGCGTTGTTCTCCGCCGCCTGTAAAGTAGGCGGTCAAGTCGCCGGTCGGCCGGTGGATGAGTTGGAGGCTTTGTCGAGCTTCGGCCGCAATCTCGGCGTCGCGTTTCAGTTGGTCGACGATGCCCTCGACTATTCGGCCCGTCAGGCGGATCTCGGCAAGGCGGTTGGCGACGATTTCAAGGAAGGCAAGATCACCCTGCCGATCCTATTGGCGGTGCGGCGAGGAGATGATCGGGAACGCGACTTCTGGCGGCGAACGATGGAGCGGTTGGAGCAAGAGGAGGGCGACCTGGACCATGCGACCACCCTACTCGTCAAACACGACGCATTGTCCGACACGGTCGAGCGGGCGCGCCATTACGGTGCCATGGCCCGCGACGCCCTGGGCATGTTCGCCGACGGACCGGCCAAAGCCGCGTTGAAGGAAACCGTCGACTTCTGCATTCATCGGGCCTACTAAACAGCCAATTCCGCTTGCGGGGGGAGATCGGCGGCGTTATAAGCGTGTCCGGCGTGCCGGAGTGTAGCTCAGCCTGGTAGAGCACTGTCTTCGGGAGGCAGGGGCCGGTGGTTCGAATCCACTCACTCCGACCAATTGAAACCCTTGGATACCCGATCGGTGTCCAGGGGTTTTGTCTTTCCGGTTTCCCTTACGTCTGAATCCCGCTACCATAATTCCATAAATAAAAAAAGATCGTCTCAATGAAGCCGGTCAATATACAGTTTGGAGGGGAGGCGCAGTTCTTTATGCGTTTGAATTCATGTCAGAAACTGTTCTCGAGCTCGACAATTTAGGAGTTCGATTTAATCTGAAACGCGGCCCGTTGCAGGCTGTTGACGGCACCTCGCTGACCATTAAGAAACGCGAGACATTCGGGCTCGTCGGCGAAAGCGGTTCCGGAAAGTCGGTCACCGCCCGCGCGATCATGCGCCTGATACCGACACCACCGGGAGAGATCACCTCCGGGACAATACGCTTCGAAGGCCGCGACATCTATCAGATGAGCGACAGCGAAATCCGCGAATTGCGCGGGCGGCAAATCGCCATGGTTTTTCAGGAGCCGATGAGCGCGCTCAATCCCGTATTCACGGTCGGCAGTCAGATCGGTGACGCGCTGCGCACCAATTTGGGCATGACCAAAGCGGAAGCGCGCGAGAAAACCATCGAGATGCTTCAGTTGGTCGGCATCCCGTCACCAGGGTCGCGCATCGACAATTACGTCCACGAGTTTTCGGGCGGCATGCGCCAACGCGTGATGCTAGCCATGGCTCTAAGTTGCGATCCAGCATTCGTCATCGCCGATGAGCCGACGACGGCGCTGGACGTGACCATTCAGGCGACGATCCTGGAACTGATCAGCAGCATGATCCACCGCTTCGACATGTCGCTGTTGTTTATCACCCACAATCTGGGTGTTGTCGCCCATGCCTGCGACACGATCGGCGTGATGTATGCCTCTCACTTGGTGGAGTTGGGCACCAAGCAGGAAATATTCGCGAACCCGGCCCATCCTTACACGGTCGGCCTGTTGAACTCGATTCCGCGCCTGGACGTACAGGAAAAATACCTAACCCCGATCACCGGTTATGTCTGCAACATGATGGATCCGCCGGCCGGCTGCAAATTCCATCCGCGCTGCGACAAGGCGATGGATATTTGCAAACGGGAAATCCCTGAGTTCAAGGAAATTGCACCGGGTCATTTTGCCGCCTGTCACTTGCACGACCAGGGATAGAGGGGCAAAACGATGAGCGAAAACCTTCTAGATGTTGAAAATCTGACAAAATTTTTCTATCTCAACAATGACTTTGTCTCAAGGATGGCCGGCAAAAGCCGAACGTTGAAGGCCGTCGACGGCATCAGTTTTTATATCAAGCCGGGTGAAACGCTTGGACTGGTCGGAGAAAGCGGTTGCGGCAAATCGACAACCGGTCGCCTGGTCACCCGTTTGATCGAACCGACCGAAGGGGACATCCGGTTACATGGCGAGGACTTACTTAGTTTCTCCCGGAAGCGCATGCGGGAGACGCGACGCAACATTCAGTTGGTCTTCCAAGACCCCTATGCCTCGCTGAACCCCCGCAAGACCATCATGAGCATCTTAAGCCGGCCGCTTGAGGTGCATAACATGGCCTCGACTTGGCATGAGAAGCGAGAACGGGTCCTCGAGCTACTGAATCTGGTCGGCATGGGGTTTGAACATATCGACCGATATCCGCACGAGTTTTCCGGCGGCCAGCGCCAGCGTATCGCCATCGCGCGCGCGCTTGCCGTAACCCCCGAACTGGTCATAGGCGACGAACCCGTATCGGCCTTGGATGTCTCGATCCAGGCGCAGATTCTCAATCTCCTGCGCGAACTGCAGGAAAAGTTTTCCCTGACTTACCTGTTCATCGCCCACGATTTGAGCGTTATTCGCCATATTAGCGACCGCGTGGCCGTGATGTATGTTGGCAAGATCGTCGAAAGCGGTCCGGTCGACGTGATCTTTAATGCGCCAAAACATCCCTACACGCAAGCTCTGCTCGCCGCCGTGCCGGAGGCTGACCCGAACAAGCCGGCACCCAAACTGACCCTTCAAGGCGAGGTGGCGACACCGATCGATCCGCCGCCCGGCTGCCGCTTGCAAGGCCGCTGTCCGTTGGCCACCTCGATCTGCACCGAAATCGAACCGCCGCTCGACAGCATCGACGGAGAACATTACCTCGCCTGTCACAATGCCTGAGGCCTGAAGCACAAACGGGGCGCGAGAAAACCGCACCCCGTTTGTGCTTCGGACAAGCTGGATATCGCCTAACGCTCGGCCAAGCGCGGATCCAGAATATCGCGTAAACCATCACCGAAAAGATTGAAGGCCAACACCGAATAGCAAATCGCGAGCCCGGGATAAATCGCGATCATCGGATGACTTTCCATATGATCCCGCGCCGTGTTGAGGTCGCCACCCCAATCCGGCGTCGGCGGCGGTGTGCCCAAGCCCAGGAACGACAGGGCGGCGATGATCAGGATCATATAACCGAGCCGGACCGTCGCATTAACGATCAACGGCGAGATGCAATTCGGTAGGATTTCCCGCATCGCTGTGAAAAAATTGCCTTCGCCGACGATATGAGCGGCTTCGACATATTCTCGCTTGGCTTCAACCAAGGCCGTACTGCGCGACAAGCGCGCCGCCTCGGGCATGAAAGCGAACCCAAGGGCGAAGACCAGGATCAAGTCGTTCCAGAACCCCTCCAGCTTCCACTCTCGCGCAAGCGTTATGATCAGCAGATAGAGCAGCAATCCCGGAAAGGCGATCAGGCCGTCTACGAAGCGCATGGCAACGGCATCGAAACGACCGCCGAAATAACCGGAAAACACGCCCAAGGGAATACCGAGCGCGAGACCGGCGGCAACGGCAAGGATCGAAACGATAACCGTTCGCTGGCCGCCATAGAGCACCCTTGAGTAGATATCGCGGCCGAACTTATCCGTGCCGAAAAAATGATCGGCGCTGGCCGGCTGCAAGCGTTCCCGGTAATTAGGCTTGACTGGATCATGCGTGGCCAGAACCGGCGTCAGGATGACAACGGCGAATAAAACGACAATCATCACGGCGCCTATGGTTGCCGTCCTGCTCTTTAACAGTTCCTGAACCGCATTCGTGGACAATGTCTTGAACCGTCGCGTGCGGATTTTCCACGGCGTGTCGTTCGGATCGATCGTATCGACGCGTTGGCGGACATCGAGTTGTTCGCTAGACATATCGTCGCCCCCCTAACCCAATCCAACCCGCGGGTTCAGCACCCGGTACAGCAAGTCGACCAAGAGATTGATCAACACAACCATAACGCCGAGAACCAGGACACCGGCTTGGATCACCGGGAAATCGCGGAGTTGAATAGATTGGAAAATGGCCAAGCCGATGCCGGGCCAAGAGAAAATGGATTCGAGCACCACCGTCCCGCCCAACAAATTGGCCAACTGCAATCCGCTGATCGTAATGGTTGGGATCAGCGCGTTTCGCAGCGTGTACTTGTAGATCACCTTGCGTTCGGGCAACCCAAGCGATCGGGCGGTATCGACATATTCCTTACTGATTTCGTCCAACATGCTTGAGCGGGTCAGGCGCGTGGTAAAGGCGGCCTGCCTAAAACCCACGGCAAGCGCAGGTAAAACCAGATACCAGATGCTCTTCGACAAATTCTCCATCGGACTGACATAGCCGGATGAGGGTAGCCAGCCGAAATGCAAGGAGAAGGCGAGAATACATAATATCGCGAACCAGAATTCCGGTATCGAAATTCCCAATAAGGACGTGATCTGCGCAGAATAGTCCGTCGGCGAATTTCGCCGCACGGCAGCGATTGTGCCCAATGGTACGGCGATCAATATAGATAAACTGATCCCAACGAGGGCCAGGTAAACCGTCGCCGGAATTCGTTCGATTAGTTCCACCGACACCGGCCGGCGGGTGACCAGAGATTTACCGAAATCCCCCTGCATGGCCTTGGTGATCCAGATCCAATACTGCTCATAGATCGGTTTGTTGAGGCCAAATTCCTCTTCCAAGGCTTTACGGATTTCCGGATCTTCGTCGGCCTCGACCCCCGCCAAAGTGTCGATGACGTCGCCCGGCAGCGCATGCACGAAACCGAACACCAACACGGACAGAATGAATACGACCGGAATAACCTGCAGAATTCGATTGATAGTATAAATGAGCATATCGATCCCGTCCCTATGCTCCGGGCGGGCGGCGGCGGCAATCGCCGCCGCCCTGAAAGATCAGCTTTCGAAATATGCCGTTCGAACACCGGCGCCGGAGATGCTGAAGGGTCCAGCGAAAGCTGGTTGATAACCTTTCAGCTTCTTGGTCGCCGCCGAGGTCAACGGCACGCCATGCGTGTAGATCAAGGCGCAATCGTCGTTCACCAGACTCTCGACCTCGGTGTAAAGCTCCTTACGCTTGGCATTGTCCCGGGTAGCGCGAGCTTCGATGATCAATTTGTCCACCTGCTCGTTCTTGTATCCGGTCCGCAACATGGTCGACGGTGCGGACGACAACACATTGCGGGAATACCAACCATCCGGCTCGAAGCGGTAGGAATTCGCGGTCGAGTCGATGCCGTAGTCCGCCGTTTTGTATTTCTTGCGAAGTACCGGATTGTCGAACACCTCATTGGTCGGCTTGAAGCCGGCTTCCTGCAGCATCGAATAGACCAATTCGCCGGAGTTATGCATGTACTCGTAAGCTTGCCGGGCAACGACAGCGATCGGCGTGCCCATGGCATTGAGCTTACGCAGAATGCTCTTGGACTTTTCCGGATCGTATTCCTTGACGTTCTTGATGCCGTCCATGTACCAGGGGCTGGACTTGCTGTAGAAGCCCCTGAGGTTTTCACTCAAGCCGTTGAAGACAGCCTGATGGATGGCTTCGCGGTCGATCGCATGAGCCAACGCCTGGCGCATCAACTTGCCGTCGGCCGCCCCCATGGCGAAGGGCCCCTTCTTACACTGCACCGCAAGATAAGCGGTTCCGACCTGTGGGATATCCCAAGTATTGTATTCGTCCGAATACTTTTTCTTGAAATTGCCCACATCGCTGTAAGCCATGTTCTCGATCAAATCGACTTCGCCGGTACGCAGCGCGGTCAGGCGAACCTTATCCTCCCGCTTCGGGAAACCTTCGATGGCGTCGAGGTAGGGCAGCTGATTGCCGTCCGCATCCGACTCGAAATAATTCTCGAACCGCACCATTTCGGTTTTTGCGAAACGTTTCCAACTGACGAATTTGAAGGGCCCGCAACCGATCGGGTGCGTATCGACTTGATCGGCGCTGTCCGGCGCAATCAGATTCGTCGGATAATAGACGACATTGGCGAGGAAAACGGCGCTCGGCGCTTTCAATTCTACACGCAGCGTCTGCTTGTCGACCGCGGTGACTTCCTTCACTTCCTTCAAACTCGCCCTGGTGAAGGAGTGACTGGTTTTCGGATCCATGATCCGTTCGTAGTTCCATTTGACCGCTTCCGCATCGACGTTGCGACCGTTGTGGAATTCCACGCCCTTACGAAGTTTGAATGTGTAGGTCATCAGGTCATCGGAAATCGTCCATTCCTCGGCGACACCCGGCACGATTTCCATGTCTTTATTCAGGTCCAGCAATCCTTGCGTCGTTGCGGCGAGCGGGTGCGAGACGTAGTACATAATGTTGCGCTGTGGATCGAGACCGCGGGAATCCGCGCGGGTGGAGAAGCGAAGCGTACCGCCCTTTTTTGCGGCCGTTGCGCTCGTGGGCATGCCCATGGCCGCCACACCGGCCGCCGCCCCCGCGGTGGCCAGAAACTCACGCCGATTTTGTTCTGGAAAACTCCCATTTTTGCGTTCTGCCATTCGTCTTGCCTCCTCTGTGGCATTGTTCGTCGCAGCCAGTTACGCAAGTTCCTTTCATTTTTCACTTCTTGTTTGGGGCGTTCGTCCCAGGCACCGACCCCATTCGGAACTACGGCTACGCGATTTTGTAATTGTCGATTTGCGCCTAGTCCAACTCGTCTGCCGGTTAATCATAGCGACAATTCGAAGGCGGGGACAAGCGACTTTGCATCCAATAGTGATCAAGCTGTTGCGTACACGCATGGCTGCCATGCCTTCAAAACGCAAAATATTGTGTATAATTAAGCTATGAATGACCAAACAACACCCGGCCGAATCCGGCCGGGTGAACAATCGGCTGCAGCTTCCGATCCGCCAGCAATCCCTGCAAAACAAGGACGCAGAAAGAAGTGGCGGGGAGTCCTGGCATTTTTCGTTTTCGCCGTCGGGCTGGCGGCGGTCGGTTATTGGTTCTACGGCGTTTGGAGTCAGGTTCGGGTTTACGACGCGCGCATATCCGCCGAAGTCCTGTCGATTTCCAGCCGGGTCGAAGGTTGGATTACAAAAGTTGCCGTAAAGGAAAGCCAAAAAGTCAAAGCCGGCGATCCGCTATACGTCATCGACGGAAGAAAAGCGCTGTTGAGACTGGCAGAGCTGGACGCCGCAATCGAGGCCGTGAAGGCGGAACGGGCGCAGCTACGGGCCGAGGCCAAAATGATCGACGAACAAACCGGCAGCCGGCTCGAAGCCAGCAGAGCGACCTTGTCGGCCACCAAAGCCGCGCTCTCGGTGCTCGCGACGGAGCTGAAACAAAGCCAGGCCGATTTCAAACGCGCGCAGTCCTTGTTGGAAAAGAAAGTTCTTTCGCGGCAAAGGTGGGAAGCGTTGCGGACAGAACTGCAGGCCGCACAACAGCGACATTTGAAGGGCAGCGCGGATGTCGCTAGAGCCGAGGCCGCGATCGTCGAAGCGCAGGCCAGCCGCCAGCAAGTGCAAGTCGTGCGCGAACGCATGAATGCCTTGGCGCATCAGGAAGCGCAACTCGAATCGCAACGTCAACGCCAGCGCCTCGATATTGAAGACCGGACGATACGTGCGCCCATCGACGGCATTATCGACCGCACTTTTTTCGATGCCGGGGAATATGTCGTGCCGGGTCAACGGCTGTTGATGATGCATGATTCCTCGAAAATCTGGGTCGAAGCGAATTTCAAGGAAACCGATATCCGCAAAATCAAACTCGGCGATCAGGCGAAAGTCCGGGTCGATGCCTATCCCGATATCGTGCAGACGGGCCGGATCAGCCGCATCGGCAATGCCGCGATCAGTCAGTTCGCTCTGCTCCCCACACCCAACCCCTCCGGCAATTTCACTAAAATCACCCAACGTCTCCCGGTCCGCATTGAAGTCGAGCAAGTCGACGGACTACTGCGGCCCGGCATGATGGTCGAGGTGGCCATTGACCTCCAGCCCCGTTGACATTCTGTTCGACCGCTGGGGTCCTGGATACCGCTGGCTGGTCACTATAACCGTCATGCTCGGTACCATGTCGACGGTGCTGACCGCGACGATGATCAATGTCGCGATCCCAGTCATCATGGGCACCTTCGGCATCGGGCAGGACAAGGCCCATTGGCTCTCGACCGGGTTCTTGGCGGCGATGACGGTATTCATGCTGCTCAGCAACTGGGCGGTCCGATCGTTCGGCATGCGTCTGACTTTCCTGGCCGCTATGGCGATCTTCCTATCGGGCGCGGTGATCGGCGGTGTGAGCCCGGACGAGGATGTCTTGATCTTCGCCCGCCTACTGCAAGGCGCCGGCGCTGGACTGATCCAACCGATATCCATGGTGATCATGTTTCGGGTCTTCCCGGAAAGTCAGCGCGGTCAAGCGATGGGTATTTTCGGCCTCGGCATCGTTTTGGCGCCAGGCTTCGGACCGACGCTCGGCGGCTTTCTCGTCGATGCCTTCGATTGGCGTTACGTCTTTTTCGCCGCCGTGCCGGTGACAATATTAGCAAGCGTTCTGGCCAGCCTGTTCCTGCCATGGCGGGAGGAGAGCGGGCCGCGCGAACGCTTCGACTGGACGGGTTTCTTTCTGATCTTCGCCTGCGTCGGCTGCTTGCTGACCGGCCTGTCAAACGGTCAGCGCGACGGCTGGTATTCCCTCGAGATCGCCTTATTGCTGCTGATCGGCGGCGGTAGCGGTGTTGGTTTCGTGATCTGGGAATTGCTCAATCGCCGGCCAATTCTGCAAATGCGGTTGTTCGTCAATCCGCAATTCGCCGCTGCGTCAATAATCGCCGTCATTCGCGGCGCCGGTTTCTTCGGCACCACCTATCTGATTCCGCTGTTCGTCCAACTCGTGCAAGGCTATACCCCGACGCGTTCCGGTCTGCTCATGGTGCCGGCGGGTTTGGTGATGATTTTCATGTTTCCGCTGGCCGGACGGATCAGCGATTGGCTGCCCAAGCATTATTTGTTGATGTTCGGCTTGTTCGTCTTCGGCTTCTCAACCTTGTTAATGGCCGGCGCCGACACAAATACGGCGTTTTGGGTATTTGCCGGCTGGCTGATGCTCGGGCGTTTCGGCATGTCGTTCATCATGCCTACGTTGAATGTCTCCGTTTTGAAGTCGGTACCCGAAGAGATGCTGAACGAAGGCTCCGCCGCCTTCAATTTCATGCGGCAGCTGGGCGGCGCCTTAGGCGTCAACTTGGTTGCGATCGTTCTAGAACGGCGAACCTCCATGTTTTCGGATGCCTTGGCGGCCACTCAGACCATCGCCAACGATTCGACACGTGAGTTATTGCGGGAGATCGCCCATCTCCTCGGACGCAGCGGTCTGCCGCAGCATATGCAGGAGATCGGCGCGCTCCGCTTCCTGAGCGAAAGCGTGTTCCTGCAAGCCAACATGCTGGCCTTCCGGGACGCCTTCGCGGTCATCGGCATCATGTTTCTACTGTCTGTCATACCGGCTTGGTATCTCGGCTTCGAAAGTCGGCATCGACGGTCCGCCGCACGACAAGCCGCTGCCGCCCAATGAGCGGATTTGCCCAAGCGCCGGCGTTATTGAGGGACGGCCGCTTTTTCCGGATCTGGATGATCGGGTTTGTCGCTGGCATCGCCCGTTGGTTGGAACTTCTGGTTCTTGGGATCTATGCCTTCGAAACAACGGGTTCGCCGTTTTTAGTCGCTCTTTTGGTCATCCTCCGCATGTTGCCGATGTCGCTTTTCGGCTCGCTGGTCGGCACCCTGGCGGATCGATTTGAGCCCGCCCGTTTGCTGGCGATCGGCACCTTCTTCATTGCCGTCGTCGCCTTCATCATGGCCGTGTGTTTCTATCTCGACATCGTTCAATATTGGCAAATCGCCCTGGCCACCTTCCTCAGCGGCTTGATCTGGACCACCGACATGCCGCTACGCCGTCGTATCCTAGGGGAAATCGCCGGGCCGGAGCGGTTGACCTTAGCCATGGGGCTGGACGCGGCAACCAACAATATCACCCGGATGTTCGGGCCGTTGTTCGGCGGTTTGCTCTACCAGTTCGTCGGCGGCTTTGGCGCTTATGGTCTTGGTCTGATGCTTTATCTATTGGCCTTCATTTTTGCGATCACCCTGCCACGGCAAGTCGCGGTTGCCGTCGACCCGCGGCCCGTCGACCGATATGTCGGCGGCCTGATCGCGGATATACGCGCCGGTTTCCGCTACGCCTTGGAGAGACCGGACATCAAATGCATATTGGCCACCACCATCGTGTTCAACATATGGGGGTTCCCGTTCGTGTCCATGGTGCCCGTCATTGGACGCGAGGAACTCGGCCTCACCGCGACTTGGATTGGCGTGCTGTCCGCCATGGAAGGGCTCGGCGCGTTTCTGGGGGCCTTGCTTGTCGCCGCCTATGCCCGGCCGACTTGGTTCCGGCGTATCTACTATTTCGGTACGCTGGCCCATCTTCTATTGGTTTTCGCCGCCGGTTGGGCGCCAGAAGCGCTTTCCATGTTCACGCTGTTTCTGCTGATCGGTGTGGCCAGCGCCTTTTTCGGCACCATGCAGTCCACCTTGATTTACAGCTTGGCGCCGCCGGAAATGCGGGGTCGGCTTTATGGTCTCGTGGTGATTTGTATCGGCACAGGTCTGATCGGTTATGCCAATGTCGGTTTGATGGGCGAACTGTTCGGCGGCTCAAACGCGATCAAGATCATCGCCGCCGAGGGATTGATCCCATTGTTGCTGATTTCCCGATATTGGGAACGCATGAAGCACGAGAGCCGTCGTTAAGCGGACAGTTGACGTATTTTCCGCTCGGGGTTTTGGGCATGGACCAAGACATAGCGCAATTGCCCGCTTTCGAGCGCGCGGATCCGATGCAGCCAGAGGTCCGCCTCCAAGACCAAAGCGTTGACCAGACCACGGCTAAGCCGTTCGCTTTCCAAACGGTCGACGCAGGCGCGCCACCCCGCTTTCACAAGACGGATCAACACTTCCGATTCGTCTTGAAAGACATGAACGCGAAATTTTCTCGAGAGCAGCGACAGACGGTATTCGTCCATTGTCCAGAGCTGTGGCGATACGGGTTCCAAGGCTTGCCATGCTTGAACTTCCGGTCCCGATACCCGTTCTTCGGCCATGACAAAATCGGTGAACACAAAACTGCCTTGTGGCTGCAACCGGCCGGAGACGATATCGAGCATTTTGTCCTTGTCAGCCGCGAACATAGCATCTCGGTTCACGATGCAATTGAACTTACCATAATTGCGTCGCTCCAAGACCAAGTCCTGGGGATCGTAGGTTTTTACGTCGCAATCGAGTTTTTTCGCCGCGATATCGGCAAGCTCCTCGCTAGGGTCGAGAGACTGCACCTCACAACCTAATAATCGCTGCATCAATTCGGTGGTACCGCCCAAACCGGTGGTCAAATCCAGAACCTTGTCATCCACCTCCAGTTTGGCTGGCGTCAATATCCGTTTCAGATAGGCTTCGCCGCCTGGCTGTACGAATCCCGCACCCCAAAGCAGTTCGCACGCGGCGATCCGCTCGGACGTCCAATAGGGTAGGAGCTCGCCTTGATCCAGTTCGACCGCCATTTCCGGCCGTGCGGTATCGGCACTGACGGACCCTTGCCGAGCCTGGTGGCGAACGGAATTGGGTTCGCCTTCCCACCAAGCCATCAAGCGGTCCTTCAATTCAACATACTTGTCACGCATGGGAAACGGCACACATATTGTTAACGAACGGCGAAGCGCCGGTCGATCCAGTACGGTAGTATGCCGGATTGGCGTTACTTTATCCTTAATAGCAGGTGAGACTTCCATGCCGACCCGCAACAATCCACCTGCGATCAACACCACGAAAAGCGTTGTTTGGCTGATCGGATTGAATGTTGCGATTTATCTGATTTTGTATTTCGCGCCGTCGGATTCTCTGTCAATCCACCTCTTGTTTCTCGGTTTCAGCCCGGAATTGTTTTTCGAGCTGGCTCACATCGAGCCATTGGCGATCCAGGGCCTTGTTGCCCTCTCGCCGCTCGGTTACGCGTTCGTCCATACGACTTTTTTTCACTTGGCGGCCAATATGGTGTTTATCCTGGCCTTCGCAACGCGTATCGAGCAGATCGTCGGCAGCCGCCGCATGCTGATCTTCTACGGACTGACCGCAGTGTTGAGTTTGCTGGGCGTCCTCATAAGTTATTGGATCGACCCCAAACCGATCGTCGTGATCGGCGCCTCCGGCGCGGCTTCGTCGTTGTTTGGTGGCTATGTCCGGGTTGCTTACCGACAGATCTGGGCGGTCAGCGCTTTGTTTATCGCAGCCAATCTTGTCTTCGCTTTTATCGGTAACGGCGACATACGCGTGGCCTGGCAGGCGCATATTGCCGGTTATCTGGCCGGATTGGTTCTTTTCCCCTATTTCCTGCCGCCGCGGCGTAGCGGCCCACCGCCGGACCGGTTTGCTCATCCCGATGACGGCTAGGCTTGGCGCAAGGCCGGCAATGTGGTTTGGTGCCGCCATTCAACATAGGAGACAATAGATGGCCGGCATTCCCTTCAATCGGGACCTCGAGTTCGAATACGGTGTCGTCGACCGCGTCAGTCCGTTGATCCGGCGCGTGGTGGCCAATAATCCTGGCCCCTTTACCTTGCACGGAACCGGCACCTATATCGTCGGCAACGGCAAGGTTGCCGTGATCGATCCCGGACCCTTGGACGACGATCACGTCGCGGCCTTGATGAAGGCGATCGAGGGCGAGGAAGTCAGCCATATCGTCGTCACCCATACGCACCGCGATCATTCCCCGGCCGCGGCACCCTTGAAAGCGGCAACCGCCGCGCCGACCTACGCCTATGGCCCTCACGGGTCCGGCCGGCCGGAATATGCGGGGGAAAGCGTCGAAGAAGGCGCGGACAAGGAATTCGCGCCGGACCACGAAGTCCGCGACGGCGACGCCATTGAAGGCGACGGTTGGACATTGCGTGCCATCTACACGCCCGGACATACCTCCAACCATACCTGCTTCACCTTGGAGGAGGAGAATATTCTCTTTTCCGGCGATCATATCATGGGCTGGTCGACCACGATCGTCTCCCCACCCGATGGCGATATGGGCCGCTATATGGCCTCTCTCGACAAGCTGATCGAGATGGACCATGTCCGCTATTGGCCGACCCATGGCCCGGCCATTGAGGACCCGCAGAACTATGTCCGCGCATACAAAGCCCATCGCCAAGACCGAGATCGACAGATTTTGGAACGCCTGGCCGAGGGTCCGCAATTGATCCCAGACATGGTCAAGATCATGTATGCGGAGGTACCGGAATTCCTCCACGGTGCGGCGGCACGGAGCGTACTCAGTCACCTGATCCAAATGGTCGAGGCGGGGACAGTCTCCCACGATGGCGAATTGGGACCATCGGCGCGTTACCGCTTGAGTTAGAGCCCGAAAACGGTCCTAATTTGGCCGTTCTTTACATATCCGATGAACTCGCATTAGTATTTATTAATACAGCGTTGAACCGTTTGGTGTCGTAGGCCGACTTACCGATACGCCGATGGGGCGGTTGATAATCAGGTTAAGGAGTATGACCCATGCGTCACAATTTCACTCTTTCACATGGATGCATCCTAGGTGTGATGTTGGCTGGGATCGCGACGCCTGCGTGGGCGACGCTGGATCCTTATGACGACACCAGCAGCACGGGCGTGAAGAAAGTGGCGGTGCGCGATTTCACCAAATCGACGCCTGTCATCAAAGTGAAGTCCAAGGATGGCCAAAAATACGACACGATCGACGCACCGGCGGCGCTCTATTTCAACGCCCACTACGACATGCAGTGTTCGCACAACCTGATCGTCAAATCGGGTTCGATTTTCGTACAGGGACGCTGGACCTCCAGCAACTTCTGGAACGGCCCGACCATCTATCCCAAGCAGTCGACAAATGCCGGCAGCAACGGTGTGGTTGGCGATATGGTCGTCGGCGGTTTTCTGACCAGTAAGGTGATGGACCGCGCCAAAGCGGTGTGCAACGCCAAGGCCAAGGCCGGCGGCGCGCATTCGAACGGCAAGGTGTTTTCGGTCACCTCGTCATTTAAATACAATGCGGACTACCGTCTCTATCTCGATCTCGGTTGCGGGTATCCGGGCAACAAGTATAGCGGCGCCTGGAAAGGGAAGTCTTTCAAGAATGCCCCCGTGACGTATCAATGCGTCGGTTACAAGCCGCCGCCGACCCGGGTGCCGCCGAAACCGCCGCCGCAACGGGTCGTCCCTTTTCTGACGACGAAACTGGTGGTCGACACCAACCCGAAATCCTATACCGGGAAGTGCCCGGTCAATATCAAATTCGGCGCCGCCATCACCGCCAACCGGGATGGCGTCGTGAAGTACCGTTGGCAGACCAGCACCAATGGTCTGGGGCCCGTGCACAGCATGACATTCACCAAAGCGGGGACGAAATATACGCCGCAGCCGACCATGCAAATCAAGGAAAAGGGCGCGGTCAAAAGCCCGAGCGGCAGTTTCAAAGCGCCGAGCAAAGGCGGGCAAGTCGGTGGCCTGACAAACGCCCCGGCCGGCACGCAGTCCCACTTCGTCAAGCTGCTGATCCTCTCGCCAGCCCATAAGGTCAAATCGGCCGAGAAGCATTTCAACGTCAAATGCAAAAAATCGACCGGGCCGGGCTTGAAGACACCGACCGGCACCGGCGGCGGCATCGGTGGCGTCAAGACTCGGCCCGGCGGCGGTGGCGGCGGCAACAAGGCCGACATCACATTCACGGTCAACACCCTCGGCAAGAACCGCTTCCATGTCGGCAACAAGTCGAAGACCTGGGGCCAGACCCTGTCCTTGAATGCCAGCGACGCGAACAAGGTCTATGGCAACGGAAAATGCCGGTTCCCTTACAAATTCAGCATCCGGAACAAAGGCGGCGTCGCCACGGCAAAAGTCTTCAAAGTTGTCCTAAAACAAGGCAACAAGCAACTCGATTCCAAGAACGGTATCAAGCTGAATGCCGGCCAATCCAAATGGGTGCAAGGCAAGTTCACGGTCAAAAACGGCAATTATCAGCTGAAGGCGATCCTGGACAGCAACAACCGGGTCAACGAAAGCAACGAAAACAACAACCAGAAGACCATCAAGATCAAGGTCTCGGGCTGCGGCTGACCGAAACCCACCGGCGACGCGGCGGCGCGGTAATCCCGTGCCGCCGCCTAGTCGTTCAGTCTCAAATGGTACGGTGCCGCGTCGGGACGTTGGTGTTTATTTTCTTCCCGCCACCGCCTCCGCCAGTACGCATAAGATCTCGTACATCAGTGTCGCGCCGACAAGGGCGGTGTTGCCGCTGGGGTCGAAAGGTGGGGCGACTTCGACGACGTCGCCGCCGACGAGGTTCAAGCCGCGCAGGCCGCGGATCAAGGCTTGCGCCTCGATGGTGGTGAGGCCGCCGATCTCCGGCGTACCGGTGCCAGGCGCGTAGACCGGATCAAGGCCGTCCACGTCGAACGAGACATAGGTCGGGCCGTCGCCGACGACACGGCGCGCATCGGCGATCACCGCCTCGACGCCGCGCGCCGTGAACTCCTCCATGAACACCACGCGCATGCCGCTATCAAGGCTGAACGACCAACCCTCGTCTGTGTTCTGCGCGCCGCGGATACCGATTTGGATGACGCGTTCGGGGGCAAGCAACCCCTCCTCCACCGCTCGGCGAAACGGCGTGCCATGCATGAATTTAGATCCTTGGAATTCGTCCCAGGTATCCGTATGGGCATCGATATGGACCATGCCGACCGGGCGCGCGGCGGCAATGGCGCGGAGGATCGGCAGACTGACCGTATGGTCGCCACCGGCGGAGAGCGGTGCCACGCCCGCGCCGTGTACGCGATCGAAGAAAGCCTGTATCTCGTCGATCGCGCCGGTATGGTCAAACAACCTCTCGAAGCGCACGTCGCCGAGGTCAGCTATCCGGCAAAGCGCGTAGGGGTCGATTTTGCTGACATGGTGGATGCGACGCATCAGGCTCGATTGATTGCGGATTTCCCGCGGTCCATGGCGCGCGCCGGCCCGGTTGGTGACACCGCCGTCATAAGGCACCCCAATCAGGCCGATGTCGACATCGCTCAGATCGCCGGCCAACGGCGCGCGCATGAATGTCGCGATCTCGCTATAGCGTGGCTCGAACATTGCCGGGGTATCGCTCATGTCTGTATCCTCCGCATCGCCAAGCTGTTCAACAATAGACCAATCAGCGCGCTTGACGTTGTATTCGAGCTGTTCGTCCCCGGCAGTTCGGAGAGAGGGTATCGGAGACAATATATGCTAACCCCAACTTATTGGGTCTAGCCGGAAAAACGCCGACAACTGGTCGTAGACTTCCGGCTCCTCCCTTCGAAGAGCCCAGGGTTTCTCGAAAAACAACTCGACCGCTACCGCAAAAAACTCTTCCAATCCGTCCGCGCCGTAAATGTCGAGTGCGGTTTCGCGCACACTTTCGGCATTCTCAACATGACGGTCATAGGCATCGACGATCACCCGCTCCCAATCGGCGAAGCTTTGGCCCTTGTTGAGGATGGGGGCACCGTCAGTGTGGCCGGACAAACTGTCTAATTGGTGAGCAAACTCATGCAGCACGACATTGTGGCCGTCTTCGCGATCGACCGCGCCCTGTTCGGCATGCGCCCATGAAAGAACCACCGGGCCGCGCGACCAGCTTTCACCCACTCGTACAGACTCGCGCTCCGTCACGACATAGCCGTCATGGGTTATTTCCGGCGACCTGAAAGCGTCCGGATAGATCAGGATCGTCCGGAGATCCGTGTACCAAGCATCGTTGTTGACGACGAGAAGGCAGGCCTGCGCCGCAATGGAAAGCCGCATCTCCTCGGTGACGTCCAACCCGTCGCAGCCGACAAAATCGATCTGACGCAAAAAGACATTGATCTTGCCCTCGAGTTTCCTGAGTAGTTCGACCGGAAGTTTGCGGTACAGAGGAAATCGCCTCACGACAATGGCACGCTGTCGATCCGATAGCGCCGTTTGAAGCAGCTTTGCCCGCGCCTGTCGTTTTGACCAGTACCAAAACCCAAACGCGCCGACCACAAGAAGTATGACAACAAGGAAGATTGGCATAGGGCCTTAATACACCAATCGAGTGGAATGTTGGTTCGATGAAAGAATCGCTCCAACCACTTACGCCGTCGGCAACTTATGGTCTTTGAATTGCTCCCGTAGCGTCAGTTTTTGGATTTTACCGGTTGCCGTATGAGGGATTTCGTCGACGAAGGCGACGTCATCGGGCATCCACCATTTGGCGATTTTGCCGTCCATATAGGCGAGCAAGTCGTCGCCCGTGAGTTCAGCTCCCTCGCGTTTGACGATGATCAGTAAGGGGCGTTCGTCCCATTTCGGATGAGCGACGCCGATCACCGCAGCCTCCACAACATCCGGATGGCCGACGGCGAGATTTTCGAGATCGATGGAGCTGATCCATTCGCCGCCTGACTTGATCACATCCTTGGCCCGGTCGGTGATCTGCATGAAGCCTTCCGGATCGAGGGTCGCCACATCGCCGGTGTCGAACCAGTCGCCGTCGTCGAGAATATCACCGCCCTCGCCCTTGAAATAGCCGCTGGTGATCCATGGGCCGCGCACCATCAAGTGCCCAAAGGCCTCACCGTCACGGGGCAGGTCATTGCCGTCGTCGTCGGTGATTTTCAGATCGACGCCATAGATCACCCGGCCCTGCTTCACTTTATATTCTAGCTGCTCCTCCCACGGCCGCTTGGAAATCGCTCGGGTCATGTTGCCCGTGGTGCCGAGCGGGCTCATCTCCGTCATGCCCCAGGCGTGGATGACTTGGACGTCATACTCCTGCTCGAACGTCTCTATCATCGATCGGGGCGCCGCCGAACCGCCGATCACGGTGCGGTTCATATGGGGTAGTTTCAGATTGTTCTCGGCCATATATTGCAGCAGCATCAACCAAACCGTCGGCACGCCGGCGGAGACTGTCACCTCCTCCTCGTCCATAAGCTGATAGACGCTGGCGCCGTCCAAGGCTTGACCGGGCAGCACCAGTTTAGCACCGCCCATCGGCGCGGAATAGGCAATGCCCCAACTGTTGGCGTGGAACATGGGCACCACCATCATGACGCTGTCGTGATTGCAGAGACCCATGACGTCCGGCGAGGCGGAGGCCAGGGAATGCAGCAATGTGGAGCGATGGCTGTACAGCACGCCTTTCGGATTGCCTGTGGTGCCGGACGTGTAACAGAGCGAGGACGCCGTCCGCTCGTCGAAACTCGGCCAGTCGAGATCGCCATCCTGTTCCGCCAGCAGATCCTCATAACAGAGCATGTTCGGCAGCGCGACGTCCGGCATGTTTGCCGCGTCGGTCATGACCACGATGGCTTCGACATTTTCCAACTGGTCGGCGATCTGTTCCAACAGCGGGACGAAGGTCAGATCCGTGAACAGAATCTTGTCTTCGGCGTGATTGGCGATATAGACGATCTGCTCCGGGAACAGTCTGGGATTTATGGTGTGCAGTACGGCGCCGATGCCGGAAATGCCGTAGTAAAGCTCCAAGTGCCGATAGGTGTTCCAGGCCAGCGTACCGACCCGGTCGCCCAAGGCGACACCCAGCTTTTGCAACGCCTGCGCCGCCTGCTTCGAACGGCGATGGACATCGCGGTAGGTGCAGCGGTGGACCGGTCCCTCGACCGATCGGGTTACGATCTCCACATCGCCATGATAAAGCCCGGCATAGTCGATCAGCGACGAGATCAAGAGCGGCCGATCCTGGATCAATCCCAGCATGTATTCCTCCGAAATGACATCTTCAGGAGATCAATTTAAAGCCAATAGCGCGGCTGGAAAAGCACAAGAAAACACACTAAAATGCGGCGCACACATTGTCCGACTGCGGTCGCACACAAACGCTTTCACTGAATTTGAAGGGAGTTCGTCTCATGGCCGACCTCGGCAACTCTCCCGCGAGCCGGGATATCGCACATTTTCTGCATCCTTATACGAATTTGAAGGACCATGTCGAAAACGGTCCGCATATCGTCGACGGCGGCCGAGGGATCTACATTAAGGACGACCAGGGAAAAGAGTTTATCGAGGGCATTGCCGGACTCTGGTGCGCCTCGTTCGGTTTCAATGAGAAGGAATTGGTGAAAGCGGCCACGGAACAGTTGGAGAAGCTGCCCTACTACCACGTGTTCGCCGGCAAATCGAACCTGCCCGCCATCGACTTGGCGGAGAAGTTGAAGTCCGTCGCACCCGGAGAATTCTCGAAAGTTTATTTCGCCAATTCCGGATCCGAAGCCAACGATACCATGATCAAGATGGTCTGGTATTACAACAATGCCATCGGCCGACCGGAAAAGAAGAAAATAATCTCTCGTCTGAAGGGCTATCATGGCGTCACCGTGGCCGCCGGCAGCATGACCGGCCTGCCCTACGTGCAGTCGGACTTCGATCTGCCGCTCGACCGCTTCCTGCATACGGACACGCCGCACCATTATCGTTGTGCCGAGGAAGGCGAAAGCGAGGAAGAATTCGCCACCCGGCTGGCGCAGAATTTGGACGACATGATCCAGCGCGAAGGGCCGGAGACTGTCGCCGCATTTGTCGCCGAACCAGTCATGGGCGCGGGTGGCGTCATCGTGCCGCCCAAGACCTACTACGAAAAGGTTCAAGCGGTGCTGCGCAAATACGACATTTTATTCGTCGCCGACGAAGTGATTTGCGGTTTCGGCCGTACCGGTAACTACTGGGGCTCGCAAACCCTGAACATCCAGCCGGATATCGTTACCTGCGCCAAGGCCTTGTCGAGCGCCTATCTGCCGATTTCGGCGGTGATGATCCCGGAGCGGATTTTCGAGGCGTTCCAGGCGAATTCGGAAAAACTCGGCGTCTTCGGCCACGGCCATACTTATTCCGCCCATCCGGCCTGCGCCGCGGTGGCTCTGCGTACGCTGCAGCTGATGGACGAGCGGGACATCGTCAACCATGTGCGGACAGTGTCCGGCCAATTCCAGAAACGCATACAAGCCTTTGCCGATCACCCGCTGACCGGCGAGGCACGCGGGATCGGTCTGGTCGGCGCCATCGAAGTGGTTGCGGACAAGGCGACCAAACGCTCCTTCGATCCGGCACAGAAGGCCGGTCCGATGCTGCAAAATCTCGCGCTCGAAGAAGGCTTGATCACCCGCTCATTGCCCGGTGACGCAGTCGCGTTCTGCCCGCCGCTGATCATTAACGAAGCCGAAATCGACGAAATGTTCGACCGCTTCGGCCGGGCCTACGACCGGATGTACGACATGATGAAGCAGGAGGGCGCGGTCGCCGCCCAATGATCCGGGCTGGTTTCGCGTTGCTGCTGGCGCTGTCGTTTTGTGCGGCGGCGGCAGCGCAACGTGGCCCGAGCCGGGACGAGGCCGCCGCCTATACAGGCCTGCATGCCGCGGTCTGGCAAGGCGACGCAGCACAGGTCGAAAAGTTGATTTCGCGGAAGGCGGATTTGCAAGCGGTGGACCGAAACGGTCGCACGGCCTTGCATGTCGCCGCCTTCGCCTCCCACGAGCATCTGATCCCGATTTTGGTCAAAGCCGGCAGCGATCCGAACAGGTTGGAAAATGACCGCTACGACATGGTCACCATCGCCGCCGTGGCCGACGACATTCCGGTGCTGAAGGCAGCACTGGCCGCTGGCAACAAGGCGACAAACGTGACCAGCATCTACGACGGCACCGCCCTGATCGCCGCCGCCCATCTCGGCCACCACGAATCCGTCGACCTTTTGATCAAGGCCGGCGCCCCACTTGACCACATCAACAATCTCGGCTGGACCGCGCTCATCGAAGCGGTGATCCTGGGCGACGGCGGCCCGGCTCATCAGGAAACCGCGCGCCTCCTCCTCGCCGCCGGCGCCGACAAATCAATCGCCGACCGCGACGGGGTTACGCCGCTGCAACACGCCGAGCGCCGGGGGTATGGCGAGATGGTGGCGTTGTTGCGCTAGCAACCTCGTCATACCGGCCTTGAGCCGGTATCTCGTCCAGAAAATTGGTTCCACGCTGCCCAAATTTCCGGCGCGCGCTGCGCTTGGCCGGAATGACAGCCTTAAGTTCCAGTAAACTTCGGCTCGCGTTTTTCGATGAAAGCCCGGACCGCTTCCTTGTGGTCTTCGGTCGCGGCCGACAGCATCATGCGCTCCGCCTCCCCGTCCAAAGCTTGCAGCAGGTCGCCGCGTTCGGCTTGGTCGAGATTGTCTTTCATTAAAGCAAGCGCCTTGCCGGGACCGGCGGCGGCAGCGCGGGCGAAGCCGAAGGCCCGCTCCCAGAGCGCGTCGTCATCGACGACATCGTTGACCAAGCCGATCCGTTCGCAGGTTTCGGCGTCGATGCGCTCCGCCGTATACATGTATTGCCGCGCCCGGGCGGGGCCGATCAGCCGGGGCAGCAACCAGCTCATACCGTAATCGCCACTGAGCCCAACGCGGGCATAGCCGGTGCTGACGAAGGCGCTGCGCGCCGCGAAACGAACGTCGCAGGCGAGCGCGATAGACAGGCCGGCGCCCGCGGCGGGGCCCGGCAGTGCCGCCACCGTCGGCTT
>CBDCGJ010000057.1:0-20070 GCA_965216645.1 Alphaproteobacteria bacterium | reverse complement strand
CCTTTGCCGCAGACCACCGGCCCCGTCGCCGCCCCGATCAACGCGCAGTCGGGGCCCCCGGCCACATCCTGCCACATCGTCGCCATCTCCCAAGGCCCAATCAGGTCGAGCTCTTCCAGCCCGGGAAATGCAAGAAAGCCGATGCGGTTCATGGGAGGTCTCCTTCATTGTCCCAAAAACTTGGGCGCAAACTTTGTCGTCGTCGATAGTCCGGGATAGCATGCAACAGAATTGTCCGTGACGCGAGGAGACATCACCATGACCGACCCCGCCCTGATGAGCGCCGTGGCGTTGGCGGCTGACATCCGGGCGGGGCGGGTGTCGGCGCGGGAGGTGGTTGAGGCGGTGCTGGGGCGGATTGAGCGGGTGGATGGGGGGCTCAAGGCTTATGCGTTGGTCGACCGGGAAGGCGCGATGGCGCGGGCGGAAAGGGCCGACGCACGGCAGGCGGCGGGGGCGGCGCTGGGGCCGTTGCATGGGGTGCCGTTTTCGGTGAAGGATTTGATCGATACGAAGGGGTTGGAGACGGCGCATGGTTCGCACCTGATGGCGGGTAATGTGCCGGCGCGGGATGCGGTGACGGTGGCGCGGCTGAAGGCGGCAGGCGCGGTCCTGATCGGCAAGACGACGACGCCGGAATTCGCCCATAAGGCGCTGACCACCAGCCCGCGCTACGGCATCACCCGCAATCCCTGGGACCCGGCGCGGTCGCCCGGCGGCTCCTCCGGCGGCGGGGCGGCGGCGGTGGCGGCCGGCCTGGGGCCGCTGGCGTTGGTCACGGACGGCGCCGGCTCCGCCCGCATACCGGCCAGTTGCTGCGGCCTTTTGGGTATCAAGGCAACGCTCGGCCGTATTCCCAACGAAAACGCCGCCGATCTGTTCGGTAATTTCATCTATCACGGCGCCATCACGCGCACGGTCGCCGATCTGGTGGCGATGCTGAACGTGTTGAGCGGCCCCGACCCTCGCGACCCCTGGACCGGGACGCAAGCGCCGGTGCCGCTGACCGTGCCCGCCGCGCCGATGGAGAAGCTCGCCGGCCGGCGTCTGCGCTATCTGCCGCTGCTGGGCAACCGCAAGCTCGACCCGGCCAGCGATCGGGTGCTGCGCCACTGTCTCGACCGGCTGGCCGACCATGGTGCGCAGGTGACGGAGCATATTTCCGATCCGGACGACGATTGGGGCAACGAGCTGGCCCGCGTCACCATCCGCGCACCCCTGGCCCCGCGCATGGCCCGCTTCGACGCGGCGCAGCGGGGGCGCATGGACCCGAGCCTGCGCCTGGCCATCGAAGAAAGCCAGGCCCTCGACCCCATGGCCGTGCAGGGCGCGCCGCTCGCCCGCACGGCGCTCTACCGCAAAGTCGAGGCCTTGTTCGAAGACGCAGACCTGCTGCTCACCCCCACCGTATCCACCGTCGCACCGCCGGCGGAGCAGGAAGCTTGGGAGCCACTGGTCATCGATGACGAGGAGATCGGGCCCCTGCGCGGGCACTGGTACAATTATCCCGCCCCCTTCAACCTGACCGGCCATCCGGCCCTGTCGATCCCGGCCGGATGGAACGCGGCGGGGCTACCGGTCGGCCTGCAAGCCGTCGCCCCCTGGCATGGCGAGCAAACCCTGATCGACCTCGCCGCGGCGATCGAAACTCTACAACCTTGGGCCGAGCGTTGGCCGGATATGGCCTCCGCCGAACCGGTCCCCGCCTAAACCGACAATGCTATTCTTATCAGCGCTACTTTCTGGGCAGCCAGCCGACCGCGGCTTTGGCCGCCGATAACGTCTCCCATTCGCTATCGAATCTAGCGCTATCCGACCCGGCGAGCGGGCGCCAGCCGTAGGGATCTTCCGGATCGCGGCGGCATTCGCGGAAGCCGAAATCACCGCCGGCATAGCGGACAATGTCGACGCAGCGCAGGCCATCGGGGCTTTCCAGGGATTGAAGAACGATCGGCCGCGCCGAATTTGTAACGTTATTACATTCCATAAACTTGCGGCTTTATCCACACCCGGGATCGCTGCCAACGCTCTAACTGGCGAGCAGATCTTCCTCGATCACCCGGTCCGGCGGTTTGTGGCCGTCGACGAAGGTTTTGATGTTGATCAGGACCTTTTCGCCCATGTCGATGCGGCCTTCGATGGTGGCGGAGCCCATATGGGGCAGCATGACGACATTTTCGAGCGCCAGCATCTTCGGATTGACCGCCGGCTCATGCTCGAAGACGTCGAGGCCGGCACCGGCGATCTGCCGATCGTTGAGCGCTTTGATCAGCGCTTCCTCGTCGATCATCTCCCCCCGCGCGGTATTGACCACATAGCAATGGGGCTGCAGCAGGCGCAGGCGGCGGGCCGAGAGCAGGTGATAGGTCGCCGGCGTATGCGGGCAATTGATCGAGACGATATCCATATGGGCCAGCATCTGATCCAGGCTTTCCCAATAGGTCGCCTCCAGCTCCTGCTCCGTCACCGGGGCAACCCGATTGCGGTTGTGATAGTGGATCGACAGGCCGAAGGCCTTGGCCCGGCGCGCCACCGCGGTGCCGATCCGGCCCATGCCGATGATGCCCAGACGCTTGCCCCAGATGCGGTGGCCCAGCATCCAGGTCGGCGACCAACCGCGCCAGCCGCCCTGGCGAATCACCCGCTCGCCCTCGGCCAGACGGCGCGGCACGGCCAGGATCAGGGCCATGGTCATGTCGGCCGTATCCTCCGTCAACACGCCTGGCGTGTTGGTCACGGTGATGCCGCGGGCCCGCGCGGCCGCGGTGTCGACATGGTCGACGCCGGTACCGAAGCTGGCGATCAATTTCAGCTGCGGGCCGGCATGCTGCAGCACCGCCTGATCGACGCGGTCGGTCACCGTCGGCACCAGCACATCGGCGATTTTCACGGCTTCGATCAGGTCTTCCTGGCTCATCGGGCTATCGCTGACATTCAAGCGGGTGTCGAACAGCTCCATCATCCGAACCTCGATGGGATCGGGCAGCTTGCGGGTGACGATGACGACCGGCTTGTCTGTCATATGGCGGTGCTCCAGATTGTTTTCTGACCGCTTTGCGCGGTGGGTCCCTTATTCGCTTGACCCTACCATGCCGGGCTTGGCATATCGAGTCGCATGAAGCTCGCCACGACGATCATCTGCGCCGCCGCCATCCTGTTCTGGAGTGCGGCCGGTTTCGCTCAGAACAAGCCGCCGGCGTCGAAACCGGGGCCGAGCGGCCTAGCCCTGCCGCGCTTCGAATCGTTGGCCTCCAGCGAGGTCAATATGCGGGCCGGACCGGGCCTGCGCTATCCGATTTCCTGGGTCTATCAACGCCGCGGCCTGCCGGTGATGATCGTCGGCGAGTTCGAGTATTGGCGCAAGATCCGCGACCTCGACGGGGCCGAGGGCTGGGTCCATAAGAGCCTGATCCGCAGCCGCCGTACCGCCGTGATCACCGGCGGCAAGCGGGTTCTGAAAGCCGGCACCGCCGACGGCGCCCCTGCCGTGGCGATCCTCGAACCCGGCGTCATCGCCCGCCTCACCGCCTGCAAGGGCGCCTGGTGCGAACTCGAAGTCGACAGCCTCAAAGGCTGGCTCAAACGCACCGAATTCTTCGGCGCCCTCCCGAACGAGGTGTTCGATTAGGGCGCCGAAATTTATGGGCCCGTCACGGCTTGCCGCTGATTCGGGGGTGGATGTAGGTCGGCGCGATGTCCTTCTTCTTTATGGCGATGCCGGTGAGGAATCGGAACATGATGCGCCGGGCCGGACTAACTCTGAAGCGGTCGGCTAGATAAAAATTCCGGCGCCGCGTTCAAGAAACCAATAGGTCGCCAAAGTGCCGATGGCATAGGCCGGTAGCGGGTGCAGCCAACCGGGCCAGCCCAAGCGGCTTCGCTGCCAAAGCCACCAGAGCGCCAGCACCGCGGCAACGAAGGCGAGTTGTCCCAGTTCGACGCCGATATTGAAGAACAGCAGGGCCAGCGGGATTTCCGGCGGCGGCAGGCCGATCTCCGACAGGGCGCCGGCGAAGCCGAGCCCATGCAACAGGCCGAAGGCGAAGGCGACGACCCAGGGTGCGCGGAAGGTCAGACCTTTCTGTCCATCTCTCGCGCGCAGGATTTCGGCGCAGAGGAAAACGATAGAGAGGGCGATCGCTGCTTCCACCGGCGCGGACGGCAGCTTGACGTACCCGAGCGTGGCCAGGCCCAGAGTAATCGAATGGGCGACGGTGAAGGCGGTGATGGTTTGCACCAGACGCCAGCCGCCCTGAACCACGAAGAGCAGCGCCAGCACGAACAGCAGGTGATCGATGCCGATTAGGATATGTTCGATGCCAAGGATCGTATAGCGCTGTACCGTCCGCCAGACCGAACCGGAGCCGGCGCGGTAGTCGGCGAGATGCAGGGTGATCGCCGCACCTTCCCGGCTGGTCAGACGGCTGACCGGCGGCCCCTCCAGCCAACGCGCGGTCAGCAGCACCCCCTCGCGCCGCCAGGGCAACCGAATCATGTCGTCCGCCGTCAACGGCGCAGCGCAGGTGAAGCTAAAGCGCACCTCATATGGCCCTCTTTCACCGCGCGGATTGCCGGCAATGGCGCAACGGGCGGGCAGGATCGGCGTGGTAATGGCGGACGCCAGCCTGGCCGGAACTTTGGACAGCAGTACATATGTGCCGCCCGTCCGCTCGATCAGCTCGGCCTTATCGATTCCGAGCGAATGGGCTGCCGCGGTCCAAGGCGCGAATAAACAAAGGAGGAACGAAAGGACGGGCAGACAGTCCTGTCGGATTCTCATCGCTGCCGTCATCTGCCTTACTCCTCGGCGCCGGCCGGGGCGATGTCGACGCGGTAGTTTTCCCGGATCTTGCCGATCTCCCGATCGATCGTCTGACGGTGTTGGGCGGCGGTCCATTCGGTTCGCACCCAGGACCGGGCTTCCTCGAAGGTTGGCTGCTCTGCCTCGTGGCGCTCGGCCAGCCGCAGGAAGTGGCGACCTTGGCGAGATTCATAGGGGCCATGCCAACCCGCATCGGCGATCGCCATGATTTTCTTCGCCTGACCCCAATCGAAGAGGGCCGACAGGCGGCGCGCGTTCATTCTCACTAAACGCCGGCTCATCGTGCCGTCGTCGCCGCCAATCGCCTTTGGATCCGCCCCCGCATTGAGATCTTTGAGAATATCCACCGCCGCCGCATTGTCGTCGGTGGTAAAGGCATGATCGAAGCTGACACTCGCCGGTTTGGCAAAACGCTCGGGATGGGCCGCGAAGAACGCGCGCAGATCCTTTTCGCTCGGACTTGGCAGGTCGCCGGCCATGAAGAAGCGCATGTTCTGGATCAACAACCGGCGCACCCGGGAGCTGTTGTCGAAACCGCGCTTGCGCGCCTCGCGAAACAGCATTTCGTCGACTGCGTATTGCTCGACGATCTGCCGCTTCTCCGCCTCGTTGAGGGGCCGCAAGATGAGTTCTTGCCGCTGCTCGATCAGATAAGCCTGGGTTTCCGCGTCGATCCGGATCACCTCCCGGTCGTCGCCGCGCCAAAGCCATTGCACCACAAACAATGCCGCCGCCAACAAAAGAAAATGCAACAATGGCTCGCGGAACAAGCGATGCCATGTATCATTCGTCAGGTTAGCTGCCGAGCCCGCCATCACTGCCTGCTCCTAATTTAGCGTGGCGGAAACTAAGGCATGCAAATACGGTTTGACAACCGTCAGTCGGCGAAATCCCCGCTTAGCGCCTCGCGCGCCGATGCCGGCAGGAGAGCCATGTGGCCGTAGTTTTCGTGGGCGATGGAGAGCACGACCTCGACGGCCGGGTCGCGGAACTTGGCGATTTGAGCATCTGTGAAGGGGAAGTGCAGGAAGTGGATGGAGGAGGTCTTGCCGTCCTCTTTCGTGCGCTCGACGCCATCGTCGCTGTCGGCGACGGCGGCGACGGTCTCGCCGTCGAGCTTGAAGGCGACCGTCTCCTCCACCCCGGTCAGCCGGGCCAATTCGCGGGCCCGGATCGCCGGGTCGGTGAAGTCGAACATCAGGGTGGCGACCAACTCGCGGCCCTGCGGGATCAGCGGATTGTAGGCGGCCAGTTCGTCGGCCAACTGTTCGTCTCCACCGTTTTCGATGAACAGCATTTCCTGCACCTGGGCCTTCATGGTGGCGAAGTCCTCGAAATAGAAGGTGGCGTCGGGCCCGACCGGTACCCGGCGCGGCTTCTTGTAGGCGATCAACTCGGCCCGGCGCGCTTTCCGCTCGCGGGCATAGATCTCCCGGTCGACGATGTCGGCGGCGGTGATTTGTTTCGTCATGACAATCTCCTCAAAACCCGTAGGCCTGCGCCAGCAGGATGATGGGATGGGCAACGGTTTGCGGCGGTTCGGCGTCCTCGGCTGCCAGGCGGTCCATGCCCTGGCGCAGATGGTCGCCGGCGAGCGGGCATTCGGAGACCACGTAACGGCTTTGGTTTTTCAGGGCCGTGCGCGCGGCCGGGCGGCCGACCTTCAGGGCGACCTCGAAATTCTCCTTCATCACGCCCCAGGCGCCGCCATGGCCGGAGCAACGCTCGATGACCTGAACTTTCGTTTCCGGTATCTGGCGCAGCAGTTCCGCGCCTTTGGCACCCATATTCTGCGCCCGGGCGTGGCAGGCAAGATGCAACGTAACGTCGCCGACCGGGCTCATGCCGTCGGCCAGCCCCTCGTTCTTGGCGATATCGACGATATACTCGCTGATGTCGAATGTGGCCTGCGACAGACGTCTGATCTCTTCGTTGTCCGGTTCGATCAATGGCCATTCGAATTTCAGCATCAAGGCGCAGGACGGCACCAAGGCGATCACGTCGTAGCCATCATCGAGCCAGCTTTGCATCTCGCCGGCGACTTTCTTGGCGTTGGCGGAGACCTGCGCCAGGTCGCCCTGTTCCAACATCGGCATGCCGCAGCAGGAGGGATAGACCACCTCCGTCTCGACCCCGTTCTTGGCCAATATCTGCCGGGCGGCCTGACCGATCTCCGGATTGTTATAGTTGGCGAAACAAGTGGCGTAGATCACCGCCTTGCGGCCGGCCGCTGGCGCATCCGCGTTGATGGATAGTTTTCCGGCTTCGGCGGACTTGACCAGCGTGTCGCGATGGAACTTGGGCAGCGCCGCCTCGCGATGGACGCCGGCCAGATCCTCCAGGATCGGACGGGTCAGCTTGTTGGTCTCGGCCGACGCCCAGTTGGTCAAGCCCTCGGTCATCCCGGCCAGCTTGCCGTTGCGGTCCGTCTTGGCCAATTGGCGGCGGGCGAAATTGACCTTGCCGTCCTTATGCTCGATGGCCCGGTAGCGCAGCATCAGATGGGGGAAATCCAAATCGAACTCGTGCGGCGGCACATAGGGACATTTGGTCATGAAACAGAGATCGCAGAGCGTGCACGCGTCGACCACCGGAGCGAAATCGGCGGAGGAGACACTGTCCAGCTCGCCAGAGGGCGATTCGTCGATCAAGTCGAACAGGCGGGGAAAGCTGTCGCAAAGATTGAAGCAACGCCGGCAGCCATGGCAGATGTCGAAAACCCGCCGCAGTTCCTCATCCAACGCCGCTTTGTCGTAAAACGCCGGATCGCGCCAGTCGATATTGTGGCGGATCGGCGCTTCCGTACTGCCTTCCTTAATCTTCGAGCTCATAACCGTTCCTTTATTAGAATAATTCTAACCAAGAATTTAGACCCGAAAGAGGGGACCCGCGGCCCAGGTCCCCATCCCTCGGCATCGTTCGATGCAAACAATCGTTCGACGATCAATCGTCGAGCGTGTCGAGCGCTTTCTGGAAGCGGCCGGCATGGCTTTTTTCGGCTTTGGCCAGCGTTTCGAACCAATCGGCGATCTCCTCGAAACCCTCGTCCCGCGCGGTCCGGGCCATGCCGGGATACATGTCGGTGTATTCGTGGGTTTCGCCGGCGATGGCGGCTTTGAGATTGTCCCCAGTTCCGCCGATCGGCTCACCGGTCGCGGGATCGCCGGTCTCTTCCAGATATTCGAGATGGCCATGGGCGTGCCCGGTCTCGCCTTCCGCCGTGGAGCGAAAGACGGCGGCGACATCGTTATAACCTTCCACATCCGCTTTCTGCGCGAAATAAAGGTAGCGGCGGTTGGCCTGGCTTTCGCCGGCGAAGGCGGCTTTCAAATTCTCTTCGGTTTGGGTGCCTTTTAGCGACATGTCGATCTCCCTCTTGGATGTCGTTGCGCCCGCGATTGGGCAGGTGGCTCTGCGATCCTGTACTTGAACCAATCAGAATGAAACAATCAGTTTCGGCGAGGTCCGGTCCCCGATATGACGACCGGATTAAGCGAATATATGGGCGACATTCGACCCATGTCAAGGATTAGAATGATTCTAATTAACTTTTTATGATGCTGTTTTTGCGCAACTATGCCGTTGCTAGCCGGATGATTACATCGACCGAGCGGATTTCTGTTCCGATCGGCGCATCGGGCAGTGCGTCGATCTTGATCTGACCGTCCGGAATATCCACGAGGCGCTGCTCGTCCTCGACGAAAAAGTGCTGATGCGGCTGGGTATTGGTATCGAAGTACGACTTGTCGCTGGTCACCATGACTTCGCGCAGCAGACCGGCAGCGGTGAATTGGTGCAAGGTATTGTAAATGGTCGCCAGCGATACGCTGACACCGGCTTTGGCGGCATCGTCGCGCAGATCTTCCGCCGTCACATGCCGATCGCCGCTATCGAAAAGAATTCTCGTCAGTGCCAGCCGTTGCCGGGTCGGACGGAGTCCGGCGCTGCGCAATCGGCGCAAGGAATCGGCATAAGGTCGAGATTCGCTCATTGCTCTACCACGAACTAAAAACACGTTATGACATTCATGTGTTAGGATATACATTGAAATGAGTCAAATTTAAAGACCTGGGCGCGGTGCACACTGTTCTTGGGCGCTATTGCAATTACATGATCGGGCCAAATGCTGCTTTGTAATCCGTCGCGCATGTCGCTATATTGCCGGGTCGATTTTTGCCTAGCCGATAAGTGGACTGTAACGACGTGCCCGACGAGAATGGAGTCAAAGATAGGAGCAGTTTTTCCTATGAGGATCTGCTCGAATGCGCCCATGGACGCCTTTTCGGTGAAGGTAACGCGCGCTTGCCGTTACCGCCGATGTTGATGTTCGATCGAATCTTGAAAATCTCCGATACGGGCGGCGCTCACGGTAAGGGCGAAATCGTCGCGGAGAAGGATATCGACCCGAAGGAATGGTTCTTCGACTGCCATTTCGAGGGCGATCCGGTGATGCCGGGCTGCCTCGGCCTCGATGCCATGTGGCAATTGGTTGGGTTTTTCCTGGGCTGGCTCGGCATGCCGGGTAAAGGCCGGGCGATCAGCACCGGTGCCTGTAAATTCTCCGGCATGGTGGTACCGAGCAATAAGTTGGTCACCTTTCAGCTCGATATTAAGCGGGTTATCGACCGCAAATTGAAATTAGTCATCGCCGACGGCAGGGTGTTCGCCGATGGCGAGGAAATCTATGAAGCACAGGACCTTCGGGTTGGTGCATTTACCTAAATCTAGCGCCGACCGCGTCGTCGCGTATTTTGAGGATTGAGCCATGCGTCGAGTCGTGGTCACCGGAATGGGTATCGTTTCATCTATCGGCAACACCGTGTCGGAAGTGGCGGACGGCCTTCGCGACGGCCGCTCCGGCATCGAATATGTCCCGAAATATGAGGAGATGGGGTTCCGTTGCCATGTCCACGGCTCCATCGACATCGACATCGCCGAACGCATCGACCGCAAGAAACTTCGGTTCATGGGCGACGGCACCGCCTATAACTATATCGCCATGGAAGATGCCATCGCCGACGCCGGTCTGGAGGAAAGCGACATCTCCAATGAGCGGACCGGCATCATCGTCGGATCCGGCGGCCCATCCACCAAAAATCAGGTCCAAGCCGTCGACACGGCGCGGGAGAAAGGCGCCCGCCGGGTCGGTCCCTATATGGTGCCCCGCTGCATGTCCAGCACCACCTCGGCGGTCCTCGCGACCCAATTCAAGATCAAGGGCATCAACTACTCGATCACCTCGGCCTGCGCCACCAGCGCCCATTGCATCGGTAATGCCACGGAGAATATCCAACTCGGCAAGCAGGACATCATGTTTGCCGGCGGTGGCGAGGAATTGGATTGGACCCTGTCCGTCCTGTTCGATGGTATGGGGGCCATGTCCTCGAAGTTCAACGACACGCCGGAGAAGGCATCCCGTCCCTACGATGTCGACCGCGACGGTTTCGTGATTTCCGGCGGCGGTGGCGTGCTGGTGTTGGAAGAGCTGGAGCACGCGCTGGCCCGCGGCGCGAAGATCTATGGCGAAGTCTCCGGCTATGGCGCCACCTCCGACGGTCTCGACATGGTCGCCCCTTCCGGCGAAGGCGCGGTCCGCTGCATGCGCATGGCGCTCGCCGGCGCCAACCGGCCGGTCGACTATGTCAATATGCACGGCACCGGCACCCCGGTCGGCGACGACGCGGAAGTCGACGCGGTGCGGCAGGTCTTCGGCGACAATATCCCGCCCCTGGCCTCGACAAAATCGCTAACCGGCCATTCGCAAGGCGCGACCGGCGTTCACGAAGCGATCTATTCGCTGATCATGTTGAATGAGGACTTCGTCTCCGCCTCGGCCAATATCGACAATCTCGACCCGAAATTCGAAGGCGTTCCGATCGTCCGGGAGCGGGTCGACAATGCCGGCCTGAACAGCGTCATGAGTAACAGTTTCGGCTTCGGCGGCACGAATGCGACTTTGGTGTTCAATCGCTACACGGATTGAGGCGGGGGATGAGCGAATCCGAGATAAGGCCCGATAAAAACGAGGCATCCGCCGGACTGCTCGCCGGCAAACGCGGCCTGATCATGGGGGTGGCCAACGATCACTCGATTGCCTGGGGGATCGCGCAACAAGCCGCGTCTCAAGGCGCGTCGCTCGCTTTCACCTATCAGGGCGACGCCTTCGGCCGCCGGGTCGCGCCGCTTGCCCAATCGGTCGGCAGCGATTTGGTCATGTCCTGCGACGTCGAGGACACGGCGAGCATGGACGCGGTTTTCGCCGAACTGGGGAAAGCTTGGGACGGTCTCGATTTCGTCGTTCATTCCATCGCCTATGCCGGGAAACAGGAATTGCGCGGCCGCTATATCGAGACCAGCCGGGACGGTTTCGCCCGGGCGCTCAATATCTCATGCTTCTCGTTTACCGAGATCGCCCGCCGCGCCGCGCCGCTCATGCGCGACGGCGGCAGCATGATCACACTGACTTACCTTGGCGCCAACCGGGTGATGCCGAATTACAATGTCATGGGTGTGGCCAAGGCGGCGTTGGAGGCCAGCGTGCGCTACCTCGCCGTCGATCTGGGGGCCGACGGGATCCGGGTCAATGCGATCTCCGCCGGCTCCATGCGGACCCTCGCCGGTGCCGGCGTCGGCGGTGCCCGCTACGTGCACCGGTTCAATCGCGACAATTCACCGTTGAAGCGCAATATGGAATTGAACGAAGTCGGCAATGCCGGCATCTATCTGTTGAGCGACCTGTCGAACGGCGTCACGGGCGAAGTCATGCATGTGGACGGCGGCTTCAACGTCGTCGGCATCCCGCGCCCGAACGAAAATGACGGTTGAAGCCGCCATCGGCTACACCATATCCCATTCTATCGAGCCTTAATCTCGCTGAGCGGATTGCTCGAACTCGCCGCAACGACAGGCCCGACAAATGACCCAAGAAAACCCGGATATCGCCTGGAAGGAATCGGACAGCGCGCTGTTCATCGCCGAGGGCGACATATACGTGCCCGAACGACGTCTGCAGATCAAAACCATTGGCGACGCCATTCCCGCGACGAACGACAACGTGCATTTGGCGGAGATTTGCTGTGGCGAAGGTCTGTTGTCATTGAGCCTGCTGGAGCGCTTCCCGAACGCGGTCATGCATGCGCTGGACGGCTCCGCGACCATGTTGGAGAGTACCGCCAAAACCTGTGCCGCCCATGCCGACCGGCTGCAGCTGCAGGCCATCGACATCCACAGCGCCGATTGGCGCCGGCCCGATTGGCGCGCCCATGCCGTGGTCTCTTCGCTCGCCATCCACCATTTGGACGGGCCGGGAAAGCAACAGCTTTTCAAGGACGTCTTCGCCATGCTGGCGCCCGGCGGTACATTTGTCGTCGCCGACCTGATGGCGCCGGCCCGTGCCGCCAGCCAAACCATATCGGCGGAGATGTGGGACGACTGTGCCCGCGGCGCGGCCGAGGCGAAAGGCGATCCCGCGGCCTTTGACGCGTTCCAGGCGCAGAACTGGAACTACTATGCCGATCCGAACCCGGACCCCATCGACAAGCCATCGACTTTGACCGAGCAGCTCCGCTGGCTTGCCGAGGCCGGCTTCACCGGCATCGACGTACACTGGCTGAAAGCCGGCCACGCGATTTTCTCGGGCGTCAGATCTTAAGACACCCGCCGCTTGATAAAGCCGTCTATAGCGTCGAGCAGGATCGGCACCAGATCCGGTTCGACCGCATGCCCCATTCCGTCGATCACCTTCAACTCGGCCTCGGGGATGCAGGCCGCCGTGTCCTCTCCACAAGGCAGCGGCACCAGGGGATCGTCCCGGCCATGAATCACCAAGGCCGGCAACTTCAGATGGGGTAACAGATGCTCCCGGCTGCCGGAGGCGAGAATGGCGGCGAATTGGCGGGCGAAGCCTTCCGGATATTGGCTCCGCGCCAATGACATCTTCGCCTGCTCCCGCTGATAGTCCTCGCCGGGATTGAAGCCGGGGCCGGCCAGCACCATGCGGGAGCGCACCGCCAGCCGCAGCACCTCGTCCTGATCATTTGGATCCTCGGCTCGGGTAAACAACACCTGGCTCGCTTCCGGCGTCGCCTGCGGCAGCCCCGGCCGGCCGGTCGTCGACATGACCGAAATCAGGCTCGAAACCCGCTCCGGATGATTGAGCGCGGTGACCTGCGCGATCATGCCGCCCATACTCTCGCCCATCACATGGGCTTTCTCAATCCCCAGCGCGCTTAGCAAACCGACCGTATCGACCGCCATGTCGGACAGGTCATAGGGCGCCTCCACCGCCTCGCCGGCCAGCCGGCGTTGGAACAACTCCATCACCGCCGGGATGCCCAGTTCCGGCAGCTTCTGCGACAGCCCGACATCCCGGTTGTCGAAACGGATGAAACGATAGCCCTTCGCCGCCATGCCTTCGGCGAAGGTGACCGGCCATCGGATCAGCTGGGAGCCGATGCCCATGATCATGATCACCGCCGGTCCGTCGGGCGGTCCGAATTCCTCATACTCGAAGGCGAGGCCGTTGGCCTTGATTTGGGGCATGGCTAATCCGTGATGCGTTTTCGCTAGGCGGGACGCGGCTGACTACCATATCCTCCGAGGAAGGCAAAGCCAGCCGGAGGATATTCATGCGTCAAATTGCCCTGCTTTTTCTTGCGTTTCTGTCCCTCAGCCTGCCCGCGCGGGCGCAGCAGACGGCGATCCTTTCGGGCGCCGACATTCATCATCCGATCTATGCCAGGAACGGCATGGTGGCGAGCCAGGAAGCGGTGGCCAGCCGGATCGGCGTCGCCATCCTGAAGCAAGGCGGCAACGCCATCGACGCCGCGGTGGCGGTCGGTTTCGCTCTCGCGGTGACCCTGCCGCGGGCGGGCAATCTGGGCGGCGGCGGCTTCATGCTGGTGCATCACGCGGAAAGCGGCGAGACCGTCGCCATCGACTATCGCGAGAAAGCCCCGGCGGCGGCCCATCGGGACATGTATCTCGACGACAAAGGCCAGGTAATCAAGAACAAGTCGCGCTACACGCCGTTCGCGGTCGGCGTGCCCGGCACGGTGGCCGGCCTGCTGCTGGCGCATGAGAAATACGGCAAGCTGAGCCGCGCCCAGGTGATGACGCCGGCGATCAAGCTGGCCGCCGAAGGCATCACCGTCACTGCCGATCTGGCCGGCAGTCTGAAGCGGGTGCAGAAGCGCCTAAGTCTGCATCCGGAAAGCGCCCGGATTTTCTACAAGGCAGAGGGCGGCACCTACGAAATCGGCGAGACGCTGGTGCAGGCCGATCTGGCCAAAAGTCTGCAGCGGATCGCGGATAAGGGTGCGGATGGGTTTTACAATGGCGAAACCGCTGCCGCCATTGTCGCCGAGATGGAGAGGAGCGGCGGCCTGATCACCACCAAGGATCTGTCCGCGTACAGGGCCGTCGTCCGCGCGCCGGTCACCGGCAGCTATCGCGGCTACACGGTTGCGTCCATGCCGCCGCCCAGTTCCGGCGGCATTCATCTGATCCAGATTCTCAATCTGTTGGAACCCTTCCCCCTCGCCGAAACCGGTCACAACAGCGCCGCGACCATCCATCTCATGGCAGAGGCGATGAAGCTCGCCTATGCCGACCGGGCGCAGCATTTGGGCGACCCGGATTACTGGACCGTGCCGATGAAGGGACTCACCGCCAAGGCCTATGCGGACAAGCTGCGGCCGATGATCGATCGGGAAAAAGCGCGACCGGCCAAGGAGATCCTGGCCGGCGACCCAACGCCCTACGAAAGCAATGAGACCACCCATTACTCGGTGATGGATAAAGACGGCAATGTGGTGTCCAACACCTATACGCTGAACTTCAGTTACGGCAGCGGCATCACCGTGCCCGGCACCGGCATTCTGCTGAATAACGAGATGGACGATTTCTCGGCCAAGCCGGGCGTGCCGAACGCCTATGGCCTGATCGGCGGCGAGGCCAATGCGGTGGCCGGCGGCAAGCGGCCCTTGAGCTCCATGACCCCGACCATCGTCTTCAAGGACGGCAAGCCGTTTCTCGCCACCGGCAGTCCGGGCGGCAGCCGCATCATCACCACGGTGCTGCAAATCATCCTCAATGTGGTCGACCACAAATTGAACATCGCCGCCGCCGCGGCCGCGCCGCGGGTCCATCACCAATGGCTGCCCGACCATATCCGGATCGAGCCCGGGATCAGCCCCGATACGCTCCACCTGCTGAAGGCCATGGGTCACGAGATCAAACAACGCTGGGCCATGGGCAGCACGCAATCGATCATGAATGTGGAGAATGGATTCCTCGGCGCCTCCGACCCGCGCCGGCGCGGTGCGCTAACCGACGGCTATTGAGTCGTTCGCGGGGATTGACAGGGGCCGCCGCCAGGGCCGACAACCATGCCATAGCAGGCGGGAGCGCTGGTCATGTCAGACCCGACGATCAAAAATTTCATTACCGAATGCCATCATTTGATCCGCGATCAGAACGAAGCCAACGAATGCGCCCATGCTCTGGCCCCGGTGCTGCTGCGCCTGGTCAATAGCGGTGCCGACTTTCTCGAGCCGGCGCATTTGCATGCCGATCCCGAAGGCTATGTCCGCAATTCGATTTACGTCGCCGAGGACGGGAGCTTCAGCCTATCGACCCTGATCTTCTCCCCCGGCTTCTGGTCGCCGATCCACGACCATAACAGCTGGGGTTTGATCGGCGTCCTGTTCGGCGTTTTGGAGGAGCGGGAGTTCGAGGTGCCGGAGGTCGCCGGCGGCCAACTCGAATATGTCGATTTGCACCCCTCAGGCATACGCATGTTCGGCGAAGGCTCCGTCTTCACCCACCTGCCGGCGGAAACCAACATTCATCGCCTCGGCGTGCCCGAGGACCGGGAACCGGTGGTCTGCCTGCATCTACAAGGACCGGAATTGACGGACCGGTTCGTCTATCACCTGAAAAGCCGCACCCGGGAAATGGTGTGATTCCGTTGAACGCGCAACGACCCGAAAATAGTGTCATGCCGGAAACGGCGAAGCCGTTATCCGGTATCTTGTCCAAGGACGAGTGCGGCGATCGACGAGATACCGGCGCAAGGCCGGTATGACAGCAATTTCGACAAGGAGACACGTGTGACCGAGACCCCCCTTTGGCGCCCCGATCCGGACGCCGCCGATGCCAGCCAAATGCGACAATTCATGCGCTTGGTCGAAAACCGCCATAGCGTGACGCTCGAAGATTATGCGGATCTGCATCGCTGGTCGGTGGAGCGCGGCGAAGACTTTTGGACCCTGGTCTGGGACTTCTGCGGCGTCATCGCCGAGACCCGGGGCGACCGGATCGTGCAGGACAAGGATAAGTTGCCGGGGGCGGCCTGGTTTCCGGACGCACGCCTCAATTTTGCCGAGAACCTGTTGCGCGGAGATGGCGATGGAGACGCCATTGTCTTCTGGGGCGAGGACCAGGTGAAGCGGCGGCTCAGCCATGGCGACCTCCATGCCCAGGTCAGCCGTCTGCAGCAGGCCTTGCGGGATCTCAGTGTCGGGCCGGGCGACCGGATCGCCGGTTTTCTGCCCAACCTACCGGAAACCGTGATCGCCATGCTGGCCGCCACCAGCCTCGGCGCCATCTGGTCTTCCTGCTCGCCGGATTTTGGGGTCCAGGGGGTGATGGACCGGTTCGGGCAAATCGCGCCGAAAGTATTGTTCGTCGCCGACGGCTATTTCTATAACGGCAAAGCCTTCGACAGTCTCGAGAAAGCCCGCGAGATCGTCCCGCAGCTGCCGAGCCTGACCGCGGTGCTCGCCGTGCCCTACATCGAGGCGGGCACCCTCGACGGTATCGCCGGCGCCCGTTGGTGGAACGACGTGATTGCCGGATACGAGGCCAAGGCGATCGACTACACGCCCATGGGCTTCAACGACCCGCTCTATATCATGTATTCCTCCGGTACCACCGGGCAGCCCAAATGCATCGTCCATGGCGTCGGCGGCACCTTGATCCAGCATCTGAAGGAACATCGCCTGCATTGCGACATGAAGCCCGGCGACAAGTTCTTCTATTTCACCACTTGCGGCTGGATGATGTGGAATTGGCTGGTCTCCGGCCTGGCCAGCGGTGCCACCTTGTTGCTGTTCGACGGTTCGCCCTTCCATCCGTCGGGCAATGTGCTGTTCGACTTCGCGGAAGCCGAGGGCATGACCCATTTCGGTACCTCCGCGAAGTGGCTGGATGCGGCGGCCAAAGCTGGCATCGCGCCGGCGGAAAGCCACGATCTCACGACGGTGCGGATGTTGCTGTCCACCGGGTCGCCCTTGGCGCCCCAGGGCTTCGACTACGTGTATGACAAGATCGGGACCGGCATCCAGCTCGCCTCGATCGCCGGCGGTACCGACATCATTTCATGCTTCATGGGCGGCAATCCGCTAGACCCGGTTTGGCGCGGTGAGATCCAGGGCCCACTGACCGGCATGGACGTGCAGGTCTTCGACGCGGATGGCCGGGCGGTCGCGGACGGCGAACAAGGTGAACTGGTCTGCGTCAACTCCTTCCCCTGCATGCCCATCGGTTTCTGGAACGATGCCGACGGGGCCAAGTATCATGCCGCTTATTTCGACGTGTACGACAATGTCTGGCGCCATGGCGACTGGATCGAACGGACGGCCCATGGCGGCTATGTGATCTATGGCCGCTCCGACGCCACCCTCAATCCCGGCGGCGTGCGCATCGGGACGGCGGAGATCTACCGCCAGGTCGAACAGCTCGACGAGGTGCTGGAGGGTCTGGTGATCGGCCAGCAATGGGACAATGACGTGCGCATCGTCCTCTTCGTCCGCCTGCGCGACGATGTCGCCTTGGACGACGACCTGACGGCGCGGATCAAGCGCAAGATTCGTTCCGGCGCCTCGCCGCGCCATGTCCCGGCCAAGATCATCCACGTTCCCGACATCCCCCGCACCATCAACGGCAAGATCACCGAACTCGCCGTCGCCGACACCGTCCACGACCGCCCGGTCAAAAACCAAAGCGCCCTCCTCAACCCGGAATGCCTCGACCTGTTCGTCGATATGCCGGAATTGAGGGATTAGCGGCTTCGCCCAAAAAAGGGGTCGGAGGGAATTAACGCAGCGAAAAAATTCCTCCGACCCATTTTTCGGGCGATACGATATTTCGTCGCGCGATTCTGTGGTCCCGCTCGTCACCGCCCCAACCGGTCGTCGTTGGCGTCCTTTGCGGCGGTGTCGAGGAGCCAGTCGGAGAAGGCGGCGATTTTGGGGATGGTTTCGTTGCCGAGGGGGCAGACGACGAAATAGTCCATGCGCCAGGGCAATGTGAGATCGAAGGGCCGGACCAGTCGGCCGGCGAGCAGATCGTTGGCGGCGAGCGCGCTGCGGCCGATGGCGACGCCCTGACCCTCGATCGCCGCCTGTAGCATCATCGAGGAATCGTCGAACAGGGGGCCGCGGGTCGGATCGGTAAACGCCAAGTCGACTTCGGCCGCCAACAGCCACATGCGCCAATCATCGCGCGAATGGGCATCATGCAGCAGCGTGTGGTGCCGCAGATCCGCCGGTTCGTAGATTGGATGGTCGCCGTCCAAAAGTTTCGGACTGCAGACGGGAAACAGCGTTTCGCTCAAGAGATGCACCGCATGCAGATTGGGCCAATCGCCGTCGCCGGCCCGGATCGCCATGTCCACGTCGGAAGCGCGGAAGTCGACGAGATCGGCGCTGGCCGCGATGCGGACATCGATGTCCGGCCGCTGGGCGCGGAAATCGCCCAATTTTGGGACCAGCCATTTGCTGGCGAAGGACGGCAGGGACGTCACCGTCAAGACACCGCCATCGCCGCTCGCCAGCAATCTTTGTGTCGCGTCAGCCAGCAGATCGAAGGCATCGGTGATGTCGCGCAGATAACGTTGACCGTCCTCGGTCAGGAAGACGGCGCGGTTCTTGCGCTGAAATAGCTGGCGGCCGAGCCAGTCTTCCAGGCTTTTTACCTGATGGCTGACGGCGGCCTGGGTGACGAAGAGTTCCTGGGACGCTTTGGTGAAGCTCAGATGCCGGGCGGCGGCCTCGAAGGCGCGCAGGCTGTTCAAAGGCGGCAGACGACGGGCCATTAACAAGCTCCTAATAGATAAATCTAACTAATGTATATCATGAAAATTCGTCGTTTGTAATCATTCTATTTTGGGCCTATTTATCCTCTTGAGACAAGACATCAGTGATAGGGCAACGACAAACAAAAGGAGATTTGGTCATGTATGCAGTCCTGAAAAAATCCATCTTCGATTTCGATCTGTCGCGCCTGCTCGGCGATACCTTCGCCACCCTGTGGATCTGGGATTTTCGGTGGCGCAGCCGGCAGCAATTGGCGGACATGGACGCCCACGCCCTTGAGGATATCGGGCTGACCGCGGCGACCGCCTACGCGGAAGCGGAGAAGCCTTTCTGGCGCTAATCGAAGGCTAATCGAAGGCCGACCGATGGCCAATCCATAGCCAATCGGACGACAAAGAAAACGGGCGGGGATTTCCCCGCCCGAAGTCGTTTGGTTAAGATTTTCTTATTATTATACCGCCAACGCCTCGCGCACTTCGGAAGCGATGGCGAGCAACTCGTCCGGCGAGGGATTTTTCACCGGCCAAGCCACCGTGACCCCATCATCGGTCTGCCGCGGCAGCACATGTAAATGAAAATGGGGTACCGTCTGCAACCCGGCGGGACGGTTCGCCTGCAGAATGGTGATGCCGTCCGGGTGATAAGCCGCCTCCAACGCCTTCGCCACCTTATTGGCCGCGCGAAACGCGCTGGCGGCCAGATTTTCATCCAAATCCATCATGGTTTCGGCATGCTGCTTCGCAATGACCAGCGTATGGCCCCGATTGACGTGGCCGATATCCGTGATCGCGATCATGTCCTCATTCTCATAAATAATGTTGGCGGGAATATCCCCGTTGACGATTTTGCAAAAAATACAGTCGCTCACGATGACCTCCTTTGACCTTTTCCGCGGTTTTGACAAGGCCAATCTAGTCGCGTACCGTGATCAAAACGTGATTTCTATGGATAAAAAGCCTTATCGACTGGAATTATTTGGCGGTTTCCGCTTCTCCGGACCGGATGGCGAACTTCCCGTTGCCGCGACGAAGAGCCGGGCGCTGCTGGCCTATCTGGCGCTGACCGCGCCCGGCCCGCAAACGCGCGGCAAACTTTGCGATCTGCTCTGGCCCGACGCCACGGCCAACGCCGCCCGCACCAGTTTGCGGC
>CBDCGJ010000056.1:0-96431 GCA_965216645.1 Alphaproteobacteria bacterium | reverse complement strand
CGATGAGTTCGTCCGTATAGACGCAGCGGCAGTTCTGCTCCCGCCATAACTCGTAGCGCAGCAGCTCGTCGTCGCTGCAACTTGTCCGGCCGAGTAGCTCCATGAACTCGGCCCGCGCCGCCTCCTTCGCCTTGGTGCGGTCCTCGATGCCCTTGGTCAGCCGGCCCCGTTCGTCCGCCGACTTGCCGACGTCGCGGGCCAACTCGATATGGATGCGACCCGGCCGCACGCCGAGATGGCGGATCACATGGCTTAACTGCTTGGCGGCGATGGTCAAACTGCGCCGCACGGTGGGGCTGTTGATCCGCTCGATATCCACTTCGATCTGGGCGGCGTGGTCGTAGCCGGCCAAGGCACAGGCGTCGGCATAGTCGTGCCCGGTCAACAGATGCGGGACCAACGCCCGCGCCGCCTTGGCGCTGACATGACCCGCGGTTTTGAAATGGCCGAACGCGCCCGCGCGCACCGCCGCCATTAAGCGGGTTTGCAGATCGTCGTCCACGCCCTGTTCCCGCAATCCTTCCTCGATCCGCTCGATGGCGTCGCGGAAGCTGAGGACAAAGGCGATTTCATCCAACGGCGCCGGATCGGTCAGGCCATCGCGCCAGACCGCTTCCCCGACCACGTTGCGCAGAGCGTAGCTACCCGCCGCCGCGCCCGCGCTGGCGCAGACATCGGCCTTCTCCTTCTCCGCCGGGATACCGGCGAACCGAAAGTCGTCACCTAGGCCGATCTTGCGCCGCAGGGTTTTGAAGGAGATCGATTTCTGTTTGCCGAAGTCGGCCATGGCGGCATGCAACTCTTCAACGCTCAGTTTACGTGCCTCGCCCCCGCCGTCCGCCGCCTCGATGCGCAGATTGTTCAGCCGGGCGAGATAGCGGAAGCGTTCAAAAGACGGCGCGAAACGGGCGGCGCGCTTCTCCGCCGGCTCGAACGGGCACTCGCCGACCATATGCTCGCTGTCCTTTAGAGGCCGTTGGCTAAAGGCCAGTTCGGCATAGGCGGCGCGCAACGCGTCCGTCGCCAGGGCGTTCCCGTGGCGCGTCTGGGCGTCGAATAGCAATTCGACTTCCCGCCGCAGCTCGTCCCGCGGCACGGTATGGCTATAGTCGCCTTCCCGGTTGCGCTTCTTGCCGGCGTAGGCGGGATCGCGGGCCAGCATCTCGCCGACCGTGCGCCACCCCCCGGCCCGTTCCGTCAACTCCTTCATCGCCACCAGCATCTTCTTGTTGTCCGCCGGCGCTTCGTTGCCGACGTCCCGCTTGCTGTTGGACTGGAAGCCGCGATGCTTGGCGATATGGATCAAGACGGCGCCGAATTCGGCGCCATCAAGGCACCGGTCCAGCCCGTCGGCGCGCAGAGTCCAAGGATCGCCGACCGCCGCCGCCACGCCATGCGCCCGCAGCAGCTTTCGCAGATCCCGCAACCGCTGCCGCCGCCGCCGGATCACCCGGCGCTGGCCCCGCGCCTCCCGCCGCGCCGCATTCAACAATTGCCGCGTCTTCGGCGCCTCCGGCGGCGAGAAACAGCGCACACCGGCAAACGCCATTTCTTCGCCGCGAATCGCCCCGATGCCGCAGGAACCAATCCCAATATCGAGACCGACGATCAGCATATCGTCGACGGGTAGGTTTGCGAGTTTGGATAAATCGATCATTGCGACCCCAAACAAATGTTGCATTATCTAGCAACTATTCTAGGCCCTTGACAGGCGCATCGACAACCGCCACACTCAACCGGCTTAGGAGAGTCTGAAGGGAAGCCACGGTAAGAGGTTTCATACCTTCAGCAGGATTACCCCCGCCCGCCCAAGGGCGGGGGGATTCCTTCAAACCAGAGACAGTCCAAAATTTTTTAGATCTTGCGACCGCCGAACCCTACTTCCGCCGCTGCTTCACCCCGCCATGGACATGTGCCGCCGGGGCTTCGACGGGGGCGAGGGTGGAGGTGCCGCGTCTGGGGAAGCGGCCGAGGCTTTTGACCCGGTCATACATGACGACGGCGCCGGCGGTGGCGACATTGATGCAGAAGGCGGTGGGGATCTTGATGACATGGTCGCAGCGCGCCTGCAGGGCGGGGGAGAGGCTGCCCCGCTCCGGCCCCAGCACATAGGCCGCCTGCGGCGGATGCTTGAAGGCGGGCAGATCGACGGCGTCTTCCAACAGCTCCACGCCGACCAGGCGGCAGCCGGCCGGCAGGGTGAAATCGTCGACCGTGTCATAGGCGTAGAGCGGCACCTTCGTCGGTGCCTGCGAGGTGTCGCTGGCCGCTTTCTTATGCTGATAGACAGCGCCGATGGTGAACAGGAAGCTGGCGCCGAAGGCATGGGCCGAGCGAAAAAGGTTGCCGGCGTTCATCGGCTTCGATAAACCTTCCACCCCTATCGCGAAATAACCTTTCATTTGCCTCTCTTCCGCGCCGCGTCCGGCGACATGTAGCATCGGATCGGCGCGCCGCAAAGGATATACGATCATGGCCCAGGCCTCCTCCCCCCTGCCCGATCTCGACGCGCCGGGCGCCCAACCCGTCGTCGTCGAGGTGACCCGCGGCGGTATCGTCGAAAGCCGCCATCTGGTCGATCTGGCCATCGTCGATACGGACGGCAAGGTTGTGGAGGCCTGGGGCGACGTGGCGCGGCCGGTCTTCCCCCGCTCCGCCAATAAGCCGTTGCAGGCGATCCCGCTGGCGGAAACCGGCGCGGCGGACGCGTTCGCGTTGGAGGACAAGCATCTCTCCCTCGCCTGCGCCTCCCATAACGGCGAGCGGGTGCATGTGGAGACGGTGCTGAGCTGGCTCGACCGCATCGGCCTCAACGACGACGATCTGGAATGCGGCGGCCACTATGCCCGCAACCCGAAAGTGCTGCTCGACTTCGCCGCCAGCGCCGCGCCGCTGCGGCAGGCCAACAATAATTGCTCCGGCAAACATGCCGGCATGCTCAGCCATGCCGTGCATGCCGGCGACAAGCCCAAGGGGTATATCGAGCCGGACCATCCGGTGCAGCAGCGGGTCACGGCGGTGCTCGGCGAGATGTACGGCGTTGACATGAGCCAGGCGCCGCGCGGCGTCGACGGTTGCGGCATTCCCACCTATGCGGTGCCGGTCCGCGCCATGGCCGCGGGCATGGCCCGCTTCGCCAATCCCGACGCCTTGTCGCCGGATCGGGCCGCCGCCTGCCGCCGGATCGCCGGCGCGATGATGGCGGAACCCTATATGGTCGCCGGCATGGACCGTTTCTGCACCGAGCTGATGGCCGCCGCCAACGGCCGCGTGACCGCGAAAACCGGCGCGGAAGGGGTCTATATGGCGGGGTTGCCGGACCGGGGCCTGGGCATCGCCATGAAAACCCATGATGGCAACGGCCGCGCCTCGGAAGCGGTGCTGGCCGCCGCGCTGGTCCGGTTGGACGCCCTGGACGAAACCATGCGTGAAACCCTGGCCGACCGGATCAACACGCCGGTCGCCAATGTGCGCGGCCGCACGGTCGGCGAAATCCGACCGGTCAACGCCGCCGCCGCCGCACCGTTTTGACGCGTTTGACGCGCTCGCAATATGTTCTAGACTGGCGCCGCCCAATTCTGGAGGACGTTTATGCAGCCGGCCTATGTGGTCTCCAACATCGATATCACCGACCCGGATCGCTACGGCGATTACCGCCGGCTGGTGCCGCCGACCTTGGTCAAATTCGACGCCGGTTATCTCGTCCGCGGCGGCGAATTCGAGGTGGTCGAAGGGGCGCTACCCTATAGCCGGTTGGTGATCAGCCGCTTCCCGAGCTGGGATCATGCCCGCAACTGGAATAACTCCCGCGACTATAATCAGGTCAAGGCGATTCGTCAGGCCGCCTCCCGCAGCGACACATTCATGACCGAAGGTTTGAGCGGCGACGTCCAAGCCGCGCCGGGCGCCGGCGTCCTACTGGCCATGGAAACGGTGCATGACGATGCGGCCTATCGGGAATATCAGAAGGCGGCCCGCGTTTCGATCGGCAAATTCGGCGGTCAGGCCCTCGCCGTCAACGGCCGGACGGAGCGCCTGGAAGGTAGCGCCCCGCAACCGAACAACGTCATTCTGACCTTCCCCGACTACGCCACCGCGAAAGCCTGGTATGACAGCCCCGACTATGCCGACGCCAAGGCCCTGCGTCAGGCCTGCGCCGACTGCATCCTGGTGATCGCCGAAGGGCTGTGATCGCCGCGCGCCGGCAAATTATATTAGCGATAATTGTTGTTTAACCGCCGGATTTTCCCGATGATCGGGGTCGAGCGCGACGAATACTCGACGAACCTGCCGAGAGGACGCGAATGCGGGCGGAAACCCAATATGTGCGGAGCGGCGATGTGCATATCGCCTATCAGGTAGTGGGCGACGGTCCCATCGATGTGGTCTATGTCCCCGGCTGGGTCTCCCATGTCGAACTCTGCTGGCAAGACCCTTATTACACCCGTTTCCTGAATCGGATCGCGTCCTTCGCCCGCTTGATCCTGTTCGATAAAAGGGGCACCGGCCTGTCGGACCGGGTGCCCGACGACCAACTGCCGACGTTGGAACAGCGCATGGACGATCTGCATGTGGTGATGGATGCCGCCGGGTCGGACAAGGCGGCGTTGTTCGGCTTCTCCGAAGGCGGCAATCTAAGCGCCCTGTTCGCAGCAACCCATCCGGCACGGACCTCCGCGCTGGTCATGTTCGGCACCTTCGCCAAGCGGCAATGGAGTGAGGATTATCCCTGGGCGCCGACGACCGAAGCGCGGGAAGCGGAATACGCGCAAACCGAGCAGGCCTGGGGCGGCCGGATGGATCTGGATCACTATATCCCGAGCATGTCCGGCGACGCCGCCTATCTGCGGCAGATCGCCGGCTATTTCAGAAGCGCCGCCAGCCCCGGTGCGGCGGTGACGCTGCTGAAAATGAACACGCAGATCGACATTCGGAATGTCCTGCCGGCGATCCGCGTGCCCACCCTGGTGCTTCACCGGACAGCGGATCGGGAGGCCCATATCGACGAAGGCCGGTGGCTGGCGGCACGGATCCCCGGCGCCCGCTTCGTCGAACTGGCCGGCGCTGATCATCTACCATGGATCGGCGATCAGGATACCCTTTTGAACGAAGTCCAGACGTTCCTGACCGGCAAGCGGCCGCCACTTCAGGATACGGGCGCTCTATCGACGATCCTGGTGACCGATATCGTCGGGTCCACCGAAACGCTGCGTCGGATCGGCGACCAGGCCTGGCGAAGTCTAATGGGACGGCATGACGAGATCTGCCAGGACGCCATGGATCGGCATCGCGGCCAATTGGTCAACCAAACCGGCGACGGCCTGGTCGCCGCTTTCGACGGTCCGGCGCGCGGCATCCGTTGTGCCCTCGAAATATCGCAAGCCGTACGAGAGCTCGATCTGGAAATACGCTGTGGACTGCATACGGGTGAGTGCGAAATCCGCGGCCGGGAAACGGCCGGACTGGCGGTTCACCTGGCCGCGCGGGTGTCCGATCTGGCCGGTCCCGGCGAGGTATTGGTGTCTCAATCGGTCCGCGACCTGGTGGCGGGCGCGGGTTTCGATTTTACCGATCGGGGCCGTCACACGCTGAAAGGATTTCCCGATTCTTGGCACCTGTTCTCGGTGGCCCGATCGGCATGATTATGTCGAAGTACATATCCATGTCTCGTTTCATCGTCGCCCTATGGATTGCCGCGTGTTGTTGGCCCGTCGCAGGCCTTTCGCAGGACTTCGTTCAACCGTTTCAAACACAGCAGGCGGAACAGCGGCTCGGTAATCAATTGGTCGCGCTGATCGGTTTCACCGCTCTACCGGGCCTGTCCGGCTCGCGCTTCAATGTCGACAGCGGGGCGAACGGTCCGCAATTCCGAATCGACAAGCTGGCCGCCAGCAGCGGCCGGGACCTTTGGCAATTGGCGGAAGGCGTGCGCTTCCGCCTCGAAGGCGGTCTCGGCTATCTGTATGCGGACGAAAAATCCTTCGCCTTAGTGGATTTGCCGGAAAACGCGGCAGCCGTGAAAACGGACAGAGAGGTGTATTCGGGACAAATCGGCGCGGGGCTGTCGGTATCGCTCAGCGAGCATTTCACCCTGCGGCCGACGCTGCATGTCGCCCTGTCCCACTTCTCCAACGAAACCGGCCTGGGCCTCCTGCCCGACATCGACGGCGATGTCGATCCCGACGATTTGTTTATCTTCGATTGGTCGTTATGGGCGGCCAGCGTCGCGGCCTCTCTGCGCGCCATTTACGATCAGGACGTCGGTGCCGGCAACATCCGCGCCGAACTCGCTTTCGCACAAGCCTATACGGAGATCATTGACGCGCCGTCGGATGGTCTTCGTCTATCCGGCAGTCATGGCGCCGCGAAACTGACCGGCAAGTGGCGCCAACCGACGGGACTGACCCTGTTCGATCGACCGCTTTATTGGGACGTCTTCGCTTCCGCCACGAGATTGACCGGCGGCGGCCGCGCCGCCCTCGGCTTCGACGAATTCGTCACCATTGGCGCCGGCCTTCTGCTCGATATCCGTCGCGACAATATTCCGTTAAGCGACGCCCTGCGGGTACAAATAGCGGCGATCAAGGGCGACAATGTGGAAGGCGGACAGATCAGTTTCGGGTTGCGATTTTAATGTTTCCCGACCAGACGTGGTTCCCCCTTATCCTTCCGGGAAGTTCTATGCTAAACGGCTAGAGCATATATCGACCATACGGCATCATTTGATGGCGTTAGGACGGGATTTGGCTAAGGGGCGGTGCGCCGGGCGATGCGGGGTATCGGGCAAGCATCGCGCCGACGCCAAATCCCGTCCAAACGCCACCTCCGGCCGGGCGCATTTATCCCCTGGACGTCGTTGCGGCCCTTGGCCGATACCCCGCATCGCCCGGCGGACCGCGCCTAGCCAGGGGATAAATTCGACCGGTCAAATGTTGCCGTATGGTAGATATATGCTCTAGAACCGATACGCCGCTGACGAGGAAAGGGACGCCCGCATGAAAGCGATGTTGTGTAAGGAATATGGCCCGCCGGAGAGCCTGGTGCTGGAAGAGCATACGCTGCCGGATCTCGGCGAGAAGGAAGTGCGGGTCAAAGTCCATGCGGCGGGCGTAAATTTTCCTGACGTGCTGATCATTCAGGGCAAGTATCAGTTCAAACCGCCTTTTCCTTTCGCTCCCGGCGCCGAGGTGGCCGGTGAAGTTATCGAGGTCGGCAGCGCCGTCACCAAATTCAAGCCTGGCGATCGGGTCATCGCCATGGTCGGCGACGGCGGCTTCGCGGAGGAAGTGAATGCGCAAGAGGTCAAGTGCATGCCGCTGCCCGACAGCATGGACTATGCCACCGGTTCCGCTATTTCCCTGACCTACGGCACATCCATCTACGCCCTACAACGCGGCGAGTTGAAGGCTGGAGAGAGTTTACTCGTACATGGCGCCTCCGGCGGTGTGGGCCTGGCGGCCGTGGAGTTGGGTAAGGCTATGGGCGCCATGGTAATCGGCACCGGCGGCAATGACGAAAAACTGAAATTCGCCCTCGACCACGGCGCGGATCATGTCATCAACTACAATGACGGACCGTTCAAGGATAAGGTCAAGGAGCTGACCAGCGGCAACGGTGCCGACGTGATTTACGATGCCGTCGGCGGCGACGTCTTCGACCAGTCCCTGCGCTGCATCAACTGGTATGGGCGTTTGCTGGTGATCGGTTTCGCCTCCGGCCGGATACCGGAAGCGCCGGCCAATCTGGCGCTGCTAAAAAGCTGCTCCATCGTCGGCGTCTTCTGGGGCGCCTGGAATACCCGTCATCCGGACCTGAACGCCAAGAACTTCGAAACCCTGTTCGAGATGCATCGGGACGGGAAGATCAAGCCGCATATCTCCCACACATTCAGTCTGGATCAGGCGTCGGACGCTCTTTATGCCCTGATCAACCGGGAAGTCGTCGGCAAGGCCGTGATCAAGGTGGCCGACGACTAGAACGTGGCGTGGGACAGTGCTGTGAGCTCGTCGGGCGATAGCGTCCAGCGGCAATATGAGGCCCTACCTTACCCGGCCCGCGATCCCGCGGCAGAACGGCAACGCCTGATCGTCGGCTCGCCGAGCCATTTGCTTGAGATCGAGCATTACATACTCGGCGGCCGGCGCGCGAGCGCGCTCCGGGTCTTGGTGGCCGGCGGCGGCACCGGCGACGGCGCGATCATGCTGGCGCAGCAGCTCGCGGACCGGAATGATGGCGGTGAAGTACGTTATCTCGACCTCTCCGTCGCAAGCCTGGAGATCGCTCAGGCGCGGGCACAAATACGCGGTCTCGACAACATCACATTCGAGCAAGCCTCCCTGCTCGATTTGGACCCCGCGCGGGATGGGCCTTTCGACTATATCGACTGCTGCGGTGTGCTCCACCACTTGGCGGATCCCGCCGCCGGCCTCGCCGCCCTGGCCCGGGTGCTGGCGCCGGGCGGGGGGATCGGCCTATTGCTCTACGCCCCCTATGGCCGCACCGGCGTCTATCCGCTGCAGCAGGCGATGCGGCGTCTCTTCCCGGCCGATTTGCCGGTCGCGGAAAGGTTGGCCGGCGGACGGTCGCTTTACGACGCACTGCCGGAGACCAACTGGCTCAACCGCAATCCCTTCATCGCGGATCATTTGCACAGCGACGATGCCGGCTTTTATGACCTGCTCCTGCACAGTCGCGACCGCGCCTTCACGGTGACGGAGATCGACGAATTGGCCCGAGACGCAGGCTTGAACATCTCCGGCTTCGTCGAGCCCGCACGCTACCAACCATCTCTCTACCTACAGAACCCGGACTTGCTGGCACGCGCCGCTGCCCTGCCTTGGCTCGAACAATGCGCCTTGGCGGAGGAACTCGGCGGCAATCTGAAGACCCATGTCTGTTATCTCGGCAAAGATAGCCGAGCCGCCGACCCCGGCGATATGGAGAATGTCCCGGTACTGCGCGAGATGACGCCGGGCGCTTTCGCCGACGCGGTGGCCCGCCAACCGGTGATCCGCGCCGATTTCGACGGACTATCGTACCGACGCCGGCTGCCTGAACATGCCGCGGATATCTTGCGCCTCTGCACGGGCGAATTCAGTCTGGCGGATATCCGCCGCCGTCTGGCCATAGCGCCTGAGGTCTTCGCGGCGGCATTCGCCGAAACCTATGACGCCCTCAGCACCCTCAACCTGCTACTGCTCGCCGGCCGGCGGGAGTGAAGACAGCTTGTCCGGATTGCGCACCACATAAAAGCCGGCGATCCGGCCCGCTTGGTCCAAATCGAGAGCGAAGGGTTGCCGGCTGCCATCGCCGCCGAAATAGAGGAAACCCGGGGCACCATTGACCAACGCGGGCGCCATCTCCTGGGGCCCGACCTCCGCCATTTTGGAGAAGATACCCAAGACGAAACGCGAGACTGAATCCCGACCGCGGATCGGATTGAGCGCGGCCAGCGCCTTACCGCCGCCGTCGGAATAGAACACCACGTCTTCCGCCAGCAGATCGGCGAGTCCGGAAATCTGGCCGCTTTCCTGCGCCGACAGGAAGGCGGACAACAGGCGTTCGACATCGCCGGCGCTCGGCAGGTATCGGGGCTCCGCCGCTGCCAATTGCCGCCGCGCGCGGGAGGCGAGTTTACGGCAGGTGGCCGGACTGCGTTCGAGCGCAGTTGCGATTTCCTGAAAAGATATATCGAACAAATCGTGCAGCAGATATGCCGCCCGCTCGAGCGGGCTCAGCTGCTCCAGCAACCGCAGAATGGCATAGGAGATATCGACACGATGTTCCACCGCCGCCAATTCGTCGGCCGCGGCCCAGTCCGCCATCACCGGCTCCGGCAACCATGTGCCCACATATCGTTCACGCTGACGGGCAGCGCTTTTCAACCGATCGAGGCAGAGCCGAGTGGCGATCGTGGCGAAATATCCCGTGGGATTGTCCAGGGCCGGATGCCCGGCGCCGGCCCAACGCAGCCAGACTTCCTGGACGATGTCTTCCGCATCGGCATAAGAGCCTGTCATCCGGTAAGCCAGCCGCAACAGCCGGGGCCGCGCCCGCACAAACGGGGCGGCGGCGGCGCCGTGCTCAGTTTGCGGCACGGAGGGGATCCTCACCATCAATCTCCTGCGCCATTAGAGGGGCCGGAAGGCAAGATACCTGAACGCCGAGACCGGCTTTGATCTGCGGATAGAATTGCCCGAATGCCACGGCGAAGGTCATATCCCACAGACCGCGCCGGCCGAACTCGATCTCGATCTCCCGGATCAAGCCGTCCAGGTCCGCACTCCGGTCCAGCACGGCATCGGCGTAGCGATAGCCGATTTCGACCCAGCGGTCCATCCGTCCCGGATTCTGGTTCAGGATGGCTTGTAGCTGCGACTTGGCGACGCCCGCCTCCCGCGCCATGCGAAGCGCCAACCGGGCGCAATCGCCGCAATCGGCACGGACGGTGGACCGCAGTTTCGCGGCGAAATAGAGCTCCGCTGGGACAAAACGGTGATGCAGCGCCAAGGGTGACGTCAAGATGTAGCGCCAGGTCTTCGCCGGATAACTGTCCGCCAACTCGGTCAGATAATCGGTGTCGTAGTCGTAGCGCCGGCGGAAGCTGTCGAAGGCGCGCTTGGCGAGATAGCGGATCATGACGTCACCTCCTGCGTATGTCGGTAAAACCAGACGCCAACCAACAGCGCCGGCAGCAGGATCAGCATCCCGTCGCGCAGGAACGCACCGCCATCGCCGCCATGGACAAGCTCGACCAGATGCAGCAGGGCATGTCCACCGATGAACGCCACCGCCGCGGCGGCGCCGGCGGACCAACGCCGCTGTGGGAACAATGTCAATAGAATGCCAGCCGCCGCCGCCGCAAACGCGATCCCCACGTCGCGCACGAAATGCCCATTGAAGGCCCCATGTTCGACGACGCCGGGGGTGAGCTCATACCAAAGCCGGGGCAGAAAAAGCATGAACAGGCCGTTTGCCAGATAAAACAACGACAGGCCGGAGGTGAGTATACGCATGATGATCTCCTTTCCTATGAAAGAAGACGAGCCGGCCGCACAGAATGTGACATGGCCCGGCTTCGACCCGCCCGAAACGCCGGAGAGCCCAGCTCGACCGACCGCATCCTGTCGGCTATTTCGGATCGCGCCGATCGCTCTCCGGGCCCGCGCAACGTCGCAGCCTGAAATCAAAGGGTCAGACCCTTTGAATAGGGATACCACCAAAACAAGTTGATTTTTAGCGCAATCAGCGCCGAAAATTTAATCAAAGGGTCTGACCCTTTGATTTCGGCGGCGGTCGGAGGGTCGGCCGCTCAATCCTCCCGGGACGGTCGGGCGCGGTTTTGTTTCAACTGCCCGCGTTGCTTCTTGCGGGTCAGTCTGCGCTGGCGGCTGGCGCGGCTTGCTTTGGTCGGTCGGCGCGGCGTCGGTGGCGCGGCGGCGCGGCGGATCAGGTCGACCAGACGGGCAAGCGCGTCCTGCCGATTGCCCTGTTGGTGGCGGAAGCGCCGCGCCGTAATCACCAGCACCCCGTCTCGGGTCATGCGGCGGCCGGCCAGCCGGCGCAGACGCTCGAACACCGCCTCCGTGATCGCCGGTGAGTTGCGCGCATCGAAGCGCAGTTGCACGGCCGTCGCCACCTTGTTGACATTCTGCCCGCCGGGCCCGCCGGCCTGCAGGAATGTCTCGGTCACTTCGCGTTCGTCGATCTGGATTTCAGGTGTGACATCGATCATTTCGCTGTCCGGTGTAATCCCTGGCGCCACAGCATATCGCCCCAGCGTCCTCGCATCTAACCAATATACAGGCCTCGGTCGACCGCACCGTGGTTAGACATCTTGTCAGCCGGCTCGAATCCCGTTGAAATGGCGCAAGCAAGGGAGGCACGTGGTCGATGAATGCGATTGTCGGGATCGATGTCGGAGGAACCTTCACGGATTTCGCGCTGGCGACCGTAGATCGGGAGGCACTGCTGATCCACAAAGTGGCGACGACGCCGGACAACCCCGCCGACGGGATCGTCCGCGGGCTGACCGAGCTTTGCGATCTGGCTGGTATTGAGGGGCGTGAGATCGCCAGCGTCTATCACGGCACCACCACGGCGACCAATGCCATGCTGGAGAATAAAGGCGCGGTAACCGGCATGATCACCAATGACGGCTTCCGCGACATCGTCCATATCGGCCGGCATCAGCGGGTGCAGCATTACTCGATCATGCAGGACCTGCCTTGGCAGAGCCGACCCCTGGTCCACCGCCGCCACCGCAAGACCGTGTCCGGCCGCCTGGCCCCGCCGGACGGCCATGAGATCGAGACCTTGGACGAGGCGGCGGTGCGGCAGGCGGCCGAGGAACTGGCGGCGGCCGGGGTGGAAGCGATCTGCATCTGCTTCCTGTTCTCCTTCCTTAATCCCGATCACGAACAACGGGCGGCGGCGATCGTTCGCGAGGCCTGCCCGGACCTGTTCGTCACCACCTCCTCGGCCGTGGCGCCACAGTTTCGGGAGTTCGAACGCTTCACCACCACCGCTATGTCCGCCTTCGTCGGGCCGAAGATGCGCGGCTATATCGGCGAATTGCAGTCGGCGTTCGACGACTTGGGGGTTGCCGGGGAACTCCATATCATGGCCTCCAACGGCGGCCTGGCGACCCCGGCCATGGTGGCGGAACGGCCGGCGGTGACCCTGCTGTCGGGTCTGGTCGCCGGCGTGCGCGGCGGCGCCTGGCTCGGCGAACTGGCCGGCGTCGACAAAGTCATCACCCTGGATATCGGCGGCACCAGCGCCGATATCGGCATCGTCCGCGACGGCCAGTTCGCGGAAATGGATTCGCGCAGCGCCCAGATCGCCGGCTTCCCGGTGCTGCTGCCGATGATCGACATCCACACCATCGGCGCCGGCGGCGGTTCCATCGCCTATCGGGATCGGGGCGGCGCCTTCAAGGTCGGCCCGGAAAGCGCCGGCGCGGTGCCGGGCCCCGCGGCCTATGGCCAGGGCGGCGACAGGCCGACAGTCACCGACGCCAATCTGGTGCTGGGACGGCTGCTGCCCGAGGATTTTCTGGGCGGCCAGATGGCCCTGGATCTGGCCGCCGCCGACCGGGTCATCGGTACGCTGGCGGCGGATTTGGGGCAAGATAAGTTGGCGACGGCCGAGGGTATCCTGACCGTGCTGAACAGCAACATGGCGAACGCCATCCGTTCCCGCACGGTGCAGCGGGGCATCGATCCGCGCGACTTCACGCTCGCCGCCTTTGGCGGCGCCGGCCCGTTGCATGGCGCGGAAGTCGCCCGCCTGCTCGGTGTCAAGCGGGTGCTGGTGCCGCCTTATCCCGGCATCACCTCGGCCATGGGCCTGTTGACCTCCGACCTGCAATATGAAGCGATCCGCACCGCGTTTCAGACCGACCGCGATCTGGACCGCACACGCCTGGAACGGCAATTCGCCGAGATGGCGGCGGAACTGGCGGAGCTGTTCGACCGCGACGGGGCGACGGATATCCATTATCGGCGCAGTGGCGATCTGCGCTATGTCGGCCAGGGTTACGAGTTGAAGGTTCCGATTCCGGACGGCGACTTGGATCAAGCGGCGCTGGCGCAAGTCTGGCAGGCCTTCCACGATCAGCACCGCAGCGAATACGGCCATGCCTTCGAGGACAGCGCTATCGAAATTGTCACCGTGCGGATCAGCGGTCGGGGCGCCGTCGACAAACTGGAACGCCTGCCTGTCCCGACGGGCGATGGCGATGCCGCCGTCGGTACCGGCACCTGCATGTTCCGCGTCGATGACCATCTGGAAAGCTTCGAAACCGCCTATCTACGCCGCGACCGCTTGGCCACCGGACAGGACGTGCCCGGCCCGGCGATCATCCTACAGACCGACAGCACGACCGTGGTGCCGCCCGGTTGGCATGCGACGGTCGACCCTGTCGGTAATCTCATCCTGACGGAGCAAAGCTCATGAAAAACCGCATCGATCCTTTCGTCGGCGCCGTCATCCAGGGCGCGCTCGAAAACATTGCCCTCGAAATGGGCCACAAGCTGATGCGCATGAGCTATTCCAGCATCATCCGGGAATCGGAGGATTTCGGGGCCGCTCTGACCGATCAACACGGCGATCAGCTGGCCGAATGCACCATGAGCACGCCGCTGCAGTCGGGCCCGATCCCCGGCTATGTGCGCGGTATCCTGGCGGAAGTCGAAAGCCGCGGCGACGTGATCGAACCGGGTGACGTGTTCATGCATAACGATCCCTATGGCGGCGCCTCCCACGGCCCGGACGTGGGCTTCGCGGTGCCGGTATTTTTCGACGATGCCTTAGTCGGCTTCTCCATGACCACGGCGCATCATTTGGACATTGGCGCCTTGTCGCCGGGCAGCTGTGGCATCGTCGACGCCATCGATACCTATGCGGAAGGCCTGCAGTTCAAGGCCGTGAAAGTCTTTCAGGCCAGTCGTAAGGTCGACCCGGTCTGGCATATCCTGCGCAGCAATATCCGGGTCGCCGATCTGGTGGTCGGCGACATGGAGGCGCAAATCGCCGCCGCCCGGATCGGCGCCGCGCGTTATATGGATCTGCTGGCGCAATATGGCCTCGACACGGTGACAAAGGCCTATGAGGATCTGCTCGACTATTCCGAACGGCTGATGCGTCAGGCGATCGCCGAGATTCCCGACGGCGACTATAATGCCCGCACCCATATTGACGGCTATCAGGACAGCGACGATCCGGCGCTGAAGGACTTGCCGCTGCAAGTGACTCTGAAAGTGCGCGGCGACGAAATGACCGTGGACCTGACCGGCACGGCGCCCCAGGTGCCGAACAAGCCGATCAATATGCCCTTGGTGGGCACGGTGGACTGCGCCGTCTGGTTGACCCTGCGCTCGATCCTGCTGGATTCGGAGACCTACGGTCCGATCCCGCAGAACAGCGGCCTGACCCGGCCGATCACCATCCATGCGCCGGAAGGCTGCCTCGCCAATCCGATCTTTCCGGCGCCGGTGATCGCCCGCTTCTGCCCCGGCAACGCACTGGCCGATACGGTGATGAAAGCCTTGGCGCAAGCGGTGCCGGATCAAGTCAGCGCCGGCGTCGGCAATCTGCGGGTGCTCGCCTTCTCCGGCCTCAAGGACGGGGAGCAATGGGTGCATATGGAGATCATGGAAGGCAGTTATGGCGGCCGCGCCGGTAAGGATGGCATGGACGCGGTCGACACCCTCTACGCCAATACTCGCAACAATCCGGTGGAGGATATCGAATCCCACCTGCCGCTACGCGTCACGCGCTACGAACTGCGCGAGGACGCCATCGGCGCCGGTGCTTGGCGTGGCGGTCAGGGCTCGGTGCGGGTGTTCGAGTTTCTCGAGGACGGCGGCGTTTCGATTGAAGGCGACGGCCAGGCCTTCGCGCCCTGGGCCTTCCAAGGCGGCGGCGACGGCACGCCGGGGGATATCGAACTGGTGGGTCCGGACGGGCAACGCGAAAGGCTCCCCTCGAAGATCCCCTTCCGCCAGGTTGCCAAGGGCGAGCGCCTGGTCACCTACGGCCCCTGCGGTGGCGGCTACGGCGCCGCCTATGACAGGGACCCGGCTCGGGTGCTGGCTGATCATCTCGACGGACTGATCGACGAAGCCGCGGCCGAACGCGCCTTCGGCGTGGTTATCCGCAGCGGTAAAGTGGATATGCCCGCAACTCAGAACTTGCGGGCGGCGGCGGATTAAAGTTCTGCTCGCCAAATCGACAACCGGCGGGCTAGATCCTCAGGATCGCCGCGCCAAATCAGGGTTTTGTTTCGTGTCGTCGCGCCCGTGGCCAAATCGAAATCGCGGGGCGCGGTGCGCCAGGACTTGGCCAGCAGTTTGATCAGGGCTTTATTGGCTTTTCCGTTCTCGGGCACCGCCGATACGCGTACCGATAACCGTGCCTTGCCTCGGGCATCCGCAACAATAGATCCGATTTCGTTTCGCGCCGCATTGGGTTGCACCCGAACGTCGATCCGCAGACCGTCCGCCACAGGTGTGGCGAAAGATATCACTCAGAGGAACCCGACCAAGACATCATGAACGATGAATGTCCGCAGGAACATGAGCAGCACGAGCAGGATCACCGGCGAGATGTCGAGCGGCCCCAAATTCGGCAAAATCTTGCGGATCGGCGCCAATAGAGGCTCCGTCGCGCGATGCAGGAATTCGGCGACCATGCGGACAAACTGATTATGTTGGTTGATCACATTGAAGGCCAACAGCCAACTCATGATCACCGACGCGAAAACGATAAAGATATAGATGCTGAAGAGGGTGTCGACGAGAAAGATGATACCGTTCATGACGTTGCCGGCGCTCTATTTGCAATATTCTACCGACCCCATGATTTAGTGCCCTTGGCCGATTGACGCAAGGTTTTCTCCCCCCTTGACAGGGGCCTGTTCGCCTCTCTATATGCCGGCCAGACCAACCACTTCGGGGCCGTAGCTCAGTTGGGAGAGCGTAGCGTTCGCAATGCTAAGGTCAGGGGTTCGATTCCCCTCGGCTCCACCAAAACTCTTTGCCCAGCAAAGAGTGAAATTTTAAAGATATTTGAGTTAGGCGGCAGCTGTTCGCGGCAGCGAACCGCGAGAGCCGGCACATAATCCTGTCCACCCTGCTCGGTCGAAACTCTTTGCCCAGCAAAGAGTGAAACTTCTAAGCTCTTTGCATTAGGCGACAGCTGTTCGCGTCAGCGAACCGCGAGAGCCCGCACTTAATCCTGTCCACCCTGCTCGGTCGAAACTCTTTGCCCAGCAAAGAGTGAAAATTCAAAGATATCTGAATTAGGCGGCAGCTGTTCGCGGAGCGAACCGCGAGTGCCTGTGTATATTCCGGTCCGCCATCGACCTACTTCCCAATTTCTTGTTCAAGTTGAAAGAGAGATTTCCGTTATGCTAAGGAACAGAGGATTCGATGAGGGAGCATTTTTCACAAGACGGCCTATTGGTATCTCGAATGAGCAGAAGGCTGGATTTTCGGTTGGAAAGATTACCCGCTGGCATGCCATCGCCGAGTAGACGTTTTATCGTTAGAAGTCGAAACTCGACGGCATGGAAGTGTCGGACGCCAATCGAATACACCTCATCACGGCAAGGGTTGTCCCCGCCGCGATGACACAAACCGCACAATCGAGCGTAATTCAAGTGGAACCTCTCTCCGTCAAAGTGAATAGGTAATGCGGGCAAACCGACTTAAACAGTCGGGAACTAACTCCGGAGGCCTAAAGAGTTCAGCTGCCACAAGCCCAAGCATCAAAGAATTGTAACTAAGTACGAGTTGCAAGATTAGCAGGCGTAAAAAACGCAAGGTTTCTAATATGGCGAGAAACATCGAGACCGGAAATGCTACTGCGTTTGGCGATTTTTTCGGCAACAAGCTTTACGAGCAACGAGCTCGGCTGGCTTTACCATTGTTAATCAGACAAGCGAAGGCGCAACGAACTATTTTGTATTCAGATTTGGCTACCGAAATCGGAATGCCGAATCCCAGAAATCTAAATTATCCTTTGGGTCTCATTGGCAATGTCATGAAGAATTTCGAAGGATCGGTTGAAAGTATACCGCCGCCAATCCAGTGTCTCGTTATAAACAAAAATACAGGTTTACCTGGTGAAGGCATTGGCTGGTTTGTGCCGGAAGTTAGAGATTTCTCTAGATTATCCAAAACGCAGCAAAAAAGTGTCGTCGACAGAATGCTTGTTGAAATTTTTGCTTACGACCAATGGGACGCTGTCCTTGAACATTTAGGACTGCAACCCTCACCATCTGGTATCGTCACCAACTCCGAGAAAATACGAAGAAAGAATAGTACCGGTCGTGGCAAAGGGGGTGAAGGCCCCGCACACAAGGCGCTTAAAAATGCAATTGCTCGGGACCCTAGCTTGATTGGCGAAAAAGGCAGATTTGATATCCGTACAGAATATCCATTCCTTTCAGGGGATAGCATCGACGTTTCATTTATGACGCATAAACGATGGATTGGAGTAGAAGTAAAAGGAAAAAACTCTGACGAAGCAGATCTGGTTCGTGGATTGTATCAGTGCGTTAAATACAATGCGTTGATGGATGCGGAGTCTGCTGCCGAACTGCGGCATCGTGCACTTCGAGTAGTATTAGCTATAGGTGGAAAGTTTCCGGGCAACTTGGTTGGGTTGAAAAATGTCCTAAAAGTTGAAGTTATTGATAGCTTGCAAACAGAGTAATCACTTGTTTTTCAGGAAGCCTGTTCACAATCAATTTGAGAGCAGAAAGGTTGTACAGAACCCAAGCTGTTAATGTGATAACTCGTCGATTGGCTGCTGAAGTTCAGATGCTTCAAGGGTCGAGCCTAGCTTTCTAACACGCCCCGATTTCGGGTCCCTATGTGCTACCGGAGATTGGGCCGTAGCTCAGTTGGGAGAGCGTAGCGTTCGCAATGCTAAGGTCAGGGGTTCGATTCCCCTCGGCTCCACCAAAACTCTTTGCCCAGCAAAGAGTGAAACTTCTAAGCTCTTTGCATTAGGCGACAGCTGTTCGCACAGCGAACCGCGAGAGCCGGCACATAATCCTGCCCACTCTGCTCGGTCGAAACTCTTTGCGCAGCAAAGAGTGAAACTTCTAAGCCCTTTGCATTAGGCGACAGCTGTTCGCGGCAGCGAACCGCGAGAGCCGGCACATAATCCTGTCCACCCTGCTCGGTCGAAACTCTTTGCCCAGCAAAGAGTGAAACTTCTAAGAAATTTGAACTAGGCGGCAGCTGTTCGCGCAGCGAGCCGCGAGAGCCGGCGTGCGACGTATCGATCGGCGCCGCAGACGAGGCTCACCACCTGTCGGTCCCTCACAATTCTCGGTGCACATCTGATGGGTTGAGGCGCTTGAGAAGGCGGCTTTTGCGCCTCTTTGTCCAGAAACAAAATACTACACCACACTAACTGGTTTGGGAGGAAGTTGAGACATACGCGGCGGCTAATGAAATTACATAATATAATATGTTTATTTCACTAATTTAGTAATTTTTTGTTTTTTAACATGACAACTCTCTAATTCTCTGGCTAAGCTTTCTGCAACGCTTCGCATAAATGCGAGCAGGGCAAGGGCGGATCGACTACTCCGCCCTGCTCGAGCGAAGCGTCGAGGGGGGAACTGTAAATCCCGACATTGTTTGATTTAACCGGCGGTTCGACGCAAACGAGCCGGCTTGGTGAACCAACGGCCGTATCTTGCTGCTACGTACAATAAGGGGAAAAAAACATGCCGAAGCCGAACAACCCACAGAATACGAATGGCGACAGTGGCTCCAAATGGAATGACTATATCGCAACCACGGGCAGCGGTTACTACCAAGGCGAAAGCTTTAAGAGCAAACCGGCTTGGAATTTAGACACCGGTTCGAACACGGTTTATGCGGGCAACGGGCATGACACGATAGTCGGCGGCACCGGTAACGATGCGGCGGACGATCTTTTCGTTGGCGGTAACGGCAAAGACTCGATTTTGGGCGGCGACGGCGACGACACCATTATCGGCGACGCGCTGACCAATGGCGAAGGCCAGGAACTCCCAGCCTCCAACGGCAAGGACACGCTCGACGGCGGCAATGGCAACGACTGGATGGAAGGCGGCAATGGGCCCGACCTGATGTTCGGCGGCGCCGGCAACGACAGCATGTGGGGCAATAACGGGCCCGACACCATGCATGACGGCGACGGCGACGATCAGGTCTTCGGCGGCAACGGTGAGGACAAGTTCGTCATCGACGCGGGCTCTGGCGACGACCTATTCGACGGCGGCGCCGGCATCGACGTGGTGCAATTGGAAGGCGCCACGGGCGACACCACAATCACCTTAGGCCCGAGCGGCAGCGGCGTCGGCATTATCGGCGGCAACTATGGCAACGACACCTTCATCAGCATCGAAGGCATCATCGGCGGGCCGGGTAACGACAGCATTAACGGCAATAGTCACGACAACTTCCTGGTCGGCGGCGACGGCGACGACACCATCAACGGCAATGGCGGCGCCGACACCATTTGGGGCGGCTTGGGCAACGACTTGATCAACGGCGGCGACGGCGGCGACTGGCTGGTCGGCGACAACGACCCCTATGACGGCAACGACACCATCAACGGCGATGCCGGCAACGACACTATGATCGGCGGCAACGAGGACGGGACGGAAGCCCTGCCGGACGCGGATCTGATGAATGGCGGCGCCGGCAGCGACAGCATGCTCGGCGGTAAGGACAACGACACCATGTTCGGCGGAATCGGCCTCGGTGCCGACACCATGCTGGGTCAGGACGGCGACGACCTGATGACCGGCTGGTCCGGTAACGACAGCATGCTGGGTGGCGCGGGTGCCGACACGATCGTCGGCGACGTTGACAGCGACACCATGCTGGGCGGCACCGGCGACGACTTGATGTATGGCGACGACGACGACGGCGCAACGATCTGGGCGGCGGCCGACAGCATGTTGGGCGGCGGCGGCGCGGACACGATGTTCGGCCAGACCGGCGCCGACACCATGAATGGCGGCGGCGGTGGTGATTCCATGAGCGGCGGCAGCGGCGGCGATGTGATGAACGGCAGCGGCGGCAGCGACACCATGCTCGGCGGTAGCGGCAACGACTGGATGGATGGCGGTACCGGCGGCGACAGCATGTCGGGCGGCAGCGGCGACGACACCCTGCGGGGCGGCTCCGGAAGCGGTGCCGACACTATGCTCGGTGGCAGTGGCGATGACGATATCACCGGCTGGTCCGGCGACGACAGCATCCTCGGCGGCGCAGGCGACGATACCGTGTCCGGCGAATGGGGTAACGACACCGTCAAAGGCGGTGGCGGCAATGACTCCGTCATCGGCGGCATCGGCAACGACAATTTACAAGGCAATAGCGGCCACGACACCATGCGTGGCGGTGCCGGCGACGACACGATGTCGGGCGGCACCGGCAATGACAGTATGCTCGGCGACAGCGGCGACGACGTGATGTGGGGCGGTGCCGACGACGACACCATGCTGGGCGGCGACGGCGACGACTTCATGACCGGCTGGTCGGACAATGACAGCATCCTCGGCGGGGCCGGCAGCGACACCATCTCCGGCGAGCTGCATGACGACACGGTGTCCGGCGGTAGCGGGAGCGATTCTCTGCTTGGCGGTCATGGCAACGACGTGATGCGGGGCGGCTCCGGCAACGACATAATGGATGGCGGGTCCGGCGACGACAATATGACCGGCGGCGCCGGCGATGACACCATGCTGGGCGGCGACGGCGACGACTTCATGACCGGCTGGTCCGACAGCGACAGCATGCTTGGTGGGAATGGCGACGATACCGTCTCCGGAGAGTGGGGCGATGACACCGTCTATGGCGGCGGTGGCAACGATTCCCTGCTTGGCGGCAGCGGCAACGACGATATGTTCGGCGGTGCCGGCGGCGACACCATGCTGGGCGGCTCCGGCGACGATTTCATGACCGGTTGGTCCGGCGACGACAGCATGCTCGGCGGCTCCGGCGACGACACCGTCTCCGGCGAATGGGGCAATGACACCGTCTTCGGCGGTTCCGGCGACGATTCCCTGCTTGGCAACACCGGCAACGACGTGATGTGGGGCGGATCCGGCAACGACATAATGGATGGCGGTTCCGGGAACGACAATATGACCGGCGGCGCCGGCGACGACACCATGCTGGGCGGTTCCGGCGATGACTTCATGACCGGCTGGTCGGACAACGACAGCATGCTCGGCGGTTCCGGCAATGACACCATCTCCGGCGAAATCAACGACGACACGGTCTTTGGCGGCATCGGCGACGACTCCCTGCTCGGCGGTTCCGGTAACGACAACATGTTCGGCGATACCGGCGACGACACCATGCAAGGCGGCTCCGGCGACGACTTCATGACCGGTTGGTCCGGCGACGACAGCATGCTCGGCGGCGACGGCGACGACACGGTCTCCGGCGATTGGGGCAATGACACCGTCTTCGGCGGTGGCGGCAACGACTCCCTGCTCGGCAGTACGGGTGAGGATTTGATGTGGGGTGGCTCCGGCAACGACGTGATGGACGGCGGCAGCGATAACGACAATATGACCGGTGGTGCCGGCGACGACACCATGCTGGGCGGCTCCGGCGACGACTTCATGACCGGTTGGTCGGATAGCGACAGCATGCTTGGCGGCGCCGGTAACGATACAGTCTCCGGCGAAATCAACGACGATACCGTCCGTGGCGGTGCCGGCGACGATTCCCTGCTCGGCGGTTCCGGCGACGACAATATGTTCGGCGATACCGGCGACGACACCATGCTCGGCGGTGCCGGCGACGATTTCATGACCGGCTGGTCGGACAGCGACAGCATGCTCGGCGGTGCTGGCAACGACACCGTCTCCGGCGAGTTGCATAATGACACCGTCCAAGGCGGCTCCGGCGACGACAGTGTGCTCGGCGGCTCCGGTGACGACAGTATATTCGGCGACTCCGGCGACGACACCATGCTCGGCGGTTGGGGCGACGACACCATGTCAGGCTCGTCCGGCGACGACTCGATGCTCGGCGGTTCGGGCGATGACTCGATGATCGGCTGGTCCGATGACGACACCATGCTGGGTGGGGCCGGCGACGACTTCGTTTCCGGCGAATGGGGCAACGACTCCATCGACGGCGGGGCCGGCAACGACTCTCTGGTCGGCGATACCGGCAACGACACCTTGCGCGGCGGTTTCGACGGGGTCGATACCTTGTCCGGCGGCTCCGCTTCGGATGTCTTCGTCTGGCAGGTCGGCGGCAGCGCCGGCGGCTCGATCACACAGGCGATGGATATGTATATTGCCGACATCGATACGGGAGAAACCATCGTCCTCGACGATCTCAACGACAATATGACGACGCTCGACTTCTCCATAGCGTTTGCCGGATCGGCGACCTCGGCGGGCAACCTATTGCTCACCTTCTCGACGACGAGCGGGTCGGCCGATATCGTCCTCGTGGGCGAGGCGGGCAATACGGTTGCGGATTACACCTTCCTCTTTGCTTAGACGAAGAAAAATGCAGACCAGCTGGGCCGGGGATTTCCCCGGCCCTTTTCTTATGATCTACATAGTATATTATGGAGATCGCGCATTTCTTGCGAATTATGGGCAATTTCACGTGACAGCCCGACTGAACTTTGCTTAACCTTCTTTTGATAGGTTTTGTTCGTCATCCCGTTTGGGCAATAAACAGTCGACCTAGACTGGCGGGATCAAACAAAACTGCGTTAGGGGTGTGTGTTTTCCCTACAAATGTTGCGTCGATAGGCGAGCCTGAATTCCGCGTCCGCCTCTTTCTCATTCTTGTTCGCCGAATTTCGCGGCGGAAAACAATAAAAGGGAAAAAGAGATGCCGAAGCCGAAAAATCCGCAAAACACCAACACCGAAAGTGGCTCGAAATGGAACGACTATATCGCGACCACGGACAGCGGTTACTTCAAGGGAAACAGTTTTCAGGATAAGCCGACCTGGAACCTGGGAACCGGAGAGAACACGGTTTATGCGGGCAACGGCCATGACACGATTATAGGCGGCACCGGTAATGATGCGGCGGACGATCTGTTTGTCGGCGGCAACGGCAAGGATTCGATCCTGGGCGGCGACGGCGACGACACCATCGTCGGCGATGCCCTGCCCAACGGCGATGGCCGTAATCTACCGGCTTCGAACGGCAAGGACACGCTCGACGGCGGCAACGGCAACGACTGGATGGAAGGCGGCAACGGCCCCGACCTGATGTTCGGCGGCGACGGCAACGACAGCATGTGGGGCAACAACGGTCCTGATTGGATGGAAGGGGGCGGCGGCACCGATCTGATGTTCGGCGGTGCCGACGACGACAAAATGTGGGGCGGCGATGGCGCCGATACCATGTCTGATGGCGACGGCGACGATCAACTCTACGGCGGCGACGGTGACGACAAATTCGTTATCGCCGCTGGTTCGGGTGATGATTATTTCGATGGCGGCGACGGCTTCGATGTGGTGCAGTTGGAAGGCGCCACGGGCGATACCACGATAACCTTGGGAGCCAGCGGGTCCGGCGTGAACGTTGTCGGCGGCGGCTATGGCGACGATACCTTTGTTTCGATCGAAGGTATCGTCGGTGGGACCGGCAATGACGCAATCAACGGTAACGATGACGACAATTTCCTGGTCGGCGGCGACGGCGACGACACCATCAATGGCGGCGGCGGCGCAGACACCATCATCGGCGGCCTCGGCAATGACAGCATTTGCGGCGAGGACGGCAACGACTGGCTCGTCGGCGACAATGACCCCGATGACGGCAACGACACGATCAAGGGCGGCGATGGCGCCGACACCATTATCGGCGGTAACGAGGATGGTGGCGAAGCCCTCCCGGACGCGGATATTCTGATCGGCGATGACGGCGGCGATTCCATCGTCGGCGGCAAGGACGACGACGAACTTTGGGGCGATCAGTTCCAACCGATCGGCAAACCGGATTCTCTGGCGGGCGGCGACGACACCCTGGAAGGCGGTGACGGTAACGACAAGCTGTTCGGCTGGGTCGGCAACGATCTGTTGGACGGCGGCGACGACCACGACACGATGTGGGGCGACCAGGGCAGCGACACCCTGCTCGGCGGCAACGGCAACGACTGGATGTCGGGCGACGGCGGCTGGACGCCGGGCGGGGCGGACTCCCTGCTCGGCGGCGACGGCAGCGATAGCATGTGGGGCGACGTCGGCGACGACACCATGTCGGGCGGCACAGGCCAGGATCTGATGGGTGGTGGCGTCGGCAACGATTCGATGCTCGGCGGCGACGATGACGACGAGATTTACGGCGACCAGGGCGACGACACGCTTCGCGGTAACGCCGGCAATGATTCTCTGTTCGGTTGGACCGGCAACGATTCCATGCTCGGTGATGACGGCCACGACACCATGTGGGGCGATCACGGCGACGACACCATGCTCGGCGGCGATGGCAACGACTGGATGTCCGGCGACAATCTCTGGTCCGGTAACGACAGCATGCTGGGCGGCAGCGGCGACGACACCATGAACGGCGACGCCGGCAACGACACGATGATCGGCGACGCCGGCGACGACGCGATGGACGGCGGCACCGGCGGCGACAGCATCGACGGCGGCGGCGGTAGTGACACTATTTTGGGCGCGGCCGGCGACGACACCATCACCGGCTGGGACGGCAATGACAGTCTGCTCGGCGGCGACGGCCACGACCTGATGGCCGGCGGCTGGGGCGCCGACACCATGCTTGGCGGCACCGGTCACGACACCATGCTCGGTGAGACCGGCGACGACACCATGGACGGCGGCAGCGGCAACGATTCCCTGCTCGGCGGCCACGGCAACGACGTGATGTGGGGTGCCGCCGGCAATGACAGCATGCTCGGCGGTTCCGGCGACGACGATATGGACGGCGGCACCGGCAGCGACACCATGAACGGCGGTTCTGGCCATGACGCGATGTCAGGCGGATGGGGCAGCGATTCCATTGTCGGCGACCTCGGTGACGACACAATGATTGGCGAATCCGCCAGCGACACTATGCTGGGCGGTAGCGGTCATGATTGGATGGAGGGCGACAACACCACCGCGGGCTGGGGCGGCACTGACAGTATGCTGGGCGGTGACGGCAACGACACCATGCTCGGCCAGTCCTACGCCGACACCATGTCGGGCGGCTGGGGCGACGATTCCATGGATGGCGGAACCGGCGATGACCATATGTTCGGCGACGTCGGCGACGACACCATGCTCGGCGGATCCGGCGACGACACCATGAACGGCTGGGAGAACGACGACAGCATGGTGGGCGGCGACGGCCATGACCTCATGACCGGAGATTGGGGCAGCGACACCATGTTTGGCGGGTTCGGCAACGATACCATGCACGGCAATTCGGGTGACGACGTCATGTCGGGTGGCAGCGGCGAGGACTCCATGTTGGGCGGCTCCGGCGATGACTGGATGACCGGTTGGGGCGGCAGCGATACCATGGCTGGTGGTACCGGTCATGACACGCTACTCGGCGGTGCCGGCGACGATCTTCTCATGGGCGGTGGCGGCAACGATTCAATCACCGGCTTTTCTGACAACGACACTTTGCTCGGCGGCAGCGGCAACGACTTCGTCTCCGGCGATTGGGGGAGCGACTCGGTGATTGGCGGTGAGGGTAACGACACCGTGGTCGGCGGCAGTTTTACTGGTGTAGACACCTTGTCTGGCGGCGGCGGCACCGATGTTTTCGTCTGGCTGTTCGGCGGCACGACGGGCGGCTCAATAACCCAGGCCAACGATATGACCTTGCTGGACATCGGTACCAGCGAGACCCTGGTCTTCGACGACCTGAACGATCAGATCACGAATATGACGGATCTGGGGGCCCTGGTCTCGACCAGCAATGCGGGCATCGACCTGCTGATCACCATCGCCACCACCAGCGGCTCGGTCGTCCTGACAATTGAAAACGGTGGCGGCACGATGTGGACGGACTATAATCTGGTCTTCGCGTAGGTCCGACCGACATTGACATCTCGTGGACGTCGAGCCCGATGACGTCGATTTGCTTGACGCCGACCTGACCGGTGCAGAGATGCGCCGGTCATAGGCGGCCCGGCTGGCACTGTCGCCACGATTTAACTGTCGCATCATCACATGTATAAGTAGGGGTGAACGGCCGCGATATGCGTGAAAGATGTGACACCACCCGTAGCATTTGATCTAAATGCAACACAACGCGCAGAAAGTACGTCGAAGACCATATCTGGTACCCGGTATTACTGGAGTTACCAATTTCTATGTAAATTAAGTCAAATTTCTTAGTGGCATGATCGCAATTAATATGCAAAAAGTGCCTGAATTACCTGTGTATTAGAGAATACTTATGGGTAAAAAGTCCGAGAATATGCAGACGCGGACAAGTAGGCAGGTTGAGGCGTATGCGCCTGTATTTGTAGTATTGCAACGCAAACGCCGGTCCAAGACGTTTTAGTCGCGACGTCAATCGCCAGATCTCACGGCGGCAAAAGTAGTAGGAGTAGCACGATGCCGAAAGCGGATAGTCCCGAAAAACTAAAAAGCCATAGCGGCTCGAAATCCGACGATTTCATCGCCGTAGCGGGTAGTGGCACTTTCAAGAACAACGGATACCAGACAAAACCGAAATGGGATCTGGAGCCCGGTGCGAACACGGTCTTAGCCGGTAGCGGCCAGGATACGATCATCGGCGGTTTTGACGACTATGCCGCCGAGGATTTCTTCTCCGGCGGGGCGGGCAATGACGCGATTCTTGGCGCCGACGGCAATGACACCCTAATTGGCGGAACAGGCAACGATTCCTTACGCGGCGGTAACGGCAACGATTCTTTATTTGGTGGCGACGGCAACGATACAGTCCAAGGCGACAAAGGCAACGATTGGCTGACCGGCGGCGCCGGTGACGACATGATATACGGCGTTGTCGGTGACGACACCATGCTGGGCATGAGCGGCGACGACATGCTATCCGGCTGGTCCGGAAACGACAGCATGTTGGGTTCGGAGGGCGCCGACACCATCGTCGGCGATTTCGGCGCCGACACCATCGATGGCGGCGACGGCGATGACCTGATGTTTGGCGACGACGACGACGGCTTCATTACCGGCGCCGACAGCGACCTGATGCATGGCGGTGCTGGTAACGACACCGTGTTCGCGCAGTCCGGCGACGATACGATGGACGGCGGGGACGGCGACGACATCATGCTTGGTGCCGCCGGCATCGATTTCATGCGCGGCGGCGGCGGGTCCGACACCATGTTCGGCGATACCGGCAACGACATCATGTATGGCGATGCCGCGACCGCGACGTCCGGTCCCGCCAACGATCTTATTGTCGGCGGCGCTGGTGACGACACCATGTTCGGGCAGTCCGGCAACGATTCGATGAATGGCGACTCCGGCGATGATTCGATGATGGGCGGGGCCGGTAACGACTTTATGTTCGGCGCGACCGGCAACAATACGTTGCGCGGCGACGGCGGCGACGACTTCATGAGCGGCGGTTTCTCCGGTAACGACAGCGTGCTCGGCGGCGGCGGGAGCGACACCCTGGTGGGTTGGGAGCTAAACGACGTCCTGGACGGTGGCGCCGGCAACGATTCTTTGACTGGCGGCACCGGTCTCGATACCTTGCTCGGCGGTTTCGACGGCGTCGATACCTTGTCCGGCGGCAGCGGTACCGACGTCTTCGTCTGGCAGTTCGGCGGCACCTCCGGCGGCGCTATTACCCAGGCCAGCGATATGACCCTGCTGGATATCGGCACCAGCGAGACCTTGGTCTTCGACGACCTGAACGATCAGATCACGAATATGACGGATCTGGGCCTCCTGATCTCGACCAGCAATGCGGGCACCGACCTGTTGATCACCATCGCCACTACCGGCGGCTCGGCCGTCCTGACGATCGAAAATGGCGGCGGCACGATGTGGACGGACTACACTCTGCTCTTCGCTTAGATCAGACCGACAGCAGCGTGCCGTAAGCGCCGACGCCGATAATGAGATTGCCGCGGCCGATGACGTAGCTTTGCTTGGCACCGATGCGACCGGTACAGGGATTGTACCAGTCATAGGCGATCCAACCGGCACCATCGCCGCGGGTCAGCCGCAAGGCGTCCCGCGCCGCCGGCCAACCGCCGCCCGCGCCGGCGTTCGGATCGCCCAGCAGATTGCTGCCGATCAATTCCGGGAAGCCGACGTTCAGAAGCAGCAGCCCGTCCCGGCGGAAGACGAAGACATAAAGATCGTCCCGGCGGAAGCCGGCCTTGGGATCGAAGAAATCCCGGAACGCCGTCTCCAAGCCCGCTTTGGCAAGATGATCCGCCGCCCGCGCCGCCAATGCCTTCGCCTCCGACATCGTCGCCGACTTCGCGCATAGACTCTCAGCCGCGGCGGAGAACGGCAACGCCAGAAAGCAAAAACAAATCGCCAAGCGCTTGAGCATGGCGAAGTGTATCACGGAATGGGACCTTTTTGCGGCGTTAGCGTTTCCACCGATTTCGATAGAGGCGCCGCAATTCCTTGGCTAGGACTTCGTCCAGCAACAGGTCCGGCGCATCGGCGAATTGCGACACCGCGCCGATCGGTGTGAAGCGTCTCAGTATCGGGTCCCTGATCTTGCGCCGGATCGCCTGGACGAACCGCGGTGCGTCGATCACCTTGAACGGGCGGTCGTGGAAGTTGGCAACTTTTAGCGGCGTCGGTTCGGTCAGGTTCAGCGCGTCATGCATCATCGCGAGATGCTCGTAGGCCGCGCAGAGATGCCGCTCCCGGACACGCCAGCGGCGGCTCGACAGTGCCTGGTCGAGGATCGGCGCCAGCGCCTCGCCACAGGTCAGTCGTCGGAAGGCCGTGCCATACCATTTACTGTAAGGCGCGTAATCCTTTTCCATCAGAAAGCCGAGCCGCATGATCGTGTGAGCCAGGCGCCCGGCGATCAGTTTCGAACCCAGTTCGTCGCCGACCTCGCCGGCGCGGCCGAGAAAGTGGCATTCCTGCCCGATCTTCGACCAGGCCGACGCCATCATGAAGAGCCAGACGTTGCGTGGGAAGTAATGGAGTTTTCGCCGCTGCCGCCTCAGACCGACCTGGTCATGGAAGATCGGCCCGTGGCGGATCGTGCGCAGCTTCTGCTCCGACAAGGTCAGCCAGTCGGCGGCGGTCAACCCTCTCGCCGGGTCGGTCTTCAGATAGGAAAGGAAGAAGGATCGGATGGTATGAAACTCGATCCGGTGCGCTATGGGACCGTCATTGGGTGCAGGCGTCAGAAGACGCACGCCAATCTCGTCCGGCGGTCCGAAATGGGTCGAATAGCCCATAAACCGAGGTGGCAATTCCTCGGCCAGCCGTTGCGACAGCCGATGGCGCTTGCGATAGTCCTTTGGCGCCAAAAAGATCGTCAGACGCGGTCCCCAATGATGATCGCGCGAGCGGGCCGTATCGAAGCCCAACACTTCGGAACCATGATCGAGCAGTGCCGCCGCATATTTCAGATTCCGATCGCATTCACGAAGGATCGGACGTACCGCTTGCGCATGAAACTGCTCGCTCAACTGCCGTCCTGGCACGAATTTAGGCACGCGATCTTCCTTTCGATGTCGGTCGGCGGTGATTTTGCCAAGGCTTCATAACACAAGTTTTGTCTCGCGAATGATGATCGGGTGATACCAAATTTCGACGATAGCTACCTGTTTGACCGGCTTTTCAGGTTCACCGGCGAGGCGCGCGGCGCGCCGTGGTATGGATACCACAAGCGTCGCGCAACGACGTCCGGTGAGCCTGAAAAGCTGGCCTCCGGTGGGGCGAGATGGCCCATCAAATAGGTAGCTATCGTCGAAATTTGGTATAAGCTCCGCAAAACCACGCAAATCGGGAGTGCATCGGCGCATGAAATATCTTCACACTATGGTTCGGGTCACGGACTTGGACGAATCCCTCGACTTTTATTGTAATAAGCTGGGCTTGAAGGAAGTGCGGCGGATCGACGTGCCGCAAGGGCGCTTCACAAACGTTTTCGTCGCCGCCGAGGGGGACGAGGATGCCCAGGTCGAACTGACCTATAACTGGGACCCGGAGGAGTATAACGGCGGGCGCAATTTCGGCCATCTCGCCTATCACGTGGACGATATCTACGCCACCTGCCAGAAGCTGATGGATGCGGGTGTCACCATCAACCGGCCGCCGCGCGACGGCCGCATGGCCTTCGTTCGCTCGCCGGACAATATCTCCATCGAACTCCTGCAACGGGGCGAGGCCCTGCCGCAGCAGGAGCCCTGGGCCTCCATGGACAATACCGGCGAGTGGTAGGTATTTTTGTCGGAAGCTGCCTTCGGCATCTTCTTTGATACATCAGCGGCCCACGCCCCCTGCCCGGCTTTAGGAAATTCGATCCGACCTCGATAGCTGCGACAACAAGGACGACAAAAAACATGGACAATAGTTTAATCGGCGCGGAGTACCGCCGCCGCGTCTATCTCATGCGCCATGGCGACGTGCGATACGTCACTGACAGCGGCGAGCGGGTGCCGGATCCGGAGCTGGTGAATCTGACCGACCATGGCCAGACCCAGGCGCGGCGCATGGCCGGGGTATTGCGCGACGTCAGCTTCGACCGCGCCGTCTGCAGCGGCTTGCCGCGGACCCGGCAGACGGCGGAACCCATCCTGGTCGGCCGCGGCCTGGTCCTGGAGGAGCGGCCGGTGTTGAAGGAAATCCGCTCCGGCGGCGAATATCCCGAACCGCCGGCGGAAGGTCTGCCGGCCCATGTCTATACATTGGAGAATGCCGCCGATCCGGACACCCGCTGGGCCGGCGGCGAGGTGATTGCCGAGTTCCACGACCGTGTGATCGGCGGGCTGGAGACGCTGTTGCTGGAACCGGGCTGGAATTCCATGCTGCTGGTGCTGCACGGCATGGTCAACCGGGCGATCCTCAGTTGGATCGCCCGCGGCGGTGTCGCCGGCATGGCCGGCTTCGAGCAGGAAACCTGCTGCCTCAACATCTTCGACGTCGACGTCATCGACGGCGCCGTCGCCCGCCGCTTCGCCCGCCAGGTCAACATGACCTCCGACAACCTGACCAAGCAGGGAATCTACCAAACTTCCCTCGAACAGGGCTACGCCTATTGGCGCAAGAAACAGAGCCGGGCGCTGGGGTGACGCAAGACACCCAACGCTTAGCGCATATGACTGCCAGATGGGTCAGACCCCTTGAAGGGGTCTGACCCTTTGGGTTGCGGCAAACGCCGGCGTTCGATCTGTTTAGACTGCCGCCCCTGCCCCGTGTCCTGCCGCGTCAAGCGGTTGAGCGTCGGGGCGATGGCGAGTTCGTAGAGGGCGTGGGCGCACCAGAAAATCGCGGTATAGTCCAACAGGTGGGCGAGCCAGCGGGTGCGTGGCAGGTGGCGCCAGATTTCCCGCATCGCTTCCGCCCCGGTCAGCATTCGGCCGGATGGATCGATGGCGAGGATGCGGCGGCGCGCGATTTGTCGCGTTAAGCCGTAGCGCCGTAATGCCGACGTTTCGTCGTCGAGCGGGCGGAAGCGCATGGGCGCACCTCGGTGGCGTGCGGCCCGGTCGTAGCTTTCGATCTCGACCCGGCAGACCGGGCAGCGGTCGTTATAAAGGGTCTCGAGCGCTGCCGGCGCGGGCGCTGTAACCAGTAGATCGTCGAGTGCCGCCGTCAGATCGGGGAAGCGAAACGCGAAGCCATAGCGAAGCAGGCGCGCGGCGGAGACGCGCTGTCCGTCGAGGAACAGCTGGCTTAGCTCTCCCAACGCAAACCGTAGCGGCTTAGCGGGGATGCGCAACCATCGCGGCCATTCGACCGCTCGAGCCAGCGCCTCGGCAAAGTCGGACTGGCGCACCGGCTCAGGCGCGACGGCGTTGACGGCGCCGTGAAGTTCGCGATGATGGAGTGCGAAATCGATCAAACGCACCACATCGTCGATATGAATCCAGGACAGCCATTGCCGGCCATGGCCGAAGACCGCGCCGAGGGCGAAGCGATAGGGTCGACTGAGCGCGGGAAAGGCGCCGCCGTCGCGGCCGAAGACGAGACCCAGACGCAACCGCACTACCCGGGTACCGAAGGCTTCCATGGCCTGGGCCTCCATCTCCCAAGCCAGGCAAAGCTCGGACTGGAAGATTTCTTGCGGCAGGGCATCCTCATCCAACCACTCGTCACCCCGCAAGCCGTAATAGCCGATGGCGGAGGCGTTGATCAGCACTTCCGGCGGCGTCGACATGCGGGCCACATGTTCGACGAGAGCACGGGTGGTTTCGGTGCGACTGGCGATCAGCTCGGCTTTGCGTCGCCGGGTCCACAGACCGCCCAACAACGGTGTACCGGCCAAATTGACGATGGCATCGAGATGTCGGCTCGGAGAAAGCTCCGCCAGATCGCCGATGCAGTGAACGCGCGGCCCGAACAGGAACTCTCCCTTCAGCGGATCGCGGGCCCAGAGGATTACCTCATGCCCTTGCCCAACCAGCCGCCGCACCAGATGCCGGCCGATGAAACCCGTGCCGCCCGCGACCAGGATGGTTTTTCTCGCTTCGTCGTCATCCCGGAATCGCACCGCGATATCCGGGATCGTCCCAAGCACCGTGTCGGCGGCGATCCCGGCGCGCGCTACGCTTGGCCGGAATGACGGGAATTCATCTGCCGCGCCCTCCGCCACCCGGATCGGCCAACGTTGCCAGTGGGGAACGGTGAACTTCACGACAACGGCGAAGTCGTAAACGGCCCATGCGGCAACGCCGAGGCCATAGGCGGTGAAGAGCCAGGACCACCAACCATAGTCGCGTGGGGCGAACGCGGTCGGGGTCGCGGCCCAGTCGGCCAACACCGGTAGGAACAAGATGACGATGGCGCCGAAGTTCATCGCCAGGACGGTATGTAGGATTCGCTCGAACCTCGGCAGCTTGCGGCTTTGATCCTCGACCACGAAGTCCCACAGCGTGATGACGATCTCCACCATGAAGATCGCGGCGAGGACATAGGTCCAAACACCCTGCCAGGCAAACCAGGCCAGGCTCAGAAAGATGACGGCGTAGAGCGCTTCCCGCACCGCGTGCAGCGCCACTTCCCGTCGCGCGCCTGGCTTGGCGGACAGGCGCTCGGTCAGTTCGTGATGCCAGAGATTGTCGAAGGCGCCGATCAGGCCTTGCGCGGCCAACAGCATGATAACGAGGTCCATCTCTTCATTCCTCCTCTTCGAAAAATCCGTCCTGGAAAAAGGTTTCGCCGAACAGCGGGCGCCGGATGGTCATGGTGAAGCGGAAACGCCCGCCGCCCGCGTCCCGGTGAACGATCAGCGCGGTGCCGGGGCTAAGCCAGGCCGGCAGGCCGATCCGCCAGCGGCCCAGCCGCAAGCGATAGCGGCGACAGAGAAAATGCAGGGCCCGGTCCCGCGCATAGACCTCCAGATCCATGGCGATGAAGCGCGGCGCCCGTTCCTCCATCCGGCCGGCGGCGCGGATCACCTTGGTCGAGCGTACGGTGACAGGGCCGTTTCGGGCGTGGAAGTAGGTGCGGTCCCAGGCGACGCCGCCATTGGCCGGGTCGGGGTAGACAAGCACCCGCATGGCCACGTCGCGCCCGGCATAGGGGGTCAACGGCATGCCGGCCAGACGCCCGGTTTGCGCCAGCAGATAGCCGAGCCAGCTGCGACGCACCACGGTCATGACGCCGCGATAGGTGACCGCCGGGGCGGTACCGGTATGGGCGAAGCGATCTCTAATTGTTTGCGACAGCGCGTCCCAGCCGTCGCCACCGACCACGCTGCGGATATCGGATTGGCGGCTTGTCGACGGCGTTCCTGCCGTCGCCCCGTATAAACCCACGAATGCCGTATCCGCCATCACAATCTCCTTAATTCAGTAATTTCTGGATGTTCAGAAATAAAGCCTGAAAATTTTTTTTACTAACTCACAAATCGCGCCACTTTCGCCCCGAGTCGCATCAGTTTGATCAAAGTCGGTTTCTGCAGCCTGCTGACCTGCTCGTACCAGCTATTCATGGTATCGACGAAAGTCAGCATGTTTTCGAAGCGTTCCTGAACATGCGACGGCGTTTGCTTGTCGGCGGCCCCCTCGGCAACGCATTGGCGCAACATGGTCAGGGTCGGATCGATCTCCCGCGTCTTGCGCCCTTCCGTGATCGCCAGCAGCAGCTCCCACAGATCCGTTTCGGCCTCGAAATGATCGCGCCGGTCGCCGAAATGCTGGACCCGGGAGATGATCTTCCAGGACAGCAATTCCTTTATGCTAGTGCTGACATTGGAGCGCGCCATGTTCAGGCTCTCGGCAATCTCCTCCGCCGGCAGCGGCTTGTCCGACAGATAAAGCAGCGCATGCACCTGCGAGACAGAACGATTGACCCCCCACCGGGTGCCCATCTCGCCCCAGTGCAGTATGTATTTCTCCATCGCCGGTGTTAGTTTCATCGTCATTTCTCAAATTTCTGTTTATACAGAAATAATAGAATTAGACGAAACTATCAAGCCCCCTTATCTCGATGCGCGGAGACGGCCGCATAACCACACCGCCGGCTGATGCGGAGCTAACCGGCCGGTTCGACTTCGACAAGCGTGTCGGAGAAGGTCGGCGCGGCGCCGAGGTCGGCGAGGCGGGAGGCGTTGACGGCCTGGACGGTGGCGGCCGCGTCGGTGCCGTTGCACCAGAATCCGAAGGGCGATACCACGACGCCGGTCATGACGTTATCCGTCACCTCGGCGGCCGCCTCGAACCCGCCACGGTCGTTGAAGACGCGAATCGTTTGGCCATCTCGGATATCCCGCGCCGCCGCGTCTGTCGGATGGATCATGACGCGCGACCGGCCGCCGGCGCTTTTCAATTGCTTCGGCATATTTGCGTAGCTCGAATTCAGGAAGGCATGGCTTTTCGGCGAGATAATGTTGAGCGGGCATTTCTCCGCCAAGGTCGGGTTCGCTTGCGCCGATTCCCGGGGCGGAATGAAGTGCGGTAAGGGGTCCACGGGCTCCCCGCTTTGCTGACCGTCATAGCCTTGGCGGAACAGTGGGATGACGAAATTGCCGCCCGCCGCGGCCGACGACTTAAGTTCGCATTTGCCGGACGGCGTGTTGAAACCGCCCTCGGCGTGCGGGGCATAACTGTCCGGCGATCCGAGATTGAGACGGGCGAAGCCGTCTTTCTTCAGTCGCGCCAAGTCGATGCCCTGCATAACCGGGCTGTCCCAAAGCATTGACGCGGCGATTTTCTCTTCATCGCTTTGCTGGAAATAGGGATCGTTGAAGCCCATGGCTTTGGCCAGGCGGCGGAACAATTCCGTGTTGGTGACCGCTTCGCCAAGGGGCGCAATGGCGGGATTGTTGTAGGACAGATAGAAGTGTCCCCAGGAGAACATGATGTCCGCCTGTTCCGCCTGGGTGGTCGCCGGCAGCACGATATCAGCATAGCGCGCCGTGTCCGTCATGAACTGCTCGCTGACGACCGTGAACAAATCGTCGCGGGCCAATCCGTGCATAACTTTCGCCTGATCGGCAACGGTGGTCAGCGGATTACCGTTATAGACCATCAAGGCCTTGATCGGCGGGTCCAGCGGCAGTTCGCCGGTCAGCGCGCGGCCGAGACGCCAAAGATTGAGCACCCGCGGTTCGCCGTCGATGAAGTCTGGCCGCATCAGGTTGCCCCAATCGACGGGGAACAGCCAAACCGGCAGCTGCAACAGGCCGCCGCCGGGCCGCCGCCAAGCGCCGACGAGTGCCGGCAGGCAGGCGATCGCCCTGACGGCCTGCCCGCCGCCCGAATGGCGCTCGATGGCGACGCCGATCCGGATCACGGAGGGCTGGGTTTCCGCATAGGCCCGCGCCAGCGTCCGGATGTCGTCTGCGCTGACGCCGGTGTGGATTTCGGCCATTTCGGGAGTGTATTCGGCGGCCCGTTCCGCCAATTCGGCAAATCCCACCGTGTAATTGTCGACATAGTCCTGGTCTACCAGTCCTTCGTCGATGATCGTGTGGATCATCGCCAGCGCCAGCGCGGCGTCCGTACCGGGCTTGATCGGGATATGCCAGTCCGCCTCTCTGGCGGTGCGGCTGCGCATCGGATCGATGACCACCAACTTGGCGCCGTTCTTCATCGCCGCTTTGATGAACGGCCAGTGATGGGCATTGGTGCTCAACGTATTGCAGGCCCAGAGGATGATGTATTTCGAATGAACGAAGCTCTCCGGATCGGTGCCGCCGGTGTCGCCGATCGTCATGGCATAGGCGGTGCTGGAACCGGAATCGCAAAACGTCCGCTCTGCGATGGTGGCGCCGAGCTTGTTGAAGAAAGGGTCGCCGACATTCAGGCCGTTGATGATGCCTTCTGTCCCCAAATAGCTGAAGGGTAGGATCGCCTGCGGTCCCTCTTGGTCGATGATCCCCCTGAACCGGTCGGCGATCGTCGTCACGGCCTCGTCCCACGACACACGTTCGAACCGGCCTTCGCCTTTCCTGCCGATCCGACGCAGCGGATGCAGGATCCGGTCGGGACTGTGAACGCGTTTCTCGTAGTCGTTGACTTTGACGCAAAGCCGACCTTGCGTGTACGGGTGGTCGGGATTGCCGCGGACCCCAACGACTTTGTCGTCTTCCACGTCGAACAGCATGGAACAGGTATCCGGGCAATCATGCGGACAGGCGCCGATGACGGTTGGCATGTGTCTCTCCTCTCCAGAATTAAGTGTCGTGTAGGATTTCCGCAGCCATGTGCGAACCCGCGACGACAATATCTGCCCGACCGGCGCTTTGAACGTCTTTCGAATTCTTGCCCCGGATTTGCAACCGGTTGCCGCTTCACGGGAGATGCAGACCACGTTTGCTCGATGTTGCGGAATCGTTGCCGATAGTTGCGGCGCGACCTGGCAGTCACCCCAAAAAAGCCAACAATGGCGGAAGATGTGGTAGGCTGTTCCACGTTTTTCGGACCTACATCATGGTGAACCTGACCAGCCATAGCGCGACCAAGTATGCGACGGGCACCTGTCTTGCAAACAGCAAGAACCGGGACTGGCAGCCTATTTTGGCGGAAATCTGGCAGCATGACGCCGGACGACTCGCGGACACCAAGCCGGTGGACACCGAAATCGTCGTCATGTTGTCCGGCAAGGCCCGCGTGCAACGCAAAGGCGACGGCAAGTTCCAAGAATCGATCGGCGTGCCCGGAACGGTGTGGCTATGTCCGTCGGGGATACAGGAATCGGACATCAAGCTGGAGGGTCAGATCGACCGATGCCTGCACCTGTACATTCCGGCCGCGCCGTTCAGCGACACCATCTTAATGGAATTCGATATCGATCCCGCCCGGGCGACATTGCGTTACGAAGGCGGTTTCCATGATCGGTTTATCGAACAGATCGGCAAGTCCCTCGCCCAAATCCTGGAGGACGAGCAACCGGCCAGCAAGCTGTTGTTGGAGACCCATCAGGCGGCGCTATCCGCCCATGTGATTGCGAACTATTCGAATTTAGACAGCCAGGCGCTCGCGCCAAGGCAAACCGCCGGCCGTCTCGATCCCCGGCGGCTGGATCGGGTTTTGCGCGTATATCGAGGCGAATTTGGAGCGGAACGTCACCTTGCGCGATATCGCGGCGGTCGCATGCCTTAGCCCGTTATCACTTTGCCCGCGCCTTCAAGTCGACGACCGGTTTCAGCCCCCACCAATATGTCATTCGCCGACGGATCGAGCTGGGCTCAACGGACGCTGTCGGCCAGCGATATGCCCCTGAAGGAGCTGGCCTATAAATGCGGCTTCTCCAGCCAGTCGCATTTTTCCAGAACCTTCAAGACGGTTGCCGGCGTCACCCCGATGCAGTATCGCGCGGGCGCCCGGAACTAAGGATTTTGTTAGGCGATCCGTTAGCCTATCAACTCATACACCCCGATCCCCAAAAACATCAGGCTGGCCGCGACGCCGCAGGCGGGCAGCCAGATGGGGAAGGTGGTGACGCCATCGGGATGGGGGTCTCTGCGTTTGACGCGGATCAGGGCAAAGTTGATCGTGGCGAAAATTGCCAAGGTCAGGATCGAGGTGATCTTGGCCAGTTGCACACCAGCGGCACGGCGATGGCGAGAAACCAGACGGCCGCGGCGATCAGCAGAGTGGCGACGACAGGCGTCTGCCGCTTGGGATGGACCTTGGCCAACCAGGCGGGCAACCAACCCTGCGCGCCCAGACCGTAGAGTACCCGCGCGCCCATGATGATCTGGATCAATGCGCCGTTGACGACGGGCGATCAGGGCGATGGCGGTGATCACCGTGGCCGGCATGCCCGCCAGGCGCTCGAACAATAGAGCAAGCGGTGCCCTCGCTGCCGGACAGGTCCGCGAGCGGCAGGGCCGAAACCGCGACGACTACCAACAGCACGTAGCAAATCGTCGTCACCACCAGCGTGATCAGGATGGCGAGCGGCAGAGTGCGCCGGGGCTGCTTCACCTCCTCCGCCACATTGACCATGTCCTCGAAGCCGATGAAAGCGTAGAAGGCCAGTACGGCGCCGGCGAAGATGGCGTACCATTGGCCCGCCGTCGGCGCCGGGCGTCAGCTTCGGCAGGTTGTCCGGCAGGGCCGCCAGATGTTCACGTCCGACCCAGATCACCAGCAGCAGCCCGCCCAGTTCGATCACCGTGGCCAGGGCGGCAACGGAGACGCTTTCGGCGATGCCCCAGATCGCCAGGGTCCGCCATCACCGCGACCAGGAGCGTGATGGCCAACCAGCCAGGGATGGCGACGAATTCGTGCAGATAACCGACGAAGTCCCCTGACTGATCGCGGCGCTGGAGACCAGGCCGGCCAGCACCACCAGCAGGCCGACGGTCCGGGCCAATACCGTCGACCCTGTGCCGGCATGGACATAGACGGCCTCGCCCGCGCTCTTCGGCAGGCGGGAGGAAAATTCGGCGAAGGCGAAGACCGTGAAGGCCGCCAATCCGGCGGCGAGCAGGAAAGCCAGCGGCGCGAACAGTCCGGCCACGCCGGCGACCTCACCCACTAGCACGTAGATTCCGGCCCCCACCGTTGTGCCCAGACCGTAGAGGACCAGCAGCGGCAGCGACAAGCTGCGGCGCAGCGTCGGGGCCGTGGAGTCGGTCATGGCGATCACCCCCTTGCCTTCGCGTGCCCGAAAGAGATAATGACCTGAATTTAGAGATATCTTACGGCACAACAACGGGGTTGCGACACCCTGACGCAACGGAGGCGGAGCCCATCATGAACGACCTGCATCACTATATCCATGGCGAAAAAATCGCCGGCGAGAGCGGCCGCTTCGCGCCGGTTTTCAACGCGACAACCGGCGAACAGGCGGCCCAGGTGCCCCTGGCCTCCGAAGACGAGATGCAGAAATGCATCGCTTCCGCGGCCAAGGCGGCGGAAGTCTGGGGCGCGGAAAGTCCGGTCAACCGCGCCCGGGTGATGTTCCGCTTCAAGGCCTTGGTCGAGGAGCATATGGATGAGCTGGCGGAAATGCTCTCCAACGAACACGGCAAGGTGTTCGAGGATTCCAAGGGCTCGATCATCCGCGGCCTCGAAGTGGTGGAATTCGCTTGCGGTATTCCGCATTTGTTGAAGGGCGAATTCTCCCCGGCAGTGGCCACGGGCATCGATCTCTATTCCATGCGCCAGCCCCTGGGCGTGGTCGCCGGCATCACCCCGTTCAACTTCCCGGCCATGGTGCCGATGTGGATGTTCGCCGTCGGGATCGCCTGCGGCAACGCCTTCATCCTGAAACCGTCGGAGAAAGATCCGTCGGTGCCGTTACGGCTCGGCGAACTGATGGTGGAAGCGGGCGCGCCGGCCGGCGTCTTGAATGTGATCAACGGCGACAAGGTGGCCGTGGACGCGATCCTGCACGATCCGACGATCAAAGCGGTCAGCTTCGTCGGCTCGACACCGATCGCCCACTATGTCTATGAGACGGCGGCGCGTAACGGCAAGCGGGTGCAGGCCATGGGCGGCGCCAAGAACCATATGATCGTGATGCCGGACGCGGACATGGACCAGGCCGTGGACGCCCTGATCGGCGCCGGCTACGGCTCCGCCGGGGAACGCTGTATGGCCGTTTCCGTCGCCGTGCCGGTGGGGGAGGAAACCGGCGACCGCCTGGTCGAAGCCCTGAAGCCGCGAGTCGAAAGCCTGAAGATCGGCCCCTCCATGGATCCGGAGTCCGAAATGGGTCCGCTGGTCACGGCCGAGCATCTGGCCAAGGTGAAGGGCTATGTCGATCTCGGCGTCGAGGAAGGCGCCGATCTCGTCGTCGATGGTCGCGACTTCTCTCTGCAAGGCTATGAGCAGGGTCATTTCCTCGGCGGCTGCCTGTTCGACAATGTCACCGAGGACATGCGCATCTATAAGGAAGAGATCTTTGGCCCGGTCCTGTCCGTGGTGCGCGCACCCAGTTTCGACGAGGCCCTGCGCCTGCCCAGCGATCATGATTTTGGCAACGGCGTCGCCATCTTCACCCGCGACGGCGATGCCGCCCGCTCCTTCGTCGACAAGGTCAATGTGGGCATGGTCGGCGTCAATGTGCCGATCCCGGTACCGCTCGCCTTCTACAGCTTCGGCGGTTGGAAGCAATCGGCCTTCGGCGACACCAACCAGCACGGCCCGGACGGGGTGAAGTTCTACACCCAGATCAAAACCGTCACTTCCCGCTGGCCCACCGGCATCCGCGCCGGCGCCGACTTCCTGATCCCGACGGTGAACAGCTAGGTGGCAGGTCTCGACGCGTCTCGACCGTCACCCCGGATGCAGCGCAACATGCAATGTTGCGCTGCTGGTCCGGGGTCCATGGTTGCCGGATGTGTCCTTTTCTTCGACATGGATCCCGGACCAGCACAGCGGCACTTCGCGCCGCAGTGCATCCGGGATGACGGATAAGTAGTCGGGCGGTTCCCTTTGTCCCAAACCCTGTCCACCGAGTACGACGTCACGCCAATCGAGCGTTACCGCGCGCTGCTTCGCGACGGCATCTTGCATGCGGACCCGGCGCAGCAGATGGCGGTGGAGAAGCTGCAAATCCTGCATCACCGCCTGCTTGCCTACGACCCGCGCGAGGGTTCGGGCTGGCTGAACCTGTTGCGCCGACAGCCGCGGGAACCGGCGCCGGAGGGGCTCTATCTCCACGGCTCTGTCGGCCGCGGCAAATCCATGTTGATGGATCTGTTCTACGACGTGGCGCCGCTGGAGCGGAAGCGGCGGGTGCATTTCCATGGTTTCATGCAGGAAGTGCATAGCCGCATCAACGCCTTCCGCAAGGCCGACAGCGCCGAGCGGGACGGCGACGATCCGATCCCGGTGGTGGCGAAGGAGATCGCGGAGGAGGCTTGGCTGCTCTGCTTCGACGAATTCGAGGTACGCGACATCGCCGACGCGATGATCCTGGGCCGTCTGTTCACCGCTCTGTTCGAGGCCGGCGTGGTCGTCGTCGCTACCTCTAACCGTCATCCTGACGAACTGTACGAAGGCGGTTTGAACCGGCAGCTCTTCCTGCCCTTCATCGCCCTGTTGAAGGAGAAGCTGGATCTGTTGTCCATCGACGCGCGGCAGGACTATCGACTGCTCGGATTAAAAGGCATCGAGGTCTATCACCAGCCGCTGGACGCCGGGGCCAAGCGGGCGCTGGACCAGGCTTTCGCGCAACTGACCGCCGGCGCCCATGTCGGCCCAGCGGAGATCGAATTCAAGGGCCGCAAGCTGCCGGTGCCGGCCCAGGCCGCCGGCGTCGCGCGGTTTAGTTTTGCCGACCTCTGCGAACAGCCCCTGGCGGCCGGCGACTATCTCGCCCTGGCGGAGCGTTTCCACACATTTGTCATCGACGAAATCCCGCTGCTGGACGCCAACAAGCGCAACGAGGCACGCCGCTTCGTTATGCTGATCGACGTGCTCTACGAACAGGGCTGCCGCCTCATCGCCTCCGCCGCCGGTCCGCCCGACACCCTCTACACCGAAGGCGACGGCCGCTTCGAATTCGACCGCACCATCTCCCGCCTCATCGAAATGCAAACCGCGGACTGGGTCGAGCGGGAACGGTGAGGGATTACGGGTCCTTCTGGATTTGGGCACGCCTCGGATTTTCGTTGAGATCGTCGTCCCGGAATCGCACAAACGCATAGCTGGAACGCTCAGTCTTCTGGTTTCGATATTCTCGTAACACCACGACCGTACCGGGTTTGATGTAAGGCAGCTGCCTAAGCATAGTGAATTTTATCCCGGTGCCGTCCTCGAGTGTTGCCTTATATAGACGCGTGGACTTGCCTCGTGTCGCGACGGAGACTTCGTAGGAAACAAATGTGGCCAATCGTTCGCCGACAACCTTGTCATTCTGAAGATGGCTGGCCGGGAACAAAGTCAGAGCCACCAGTGCGACCGCGACGGCCAACATTGTAAGCAAGGCCGGCAAATCGAAATGAAACGAATCCAAGGCACGCGGGTACGCTTTACGCCTTTTTCCATGAACCATAACCTATATGTAGTAATGATTTTTTTGAAATCAATCAATAATAGCTTCTATCGGAGCGCCGCCTCATCGAAATGCAAACCGCGGACTGGGTAGAGCGGGAGCGGTGAGGGATTGAATTCCATAGAGATGTACAATATATTGTACATAAGAGGAGGTGATCATGGATATTATCCAATTCAGTTCCGCCCGGCAGGGCCTTGCGAAGCTGCTTGATCGGGTTTCGGCCGATAAATCGCCGGTGGAGATCATGCGGCGGGACAAGCCGTCTGTGGTGGTGATGGACAAGGACGAGTATGAGGGTCTGATGGAAACATTGCATCTGCTCAGCTCTCCCCGCAACGCCGCCCGGTTGATGCAGAGTATTGCGGAACTGGAGCGCGGCGAGACCGTGGAAATTGCCGCCGGAGACCTGCCCGGCGAATGAACATCCTCTTCACCAGGACGGCTTGGGAGGAATATCTCGACTGGCAGGGGGAAGATGGCAAAGGGCTGGCGCGGCTAAACAGCTTAATCGAGGAATGCTTACGCCATCCCTTCCGAGGCACCGGCAAGCCGGAACCGCTCCGCGGCAATCTCAAGGGCTTCTGGTCCCGCCGCATCTCCCGCGAGCATCGACTCGTCTACCGCGTTCGAGGCAAGGGCAACAATCAGATCCTAGAAATCGTTCAATGCCGCTTTCACTACTAAGCCACCCAATGATTACGGCGTCGGCGTCTTGATCTTGTACTTTTCGTTCAGCACCGGGTCCTGGTAGGCGGTGAAGGTGTAGGTGTCGCGCTGTTTGTCGACGTCGAGAAAGTGGCGGAGGACGATTGGTACGCCCTTTATCAGGCCATTGCGGGCGCGGCCCTCGTTCATGGCAAAGCGGACCCGGTTGCCGTCGTTTAAGCGGGCGTAGAAATAGGGTGTGGCGCCGTCATATCCTTCGGCGACGTGATAGTCCTCGAATGTGGCGTCATGCAAACCCATAGCAACCAATTTGCCCGGCGTCGTGAAAAGAACATAACCGACCAAAGCGGCGGAGAAGGCCAGACCGAAGGCGACCGCTTGCCATTCCCGCCGGCAGATCATCCATAACATTCTCAGTCTCGACACGGCGCCTCCAACACGCGCACCCGAAGCTGTGCGGGTACCGTAACAGATGGGTTCGCACGGATTTGATTCAACCGCTCACCCCATCCGCCGCTTCGCCCTTGTCCGTTTGGAGCAACGTGATATACAAGCCGGACAGGACTCGGATCACGCGCTCGAGGGGGCGCATCGCAGTTTGTTTGCATATAGAGGGGGAGACATGGCCCGCAATAAAATCGCGCTTATCGGCGCCGGCAATATCGGTGGCACCTTGGCGCATCTCATCGGTTTGAAGGAATTGGGCGACGTGGTGATGTTCGATATCGCCGATGGCCTGCCGCAGGGCAAGAGCCTGGACATCGAGCAGTCCTCTCCCGTCGACGGCTTCGATTCCGCCATGAAGGGTACCAAGAGCTACCGCGACATCCGCGGCGCCGATGTCTGCATCGTCACCGCCGGCGTCGCCCGCAAGCCGGGGATGAGCCGCGACGATCTGCTGGGCATCAACATCAAAGTCATGCAGCAGGTCGGCGAGGGCATCAAGAAATATGCGCCGAACGCCTTCGTGATCTGTATTACCAACCCGCTGGACGCCATGGTCTGGGTGCTGCGCGAAAAATGCGGCTTCAAGCATAACAAGGTCGTCGGCATGGCCGGCGTGCTGGACAGCGCCCGCTACCGCCTGTTCCTGGCGGAGGAGTTCGGCGTCTCCGTCGAGGACGTCACCGCCTTCGTGCTGGGCGGCCACGGCGACACCATGGTGCCGCTGGCCCGCTATTCCACTGTCGCCGGCATTCCGCTGCCGGATCTGGTGAAGATGGGCTGGACCACGAAGGAAAAACTGCAGGCGATCGAGCAGCGCACCCGCGACGGCGGCGCCGAAATCGTCGGCCTGTTGAAAACCGGCAGTGCGTTCTATGCTCCCGCCGCCTCCGCCGTCACCATGGCCGAGGCCTACCTCAAGGATAAGAAGCGGGTGCTGCCCTGCGCCGCCTATCTGAACGGCGAATACGGGGTCAAGGACATGTATGTGGGCGTGCCCGTGGTGATCGGCGCCGGCGGCGTCGAGCGGGTGGTCGAAATCAATCTGAACGCCCGCGAGAAGAAGATGTTCGACAACTCCGTCGGTGCGGTGAAAGGCCTGGTGCAGGCTTGCAAGAAGCTCGACAGCAGCCTGGTCAAGCGCACGCGCAAAACGAGAGCCAAAGCCAAGAAGAAATAGGGACCAACCGGCCCATTAAGTTGCAAATAATTTCATCTGCCTTAACATAATCCCCGGCGCGTTTTCCCGTGCCGGGGGCAAGAAGAATTTCACCACACGTTTAAGGGATCGCAATGAACATCCACGAACATCAGGCGAAGGAACTCCTCGCCAAATACGGGGTAGCCGTGCCGACGGGCCAGGCCGCCTTCGACGTCGATGCGGCGGTGGCCGCGGCGGAAGCACTGCCCGGCCCGGTTTATGTGGTGAAGGCGCAAATCCATGCCGGCGGCCGCGGCAAGGGCGGCGGCGTCAAGGTGGTGAAATCGGTCGACGAGGTACGCAGCACCGCCGAAGCCATGCTGGGCATGAATCTGGTGACCCATCAAACCGGCCCCGGCGGCAAGGAAGTGGGCCGGCTCTATATCGAAGACGGCTGCGACATCGCCCGCGAACTCTATCTCTCCATGATCGTCGACCGCGGCTCCTCCCGGATCGCCGTCATGGCCTCGACCGAAGGCGGCATGGATATCGAGGAAGTGGCGGCCGAAACGCCGGAGAAAATCGTCACCGTCTTCATCGATCCGATCACCGGTCTGCAGGGCTTCCACGCCCGCAAGATCGCCTTCGCCCTGGGGCTCGAGGGCAAGCAGGTGAATTCGGCGGTGAAGCTGATTTCGGGTCTGTACAAGGCCTTCCTCGACACCGATGCCAGTCTGGTGGAGATCAATCCGCTGGTGGTTACCGGTGCCGGCGAGGTCATCGCGCTCGACGCTAAGATGAACTTCGACGACAACGCGCTCTATCGCCATAAAAACATCCTGGAGATGCGCGACCCGACGGAGGAAGATCCGGCGGAACTGGAAGCGGCGGAAGCGGACCTCAACTATATCAAGCTCGACGGCAATATCGGCTGCATGGTCAACGGCGCCGGACTGGCCATGGCGACCATGGACATCATCAAGCTGAACGGCGGCGAGCCGGCCAATTTCCTCGATGTCGGCGGCGGCGCCACCAAGGAGCGGGTGACGCTCGCCTTCAAGATCATCCTGTCCGACGAAAATGTCGAAGGCATCTTGGTGAACATCTTCGGCGGTATCATGCGCTGCGACGTCATCGCCGAGGGCGTGGTTGCCGCGGCCAAGGAATTGGGCTTGACCAAACCGCTGGTGGTGCGGTTGGAGGGCACAAATGTGGAGAAGGGTAAGGAGATCATGGCCTCGAGCGGCCTGGCGATCATTCCCGCCGACGACCTGGGCGACGCCGCCGAGAAGATCGTCAAAGCCGTGAAGGAGGCCGCCTGATGGCTGTGCTGGTCGACAAGAACACCAAAGTCATTTGCCAGGGCTTCACCGGCAATCAAGGCACCTTCCACTCCGAACAGGCGATCGCCTACGGCACCCAGATGGTCGGCGGCACCTCGCCCGGCAAAGGCGGCAGCGAGCATCTTGGCCTGCCGGTCTTCAACACGGTGCATGAGGCGGTCGATCGGACCGGCGCCACGGCCAGCGTGATCTATGTGCCGCCGCCGTTCGCGGCGGACGCGATCCTGGAAGCCATCGACGCCGGCGTCGATCTGGCGGTCTGCATCACGGAGGGTATTCCGGTCCTCGACATGGTCCGCGTGAAGCGGGCGCTGCAGACCTCCTCGACCCGCCTGATCGGGCCGAACTGCCCGGGCGTGATCACGCCGGACGAGTGCAAGATCGGTATCATGCCGGGCCATATCCATATGCGCGGCCGCATCGGCATCGTCTCCCGCTCCGGTACCTTGACCTACGAAGCGGTGGCGCAGACCACCGCGGTCGGACTGGGCCAGTCGACCTGCATCGGCATCGGCGGCGATCCGGTCAACGGCACCAATTTCATCGATTGCCTGGACATGTTCCTGGGCGACGACGAAACCGAGGGCATCGTCATGATCGGCGAGATCGGCGGCGATGCGGAAGAACAGGCAGCCGAATTCTTAAAGCAATCATCGGTGAAGAAACCGGTGGTCGGGTTCATTGCCGGCGTTACGGCGCCGCCCGGCCGCCGCATGGGCCATGCCGGGGCGATTATTTCCGGCGGAAAAGGCGGCGCGGGTGATAAAATGGACGCCATGCGGTCCGCCGGTATTGTGGTGTCGGACAGTCCTGCTAAGCTGGGCGAGACCATGTTGGAGGTGATGAAAGGCTGACGCGCCGTTATTCCGCGGTGCATGGCTTTTCACTAATTTAGGGGCGGCGGTCGCCCATCTTTGGGGGATGTGGCGTCGCCGGGATTTCGATGACGACCAATGAAATGGAAGGCTCGTCCTTTCTGTTTGGCGGCAACAGCGCCTATATCGAGCAGCTCTATCAGAAGTATCTCAGCAGTCCGCAGTCGGTGGACGCCAGCTGGCAGATGTTCTTCGCCAATCTGGGCGACGACGCGGAGGATGTGAGTGCGGAGGCGCGGGGCGCCACCTGGGCCCCGAAGGCCAGTCTTGAGCAACCGCCGGATCCCTATGGCGTGTTGGACTCCCAGTCCGCCATGTTCTCGACCGCGGCTCGAGCGCCGAGCGCAGTCGGCGCGGTCAGCGCCGCCGACGTGCGTCGGGCCACCATGGATTCCCTGCAGGCCCTGATGATGATCCGCCTGCATCGGGTGCGCGGCCATCTGCACGCCAATCTCGATCCTCTGGGTTTGTGGAGCTTCCCACCCCATAGCGAGCTCGACCCGCGCACCTACGGCTTTACCGACGCCGACATGGACCGGCCGATCTTCATCAATTTCGTGCTCGGCCTGGAGACGGCGACCCTGCGCGAAATCCTGGACATCCTGCATCGTACCTATTGCTCGACCATCGGCGTCGAGTTCATGCATATCCACGACGCCGACGAGAAGGCCTGGGTGCAACAACGCATCGAGGGCCGGCGCAAGGAGGTCAGCTTCACCGACAACGAAAAGCGCAAGACCCTGCGCCGCCTCGTCGAGGCGGAAGGTTTCGAGCGCTTCCTGCAAATGCGCTATACCGGCACCAAACGCTTCGGACTGGAGGGCGCGGAATCCACCATGGCCGCGCTCGATTCCGTGGCCTACCGGGCGGCGCAGTTGGGGGTGAAGGAAATCTCCCTCGGCATGCCCCACCGTGGCCGCCTGAACGTGCTGTCCAACTTCATGGAGAAGCCGTTCACGCAGATCTTTTCCGAATTCGAGGGCGTCTCGGCTCATCCGGAAGACGTCCAAGGTTCCGGCGACGTGAAGTATCACCTGGGCACTTCGGCCGACCGGGATTTCGGCGGCAATATGGTGCATCTCTCGCTGGCCGCCAATCCATCGCATCTCGAGCTGGTGAACGCCGTGGCGCTCGGCAAATCCCGGGCCAAGCAAACTCAGATGGGCGACCGCGACCGCGGCGAAGTATTGACCATTCTGATGCATGGCGACGCCGCCTTCGCCGGCCAGGGCATGGTCGGCGAATGCCTGATGCTCAGCGATCTCGACGGCTACACGACCGGTGGCAGCATCCACATCGTCGTCAACAATCAGATCGGTTTCACCACCAATCCCCACGCCAGCCGTTCCTCGCCCTATACCTCGGACGTCGCCAAGCAGGTCGCGGCGCCGATCTTCCACGTTAACGGCGACGATCCGGAAGCGGTCTGCCACGTCGCCAAGCTGGCGGCGGAATTCCGTCAGCAATTCAAGAAAGACGTGATCATCGACATCGTCTGCTACCGGCGCCATGGGCACAACGAGTCCGACGAGCCGAATTTCACCCAGCCGAAGATGTACAAGATCATCGGCAACCATCCGACGACCCTGAAGATCTACGGCGAGAAGCTGGTCAAGGAAGGCGTGGTCAGTCAGGAAGAACTGGACAATCTGATCGCCGATTTCCATGCCCGGTTGGAGCAGGACTTCGAGGCCGCCGCCTCCTTCCGCACCAACAAGGCGGACTGGCTCGAGGGCGCCTGGGAAGGTCTGGAAGTCGCCAAGGGCGAGGCCCGCCGCGGCACCACCGGGGTCAAGCTCGATACTTTGAAAAAGATCGGCGCCAAGCTGACCGAAGTCCCCAAAGGCTTCAATATCCACCGCACCGTGAACCGGCAGCTCAATACCAAAGCGCAGATCTTCGAGACCGGCGAGAATGTCGATTGGGCCACGGCGGAAGCGCTGGCCTTCGGTACCCTAATGTTGGAAGGCTATGCCATCCGCCTGTCCGGTCAGGATTCGGCCCGCGGCACCTTCTCTCAGCGGCACAGCCAATGGATCGATCAGGAGAGCGAAGCGGTCTATACGCCGCTACAGAATCTGACGCGGAATCAGGCCGACTTCGAGGTCATCAACAGCCCACTGTCGGAGCTGGCGGTGCTCGGCTACGAATACGGTTACTCGCTGGCGGAACCGAACGGCCTGACCCTCTGGGAAGCTCAGTTTGGCGACTTCGCCAATGGAGCCCAGATGATCATCGACCAATTCATCTCCTCTGGCGAAAGCAAGTGGCTGCGCATGAGCGGTCTGGTCATGTTGCTGCCGCACGGCTTCGAAGGCCAGGGGCCGGAGCACAGTTCGGCCCGGCTGGAGCGCTATCTGCAGCTCTGCGCCGAGGACAATATGCAGGTCGCCAACTGCACCACGCCCGCCAACTATTTCCACATCCTGCGCCGGCAGATCCACCGCAAGTTCCGCAAGCCGCTGATCCTGATGACACCGAAGTCCCTGCTGCGGCACAAGCGCTGCGTCAACCGGCTCGACGAACTGGGCCCCGGCACCACCTTCCATCGGGTGCTCTGGGATGACGCGGACATGGACGGCGCGCAACACACGCTCGGCCCCGACAAGAAGGTGAAGCGGGTCGTGCTCTGTTCCGGCAAGGTCTATTACGACCTGTTGGAGGCTCGCGATACGGCGGAGCTGAAAGACGTCTACCTGATGCGGGTGGAGCAGCTTTATCCGATGCCGGTTCGGGCCTTGTCGAAAGAGCTGAAGCGCTTCCCCAACGCCCAAATCATCTGGTGCCAGGAGGAGCCGAAGAATATGGGCAGCTGGAGCTTCATCGAGCCGCGTCTGGAAGATGTGCTGGCCCGGATCAAGCATAAATACCCCCGCGCCAGCTACGCCGGGCGGCCGGAAAGCGCGGCCACCGCCGCCGGGTCGGCCAAGGTCCACGCGGCGGAGCAGCAGAAGCTGGTCGCCGACGCCCTGGGCCAAAAGTCCGGCGGCGATGACTGATAGAGTTTCCGCGAGACATTTTTTAAGCCTTTGAGATAGCGAAATGGACAAGCGCCATGGCAAATATTGAAGTCCCGCCGCTGGGCGAATCGATCACCGAAGCGACGGTCGCCCAGTGGTTCAAGCAGGTGGGCGACGCGGTCAGCCGCGATGAACCTTTGGTCGAACTGGAAACCGACAAGGTTGCGGTCGAAGTGCCGAGCCCGGCCGACGGCGTGCTCGCCGCCATCACCGCCGAGGTCGGCGCCACCGTCGCGCCCGGCTCGGTGATCGGCGAAGTCACGGAAGGCGCGGCCGCCGCTGCCCCTGCACCTGCCGCCGCAGCCCCCACGCCTGCGCCTGCCGCTCCAACACCGGTCCCAGCAGCACCCGCGCCTGCCCCGGCGCCCGCCGCCGCGCCGGCTCCAACAGCCCCGGCGACCGCGAAAGCGCCGGCCTTATCGCCGGCGGTGCGACGCTTGGTCGAGGAACATGGTCTGAACCCCGCCGCCATCGCCGGCAGCGGTAAGGGTGGCCGCATCCTGAAGGAAGACGTGCTGAAAGCGGTGGCTGCCGGGACGGCCGTTGCCTCCCCCGCCGCCACGGCACCCGCGCCGGTCTCCTCTTCAACCCCGGCGCCGGCCCCGGTCATCGCCAGTGCCGATCACGTGCCCGCTGGCGCCCGCCCGATGGCGGCGCGGGAGGAAATCGTCCGCATGACCCGGTTGCGCAAGACCATCGCCAACCGACTGAAGGACGCCCAGAACACCGCCGCCATGCTGACCACCTTCAACGAGGCGGACATGACCGGGGTGATGGAAGCGCGGGCCAAATATCGCGATCTATTCGAGAAGAAGCACGGCACCCGGCTCGGCTTCATGGGCTTCTTCGTCCGCGCCTGCGTCTTGGCCCTGCAGGACGTGCCGGCAGTGAACGCGGAAATCGACGGCGACAATCTGATCTACAAGAACTATTACAATGTCGGCGTCGCCGTCGGCACGCCGAACGGCCTGGTGGTGCCGGTGCTGCGCGATGCCGACGAGATGAGCTTTGCCGATATCGAGGACACCATCACCGATATGGGCCGCCGCGCCCGCGACGGCAAGCTGTCGATCGACGAGATGCAGGGCGGCACCTTCACCATTTCCAACGGCGGCGTCTACGGCTCGCTGATGTCTATGCCGATCCTGAACCCGCCGCAGTCGGGCATCCTCGGCATGCATAAGATTCAGGAGCGGCCCATGGTCGTCGACGGCGAGGTCAAGGTACGGCCGATGATGTATCTGGCGTTGAGCTATGACCACCGGATCATCGACGGCCGGGAGGCCGTGACCTTCCTGGTCAAGGTCAAGGAATATGTCGAGGAGCCGGAACGGCTGCTGCTGGAGATCTGACCCAACTCGTCATTCCGGCCGAAGCGCAGCGGAGAGCCGGAATCTCAGGCAGGACGGAACCCGATTGTCGAAGAGATTCCGGATAAATGCTGGCGCATTTTCCGGAATGACGATGTTGCGAGAAAAGGCTTGGAGTAAGACATGAGCGAAGAAACCTACGACGTCATTTTTATCGGCGGCGGCCCCGGCGGTTATGCCGGCTCGATCAAGGCGGCGCAGCTGGGTCTGAAGACGGCCTGCATCGAAAGCCGCGGCACGTTGGGCGGCACCTGCCTGAATGTCGGCTGCATTCCCTCGAAGGCTTTGCTTGAATCCTCCCACCATTTCGCCACGGCGAAAGACGAGTTCGCCGAACACGGCGTCAAAATGGACGACCTGAAACTCGACCTGAAGGCGATGATGAAGCGCAAGGACGAGGTGGTGGACGGCCTGACCCAAGGCATCGAGATGCTGTTCAAGAAAAACAAGGTCGACTACATCAAGGGCCACGGCAAGATTCTCGGCCCCGGCAAGGTTTCCGTCGATGGCAAGCAGGAATTGACGACGGAGAATATCGTCATTGCCACCGGCTCCGAAGTCATGGGTCTGCCGGGCATCGAGATCGACGAGAAGAAGGTCGTCTCCTCTACCGGCGCCCTCACGCTCGGCAAGGTGCCGAAGCATCTGGTGGTCGTCGGCGGTGGTTATATCGGTCTCGAAATGGGCTCGGTTTGGGCCCGGCTTGGCGCGAAAGTCACCGTGGTCGAATTCCTCGACCGCATCACCCCGGGCATGGACGCGGAACTGTCGCGCCATCTCATGCGCGCCCTCGACAAGCAGGGCATGGATTTCCGCCTCGGCACCAAGGTGACCGACGCCAAGACCCGGCGCGGCGGCGTCGACCTGACCGTGGAACCGGCGGACGGCGGCGACTCGGAAACTCTGAAATGCGACGTCGTCCTGATCTCCATCGGGCGCCGCCCCTTCACCGAGGGCTTGGGCCTGGAAGAAGCTGGCGTCACCGTCGACAATCGCGGTTTCGTGCCCGTGGACGAGGATTATCAAACCAACGTCACAGGTATCTTTGCCGTCGGCGACGTCTTGCCGGACAAGCCCATGCTCGCCCACAAGGCGGAAGAAGAGGCCGTGGTGCTGGCCGAACTGCTGGCCGGCCATGGCGCCCGGGTCAACTACGACGCCATCCCCGGCGTCGTCTATACCTGGCCCGAGGTCGCCACCGTCGGTGCCAGCGAGGACGAACTGAAGGCCGCCGGCGTCAAATACAATAAGGGCCGCTTCGCCTTCGCCGCCAATTCCCGCGCCCGCGCCAACGGCGATTCGGAAGGGTTTGTGAAACTGCTGGCAGACCAGGAAACGGATCGGCTTTTGGGCGCCCATATCATCGGCCCGGACGCCGGCACCATGATCGCCGAATTGGTCCTGGCCATCGACGCCGGCCTCAGCTCCGAGGATGTGGCGCTGACCTGCCATGCCCACCCGACCCTGAACGAGGCCGTGAAGGAAGCCGCCCTCGCCGTCACCGGCAAGCCGATCAACATGTGATTGCGCGCCGTGCCCGAGCTCGTTTGGCGCCGTTTCGACCAACTATCGAACGGCGAGCTCTATGACATCCTGCGTCTTCGGCAGGAAGTATTCGTCATCGAGCAGCAATGCCTCTATCGCGATATCGATGGCCAGGACGATGGCGCCTTGCACTTGTTGGCGACCGATCCGGAACTTGTCGGATATCTGCGGGTCGGCAATGAGGGAGACGTGCGCCTGGCGCATCGGCCGGGTTTGTCGTCGCGAAGACCGCACGGGGCGCGAAGCTATCGAACCGCCTGATGAACGCCGCGATCGAGCATATCCGCAGCGTCGCGCCGCACGCGGAGATCGCACTGTCGGCGCAAAGCCATCTGCGGGGCATGTATGAAGGTTTCGGTTTCGCCGCCGTCTCGCCCGAATATCTGGAAGACGGCATCCCCCATATCGATATGACGCTCAAGTCCTTCGAAGGCCTGACATAAAGGGGTCGGAGGGATTATTCGGCCTGAAAAAGGGGTCGGGGGTAATTAATATCTTTCAAGCCGTTGAATTTATGCGGCAAATTCATTCGGCTTTTTGAAATTAATTCCCTCCGACCCCTTTTTTGTGTTTTTGGAAGACGACGCGGCTTGCGCGCATTCGGCATCTATGACGGCGGCGGCTTGGCCTTCGCTCGCGGATGGGCCTTGTTGTAGACGTCGAGCAGCCGTTGGGTGTCGACATCCGTATAGCGCTGGGTGGTCGACAGGCTGGCATGGCCAAGGAGTTCCTGGATCGTGCGCAAGTCACCACCGTCGCCCAAGAGATGGGTGGCGAAGGAGTGGCGCAAGGCGTGCGGCGTCGGCCGTCTCCGGCAAACCGAGGGCACCGCGCAAGGTTTGCAGGTGACCCTGAATGATCCGCGGGTTCAATCGCTTGCCGCGGATACCGACGAAGAGCGGGCCATCCGCCGCCAGAACATGCGGGCAGAGTTCGAGATAGCGGTTGACTGCTTCGCGGACGATTCGAAGCACCGGCACCAGCCTGTCCTTGTCGCCCTTGCCGCGGACAACCAACCCCTCGCCGAGCGGCGCGTCCCGCGCGGTCGAGGCCGAGGGCTTCGGAAATGCGCAGCCCGCAGCCATAAAGCAGCAGGATGACGGCCAGGTCCTCGCGCCTGGACCCAGGCCCGGTCATCCAGCAGGTCTAGATTATCCCGCACGGCCGTTGCCTGGGACACGCTCAGCGGTTTTCGGCACCGACTGCGGCAGTTTCGGCGTCCGGACCTGACCGATCGCCGGATTGGCGAAATGACCGTTACGCTCCGCAAAGCGGAAGAAACCGCGCACGGCGGAGAAACCGCGGGCGGATCGACGGGGCGCTCAATCCGGCGCCGCGCTGATGCGCCAAGAAAGCCCGGAAATCCACCGTCCCCATGTCTCGCAAATGTCCGCGCCCGACCGGCCCGTCTAGATGGTCACGCAGAAAGCCCAAGAAAGCGGTCAGGTCGCGGCCATAGGCGGCTTGGCTAAGCTCGGCCCAAGCGCCGTTCCGCCGCCAGCCAATCGAGCCAGGCTTTCGACGATCCGGATGAGCCCGGCATCGGCATAAAGCGCCAGCCGACGCGGATCGATCGCGATATGCTTTTCCGCTTTCTGTATCTATGCCGGCAGATGCAGCCATGCGCGAAACTGTTGCTCCACCACGCGAACTAGAAAACCCAGCAACTCGGTGCCCTGACCGGCTTGAAACTTCTCCGCCTCGCGCGCACCCAGGGCCAGAATGCCGATCGGCGCCTTGGGCGAAATCTCCATGCGGGCGAGTGCGAAAACTCTGCACCAGGCCCGGTCGCCGGGCCGAACACCGCGTCGTCGGGCGGGGCCTGGTTCCGCAACATGAAGGCGTGTTCATCCATGATCCGGTCGACCGCGCCAACGGGCAGGACATAGACCGCCGATTTGCCGACCCGGCCCAAGGGGTCGTTGTTCGCCGCTTCGACGCAAAGACTGACCACATCGAGCCGCAGCAGATCGGCGAGATCGGAGGTGATCGTGTTGATCATCCGCTCGAAGCTGTCCGCCGCCAGTATTGCCAGAACCGCCTCATGCACCTCCGATTGCGCGCGGAGATTGGCGCGGGACGCATCGATGATCTGACCCTGTGCCGTCTGCAGCTTTGACACATCGTTGCGCAGGCGGCCGACCACGAATTGCTGTAGATCGATGACTTCGCTGTCGGGAAATTGCTGCACCGGGGTCAAGGCACGCAATAGATCCGTGTTCTGATCGAAAAACTCGGGGTGGTCGAGCAAATATCGACGCACCGATTCGCTGGCGGAAGCTTCCTCCTCGCTCATCGCCGAGGCGGCGTTTTCGCTTTGGTCCGACTCGCTTGCCATCTCGATACCCTAACTCAACCGCTTACGATACGTTGCCCAGTCTTCTCCCAGTCCGCCAAGAACGCGGCCAAACCCTTGTCGGTCAAGGGGTGATTGGCCAATTGGCGGATCACATTCGGTGGCATGGTGGCAACATGGGCCCCCATCAGCGCCGATTGCAATACATGATTGGCATGGCGGATCGACGCGACCAAAACCTCAGTCGAGAAGTCGGCGTAATTGTCGTAGATTTCCACGATGTCGGAAATCAGCTCCATACCGTCCTGGCCGATATCGTCGAGGCGCCGCGACGAAAGGCGAAATGAACGTGGCGCCCGCCTTCGCCGCCAATAAGGCCTGGTTGGCGGAGAAAACAAAGGGTGACATTGACCATCTTTCCCGCATCCGTCAGCGTGCGGCAGGCGCGCAGGCCATCCAGGGTTAGCGGCACCTTGACGCAGACATTGTCGGCGATCGCGGTCAATCGTTCCGCTTCCGCCAGCATGCCGTCGGCGTCGAGGGCCGTCACCTCCGCGCTGACCGGTCCGTCGACCAGGTCGCAGATCTCCGCCACCACCTCGAAAAAATCCCGCCCGGTCTTCGCGACCAGGGAGGGATTGGTGGTTACGCCGTCCAATAGGCCGGTGGCCGCGAGGATCGCGGATTTCACCCACGTCAGCTGTGTCGACGAAAAATTTTCATACAAAACTACCTCTTACCGGGGCCGAATCGATTCGGCGCGAATTGGCCGGAAGTCTAACCCATGGCAGCGTCCCAGGCCAGTATTTGGGCGGACCGCCGGCAGCGCTGCCATGTACTGCTGCCGCTGCCGCTGGGCACGGCCTACGATTACGCGGTGCCCGAAAACGCGACCGTCGAGGCCGGCAGCTTCGTGCAGGTGCCATTGGGTCGGCGGATCGTCAACGGCGTCGTCTGGGGGATGGGCAGCGCCGATCCGGAAACAGGCGGTCGGCGACAATCGGTTGCGGGATATGAGCGGCGTGCATCCGGTACCGGCCATGACCGAGGTTACGCGGCGCTTCGTCGATTGGGGTCGCCGATTATACGTGTAACGACCCGGGCGCCGTCCTGCGCATGGCGATGAGCGTGCCGGCCGCCCTGGAAGCGCCGCGGCCCCGTCTTGCCTTCGAACTGGCCGGCCCGCCGCCGGACCGCATGACACCGGCCCGCGGCCGGGTGCTCGACCTGCTCGCCGCGCGGTCGCCTTTGAGCATGGCCGAGATCACCGGCGCTGCCCAGGTCGGCAACAGCGTGGTCCGCGGCTTGCTTGCCGCCGGTACTTTGGGAGAGGTCTTCCTGTCGGCGGAACCCGCTCTACCGCACCCGGATCCGTCACGCCCCGGTCCCGAATTGACCGCGGCACAGGCGGAAATTGCAGCGACCTTATCCCGACAGGTTGGCGACGGCGGCTACCGCGTCGCCCTGATCGACGGCGTCACCGGAGCCGCAAGACGGAAGTGTATTTCGAAGCCATCGCCGCCGCCTTACGTCAAGGCAGACAGGTGGCGGTCCTGTTACCGGAGATTGCCTTGACTCTGCAATGGCTGGACCGTTTCGAGGCCCGCTTTGGCGTCCCGCCAACGCTCTGGCATTCGGAACTGCGGCCGCCGCAGCGGCGGCGCAACTGGCGGGCCATCGCCGACGGACGCGCCCGTGTCGTCGTCGGCGCCCGCTCGACCCTGTTCCTCCCCTTTGAAGATCTTGGTCTGATCGTGGTGGACGAAGAACATGACCGGGCTTTCAAGCAGGAAGACGGCGTGATCTATCATGCCCGCGACATGGCGGTGGCGCGCGCCTCCCTCGGCGACATTCCGATCGTTCTGGCCTCCGCAACACCCAGCTTGGAAAGCCTGGTCAACGCCGAACGCGGCCGCTACGAAACTCACCGTCTGCGGGAGCGCATCGGCAAAGCGGAGCTGCCCGACATTCAAGCCATCGACATGCGCGCCTCGCCGCCTTTGCGCGGCGAATGGCTCTCGCCGGATCTGATCGATGCGGTCAGCGCGGCGATAGAGAGCAATTCGCAAGCGTTGCTCTTCTTGAACCGTCGCGGATATGCGCCGCTGACCCTCTGCCGCGCCTGCGGTCATCGCCTCGAATGCGGACAATGCAGCGCCTGGCTGGTCGAACACCGGTTTCAGGGCCGCCTGCAATGCCACCATTGCGGCTTCGCCACGCGATTGCCGAAGGAATGCCCCGAATGCGGCGCCGAAGACCGCTTCGCCGCTTGCGGTCCCGGTGTCGAACGCTTGTTGGAGGAAGTGCAGGTGCATTGGCCCGACGCACGCCCGCTGGTGGTAACCAGCGACACGGTCTACAAGCCTAGCCTGGTCGCGGAGGCCATGCGCCGGATCAGGGAACAGGAAGTCGACCTGATCATCGGCACGCAAATCATCGCCAAGGGGCATCATTTCCCCGCCCTTACCCTCGTCGGCGTGGTCGACGCGGACCTCGGCCTCACCGGGGGCGATTTGAGGGCGGCGGAATTGACTTTCCAATTGTTGAGCCAGGTCGCCGGCCGGGCCGGCCGGGCGGAAAAACCCGGCAAGGCCTTGCTGCAGACCCATATGCCGGAGCATCCGGTGATGCAGGCCATGGTCACCGGCGACCGGGACAGCTTCATGGCGCGGGAGCAGGAACATCGCCGCTGGCAGGGCCTGCCGCCCTTCGGCCGCCTGGTGGCGGTTATCGTCTCCGGCCGGGACGAGGCGGCGGTGCTGGATGTCGCCCAAGCGCTCGGCCGGACCGCGCCGCATGGTCCCGACATGACCGTTTTGGGCCCGGCGCCGGCGCCATTGAGCCTGCTGCGCGGGCGCTTCCGCTACCGTTTGTTGCTGCGGGCGCGGCGCGGCGTCAATACTTCGGCGGTCGCGCGGACTTGGTTGGCTCAAGTGCAAATCCCCACCCAAGTCCGGGTCGCGGTCGACATCGATCCCTACAGCTTCCTTTGATTGGCCGCTCAATCCGCTTTCACGTATTCGTCAAGGCAATTGATTGGTCAGCGGCCGCGATCCGGGTCAAATCTTACCCGTTGGCGCAAATTGCCGCGACGACGGCAAAGACGAACAACGCATACTTTCTTGAATACGACTCGTTCTCATGAGGAGGCACATTACGATGATTAAGAAAAACACGCTTGCTGCCGCCGCGCTTCTAACCATGGCCGCCGCCGTGCCGGCGCCGATGGCCTATGCCGGTTGCGGCGCCAAGAATCCCTGCGCGACCAAGGGCTGCTCGGCCAACCCTTGCGCCGCGAAGAAGGGCTGCAACCCTTGCAATCCTTGCGCGGCCAAGAAGAAGGGCTGCAATCCCTGCAACCCCTGCGGCGCCAAGAAAGCTTGCAATCCCTGCAAACCCAAGGGCTAAAAAGTTTCCTCCGTCGAATTGGTTCGAACCATTTCGATTCCCCGGCCGGTGCCCCCCGCATCGGCCGAACTTTTTGGTCCTACCGCCCCATTACCCAGAGCATTTGCGGTCTGAATAGCGGCCGCATTTCCTTCGCCATCGACGAACCCTTGGCTTTGTGGAAGATGGTACCGTTCTCCGGAATTGCGTCAACCGGTCGCGTCGCCCGTTCGGTTCTGCTATTGCTAGAATAGATACGCAAGACAGAATGAGGAAGCAGCATGAGCGCGAGCGAAGCGACGACCAGGCCCCAAACCGAACATGTCGACGTATTGATCGTCGGCGCGGGGATATCCGGCATCTGCGGCGCCTATTATCTGCGCCAACACTGCCCCGACCAAAGCTTCCTGGTGTTGGAGGCTGAAGAGCATTTTGGCGGCACCTGGTGGACCCATCGCTTCCCCGGCATCCGCTCGGACAGCGACCTCTATACCTTCGGCTACAGCTTCAAGCCTTGGGTCGGCCCGCCGATCGCCACGGCCGCTGAAATCATGGCCTACCTGACCGAGGTGGTCGAGGAGAACGAGCTGGCGCCGGACATCCGCTATCGCCACAAGATCGTCACCGCCGATTGGTCGGAAGCGGACAACCGCTGGACCGTCGAGGCAAATGTCGGCGATGGCGGCGAGACCGCCCGCTTCACCTGCAATTTCCTGTGGATGTGCCAAGGCTACTACCGCCACAACGAAGGCTATACCCCCGACTGGCCGGGTATGGATGACTACAAAGGCGTCATCGCCCATCCGGAGAATTGGCCGGACGACCTGGACTATGCCGGTAAGCAAGTGGTCGTCATCGGCTCCGGCGCCACCGCCGCCACGGTGATCCCGGCGATGGCGCAGACCGCCGCGCATGTCACCATGCTGCAGCGCTCCCCCACCTTTTTCCGCAGCGGCCGCAACGCCATCGAACTGACCGACAACTTGCGGGAGCTCGGCATCGAGGAAACCTGGATCCACGAGATCACCCGGCGCAAGATCCTGCTGGACCAGGCCAAATTCACCGAGATGTGCCAGAAACATCCGGAGAGGGTGCGCAAGGAACTGATGGGTCAGGTGCAGGATCTGCTCGGCCCCGACTATGACGTGGACACCCATTTCAATCCGGCCTATCCGCCCTGGCGTCAGCGTCTCGCTTTCGTGCCCGACGGCGATCTGTTCGAGGGTATCGCCAGCGGCAAAGCCTCCGTCGTGACGGATCATATCGAGACATTCACCGAGAACGGCATCCTCCTGAAATCGGGCAGGGAGCTCCAGGCCGACGTGATCGTCACCGCCACCGGCTTCAACATGAACATGATGGGCGACATCGATTTCAGCCTGAACGGTCAACCGCTCGACTTCCATGACACGGTCACCTATCGCGGCATGATGTTCACGGGCGTGCCGAACATGGCCTGGGTCTTCGGTTATTTCCGGGCCAGCTGGACTCTGCGCAGCGAGTTGATCGCCGCCTTCGTCTGCCGCCTGCTGAACCATATGCGCACCACCGGCGCGGCCAGCGTGGTGCCGGCCTTGCCGGCGGACGACAAGGACATGGCGCTGTTCGACTGGATGGACGAGGACGACTTCAATCCCAACTACCTGAAGCGCGCCCTCTCCCTATTGCCGAAGCGCGGCGATAAGCGGGAATGGCAGCACACCCAGGACTATTGGCGGGAGAAGGACGAGTTCCCGGCCATCGACCTGGACGACGAGGTCTTCGTCTACACACGCCAGGCCCAGGCCAGCGCGGCGGAATAGCACCCGCTGAGATGCCGTCACCCCGGCTAAGCGGAGCGTGAGCCGAGGTCGCTCCAGGCGCGGCGTTTGCCGCGATCCCGAATATCGCTAACGCGGACCCGGGAAAATGACGAATGGTGTTAGCGGCGCAGGATCAGGATCGCCAGGCCGACGGTGACGATGGCGATGCCGAGCCATTCGAGCGGCGTGGAGAACTCGGCCAGCACCGGGATCGCCAGCAGAGCGGCGGTAGCCGGCACAGTGGCGGCCAGACTGGCGGTTGGCGTCGGGCCCAGATGAATGGCCGCGAGCGCGAACAAGATCACCGCCAGGAAACCCGGACCCAGCCCTTGGAACAGCGCCTGAAAGGCGATCACGGACATGCCGGTGTCCGCCAAGCCGCTCGGCAGCAGAAAATACCAGACCGGCAAATAGATCACGGCGTTCGGGATGTTGACCAACACCAGGGCCTGCTTCGGCGTCAGCTGCCAATGGCGTACGCCGTAGATATAGACCGACAGTACGGCCGACGCGGCCAGGAACAGGACGATCCCCCATAACACATCCGCGCCACCCGCCGTCATACCGCGCAGCCCCAACAGAATGCCGCCGACGAGGATCACCGCAACAGCGATCAGCGTGCGCCGGTCCGGCCGGTCGCCGGCCAACAGAAATGCCGTGATCGCGGTAAAGATCGGCAGGGAACCATTGGCGAACACACCGCCATAGGCGGCCGACGCCTGCTCCAGTCCGCGGAACATCAGCAGCGAGTAGACGAAGCCCGGCCCGCACAGCGCCAATGCCGCCAAAGCCGGCCAGGATAATTGGCGCGGCCACCAGGCATAGGCAAACGGCAAGACGATCAGGCCGGCGACGAGAAAGCGTAAGCCGGCCACGTCGTATGGGGTCAGATTGGTGGTTACGCCGGCGCGGGAAAAGACGATGAAGCCGGACCAGATGAAGATCACGGCAATGGCGCTGGCAAGACCCAGGGCGAGATTCGGTTTGGTCACGGACTTCCATCTACATTGCGAAAGCACTAGCTACGCCAACAGACAAAGCGGAGCAAGCGATAGGATTTCCCGCATCACATTCTCGCTACCTTCTTGATCGATGAACCGGGACCGTCATACTGACTACGCGAAGGTGCGGAACGATAGGATATGAAAGCGAGCAAACTCTTGACGATCGGCGTCGTCGGTTCGGTGGCGACGGCAGTCTGTTGTTTTACGCCGCTGCTGGTTTGGCTGCTGACAGCGATCGGGCTGGCCGGAATCATCGGTGTCCTGGACTACATCCTGTTTCCGGCGTTGGCGATATTTCTAGGCATAACGGGATACGCAATATGGACGCGCAAACAGGCGGCATAGAGCTGCTCTCGACTATTACCTGCCCCTCATGCGGCCATGTCGAGACCGAAACGATGCCCATAAATGCCTGCCAATGGTTCTATGACTGCATGGGCTGCGGAGAGGTGCTGAAACCTCTTCCCGGCGACTGCTGCGTCTTTTGCTCCTATGGCGACGTTCCCTGTCCGCCGATCCAGCAGGGTGAGACCTGCGGCGGTTGAGCCGTGGGAGCTGACCTTCGCCCTGTCACTCCGCCGCGTCTATTGGACGGTATGAACTTCCTCTCCGGCAAAGACCGTGCGCAGGACCTTGGTGTCCTTGATCGCCGTCGCCGGTACCACCGTTATGTCCCGATCGAGGACGATCATGTCGGCGTATTTGCCGACCTCGATGGAGCCGGTTTCCTTTTCGACGGCGATGACATGGGCGGGGCCGAGGGTGGAGGCGCGGATCGCTTCGGCGGGCGTGATCGCGTTACCCGGTAGAAACGGGCCGCTGTCCGGATCGTCGGGGCGAACCCGGGAAACCAGAAAACCGATGCGCGCCCATGGATCGAGGGGTCCGACGGACCAATCGCTGGCCACAGCCAGACTGCCGCCAGTATCGAGAATCCGGCGCGGATTCGTGTAATCCTTGACCGCTGCCTTGCCCATCACCGCTTCGAAGGACTTCACGGTTTCCGCCGGGAACCAAACGATCGGCGAGAGTTCGACGGTCAGGCCCAGTTCCTTGAATCGGGCGATGTCGTCGGTATGGATCATGCCGTTATGGGTGACGTGATGGCGGATATTACTTTCGGGGAACGAGTTCTTTACCGTGGCGATCGCGTTCAGCACCTCGCGCACGGAGCGATCGCCGGTGGCATGGGACATCACCGTTCGGTTCATTTCCGTGGCCAGCGAATAGAGTGCGACCAGATCGGGCGGCGCGTAGTAGTGGACGCCGTAATTGTCGGTGCCGGGATAGGGATCGATGACCCAACCTTCCCGGGTCGGCGGCGTGCCGTCAATGAAAATTTTGAAGCCTAGAGGATTGAAAAACTCGAGCCTGTATCGGTCCGCCGACTGAATGGCCGCCAACTGCTCTTCCAAGGTGCTGCCCGCATCGTAGTAGTTGTAACTCATCGCCATGTGTAGGCGTAGTTTCCACTCGCCACGTTTGTGGAGCGCGTGAACCGCATCGACATGGGACTGATAGCCGGCCGCGGCCTTGGCCGAAGTTATGCCGAGACTGTGGAACAGTTTCTGAAATCCCCTCGCCGTACCGATCATTTCCTCCGCATGGAACGGGGGCATCGAACGACGGGCGAAGCCGATGGCGAATTCACGAATAGTGCCGCTGGGTTTGCCTGTCTTGTCCCGCACGACGACGGCCCCGTCGGGCAGATCGGCGTCCCGGGAAGTCATGATACCGGACTGTTCCAGGGCTTTGGTGTTCATCCAGACGCTGTGGGCGCTTTGGTCTTGCAGAAAGACAGGCCGGTCCGGCACCGTCTTGTCCAGCAACTCCCGCGGTGGGGCCTCGCCCGGAAACATGCCGGGCGGCCAGGCGCCACCGATAATCCAGTCCTTGTCCGGATTGCTGTCCGCGTACGACTTGACGGCCTTTAGAATAGCGTCGGGGGTGCTGTTGTCGGCGATCGTCATGAGATATTTGTCGCGGTGGAAATCCTCGAACGGATGCATATGTACGTCGATGATGCCGGGCATGGCGAAAGCGCCGGCCAGATCCACGACTTTTGTAGACGGTCCTTTGTGCTTAGCCACATCCGCCGATGTGCCGACGGCTACGAACTTGCGGTCCTTGATCGCGACAGCCTGAGCAATGCTCGAATTGCTGTCGACCGTGAAGATTTTGCCGTTGGTATAGATAACATCGGCGTCTTGCGCCCATGCCGTGACGCCGGCCATCAGCGTTAGAAGCGTTGCACAAAGAACGAATGCCAGTCGGGTCATGATTCCATCTCCTCGGAAAGAAAAGATTTACTAGCTCATTAGCAGAATTGTAACTAAAAATTTCGCCGCAACGCCTAGTTAGGATCAGCCCGATGCCAGGTTGATCACCATGTCGATCAGCCGAGCGATATCGTCCGGTTCGGACAGGCGGTGGTCGCCTTGCTTGATCAGCGTCAGGGCGATGTCCGGGCCATCGAGCTTGTCGACGATGTCGAGGGCGTGACGCCAGGGCACGTCCGGGTCCGCCATACCTTGGAGGATACGCACTGGAAACGGCGCCGGGATCGCTTGCCCGAGCAGTAGGTGATTGCGTCCCTCCTCAATCAAGTCCATGGCGATGATATAGGGCTCGTCGCCATACTCGGTTGGCCGCTCGATATAGCGCTCGCGCTTCAAGATTTCCTGTTCCTCCGGCGAGAAACTTTCCCACATGGGAATGACGAAATCCGGTGCCGGGGCGATGCCGACCAGGCCGGCGATGCGCTCCGGCCGCATCCGCGCCAGCAGTAGCATGATCCAACCGCCCATGGAGGAGCCGACGATGACCTGCGGGCCCGTTGTCACTTGGTCCAGCACCGCCACCGCATCGTCGCGCCAGGCGCCGATGGTGCCGTCCTTGAAGTCGCCGGACGATTGTCCGTGACCGCGATAGTCGAAGCGGGTATAAGCGCGGCCGGCGGCACGGCATGCGTCTTCCAGCGCGGTTGCCTTGGTGCCGGTCATATCGGACATAAAACCGCCGCAGAAAATCACGCCAGGTCCGGCGCTACATCACAGGCCGCATCGGCTGATCGAGGACAAGATTATGGTAGAACAACATATTGCATCCGCGTTTGACCGCGACCTCGAAGCGATCCAGGCCCAGATCATGAAAATGGGTGGTTTGGTCGAAGCGGCCATCATGGATGCCGCTCGCGCATTGGAAACCCGCGACGAAGAGCTGGCCCAACAGGTGCGCCAGGGCGACAAGGCAATTGATGGTCTGGAAGAGTTGATCAACGAAGAGGCCGCCCGCGTCATCGCGATCCGTGCCCCCGCAGCTGTTGACCTGCGTCTGGTTCTGTCAGTCATGAAGATTTCTGGCAACCTGGAGCGGATCGGCGACTACGCCAAGAACATCGCCAAGCGGACGGCCGTTCTCGCGCAGGGGCCAAATGTGTCTGAGAGTGCCGCCGCCATGCGCCGGATGGCCCGCGAGGTAGAGCTGATGCTGAAAGATGCGCTGGATTCCTATATCCAGCGCGACGTGGAACTGGCCCATGATGTCATCGCCCGCGACAAGGACGTCGACCAGATGTACAACGCCCTGTTCCGCGAGTTTCTGACCTTCATGATGGAAGACCCGCGCAACATCACCCCCTGCATGCATCTGCACTTCATCGCGAAAAACGTCGAACGGATGGGCGATCATGTCACCTCGATTGCAGAGCAGGTTGTCTATCTCGTGACCGGCGACAAGCCAGAGGATGACCGCCAGAAGGCTGATACCACCTCTTCCGTTCCGCAGCAGGGAGTGTGATCCATGTCTGCGGACCAACCAACGGTACTGGTTGTCGAGGATGAGCTGGCCCAGCGAGAGGTGCTGGCCTACAATCTGGAAGCCGACGGATTTCGCGTGCTGCGCGCCGAAAACGGCGAAGAGGCGCTTTTGATCGTGGAAGAGGACACGCCGGATATCATCGTTCTGGATTGGATGATGCCGAACCTCAGCGGGATAGAGGTCTGCCGTCGGCTGAAGTCGCGCACAGAAACCCGCAATATCCCGATCATCATGCTATCCGCCCGATCGGAAGAGGTCGACAAGGTGCGTGGTCTGGAAACCGGCGCGGATGACTATGTTGTCAAGCCGTACTCTGTTGTGGAACTGATGGCCCGCGTCCGGACCCAGTTGCGCCGGGTCCGCCCGTCAACGGTTGGTGTTCGGCTGGAATTTGACGATATCGTTCTGGACGCGGAAACCCACAAGGTCAGCCGTGCCGATACCCAATTGAAGCTTGGCCCGACAGAGTTTCGCCTTCTGTCCACCTTCATGGAAAAACCCGGCCGCGTCTGGAGCCGTGAACAGCTTTTGGATCGGGTCTGGGGCAGGGACATCTATGTCGACACCCGCACTGTGGATGTCCACATCGGTCGGCTGCGCAAGGCGCTGACACAGCACGGCGGCTCTGACCCGGTGCGCACTGTGCGCGGTGCAGGTTACGCCCTGGGATAGAATGTGCTTACGCTATGACATCTGGCACCCCCTGGCGATCCAGGGGGTGTTTTTGTGGGCTCAGCGTGGCAGCGGATCCTCTGGCTGGGCCTGACCTGCCAGCCAATCGCGAAATTTGACAAGCGCCGGATCCTTGGACCGGGTTGCAGGCCAAACCAGGTAATAGGCGCCGCGACTCTCTGTCGGAGAGGGGTGCAGCGCCACAAGCCTGCCTGTCGCAATGTCCTGTTCAACCAGATAATCCGGCATCAAGGCCACACCCAGACCATGCAAAGCCGCCTGGGTGATGGTTGAGAATTGGTCATACATTGTGCCGGACAAACCCGTGGATGCGGGAACCCCGTGGCTTTCAAACCATTGGGCCCAGGCCTTGGGGCGGGTCTGAATGTGCAAAAGGGGCAGGGACAGAATGGCCGCCGGATCCGGTATATCGCGACCATTGAGCAGATCAGGTGCGCAAACCGGCAGCATCTGCTCGTGTTTCAGCAACAGCGCCTCGGTTCCGGGCCAATCTGCCGATCCGAAATGTATCGCAGCATCAAAGCCTTCACCGACAAAGTTGAACGGTTCCAGCCGGGTAGACATGTTGATTGTCACATCCGGATGGAGACGCGCAAATTCAGGCAGTCGGGGCATCAGCCAACGCATTCCAAAGGCAGGTAGAATGGCCAGGTTCAGCGTACCCGCAAGCGGAGCTGCCTGCACCCGGAGGGTTGATTGCGCAATCTGATTGAGCGCTTGCCGCACCTCTGATGCATAGGTTTGCGCCTCTGCGGAGAGGGTGAGACGTTTCTGATCGCGCCGCACCAGATCAACGCCCAATTGCCGTTCCAGCGCCTGCAGCTGCCTGCTGACGGCGCCCTGTGTCAACGACAGCTCATCCGCCGCGGCCGAGGCGCTGCCAAGCCGGTCGAGTGCCTCAAGCGCACGCAGCGCAGCAATTGATGGTAGAAATCGCCTAGGTGTCGCCATTCAGAACCACATCAATGTATGAGCTTTTGTCATGTTTCCTTGTGGTTCTATCGCTGTTTTTCACCTTACCGCAAGGTTAAACTCTGGCCCAGACACAAGGACCAAAAGGTGGACCAATGACCGACAAACCGACCCTGCGCGCCAAAGACGCCCCCGATCTGGGCAAGTTCAATTGGGAAGACCCCCTGCGTCTTGACGAACAATTGACCGAAGACGAACGCATGATCGCGGCATCTGCACGCTCTTATGCTCAGGAAAAACTTCAACCTCGCATTCTAAGTGCTTATGAAAACGAGGAAACTGATCCTGAAATCTTCCGCGAGATGGGCGAGATGGGCCTTCTTGGCACCACCATCCCCGAAGAATACGGCGGGCTTGGCGCGGGCTATGTCTCTTATGGTCTGGTCGCGCGCGAGGTCGAACGCGTCGACAGCGGCTACCGCTCCATGATGTCGGTGCAAAGCTCGCTCGTGATGTATCCCATTTACGCATATGGCAGCGAAGAACAGCGCCAGAAATACCTGCCAAAGCTTTCCTCCGGCGAATGGATTGGCTGTTTTGGCCTGACCGAGCCGGACGCCGGATCTGACCCCGCAGGCATGAAAACCCGCGCAGAAAAGACTGATGGCGGTTACCGTCTGACCGGGTCCAAAATGTGGATCTCCAACGCGCCCATCGCCGATGTCTTTGTTGTTTGGGCCAAATCCGAAGCACACGGCGGAAAGATCCGTGGTTTTGTGCTGGAAAAAGGCATGAAGGGGCTGTCGGCACCCAAGATCGGCAACAAGGCATCGCTGCGCGCGTCGATCACCGGTGAAATCGTAATGGACGGCGTCGAAGTCGGCGAAGACGCGCTGCTGCCCCATGTCGAAGGACTGAAAGGTCCATTCGGCTGTTTGAACCGGGCACGTTACGGCATCAGCTGGGGCGCGATGGGGGCTGCAGAATTCTGCTGGCATGCCGCCCGTCAATATGGGCTCGACCGCAAACAGTTTGGCCGCCCGCTTGCAAATACCCAGCTGTTTCAGTTGAAACTTGCCAACATGCAGACCGAAATCACCCTCGGCCTGCAGGCCTCTCTTCAGGTCGGTCGCCTGATGGATGCGGCAAACGCGGCGCCCGAGATGATTTCGATCGTCAAACGCAACAACTGCGGCAAGGCGCTGGAGATTGCTCGCAATGCACGTGACATGCACGGCGGCAATGGGATCAGCCTGGAATTCGGCGTCATCCGTCACATGGTGAACCTGGAAACAGTCAACACCTACGAGGGCACCCACGACGTTCACGCCCTGATCCTTGGTCGCGCACAAACGGGCCTGCAGGCGTTTTTCTAAACTCCACGTCTGACGGATAAAATTAAACAAACCGCGCTTTTGGGATGCCAAAGGCGCGGTTTTTTGTTAAGGTCCTTGCAATATTGTTAATGTATTCAGATGTTTACCGTTGGCGGATCCTTTGAATTCATGCAAGGGTGCTGGGCAAATTCGCAAACCCCGAACGCTCTGCAATTCGCGCAAAGATCTGTGCTGCAAATTGCTGGGCTGACTGGGGCCAGGTCTGGCGGAAACGGTTAACGCCCGGCCTGTGCAAGTACCTGCAATAACTAACGATCGCGCCAGGCAGGGGTTAACGTGCTCTGGAAACCACGCCAAGCGAGGCCGGAGACCGCCAGAGCAGCCCGCATTTTTGCAGACCCCGTTCAGCGCGGGAAATTTTCCGCACAAACAGGAGTTTTCGCAAAGCCAAAGCGAGGGGATCGGCAGGCTTTGCAGAAATGCAGGTAAACAGATTTGCGCCCACACAGCCATAACCACGCTGAGCAGGCGGTCGCACCGGAGGTATCACAAAACTCTCCATGAATGCGTGCCATTTTGTAGCACGCCAGGGATCGACGTCTCAACCTGTGTTGAAAAAAGATGAATCGAAAATCTTAAGGAAATCCCGGCCGGGTTTCCAAACCGGCGCAGGTGATTGTTCAGGGATGTTGGCCCACAAACGCTGCTTCCACGCAAGGCAATTGCCGGTCGAAAAACACGACAGAAGGATGACTACAGAACAGAGAGAGCGAAGCGAACTGCTCGTTTCAGTGTGTTTTATAATCTGTATTATGGTAATTATTAGCGCTATACAGAACCCTGCAACCTGTTGAGCTGGCTTAGGTTTTGGTAATTGGTCGCATCAGCCCTTCCTGAGCGACGCTGGCGACCAATCGGCCATCTTCCGTGAAAATGGATCCTCGGTTGAACCCTCGACCACCGCCAGCAAAGGGAGAATCCATCGTGTAGAGATGCCAGGCGTCAAACTGCACCGGCGCATGAAACCACATCGCGTGATCAAGGCTCGCTGTCATGGCTTCGCCCTTGAGAAAGCTGAGCCCGTGCGGCCGTAGCGCAGATCCAAGCAAGCCATAGTCGGACACATAGGCCATCAACACATGTTGCAGCTGCGGACTGGCGTTCTTCGCCGCTTTCATCCGAACCCACATATGATTGATGTCGCTGGCTTTTCCAGGATCGACAGGATGGCGCGGGTCGATGTCTCTGATTTCGAAAGGTCGTTCACGGGTGAATTCAACGCGGATCTTCTCGCTGACTTCGCTGGCAAATTTCTTGTGGAGATCCTCGCGCGAGACCAGCTGCTCAGGGCTTGGAACCTGGGGAATGTCGTGCTGATGTTCCCAGCCGGGTTCGTTGATGTGAAAAGATGCAGCAAGGTTCAGGATCTGCTTGCCGTTCTGCATCGCCGTTACGCGCCGCGTCGTGAAGCTGCCGCCATCTCGTGCAGGATCGACCACATAGATCACCGGCTTGGATGGATCACCGGGACGGATAAAATAGGCATGAAGCGAGTGGCACAGCCGGTCCGGCACGGTCAGATACGCCGCCATCAACGCCTGAGCGATGACCTGACCGCCGTAAATACGCGTTGGCGTTTCACCGCCAGAGCCGACCCCGCGAAACAGATTGCGATCCAGTTCCTCGAGGTTCAGGAGATTGAGAAGAACATCAGCAGCTTCAGGCATTTACGTGGCGACTTTCATCTGGATATTGGTGCAACGGCCACGCGCAAATCGCGGCGCCTTGCGCTCTCCTGTTTCGTTAATCCGTAAGCGCGCCGTGAACCAGCGCTTTCAGCTCCGCCCGCGACGGATATGAGCTTGAGGGCGCGAGTTGGGTAAAGAAAACCACGCTGAGATCCAGAACAGGATCAACCCAGAAAAACGTGGACGCCATTCCACCCCAGCTGAAGTCGCCGGGTGAACCCGGACAGCGCGCGCGTGCAGGATCAAGGACAACCGCGCCCCCAAGACCAAACCCCATTCCTTCCATTGGCTGTTCAGCGAAACTTTGCGGACCCATCGATGCGATGTCACCCGAAAGGTGGTTTCGCACCATGAAATCAACAGTTTGCGGGGAAATGATAAAGCCGTCATCGGCGCGGCCTTTTCGGCGGATCATCTCGGCAAATCGCATGTAATCGTCGATGGTGCCGACCAAGCCACCGCCACCGGAATGCATCTGTGTCCTGTGAAATGGGCTGGTGTGATAATCATCCGTCAGGCGAAGCGGATTGCCTCCGCGCTGCGCCTCGTTCAGCGCCATCGCGTCGCCCGCCAAGGGTGAATAAAGCGAGGCAAATTTGTCGCCGATGCCTTCCGGGGTCTGAAACCCTGTCATAGCCATATCCAAGGGATCAAAGATCTCGCGTTGGAAGAAATCTTCCAATGTCCGCCCACTTACCACTTCGATCACGCGGCCAAGGACGTCGATACTGACGGAATACTCCCACCGGGTGCCGGGCTGGAATGCCAGAGGCAGCTGCGCCAGCTCTCTGACTTGAGGGGCAAGCGCACCCTGCCCCGGTTTGAACATCAGATCAGCCTCAGCCATTGCTTCCGCCAGGATACCGGGATTGAACGGATAACTCAGCCCGCTGGTGTGCGTCAGCAGCTCATGCAAGGTCGGCGCGCGGCTTGCCTCGGTCTGGCCGATATGTTCCGCGCCCGCAACAAGGGCCTGCATCTCTTTGAATTCGGGTATGAAATCACTGACGGGCGCATCCAGATGCATCAGCCCACGCTCGACCAGCATCATCAGAGCAACAGATGTGATGGGCTTGGTCATCGAATAGATCCGGGCGACGGTGTCCCGGGTCCATGCAAGATCCTCCTCGATGTTGCGCGCGCCAACCTCACTATAATAGAGCTCCGCACCATGCCGGTTGATCAAAACGGCGCTGCCGGCGTATTTCTTTTGATCGACGTAGCGGTGTTGCCAATCCCTGATCCGGTTCAACCTGTTAACGGTCATGGGCGGTGCTCCTGTTGCGGGTGATCAGCCGATCACCTTGGTCATGGCCGGGACGGTTTCTTCGGTAAACCAACCATTTGCGGGTTCGTTTGCGCCTGCGGCCATCGCGGTTTCAATCTTGGTGATCGTGTCACCGCGCAGCTGGCGCTTGATCGAGGCAAAGGCGCCCGCTGGCAGCTCGGCCAATGTGCGGGCCTCTTTCAGGGCATATCCCATCAGATCCTCGGCGTCGTCTGCGATGATATCGACCAGATTGAAATTGCGCGCCGCAATCGGACCAATGGTCTGTCCTGTCAACATCAGACGACGCGCGATATTCCCATCCAGCGTCGCACGGGCAATTTCGAGCGGACCGACCGGGAAATCGACACCGACCTGCACTTCTGCAAGGCCGAACTTGGTCTTGGCCATGGCCACCCTGACATCACTGCAAAGGACAAAGAACATGCCGCCCGCAATCGCAGCGCCATTGATGGCAGCGACCACAGGTTTGGGACAGGCATAGATCGCAAGAAACGCCTCGTTCAGTCCGCGCACCACAGCCTGCTGTCGTGGAATGTCAAATTCACGCGCGGCTTTCAAATCCATCCCGGCCGAAAATACCTTGAACGGGCTCGTCAGGATGACGGCACGAATGTCCGGGTCAACCGCAATCGCGTCAAACTCTGCCTTGATCTGGTTGAGAAATTCCGGCGTCAAAGCGTTGACCGGGCCTCGGCCAAGCCGAATTTCAAAGACACCGCCGCCGTGGTCTTTGCGGGTGATCCATTCACTGTCGGACATAATATTCTTGGTCTCCAATTGGCTCCGGTTCTGAAGGCGGAGCAGTCAATTCATCATGCGCCTGCCACGCAGTCGGGTCGAGCGTTTTTGCCTCCGTATTACTACGGAGCCCACGTTGCCAGGCGCAGATCAGGGCCTCATGCTGAGCGTTTCAGCAGCCGATATCAGTTGATCTGCATACGTGTTTTCAAGGGTTTGACGGCTGACATGAAAGGACGGCCCGCCAACATTCAGGCCGTAAACCCGCATTCCATTCAATGAAACAACGGGCACGGCGATACCATTCACATCCTCGCGCCAGTCACCATAGCCGGTGCAAAACCCTCGCGAGGTGTATTCCTCCTGCGCCCGTCCCAGGCTGTCCTGACGGGCCTGCCTGCTGGTTGGGTCAAGCCGGTCTGCCACGGCCAGCGCCTCTGCCTGCTGATCTGCGGACATGCCCGCAAGAACCGCGCGGCCAATGGCAGAGAAAAACAACGGCAGGCGCATCCCGACATGGGCCGCAAGCGAGACATCCTCGCGAGAGCGATGCACCGCTATATAGATCACATCCGCATGATGTGCCTCTCCCAACGCGCTGGTAATATAGGAATTTTCCCCATTACGCAGATCGCGCAGTATTTGGGACGCACGTTCCGATATGTCCATGCCCGCCAGAACGCCATAGCCCAGACGCAGCACCCCTGCCCCCAGCCGATAGCTGCCGGATCGTTCATCTTGCACCAGATAGCCCAGCTGACACAGCGTATAGGTCAGCCGCGATACCGTGGGTTTGGGCAAGTTCGTCCGCTCTGCGAGATCGGTATTCGTCAGCTCCAGCTCATTGCGGCGAAAAGCCCGCAAAACATCCAGGCCACGCGCCAGCGCGGTGACGAAATTCCGGTCTTTTTCACCGCCTGCATCTGCTTCGGTTTCGCTCATTTCTGCCTGTCCTTGCGCAACGTGCCCTCGGCGAATGTTTTTGCCTTTATCTTCAGGCTCTGGCCAATGCCGCCAGGCCCGCCCGCGCAAACTCCGGCACATAAGCCCCTAATCTTGCGGGCATGTTCTGGGTTTGATGCGTTGCCGTCCAGCCCTCTTTTGCGGACACCTTGCAAAATGGCAGCCATCCGGAAAAAGCTGAAGGCAAGATAATAGCCAAACCTGTCGATCCCTGCGAGACTGCGGCGGGCGCAATAACGATCGATAAACTCTGCATCACTCGGCAATCCCAAAGCAGCGCGGTCCACTCCCGCCAGGCCCCGCCCCTCGCGGCCTGGTGGCATTTGCCACTGCATAATGACCCCGGCCAAATCTGCATAAGGGTGGCCAAGTGTGGACAGTTCCCAGTCCAGAACAGCGCGACAAGCCGCACCATCAGGCGCAAAGATCATGTTGTCGATCCGATAATCCCCATGCACCAGCCCGCTTTGCCCGTCATCCTCTGGCAAATCAGCATCAAGCGCCGCGATAAGAGCATCCATGTCGTCGATAGGCTCAACCTCGCTTGCGCGGTATTGTTTGCTCCAACGGCCAAGCTGGCGCGCGAAATAGTTGCCTTGCGGGCCATAGTCCTCCAGGCCGACCTCGCCGATCTTCACATCGTGGAGCGCAGCCAGAACGCGGCTCATTTCCTCTATCACGGCACCTCGCTCCGCAGGGGAAATATCGCCCATCACAGGGTCTGAGAAGTTCCGGCCAACGACATGTTCCATAACATAAAAATCAGATCCTATCACCTCTGGATCCTGGCAGAGGTGATAGACTTTCGCGACCGGAACATCACTGCCTGACAGTGCGGATTGCACACGAAATTCCCGGTCCACCGCATGGGCAGACTTCAGAAGCGCCCCCGCCGGTTTCCGGCGCAGGACATAATTTCCAGCACTTGTGGCGAAACGTCCTGATCATGGTCGGCGCCGGCCACCTCGTTGGCAAAGACAGCGTCATCGAAATGCTCGAGGCCAGGGGCCATCATCTTGAACAGCTGACCTACGACCCAGACGCCGAGGACGCGCCCAAGATCAAGAAGCGCCGCAAGAAAGCCAGCGAGAAGGAAACGCAGCCCGCGGCGAGGGCGAAAAAGAAAGCAGCCTGAGGTCAGGCTGGAGCGTTGCGGGTAAATCGCGATGGAAGCCGTTCGCCTGCTCAGGAGGCTCCGGTGCGCGAACTTCAGAATGCGGAATCTTTCCCGTCGACTGGGCGTCGCGCCCTGATCCAGGCGCAAATTCCTCCGCAGATCTGCACCACCGAGGCCACTCAGTGGGGTGATACGCAGTATTCTCCCTTGAATGGTTAACATTTCTTAACCATACTGGCCCACCGTGGCCCAACGACATCGCAATCGCCTCATCTACCCCCACCCGTGGAAGCTGCGCATTGCGTCGCTCGCCCTGACGGTGAAATGGCTGGCTGCAGTTGCTGCGGCGATTGGTATCGCCATCGGAGTTTCGATGGACAGCCGCAGTTCACTCTTTTTCAGCCTCGGCGCCGTGGCCGCCTTCGTTGTCTGCGCAGCCATCAGCGCCGCCCTGGCCTCGGAACTGCCTTGTCGAGTGTGCCGCCATCCTGCGCTGAAGGCCAAACGTTGTCGCAAGCATGAACGCGCACGTGCCTTTCTCGGTATCAGCCACCCGCTCACGGTTGCTTTGTGCGTGCTGTTCACCAATCGCTTTCGATGCTTCTACTGCGGGGAAAAAATCCCTCTTTCCGGCGATCGAGCCCCGCGCAGTGCAGAGGAATCCCCGGAAGCGGATTCCGCTGCTCGTTCCGCCGCTGCGAAGTCGGTTCCACTGCCTGCCCCTGTCACCCCTGTCCGCAGCAGCGACGCCGCCGACAGGTCCAAGCCGGCAGCCACGGAGGCCAGCCATTTGCCGGAACGCGGCTGACCATCCGGTTTTTCTGCAATCGAAGGCAAAATCGTGGACACCGCCACGGCACATTATATAGTCGCGCCATGTCCAGCAGTACCGACAGCGATACCCTTCCCATCGCCCCGCCCCGCAACCGAAAGTTGATGGTGGTAAATCGAGGCGAAATCGCGATCCGCGTGTTTCGAGCCGCCACCGAACTTGGCCTGCGCACCGTCGCCATCTATGCCGAGGAAGATCGATTTTCCCGCCATCGCTTCAAGGCCGATGAAGCCTACCTGCTGGACGCGGAGAAAGGCCCGGTTGGGGCCTACCTCGACATCGAAGGCATCATCAAGATCGCTGTCGAGCATGGCGTCGGCCTGATCCATCCCGGCTACGGATTTCTCTCGGAAAATCCCGCCCTCGCCCGCGCCTGTCGGGAAGCCGGCATCACATTCGTCGGCCCTGATGCCGAGGTGCTCGACAACATGGGCGACAAGACCGCTGCCCGCACCCTCGCCCAGCGTGTCGGCGTTCCCACCCTGCCGGGCACCGAGGACCCGGTCACCGATCCTGACGAAGCGATGAAGATCGCGCGGGAAATCGGTTTCCCCCTGATCATCAAGGCCGCATTCGGAGGCGGTGGTCGCGGCATGCGCGTGGTGCGCGATCCCGCCGACCTCGAGGAAAACCTCAACGACGCCCGTGGCGAGGCAGAGCGCGCCTTTGGCAATCCCGCCGTCTTTCTCGAGCGCTATATCGACCGCGCCAAGCACATCGAAGTGCAGGTGCTCGGCGACCGCCACGGCGAAGTCATCCACCTGCACGAGCGCGACTGTTCCGTGCAGCGCCGCTACCAGAAAGTCATCGAGATTGCCCCATCCATCGATCTCGACGAGAAGGTGCGCCACGACCTCTGCGATGCCGCGGTCAGGATTGCCGCCGACATCGGCTACAACAACGCCGGCACGGTCGAGTTTCTCTACGACCTCGACCAGGGCGACTGGTTTTTCATCGAGATGAACCCGCGCATCCAGGTGGAGCACACGGTCACCGAGTGCATCACCGGAGTCGACCTGGTGCGCTCGCAGATTCTCATCGCCCAGGGACACAAACTGCACGACGACGAGGTGGCCATTCCGCAGCAGGACGAAATCCCCCGCAATGGTGTCGCCGTTCAGTGCCGGGTCACCACCGAAGATCCCGAGCGCAACTTCGCGCCCGACTACGGCCGCATTCTCAACTACCGCTCCGCCGCCGGATTCGGCATCCGCCTCGATGCCGGCGCCGGTGATGCAGGTTCGGTCATCACCCCGTTTTACGATTCGATGCTGGTCAAGGTCAGCAGTTGGGGACCTTCGTTCAAGGTCGCCCTGCAGCGAATGGATCGCGCCCTGCGCGAGTTCCGCATCCGCGGGGTAAAGACCAACATTCCTTTCCTGGAAAACGTCATCGCGGATCCGGTGTTCCGCGCCGGCGATGCCGACACCAAGTTGATCGACAACAATCCCGGTCTGCTCAAGTTCCGCCCCAAGCGCGACCGGGCGACCAAGCTGCTCAACTACCTGAGCGACGTCACCATCAACGGCAACCCGCACGCCAAGGGCTTCAAGCTCGAAGCGCCGATCCCCCCGGCCCGTATACCCAAACTGCAGTCGCCGATGACTGAGGTCAAAGGCAGCCGGCGCGTTCTGCGCGATCTCGGCCCGGAAAAATTTGCCGAGTGGATCAATGAGAAGCAACGCCTGCTGATCACCGACACGACCCTCCGCGACGCCCACCAGTCCCTGATAGCGACCCGCATGCGCACCGTCGACATGCTCAATGTCGCCGACGCCATCGCCCGCAATACCCCGCGGCTCTTCTCCCTGGAGATGTGGGGCGGCGCGACCTTCGACACGGCCATGCGCTTCCTCAACGAAGATCCCTGGGACCGCCTGCGCCAGTTGCGTGAACGCATTCCCGACATCTGCTTCCAGATGCTGTTTCGCGGCTCGAATGCCGTCGGCTACTCCAATTATCCCGACAATGTCGTCGCCGGATTCGTCAAGCATTCCGCCGATGCCGGCATGGACATCTTCCGGATTTTTGACAGTCTCAATTACCTGCCCAACATGCAGGTCGCCATGGAAGCCGCCCGCGAACACGGCAAGGTCATCTGCGAAGGCACCGTCTGTTACACCGGTCACATTCTCGATCCGAAGCGCGACAAGTACGACCTGCAGTACTACATCAACAAGGCCAAGGAACTGGAAAAGATGGGGGCGCACATCCTGTGCATCAAGGACATGGCCGGCCTGTGTCGGCCGAACGCCGCTTACAAGCTGGTCAAGGCTTTGAAGGAGGAAATCGGCATCCCGATTCACTTTCACACCCACGATTCCTCCGGCATCAACGCCGCCTCAATCCTCCAGGCCGCCGAGGCCGGTGTCGATATCGTCGACTGCGCCACCGCTTCCATGTCCGGGTCCACCAGTCAACCCAACCTCAACTCCGTGGTCGCCGCCCTCGAGGGCCACGAACGCGAAACCGGCCTCAACCTCGACGCCCTCAACGAGATCTCGGACTACTGGGAGCACGTCCTCCAGTACTATAAGCCCTTCGACACTTCACCGCGCGCCGGTTCTGCCGAGGTCTACCAGCACGAAATGCCCGGTGGCCAGTTCACCAATCTCAAGGAGCAGGCCAATGCCATGGGGCTCGGTCACCGCTGGCCCGAGATCGCCCGCACCTACGCGGACGTCAATCAATTGTTTGGCGACATCATCAAGGTAACGCCATCGTCGAAGGTCGTTGGTGACATGTGCATGTTCCTCGTCACCCGCGGCATGACCGCCGAGCAGGTGCTCGAACAGGAACCCGGCAGCCAGGATTTTCCTGAATCAGTCATCGACATGCTCGCCGGCGGACTCGGCCAACCCGACGGCGGCTGGCCGGAAAAGCTCCAGCGCATCGTTCTCGGCCCCAACCGCGAAGCAACCACCAAGCGTCCTGGCGAGCTCGCCGACCCCGTCGATCTCGACGCAACCCGCGAAGAGCTGCAGGCAAAGCTCAAGCACCTCCCCGACGATCCCAAGCTGGAGGACGATCTCTATTCGCACCTGATGTATCCGCAGGTGTTTGCCGACTACGACACCGCTCGCCGCACCTACAGCAACCTTACCCCGGTGCCGACCACCGCCTTCTTCTACGGCCTGAAACCCGGTGAAGAAATCACTGTCGAGATCGATCCCGGCAAGAAATTGTTCATCAAGCTGATCTCCATCGGTGAGCCCAATGTCGAGGGCGCCCGCACCCTGTTCTACGAGCTCAATGGAATGCCCCGTGAGGCCCAGGTAGTCGACCGTTCACTGAAGATCGAAACCGTGGCCCGCCTGAAGGGTGATCCCAACGATCCCAACCACGCATGTGCACCGATGCCCGGGCTGGTCACCGAAGTCAACGTGGCCAAGGGTGACGAGGTCAACGAGGGCGACAAACTGATCACCCTCGAAGCGATGAAAATGCTGACCAGCGTCGGCGCCAATCAGGCAGGCGTGGTCAAAACGATCCACGTGGCAAAGGGCGACACCGTGGAGAGCGACGACTTGCTGGTGGAAATTGAGTGAGTGAGTTTTTAGGAGAAGATAGGAGCTGGCACTGCAACCGAGAGATTGAAGCCGATAAAATATTTACTGATCGCTCTCGCTGTTGGAACATTGCTGGGGGCAAATTTTTGGACGAACACCACTATTCGGTTGCAGCAAAGTTGATCGTAGCTGCGGCGGTTCTCCTTTCCCTAAGCGTTGCAGTGATCCTGTCAATGTTCCCCATTGAAGGTAGGCCGGGCGTCCAGATCGCAATGAAGAAGCTGATCGTCGGCACGACTTTGATCAGCGGAGTGTTGATTACATCCCTTCTGGTTGGATCTGCCATCAACAACTGGAAGATATCCGCGGCAATTGATTTCGTATCGGAAATAGAGCCCGCGCTGGATGATTACCGTGACCGCACCGGGGAGTTTCCAGAACGCCTCAGCGCAATTGGAGTCACCGATCAGCCTGCGCTTTTCAAACAAAGTATTGGCTACGAGTTGGACGGAACGGGATATCGATTCAAGTTCCGTGGTCCCTCGGGGTTTGCCAGGTGGCACTACTATTTCAGTGATACTCGACAGTGGGAGGACACCGATTAGAGAAGGAGTGCTTCGAAACAAAATGCGCAGCCCCAGGCAATCGAACGAATCCTGATTTGAGCGTAGCAAATCCCACCAGGTCAATGGAACCACAATCCCTCGGACTGAGTACCGATTTGATGATGGATCGGATGACGGGCGTTGTCCTCGACCGCGGCGACTATCTGGTGATCAGGACACCGTCTCGCCCCAACTATTACTGGGGCAATTACCTGCTGATGAAGGAGCCTCCCCGGGCCGGCGATGTGGAGCGATGGATCGGACTTTTTGAAAAAGAGATCGGACCGAAAGAGGAAACGGGATTCATCGCGCTGACGTGGGATTCTATCAAAGGCGACCATGACGCGATCGAACCGTTCGCAGACTTTGGCTTTGCCATTCAGAAATCGACGGTACTCACTGCAAAAGCGGTTCACAAATCTCCAAAGCACCATTCCGATCTCCTGGTTCGCCAGGTTGAGTCGGACCAGGATTGGGACGACTACGTCGAGAATCACTTCGACCCGGACTGGCCCTACGCCGATGCGAACCGGCAAAGACAATTCCTCCGCGAGTCAGCCGATCAGTTCAGGGCCTTCGCCGATTCCGGTCGAGCGCTGCGCTATGGCGTGGAACTCGATGGCAGATTGATCGCAGACGCTGGACTTTTCTGGTCGAAAAACCTGGGACGGTTCAACAGCATTGCCACCCACCGGGACTATCGACGTCGCGGGGCCTGCAGTACGCTTGTCTACGAGCTGTCGAAGTTTGCCCTGAACACCCTCGATCTCGAGACATTGGTGATGGAGGCCGACGAGGACTATCACGCTGCCGCGATCTACGAATCGATCGGTTTCGAACCAACCGAGAAGCTGGTCAAACTGGAGTGGCGCCCGGCAATTGTGCCATCATAACAGCGAAGGCTGTCAGTGCCGAAGGGCCAACCGACTGCAAACAAATCCTGTCGAAGGCCGCAGCGGCATCGGCGAGCGAGAGATCATTGGCGCAGCTCCCGTAGCCACCGCCACATCCTAACCCGCACTTCTCACAAGTTCGAACTGCGGGAATGACGAATGCCTCCAACTACCCAAGCACGAAGGAATGACGAAATCCGAACGCCGAATCCCGAGACGCAGCGTGCACACCGGCTCAGCCCTGACTTCGGGCTTCGCACCTTCGGATTTCCTTGGGTACTTGGGTGTTTCGTCATTCGACATTCCTCACGAAATGAAATTCATGAGAAATGCGGGCTAATACCCTTCATTCTACCAGATCAACCATCTACTTGGTATCACACATCGTCGGCTCCATGCGGTCAGGCGCTGAGGACAACCAGCAAGTGCTTGAGATGTTGAAATTGCATCCGAAGGTGATCCACGGAGGGTCGGTGGACCTCTGCGTCATTTCGGTATCGCGATGAACCCAAGGATCGAAACGAAACCACCGATGCATTTTGTCGGAATCAGCGACCGGTTCATCTCGATCCACTCTCCGGATGCAAACAACTTCACCATCATCTCCGCCCTGTGGCAGCGATTCGACGAAGTATGTTCAAAGGTCGCCAATCCGGTAGACAACCGGTGTTACGGAGTCATCTGTGCTCCCGCGGAGCCCTCCCGACCTGATGAGTTCTGCTACACCGCCGCTCTTCGGGTTCCCTCTCCCGCCCCTCCTGACGAGGGATTTGCCACCCATTCGACCTCGGCAGGCCTGCAGGCGGTGTTTGAGCACAAGGGGCCGGTGGCCGGGCTTGGCACAACCTTGCGTGATTTCCTCCAATGGCTGGAGCGGTCCGACTACACTCAAGGGGCGGGAGCAGAGATCGAGGCTTATCCCGAAGAATACGATCCAACCGGCTCCGACAGCATCATGGAAACCTGGATTCCGATTGTGCCGAGAGATTGAGAACCCGCCGAGGCGCACGATCCATCCATTTCTCCCCGGCTCACAACCGCTACAACTGCCCGCGCAGCTTGGCCATGCCACGACGGATCCGCGCCTTGACCGTTCCCAGCGGCTTGCCGAGTTCTTCTGCAATATCCTTCTGGGTCATGCCGTCGAAGTACGCCATTCGGATCGCCTCCTGCTGGTCGGGTGCCAACGCCAGTACCGCTCGCCGAACCTCGGCGCAGCGTTCACGTCGCAAGGCAAGATCGGCGCCGGTCGCAGCATGATGACTCTGTTGGCGCACACCTTCTTCCTTTTCAAAATCGTCGCGCAGTCGAGCCCTTCGCTGTTTCATCCGAAGCCGATCGATCGCCCGATTGCGCGCCATCGATGCCAACCAGGTCGCCGGCTTGCCCTTCTCCGGTGAATACATCGCCGCCTTGCGCCATACCATGGCGAACACTTCCTGCATCACGTCCTCCGCATCCTCACGATCATTCAGCACCCTCTGGATGGTGACGAACACCAGATTTTCGAAGCGATCATAGAGGCAGCGATAGCTGTCCCGGTTGCCGTTCGCAATTCCAGCCAGCCATTTGCGAGCCAGCTCCTCATCACTGGCCCTGGACACCTCATGGCCCGGACAAGATTCACACAAAGGGTAAGCAACGCCCTGTTGTTCGGTAATCGCGATCATGTTACCAAATCTTATTTTAAGAAAAACGAATCACAAACAAAACAATCATTAGATTTTTTTATTTTGTCTTTTCTCGCTTTACTCCATCTTATGGCGCGATATTTCGCCCCGCTTTTTTCCTGTGACGCATCTCCAATTCTCTGCCTTCGGCGATCCGTCCGCCCAGCTGAACTGCGTCACTTCGAAGTCAACGTCTCGGTCTCTCGCGGCTGGCCAGGTCCGCCTGAAGTTGCGCTTTTCTCCTGTTCACCCTTCTGACATCAACCTGATACAGGGCACCTACGGCGTCCGGCCGGAACTTCCTGCCACCCCCGGTGGCGAAGCTTCCGCGACCGTGGCCGCAATCGGTGATGAGGTGACCGAACTCTCGCCTGGCGACGTCGTGATTCTTCGCTCCCGCATTGGATCGTGGCGAGAAGAGGTGGTCATCGATGCCGGCGAATGCTTCCGAGTCGCCAACGAAATTGACCTCGCGCAGGCGGCCATGCTTTCGATCAATCCCTCAACGGCCTGGCGAATGCTGCACGACTTTGTCGAACTCCGACCAGGTGACTGGGTCCTGCAGAACGCGGCCAATTCCGCCGTCGGACGTTGTGTCATCCAGATCTCCCGTGCTCTCGGACTGCGCACAGTAAACCTGGTTCGGCGTGCGGAGCTCGGAGACGAACTCAGGGCTTCCGGCGCCGATGTTGTGCTGGTCGACAGCGGAGACAAGAAGCTGGGGAAGGAGATTCGCGGATTGACCAACGACCGCCCCCCCTCCCTGGCTCTCAATGCCGTCGGCGGTGACAGCGCACTGAGACTGATGGATTGGCTGGCACCAGGTGGCTGCCACGTCACCTATGGTGCCATGGGGCGCCGCCCGCTGAAGGTTCCCAACCGTTTTCTGATCTTCAAAAACCTCCAGCTGCGCGGATTCTGGCTTACGGAGTGGCAAAAGCATGCGCCACGCGAGCAAATCGATGCCATGCTCCATTCGCTGGCAACGATGATGGTCGACGGCGCTCTGCACATGCCGATTGAGAAAATCTTTCCGCCGCAGGAATGCTCGGAAGCGATTGTCGCCGCCACATCGGAGAACCGCAGCGGAAAAATCCTGTTCGAATTCAATCCAGAGGGCTGACCCCCCATCCTTTTGTGCCAACGTCCGTATACACTGTCAGCGAAATCACCCGCGAGGTTCGTCAGCTGATCGAGCATCAGTTTGGCGAGGTGTGGATCGAAGGCGAGGTCAGCAACCATCGACATCACAGTTCCGGCCATCACTACTTCACTCTCAAGGACGACCGGGCGCAATTGTCGTGCGTCATGTTTCGCGGCAACGCCCGTCACCTTCAAGTGCCACTCGACAACGGCCAGCAGATTCAGGCCTGTGGCGATGTGTCGGTCTATGAGGCGCGAGGCCAGTACCAACTGATTGTCAAAGTCGTGCAACCCAAGGGCTTCGGTGCCCTGCAGGCAAAATTCGAGGCCCTCAAGCAGAAGCTGGAAGCCGAAGGCCTGTTTGCTGTCGAGCGCAAGCAGCCGATTCCTCGCTCGCCGAAAACCATCGCCATCGTCACTTCGCCAACCGGTGCCGCGGTCCAGGATTTTCTCAACGTCGTGCGAAGGCGAGCACCATGGGTGCGGGTGCTGGTCTATCCCGCCCGGGTCCAGGGCGCCGGCGGTGAGACAGAGATCGCGCACGCCATTCGCCAGCTCTCCGACCCCGCCGCCATCGGTCTGCCGCCAATCGACACCATCGTCGTCGGCCGGGGCGGTGGCAGCATCGAGGATCTCTGGAATTTCAACGAAGAAATTGTCGCTCGGGCCATCGTCGACTGCCCGATCCCGGTTGTCAGCGGCGTCGGTCACGAGATCGATTTCACGATCGCCGACTTCGTAGCGGACCACCGCGCGCCCACTCCCAGTGCCGCCGCTGAACTGGTGGTACCGGACGGCGACGCACTTCGTTATCGCATTGGGGAAGCCGGCAACAACCTGCGCAATACCATCCACCGCAGGGTAGAAAACCTGGGCTCTCACATTGCCATGCTCGGCCGCAATCTCGCCGCCCGCGAACCGCAGCGCTACGTGCTGAACCTCCGCCAGTCACTCGATCACCTGGTCGATCGCATGGAGTATTCCCTGAATTCAGCGCTCGACGATTCGCGCAATCAAAGCCGGCAACTTGGAACGCGAATCCAGCAGCGCCTCCTCGATGATCGTATCGACGCGAGTCGTCTTCGATTGCAGCGTCTCCACGAACGCCTCGATTCCGGTACACAGGCAGCGGTCGAACGCCATCGCAGCAAATGTGAATCGCTCAATGAACTGCTCGCCGCCCTGAATCCGGCAAACATTCTCGCCCGCGGTTTTTCGATGACCACCACGGAAGACGGTAGCATTCTCCATTCGGCGGAAGAGGTGGCGGTCGGCGACAGCTTGATTACCAAGCTCGCCAACGGCTCGCTGCACAGCCAGGTCACTTCCCGCGAACCGGACGCCGATGACGGTGCCGCTTAGCGACGTGCTTGCCGAAAAGAAAAACCCGGTGAGCCCAAGGCCCACCGGGTTTCGTTTGAGTGCTTACTTGCTTGCCTGCGTTCGATTAACAACGGATCAGCAACCGAACAAGGCAGAGGCGCGCTATGGGTGAATCACTTCCGTGTTCTTCTCACGGAGGCCGCCACCACCGTCTTCGCCGGTGCGCTCCTCGAAGATATTCTCCATCTCGCCGTCGCGCGACCTCACGGTGGCTCCGTCCTCTTTGCTGGTCAGCCTCATCTCAGCGACACTGCCGCCGACGAAACCTACGACCGCTTTCTTGGCGCTGAGCCAGGGGTGGTCTTCCCCATACTCGCCGTCACCGACCTGCTCGTCCGCAATCAACGGCGAGCGGCTGAAACCGGTGGAGAACTGGCCGGCCACATAACTGTAGCCAACTTCCTTGTCCTCCAGTTCACCGTCCTCGGTGGGCGGGCTGGGCTTGGTGCGGTTGCCTTTCACCCAGAAGATGCCTTCCTGGTCGATGTAGCCCTCTTGGAGGAGGACGTTGAACGCCTCAGTGGACGTCGACAGGCTGTTCTCGCCTTCTTCGCCGCCACCGCCACCACCGCCGCCGCCATCGTCGTCAACGGGCTCGTACGGATACACATCGTTCTCATCCGCCGCGAAGGTCCGCAGGGCAAGGATGATCTGACGCGCGTTACTGATGTCAGTGGCGATGTTTGCCCGCATCTGGATCTTGTTGTAGGCCGGGAACGACATGCTCGCCAGCACCGCGATGATGGTGATCACCACCAGCAGTTCAATCAGGGTAAAGCCCTGATTCTTGGTCTTCTTAATCTTCATGGTCTTGTCAGTTTGGTATTTCGTATTTGGGTTTATTCACTCACTTTTTATTAGGTCGCCTTTCGGCGTATGCATATGACTGCGTGGAATGCCTGTCCTCGACGATTGCCGAGGTAAACACTCCGTAAATACCGTGCCATTCCGCCGATGCGGAGGCAAGCCTAATAGAAAAATTCTGCCGACTGCTGTCTAGCAGCCAGAATTACCCCAAGTATCAGGAATTTTTCTGCTCAACTACGCCGGAACAGCACGGTTGCCAGCGGTGGCAGCTTGACCTGCAGCGAGTTGTCCTTGCCTTGCCAGGCCACAGGCTCACTGTCGACGCCGCCGGCATTGCCCACATTCGATCCGCCGTAGCACTCCGCGTCCGTGTTCAGGATCTCGTCGTAGTGCCCGGCACTGGGCACTCCAATCCGATGCGCATCGCGCGGGACCGGCGTGGCATTCACCAGCACAAGGGTCTCCTGGCCATCCCGGCCCCGTCGCACAAAAGTGAATACACTGTTGGCGGCATCACTGTGTTCGATCCATTCGAAGCCCCCCGGCTCGTGATCCAGTTCGTGCAAGGCGGGATCCTCCCGATAGATCCGGTTCAGATCCCCGACCAGGCGCTTGATCCCCTTGTGCTCATCGTACTTGAGCAGATGCCACGGCAGGCTCTTGCCGTGATCCCATTCATCGGGAGCGGCCAACTCAGCCCCCTGGAACAGCAGCTTCTTGCCCGGATGAGCAAACATCCAGGCATAGAAAAGACGCAGGTTGGCAAGTTGCTGCCAACGATCACCAGGCATCTTTCCGAGCAGAGATTTTTTGCCGTGCACTACCTCGTCGTGACTCAGCACGAGAAAGAAGTTCTCGTGGTAGGCATAGATCATCGAGAAGGTTGCCTCGCCGTGATGGTACTGTCGGTGCACGGGCTCGCGTTCCATGTAGGCGAGGAAGTCGTGCATCCAACCCATGTTCCACTTGAAGCCGAATCCCAGCCCACCCTGATCGACCGGCGCTGATACCCCACTGAACGCGGTCGACTCTTCAGCGATGGTCATGACACCCGGATGCTCTTCGTAGACGATGCGGTTCCAGTCACGGAGAAATCCGATGGCCTCGAGATTCTCCCTGCCGCCGTGCACGTTCGGAATCCATTCTCCCTCTTCGCGCGAGTAGTCGAGGTACAACATCGACGCCACCGCATCGACCCGGAGGCCGTCGATGTGATACTCCTCGAGCCAGAACAAGGCATTGGAGAGCAGGAAGTTGCGCACCTCCGTGCGGCCGTAGTTGAAGATCAGAGTGCCCCAGTCCATGTGCTCGCCCTGGCGTGGGTCGGCGTGCTCGTACAGGGCCGTGCCGTCGAACTTCGCCAAGCCGTGGGCATCTTTTGGAAAGTGGCCCGGCACCCAGTCGACGATGACGCCAATGCCGCGCTGGTGACAGCGATCCACAAAATGCCGAAACTCATCCGGATTGCCGAAGCGACTGGTCGGCGCAAAAAATCCGCACACCTGGTAACCCCAGGAACCATCGTAGGGAAACTCTGCCACCGGCATCAGCTCGATGTGGGTAAAGCCCAACTCGACGACGTGGTCGAGCAGCCGGTCGGCGAACTCCAGATAGCTCAGGAATCGGTCGCCTTCCTCCGGGACCCGCGCCCACGATCCGAGGTGAACTTCGTAGACGCTGGCGGGACTATGATAGTGGTCCGCCGCCTTGCGTTTTTCCATCCATTCACCATCGCCTTCGCTCCATTGATACTTTGCCAGATCAAAGGTGATACCCGCCGTCGCCGTGCCGTGCTGAGCAAAAAAGGCAAACGGATCGGTCTTATTGAACAGCCGACCGTCGGCGCCAACGATCTCGAACTTGTAGTGAGCACCGAAACCAAGGCCCGGCGCAAAAATTTCCCAGACACCGACCTCGATTCGTTTGCGCATCTGCAGGTAGCGCCCGTCCCAGTGATTAAAATCTCCGATGACACTGACGCGATGGGCATTCGGTGCCCAGACCACAAAGCTCATGCCTTCCACACCATCGATCGTGCGCTGGTGCGCACCAAACAGTTCGTGCATGCGCCGATGACTCCCCTCGCGGAGGTAGTGCACATCCTGCTCACCGAGAAGATTGCCAAAGGAATACGGATCCGCCTGCGGGCCGTGTTCTCCCCCCTCGTGATCGGTCCATTTCAGTTGATACGAGAAGCGCTCGGTCAGACCGGCAATCTGCGTCTCAAAAAATCCCGCCGGATCGATCCGGCGCATCGCCCTGGCCTCCCCGCCATCAATGACCAGCGACATCTCGGCAGCGTCGGGACGAAACACCCTCACAACGTAACCGCCATCCGCCGCAGCTTCGTGCAGGCCGAGAAAGGAAAACGGATCCGAGTGCTCGCAGCGCAGGATTTGATCCACCTGCACGGGGTCGCTGAAATCGGCACCCGGGCGCGATGTGGATTCGGAGGAAGAGGCGGAGGTCATCAGGCGGAAGATGGGTTGGGTTCGCAGTGTGGCACGGCAATTGCCAGCGATGCAAGGGATCGCTGCTTTTCCTGTCCAGGGGACAGGAAATTGTCGACCCATTCGCCCAATTGCGCGCCCCCGCAATCACTACCTTCGCCGCCAAATCTTCGCCGCGAAGCGGCTGCCGGCACTCTCCGGCAACAAAACCGCAGACGCTGAGGCGATCCCCATTGCGTGCACTTGTCAGCGCGCACTATCCAACGAAAACTCGTATTCGACGCCTTCCGGCAACTCGGGCAGATGGGTGTCAATCTGGATCGAGGAATCTGACATCGGCGCGACGCTGACACGGTCCGCGTAAAGACGGTCCAGGCCTTCGAACTCTCCCGATGCCGGAGCCGTGACACGAACCACGAGCTGGCTGATCGAACGTTCCGTCGGGTTGTAAATGGCACCGTATATCGTCGCCCGACCCCGGGACTTTTGAAAGCTCACCTCCAACCGGCTGACATCAATGGAAGCCGGCCCCTTCTTCGCCCCGTCGTCGCCGCCCTCCTTTTCGGCCTTCTTTGTCGGTGGCGCAGTCAGTGTGAACGAAATCGCCTCGGTCGCCGTTTCGCAGATGGTCTTCTCTTTGCCAAATTCGAAATACATATCACCCTCGAAAAATTCCCTGCCGTGCAGTTTGCCTTCCCCACCCTCGCGAACAAAATGCAGGTCAACAATCTCGACAAAGACCGAATTGTCGGAAAAATCGAAGTGCATTTCCAGGGTCGCCGGGCCTTCGGAGTGAGCAAGCGCAAGGGGAACCTTTACCCTGTCCGTTCGATCAAGGGCAATGCCGGTCGTCCTGGTCACCTTTGCCTCGCCCTCTTTCGGAGCGACCTTGACCTCGATCGAGTAGCCGCCGTCCGTCTCCGCCTGACCGAGAGCGGGATGCAGAAGGACCAAGGCGAGAAAAAAGGCGGCGACAGAGAAGAGGCAATAGCGGGTTTTCATGGCGAGACAGCGAGCGCGTTGGAGTGGTGAATGCATAACAAATCAGCAGGCAAGAGAAGTGCCCTGGCGATTCCGGTCTTGGAGCGCCGGACCGCGACTCTATCGGGTTTGTCATCGGGGCCGCAACCTGCCATCTACCAGACGCACGAGACAGGTTTGGCCGACAGATTTTCTTCGAAAAATTTTGCGAATCCTGGCGGCGCGGCCAGGCGCTCGACGGCATATGCCCGTCCTTGCTCCCCTTTCGCGGCCGGTCACCGATCTTCAAGAGCCCGCGTCCGACAAGCGGAAGGCAACGGGAATTTTCACCCAGGAGAAAACGGGAGTTCCGTTTTCCAGCGCCGGATGAAACGTCCAACGACCAACCGCCTCGCGGGCCGCCTCATCAAGCAGCGGGTGCCCACTCGAGTCACTGATCCTGATCCTGCTGGCCTTGCCGGAGCTGTCAACTTGAACCAGCAACACCACCCTGCCCTCCTGTTCTTCCTGTCGGGCAGCTTCAGGATAGGAGGGGGCCACTTTTCTGATCAGCGATGCACTCCTGGAAACGGAAGATCGCCCCACTGAATCCGATTGATTGACTGCATCGCGGGTTTTTCCGGTGGTCTCGGACTTCGCCGAGGCGACCGATGCCTGGCTGTTTTCCTTTTCGGACTGCTCGTTCTTCTGCGGCGGAAAATCCATCGACGGGCGATGCCTGCCGTCAGCTTCATCCCGCGGCAAGGGTGGCTCTTCGGAGTCGGTAAACCGGGGGACGATCGGAACTGCTGCAGCCGCCCCCTGTGGCTCCCGATCCGGAACAGGATGGGAGCGCTTCGCTTGCCTTGGCTTCGATTCCATCATCGCCTGTCGAGCCTGGCTGGATTCTTCGGAAGCCGGCGGCGCCGTGGAAAATGCCACCTCGAAAACCGGGGCCGACTGCTCCGCAAATCGCACCACGCTGGTGTCGGGTTCGAACAGCCCCGAATTCGCAATCGCCAGGGAAACTCCGAGGTGAAAACAGAGGCTCGCAGACAGGGCAATGACAACGCCGGCAGGGTTGTCCCTGCTCCTGCAGCGCCGGACAACGGGAAAGTGAACGAGCCTCATCCGCTTCTGAATTCGCTGGAGGCTCGCGTTCAAAACTTGATCTCGGCGCCAACAAAGGCATTTACGCCCGGTTCGTTCTGACCGGACCCGTGTACTCGATACGCCTCGTCGAACAGGTTTTCAACTCCGCCAGTCAGCAAAAACCCATCGCAAACCCGCCAGCCCGAGCGAATCGTCGCCAGCCAGTAACCCGGCGTGCCGCCCGGTGGAATGCGCTGCGTGTCGCGCGTGTCCCGGGTATTGAGGCGGTCGCCATCATCGAAAACAGTGATCAAACCCTCAACCCAGAAATCACCGTCGTGACTCTGCCAGCGCAGCCCGCCGTAGCCATTGATCGGCAAAAGGCGGCTCAGCACCTCATCACGCAGGACCGGGTCGGAAGTGGGAAAGGTCGAAACCTGGCTGTCCTGGTAGGCAAAGCCGCCGAAAACAGACCATTGATCATTCATCTTGTAGTCAGCCGCGATCTCCACTCCCTGCACATGTCCATCACCCGAATTCAGCTTGGTCACTTCATCGAGCCCGTCAACGACACGACCGGTCGGAGTTCGAAGGATCAGGTCGTCCACCTGGGTGTAAAACCAGGCCAGGCTGCCGGAGAGGCGCTCCGTGTTCGCCTTGATGCCCATCTCGTAGGTCACGAAGTGCTCCGGGTCGAGGTTCGGGGCCGGTGTCTCGATCTCGTTGCTGCGATTGGAGTCCAGCCTGGACAGGTCCGATGCATTGGGAGCTCGGAAGGCCTGGGAGGCTCCCGCAAACAGGCGAAAATCGTCGTCGTCATCCAGTTGATAGGAGATCCTGCCCGAGCCAACCACATTCTGCCAATCGTTGTGGATGGAGATTTGATTCCCGCTCACCGGATCCTCGACCCGCCCGATGTCGGCCTGTGCATAGGTGTATCTCCCCCCCAGGTCGACAACGAGTCGATCCCCGACAGGAGTCGCCGTGTGGACAAATACGCCGAGCAGGTCGTAGCTGCCATCGTCGCCGACCGGCCCCTGGATGTTTGCCCCACCGGCTGAGCCATCGGCGTTGAAGTCATTTCGAAACGAGCCGACCTCATCGTGGTAGAAATCGATTCCATAGGACACATCGGTAAATCCCAGGTTCTTGTCAAACTGTGCCCAGGCACCATAGGTATCCACGGTGAACCCCTGCACATCCACCCTGCGGTCGGCACGCTCGCGAAAACGCTGTTCCTCCTGCCGCTGATGGGAAAGACTGACGGTGTAGTGATCGAAAAGGGCTGTGTCGGCATTGCCCTCAAGTTGCACATAGGTGAGCATGCGGTCCTGATCGAGAATACGAGCTCGCTCGTCGCCAATCGTCGAACCCGCAAAGGGAACGGCGAACCGCGTTTTGTGCACCCGCCACGCATCGTCGATGTGCACCTGTTGATGGAAAAGTGTCAGGCGGGTGTCCTCATTGAGAAACCATTCCAGCTTGCCGTCGACGTCCCACTCTTCATAGCCGGTGCGCGGCAACCGTCCCAGGTCCGCGGCCCGAATGTCGCCGAAGTCCTTGAAGGTGCCCCCGATCAGTAAGCCGTAACTTCCCGCGTCACTGATCGTGACTTCGTTGCGCTGGATGAAGCTGTCCTCTCCGCTGGCGTAGCGGGAATAGCTCCGGCCGCCAGTATGAAGTCCCTTTTCGGCGTAGTCCGGTCTCCGGGTGAGCGCCTGCACCGTGCCCCCCACCGCGTCGCTCCCGTAAAGAACGGATCCCTGCGATTTGACCAGTTCGATGGCGCGCAGTCCCTGCGAGTCGACGGTGTTCCAGTACTGGTTGGGACCGGAGCGGAACACCGAATTGTTGAGCCGCACCCCGTCGATCAGGAGCAGGTTGTGGTAGGCGGTAAAACCGCGGATGAAGGGAGACCCCTGTCCATGAGCGGTTTTCTGCACCGCCACGCCAGGAGTCTGCTCGAAAGCCTCAGGAAGGCTGCGCACCGAACGCTCCCGCAACTCGGCTTCGGAAAGAAAATCGACCACGTGCGGCGTCTCGAAATCCGTTCGGGCAACGCGGGTCGGTGTTGAAACAATCGTGACCGGTTCTGTCACTGACAGGGTTGAATCGTCGACAATGGCTCGCGGCTGAGGTCGAGGTAGAGGCCGGGGCTGGCTGAAAGTTCGCGTGGCCACCGGCTTCAGGCGCGTTGGGATCGGCCTCTCGGCGGTGACCACGGTAGTCTCGATCTCAGGGATGTCCTCAACTCCATCTACAGCGGACTCCACGGGAACCTCCGGGGCATTTGCGTTTTGCCCGGAGTCGTCCGCAGGCTCAGTTTTCTCCTGGCCACCGGCCTGAAACGACAGTGAAACAGTGACGAGCAGAGCAATCCAGCAGGTTGGACTTATTGAAACCGTGATCATTGTTTAAACGATATCTATAAAATCCGCCGAAGATGACGGGCGCCGAAGAATTTCGCAAGAGTCCATTCTTCCCGTCATCGTAGATCGTGAAACTGTAGGCGCGCAAAATTGGTAGCGAAAGGGAGCGAGCCTTGCGACCACTGCGAGACCAGCGTCAGAACCTTCTGCAAAACACTCAACGGGAAGACTGCCACTTTTCCCGGGCGATAGATTGGCTGGTGCACCTGCGCGGCCAAGGAACGGCGTCTTTTCAAGCGCCGGCAATGGACGTGACGATTGCGTCGGGTGGATTGCCAAGTCTGAGGAGGCGCTTGGAAAGACGCCTGTCCTTGGGATCGTCCACCGGAGTGGACGATCCATCAGCGACCCACAGGCATCGACCGGCGTCTTCTCCGTCCAGCCGGTCTCCTCGGAACACAGACAACCAAGAACCAAGAACGCGCCGAAGGCGCAGGTCCTACTGACAGGCCTCGCACTCGGGTCCGTTCTCAATGCTGCACACCATCTTTTCTTCGGCGGTGTATTCGCGGCCTTCGGCTTCACCGTCGGCGTTGTTGCCGTCGACGCCACGCAGTGCCTTCTTCGCCTTGATGCTGGCTTTCTCGATGTTCGAGGCAGCGGTGGTGCGCAGGTAGTAGGTCGTCTTGAGACCCTTGTGCCAGGCAGCCCGGTACATGTGCGACAGGGTCTTGATGTCGGGTGCGCCGAGGAACAGGTTCACCGACTGCGACTGGTCGATCCACTTCTGGCGACGCGCCGCGGCTTCGATCAGCCAGTTGTGATCGATCGCAAATGCGGTCGCGTATTTTTCCTTCAGGTGATCGGGGATCTCATCGATGTCGCTGAGCTCGCCGTCGTAGTATTTCAGACGCTCCATCATGTCCTCGCTCCACAGGCCGAGCGCCTTCAGGTCGCGCACCAGGAACTGGTTGAGGACAATGAAGTCACCGGCCAGGTTGCCCTTGGCGAACAGGTTCTTGAAGGTCGGCTCGATGCACGGCGTGCTGCCCATGATGTTGGAGATGGTCGCCGTCGGTGCAATCGCAAGCACGTTGGAGTTGCGCATGCCCTGCTTCTGGATCTTCTCGCGCAGCGCGTCCCAATCCATCTTGCCGCCGCGCGGCACATCGATGCTCTGACCGCGCTCTTCTTCGAGCAGGTCGAGCGTGTCCGCCGGCATCAGTCCGCGATCCCATTTGGAGCCCTTGAAGCTCGAGTAGGCACCGCGCTCGGCAGCGAGATCGCTGGATGCCTCGTAGGCGAAGTAGGCGATCGCCTCCATGAATTCGTCGTTGAACTCGACGGCTTCCTCGGACGCAAACGGCGTGTCGCGCTTGAACAGGGAGTTCTGCAAACCCATGACGCCCAGGCCGATCGGACGATGGCGCTGGTTGGCGGTTTTCGCCGGCTGGGTCGGATAGAAGTTGATGTCGATGACATTGTCGAGGGCGCGAACCGCCGTGCGCACCGTGTCGCGCAGCTTGTCGAGATTCAACGAGCCGTCCTGGCGGATGTGGCTGTCGAGCACCACCGAGCCGAGGTTGCAGACGGCGGTCTCTTCGGGGCCGGTGTTGAGGGTAATCTCGGTGCACAGATTGGAGCTGTGAATGACCCCGGCGTGATCCTGCGGACTGCGCACATTGCACGGATCCTTGAAGGTGATCCACGGATGGCCGGTCTCAAAGATCATCTTCAGCATCTGCTTCCAGAGATCGATGGCCGGGATTTCCTTGCCGTAGATCTCACCTGCCTGGGCCCTGGCTTCATACTCGGCGTAGCGCTCCTCGAAGGCCTTGCCGTAAAGCTCGTGCAGATCGGGGGCTTCGTTGGCGCGGAACAGGGTCCAGTTCTCACGGGCTTCCATTCGCTTCATGAACAGATCCGGAATCCAGTTCGCGGTGTTCATGTCGTGGGTCCGGCGACGCTCGTCACCGACGTTGCGGCGCAGCTCGAGGAAGTCGGCAATGTCGTTGTGCCAAGTCTCGAGATAAGCGCAACCCGATCCGCGGCGCTTGCCTCCCTGGTTGACGGCGACCAGCTGGTCATTGTGCAGTTTCAGAAACGGCACCACGCCCTGGCTCTCGCCGTTGGTTCCCTTGATGTAACTGCCAGTGCCGCGAACTGCCGTCCACGAGCCGCCGAGACCGCCGGCCCACTTGGACAGGAACGCATTTTCAGCGATGCCACGTTGCATGATCGAGTCGATGCTGTCGTCGACCTTGTAGAGATAGCAGGACGAGAGCTGCGAGTGCAGCGTGCCGGCGTTGAACAGGGTCGGCGTCGACGAGCAGAAGCGGCGCCCCTTGTAGAGGTTGTAGAGCGCGATGACCTTGTCCTCGGCATTGTCCTTCTCCTCGATGAAGATGCCCATTGCCACGCGCAACCAGAACAGCTGGGGCGTCTCCAGGCGACGGTGCGGCGTGGTCTGCTTGTCGATGATCAGGTAGCGATCATAGAGGGTCTGAATGCCGAGGTAGTCGAAGTCGAGGTCGGCAGCCGGGTCGATGGCATCGGCCAGCTTGTCGAGGTTGAAGTGGGTGAGCTTTTCACTGAGCCGCTCGATCTCGATGCCGCGCATGAGATTGGCCCGGAACGCCCGGCGGTGCATGATCGGCAGCGCTTCGATGCCGTCGAGTACAATGTCCCAGCCGAGCACCTCTTCGTAGATGTAGGTCAACAGGATGCGGCCGGCAAACTTGGCGAAGTCGGCATCGCGCTCGATCAGGCTCTTGGCGTTGAGAGTAACCGTCTGGCGCAGTTCCTTGGTGGTCATCTCGGAAAAGAATGAGCAACGCAACTCCTGCTCGATCTCCTCGGCGGTCAGACACAGGTCGAGGCCGATGGAAGCAAACTCGATGCGCTTCTTCAGGTCGATGCCATCCCAGAGAAAGGTGTCGCCGTCGGGCTTCTTGACCAGGATCATTGCATCCTGGGACGCGTCGTCATCAACGTGCGGCGCAGCTGCTTCCTGGCGCATACGCTCCTCGGCGCGGTGACGGCGATAGAGAATGTAAGCCTCGGCCACCTTGTAGTGCCCCTGCTTCATCAACTCTTCCTGCACACGGTCCTGCAGGTCCTCGATGTGGATATAGTCCTGTCCCTTGCGCTTGAAGTTTTCGCTCAGCGCATTGGCGATATCAACGGCCGGACTGGAGTCCTTCTGCTGGGAGAGAAAGGCGCTGCGCACCGCCACCTCCACCTTGTTCGGCTCCCAGGCAACGACTTCCCCGCTGCGACGAATGACACGGACGGTGCGGCCACCTTTTCCGGTCGCATTGGCAGCCAGACGATCGGCTCCGCCTTCGCCGCCGGATCCCGGCAGGTGTACCGCGGCGCCGGGGCGCTGTCTTGTGACGAATCACCAGGCTCTTGGCAATATCGTGGGCGTTCTGCTTGACCAGCGCCCGCTCAATGATGCGGGTCACCTCGTCCGCCGACAACAGATGATGGCCGTCGACATCCTCGGGCACCTGTGCCAGCAACTCCTTCGCCACTGCCTTGGAGATCACCGACACGCGGCGGCGATTGGCTTCGTTGTAGATGTCTTCCTCATTCCGCGAAAGCATCAGGTCGGTCAGCGCATTGCCGATCGTATCAGCCACCTCGGCAAGGTCGAAGTCGCGCTCCTGGTCGCCAACCTGGACCTTGATCTGCGCACCGTTGTCCTCCAGGTCTTCCGGCGGCTCCGCAAGGTCGCGCCAGTTAAATCGCGGTTTGTGCTCCTGCGGCGTTGCGGCGTAGCGCTGCAGTTCGAGGTCCTCTTCGATGAAGTTGCTGTTACGGGTGATCATGGTAGTCGGCGGCAGGGTTTTTTGGTTGGGTTGGTTGTCGGGTGGTCGGCGGAAAGCCGGGTTGTTGGAAGTGGTGTTTGGTGATCAGTGGGGGCGACTTGCGGCAGATATTTCAGTAGCGATCCGGCTGCCGGTCATTCGCGAAGATTCGTGTCCGCTTGTGGCCGCGCGCCACAGGACAAAGTCCCCCGATGAGCAGACGACCGCTTAGAGGTCGTCGTCGCTGTAGGTATTGGCGTCGAGCGCGGACGACTTCTGGTAGTCGGTAACACGCTGCTCGAAAAAGTTGGCTTCCTTGTTGAGGTCC
>CBDCGJ010000055.1:0-26954 GCA_965216645.1 Alphaproteobacteria bacterium | reverse complement strand
TCGCGGGCGGGAGCGGCGGCGGCGCGCCTCCTCCATCACTTCCGCTTCGGCACTGGTTTCGTCCGCTGGATCGTCGTCCTCGTCCTCTCCGTCATCCGACGCGTCAGCTTCGGCGCTATCGGTCGCGGTCAGGTCGACGGCGTCATCCAAGTCGGTAATCGCGGCGTCATCGCCGGCTTCGGCCGCTTCGGCAGCCTCGGCCTCTTCGTTGACGAAAATCTCTTCCTGATCCTCGACAACGACGTCGGTGTCCGAAGAGGTTGCGGCGTCGTCGCCGACAAGTTCGGTTTCCTCTTCCTCCAGGTCGCGGGCGACTTGTGCCGCTTCCTCTTCCAATAGGACTTGCCGATCCTCGACGGGAATCTGGTAGTAGTCCGGATGGATCTCGTTGAAGGCTAAGAAGCCGTGGCGATTGCCGCCATATTCGACAAAGGCGGCCTGCAACGACGGCTCGACCCGCGTTACTTTGGCCAGGTAGATGTTGCCTTTGATTTGTTGCTTGGTGGATGATTCGAAGTCGAATTCCTCGAGGCGGTTGCCTCGAACGACGACAACGCGGGTTTCTTCCGCGTGCGTCGCGTCGATTAACATACGCGTCGTCATATTTTTATGCCCGAACCGCCCGCGGGCAAAACGCCCACGAACCGACCGGTCCCCAATGTTGAGAAGCCGATTCCGAAGAAGGTCTCACACCGTCGAACGATGCGAAGCGTTTGATATTTGCAATGCCGGCTTTTAACGGGCGCGGCCGCTTCGCTCAGGACGGGGACATCTATCAACGGAACATGCAAGGCGGACCTTGCGGGCTTCGATGTCCTTAGTCATGCTCCGCCGCCATAACGCGACGTTTTGAGGTTGCGAACCGGCGATTTGGCGAGCAATGTTTACGCTCTGTTACGCCGGTAGGGCTCAATCTCGCACCGACCCGCCGATGCATACCTTGATGTATTGCAGCGCGGCCGCGGAACTAATGGCGCGTATATTAGTCTGATGCACATGGATCGCAATATATTTTTTAACCATCTGGAAAAACGGCAATTTTGCGACTATTTCCGAGCTGACCGAAAGGCCGGATTCCGATATAGTCCTGACGTTGTGTTTCGTATCCTATTCTGTAAATTCGCCATCCGATTAATGGCGTTTCATTTGTCATTCATCGTCATCGCCAGTCTGGCGGCGGCCGATCCAGTGGCCGTGGTCAAGGATGTCCGCTTGGGCGTACATCCGGACAAGACAAGACTGGTTGTCGAATTGGACAAGAAGGTCGACTTCGACATCTTCACCCTGGCCAAACCGAATCGTCTGGTCATCGACTTGCCCGAACTAACCTTCGAGGCGACGCCGCCGAAATCCACCAAGCGCGGCGTGATTACGAACTTGCGATTCGGTTTGTTCGAACCGGGCCGGTCCCGGGTCGTCGTCGACTTGGCGAAACCGGCCAAGGCGGCGAAATCGTTTTTCATCCCGCCGAGTTCGGGGGAAAACACGCGTCTCGTCGTCGATTTAGTGCCGGTTGACGAGAAAACCTTTACCGCCGCGTTGCGGACGCCGAAACGGCAACCGGCCCCGCCCGCCCCGTCCAATATCCTGGAAGTCCCGAAACCGCGCAAAAAACCGGCGACCGCGAAGAAAGTCGTTGTCATCGATCCGGGTCACGGCGGCGTCGATCCTGGGGCGATCGGGCCGGCGGCAATTTCGAGAAATACATCACGCTCAGTTTCTCGCGACAGCTGAAGGATGAGCTGGAGAAATCCGGCAAATACAAGGTGGTGCTGACCCGCAATCGGGATGTCTTTGTCAAGCTGCGCAGCCGGGTGGCTTTCGCGCGGAAGGTTGAGGGCGATCTATTCCTGTCGATCCACGCCGACTCGATTCGCGATCGAAAATTCAGAGGTAGCGGCGTTTACACGCTCTCGGAAACCGCGTCCGATAAAGAGGCGGCGGCGCTTGCCAACAAGGAAAACAAATCCGATGTCATAGCCGGGGTCGATCTGGAAGTGCATGACAAGGAGGTGGTCTCGATCCTGATCGACCTGATGCAGCGGGAAACCACCAATTACGCGGCGATCTTCGCCGAGGCGCTTGTCAAACGTCTGCGGGATGAGGGGCGAATGCGCCGCAAACCGCATCGATTCGCCGGCTTCCTGGTCTTGAAAGCGCCTGATGTTCCTTCCGTTTTGATCGAGCTCGGCTACCTTTCCAATCGCCAGGAAGAGCGAATGTTGCTGTCGGCGAAGTCGCGAAAACCCATCGTGTTGGCCGTCGCCCGTGCCGTTGACGACTATTTCCGCAAAATCGACAAAAATTAACGAATTTTTCACCACGAATAGACCAAACAAATACCATAATTGGACGTTTTAGTGGTAAAAGCGGATTGGAAACGCAGGCGGTTGCGCCGCGGGAAACTACTCAGATCATCATGCTTCGATTTTTGACCTTCATCGGTTCGTTTTTGTTTTTTGCCGCCATTGTCAGTATCGCGGGGGCGATCGGCGTGTTTTGGTATTTTGGCCGTGATTTGCCCGACCACGTGCAATTGGCCAGTTACGAACCACCGGTCATGACGCGTGTGCATGCAGGCGATGGCTCGCTGTTTGCCGAATACGCGATTGAGAAGAGGGTTTTTGTCCCCATCGAAGCCATTCCGGATCATGTCATTCAGGCCTTTCTCTCGGCCGAGGACAAAACGTTTTACAGCCACCCGGGGATCGACGTCATGGGCGTGGCGACGGCGGCGCTGCGCAATCTTCGCAATATCGGTAAGGGCCGGCGACCCACCGGGGCCTCGACCATCACCCAACAGGTGGCGAAGAATTTCCTGCTGACCAACGAAGTATCCTATAAGCGCAAAATCCGCGAAGCCATCCTGGCTTTTCGGATCGAGAAGGCGTTTTCGAAGGATCGCATTCTTGAACTCTATCTGAACGAAATCTATCTCGGCCTCGGCAGCTACGGCGTGGCGATGGCGTCGCAGAACTATTTCGACAAGTCGCTGGACGAGCTGACGGTTGAGGAAGTGGCTTATCTGGCGGCGTTGCCGAAAGCGCCGAGCAATTACCATCCGACCCGCAAGCGCGAAGCCGCGATCGCCCGACGCAATTGGGTGTTGGGGCGAATGGCGGAGGACGGCGCGGTGACGGCCGATGTCGCCGCGGCCGCGCGGGCCGCGGATCTGGGCGTGAAGCCGCGCAAACCGCGCACGCAATTCAAGGCGGATTATTTCGCCGAAACGATCCGGCGGGAGTTGGCGGAGCGGTTTGGCGAAAAGAAGCTCTATGAGGGCGGCATGCTGGTCAAATCGACCTTGAATCCGGAATTGCAGCAGATCGCCGAGCGGGTATTGCGCAAGGGTCTCGTCGCCTACGACCGTCGGCACGGTTGGCGCGGACCGCTAACCAACATACCCGTTGGCGAGAAATGGGCCGAGGATTTGGCGAAACAAACGCCGCCCGACGGTCTTGGCGACTGGCGCATGGCGCTGGTTCTGAAAGTCACGTCGAACCGGGCGGAAATCGGTTTTGCCGACGGCGGGACGAGCAGCATCCCATTTTCCGCCATGACCTGGGCCCGGCCCTGGAAGGAAGGCCAGCGTGTCGGCCCCGCCGTGAAGAAGCCGAGCGATGTGGTCAAGCCCGGCGATGTGGTTGTTGTCGAGCTGATCGAAGGAGATGCCAAAAAGAGTAAAGCGAAAAACAGCAAAAAGAATTCCGCGGGAGGGGAATCTCCATATCACGCGCTCCGGCAAATACCGGACATCAACGGGGCGATTGTCGTGCTCGATCCGCATACCGGCCGGGTTCTGGCCATGGTCGGCGGCTTTTCTCACGATTCCAGCGAATACAACCGCGCGACCCAGGCGTTGCGGCAGCCAGGCTCCGCCTTCAAACCGATCGTATACGCCGCCGCCCTTGACAATGGCTTCCACCCGGCAAGCATCGTCGTCGACGGCCCCTTCGTGATCGACCAAGGCCGCTTCCTCGGCAAATGGAAGCCGCGTAACTATTCCGGCAAATTCTATGGTCCCAGCACTCTGCGGTTGGGTATGGAATTGTCCCGCAATCTGATGACCGTGCGGTTGGCGCAATATATCGGGATCAATCGGGTGATTGAATATGCCAAGCGTTTGGGCGTGGCCGATGAGATGGAACCGTTCCTGCCTATGGCCTTGGGCGCCGGCGAGACTACTTTGTTGCGATTGACGGCGGCTTATGGCGTCTTCGTCAATGGCGGCAAAAAGGTCGAACCGACCTTTATTGACCGCATTCAGGACCGCCGCGGCAAGACGATCTATCGTCACGACGCGCGGGTTTGCGACGCTTGTTTGTCGGCCGATTGGCAATCGGGCAATCTGCCGGTGCTGAAGGATGAGCGCGAGCAGATCTTGGACCCGCGCACGGCTTACCAAATGGTGTCGCTGCTGCAGGGTGTTGTGCAGCGCGGCACCGGCAGCCGGATCGCCCGTCTGGGCAAACCGTTGGCCGGAAAGACCGGGACCACGAACGAGACGCGCGATACCTGGTTCGTCGGCTTTTCGCCGGATCTGGCGGTCGGCGTGTTCGCCGGATTCGACAATCCGAAACCGATGGGCCGGCGGGAACAGGGGGCCTCAGTTGCCGCGCCCATCTTCCAGGATTTCTTCGCCGAACATCTCAAGGGCAAGTCCGGCAAACCCTTCCGCGTGCCGAAAAAAATCAAAATGGTCCGCATTCACCGTAAGACCGGTGTGCGGGCTGGCAGCGGCGGCAAGGGTGTGATATTCGAGGCCTTCAAGGAGGAGGAGGTGCCGACCTTGGCCCGAGCCGGTCACGGCGGCGTACAGGACAGCCGTTCGAAGACACCGCGCAAAGGGACCGGTGGCTTGTACTGACGCCACGATCTACAATGACGTAACGTACGGGGCCGGCATCGACCGGCCCTTAAAGATGAGGAGTAAGCCCCATGCGCGCCGAAGCGCAAGCGATCGCCGACGAGATCGACCGTGCCCTATCGCTCCTGAGGAGGCATCTTTGACTGGGAAAACGCGGTCCGACGGCTCGACGAACTGAATCACCTCACGGAAGATCCCGAACTCTGGAACGATCCGGATCGGGCGCAGAAGCTGATGCGCGAGCGGACCAAGCTCGACGACGCCCTGACCGGGTTCCGCAGCACGGAGACCGATTATGCCGACACGGTCGAGTTGATCGAACTCGGCGAGGCGGAAGGCGACGAGGCGGTGGTCGAGGAGGCGATCGAGGTCCTGCGCGGGTTGGCAAAGTCAGTCGGCAAGCAGCAGCTGGAAAGCCTGCTGTCCGGCGAGGCGGACGGCAATTCGTGCTATCTCGAAGTTCATGCCGGCGCCGGCGGGACTGAATCCCAGGATTGGGCGGAGATGTTGCTACGCATGTATCAGCGCTGGTCCGACCAACATGACTACAAGGTCGACCTCATCGACGAGAGCCCAGGCGAGGAAGCCGGTCTGAAATCCGCCACGCTGCATATCCGGGGCGAGGACGCCTATGGCTGGCTGAAGACCGAGAGCGGGGTGCACCGGCTGGTGCGGATTTCCCCGTTCGATTCCAATGCCCGGCGGCATACCAGTTTCGCCAGCATTTGGGTCTACCCGGAAATCGAAGACGATATTGAGATCGACATCCAGGAAGGCGATCTGCGCATCGACACCTACCGCGCTTCCGGTGCCGGTGGCCAGCATGTCAATCGAACGGATAGCGCGGTGCGGATCACCCACGAGCCGACCGGGATCGTCGTGCAATGCCAGAAGGAACGCTCCCAACACAAGAATCGCGCGACGGCCATGAGCATGTTGAAGGCCCGGCTGTACGAACGGGAATTGCAGATTCGGGACGCCGAGCGGTCGGAAATCGAGGAAGCGAAGACCGATATCGGATGGGGCCACCAGATCCGCTCTTACGTTTTGCACCCCTATCAGATGGTCAAGGACCAGCGGACCGGGGTGGAGCGCGGCGACGCGCAGCGCGTGCTCGACGGCGATCTGGATGTATTTCTAGAAGCCTCGCTGGCGGCGAAGTTGGGCGGATTGTCGGTCGAGACCGATAGCAACGGCGCGACCGCCTGAGTCTCGGCCGCCCCATTCGACCGTTAGACAGCCGGAAATCTTGAATGCGGTTTAACTGCCTGACGACGACGCCGGCTGTTTGCCGTTGCCGCCGAAGCCGGCCGAGCGCGGGTTGCGGCGACCCGTGAATGCGGGCCGGTCCGCATCCTCTTGCCCGTCCTCGATATCGCTCTCGGTCGCGGTATGATCATTGGCGTCCTGGGCGGCTTCGCGATTGTCGATGCGCTTGCACATGCCTTCCAGATAAGCGCCGGCCTCAATAGCCATGGTCTCGTGCAGGATGTCGCCTTGCACTCGGGCGGACCGCATCAGTTCGACCTGTTTGGCATTGATGGTCCCGGCGACCTTGCCGCGCACCAGCACCGAGTCGGCCTTGATACCACCATTGATCGTCGCGCGTTCCCCGACGATGAGTTTACCGCAGTTCACTTCGCCATCGATGATGCCGTCGATCTGCACTTCTCCCTTGGCGACAAGGTCGCCGCGAATTGTAATGTCCGCGCTCAACAGCGACGGCGTGGCATTCGGCGATGTCACGGCAACACTCCGTATCGGTTCACGTTCGGCTTTATCATTTTTTGAAAACATGTCGACCAGCTTTCAGAAATCTATAGGGGTCAATGGCTTTGCCATTACGTTGCACTTCATAGTGCAAATGTGCACCGGTACTCCGACCAGAACTCCCGACCAAACCCACGCGCTGCCGAGGCTTAACAATATCACCGACTTTTACATGGATTTTGCGGAGATGGCTATAGCGGGTCTTGATGCCGTTGCCGTGGTCGATGTCGACCGTGCGGCCATAGGGCCCTTTCCAATCCGCATAAACGACTTTACCAGCACCCGTCGCGTAGACCGGCGTGCGCATCGGGGCACCGAAATCGATACCCGAATGGGTCGCCCATGTGCGTTTGAAGGGGTCGCGCCGCGGTCCGAACTTACTGGTGATCGGGTGCCGATCAACCGGTTGGGCCAGAGGCAGTTGACTGATAATCTTATTCATCAAGGCCCAATGCGTTAAACGGTTCTCCAACTGCTCGGGCAAACTCGGATAGCGGTGGAAGTCGTTCTCGTGGTTGATGTCAAGCAGAACGCCCGGCAAATCGAATTGAACATAGGGCCCGCCGACGCGTTCGTCTTTGCGGTTGATGCTGGTCCGCTCGATCAACTTCGTCAGGTTCAGGCCGCTGATCTTCACCGCTTTTTCCATGCCGGAGATGGTCCGTTCCGTGCGCTCTTTAATCCGCGTCAGGATCGCGACCTGCTCGTCATGCAGGTGGCGGATTTTGAGATTGAGCGCGGCAACTTCACCGTTCAGCCGGCGGTTTTCCGTTACCAATTCCTCGCGTTCGGCAAAGACGGACGCGACCATTTCCTCCGTATTGGCCAAGGCGAACTCGGCCTCCCGAATGCTGGCCTGGGAGTTGATTTCAGACCGCGCGAAGGCCTGAACACGATCCTCAAGCTGAGCGATCTTTTCCCCCAGTTGCTGTTTGTCTTGACTGATTGCCTGCGCCTTTTGCTCGACCGTCTGCAATTTATCTTGCGTGCTCGTCAGCCGAACCTGCAGCCGGCTGCGCTGTCGCGTTAGATTGGAAAGTTGGTCGCGGTGATGATTCAACGCGTTAGCCAATTCGCTCAGTTTGTCGTTGCCGGCTTTGGCGCGGGCGGACAGCTTGTTGTACTCGTCTTGGAACTGTGCGATCTCCGCCTCTTTAGCGCTGACCACAACATTCAGATAAATCATACCGACCGCCGAATAGATCAGCCATCCGGCTACCGCCAATCCGGCGCCGACGATCGCCAATTGTTTGTTTCGGCTAAACGGAAAAAACCTAACCTCGCCATCCACGCGATACAGGATCTGCCGCTCTGGAAAAAGCCGGTTAATCTTTTCGATCAAGTCCCAGATTTCCAAATCTCCCCTCTTGGGTGAGCCCAAAAAACACGCCGATACAACTGGATTAAATGATGTCCGCAATAGCGACTCAGACGTCCGCTGTCCCCACATTCAGCGACCGTGATCTCGATTGCCTCCAACCGGGCGACAGTTAAACAAAAATGCGGGAAATTGAAAAGATGGGTTGTGGGAAAAAAACAAAATTTTTTTGACTTTTTTTGAATTACTTCGACTGCTCGCCGTAATAATCGAGTGTGAAGCCGGCGCGCGCCCGGGCCACGTGATTGAACGGCGGTTTCAGCACGCCTTTGAAATGGCGGTTCACCAGATATTGCCAATAGTCGATCGGCTCCCGTCCGCGCCGATGTGCCAGCCATTCGAACCAGCTGATTCCGGCGCGGACATGGGGAATCTCTTCCTCCGCGATCTGTTGGAGGACATCCGCACTGTCGTCGTCGCCGTATCTGCGCAATCCCGCCACCGTTGCCGGCGTGACGTCGAGCCCGCGGGCTTCCAAGATCATCGGCACCACCGCGAGGCGGGCGGCGAGATCGTGGGCGGTATCCTGGGCCGCTTGCCACAAGCCGTCATGGGCCGGCAGATCGCCGTAGCTGGCATCAAGTTCGCGCAAACGGTTTTGCAGCATAGCGAAATGCCGGGCTTCGTCCCCACCGACGGCGACCCAATCATCGTAGAATCGCCGCGGCATATCTTCGTAAGGGAATCGGCAGATCAGATCGAAGGCCAAATCAATGGCGTTCAACTCGATATGCGCCAGGGCGTGTAGCAGCGCGACCCGGCCCGCCAGACCGCCGAGCCGTCGCTTCGGCATGTCGCCGGGGCGGCGCAGTTCCGGTTGCGGCGGTCTCGCGGGACGGTCCGGGGGTTCGACGCGGCCGATCTCCGTTATACGGCCGTGGCGCCAATCTTCGGCGGTGGCTGTCGCCAGTTCGACTTTTTCCGCCGGCTCGGGCGTGAGCAGAATATCGCGGGCCCGTTCGCCGAGGCTGGCCGCGACCATTTCTTAGAGCGCTTTCGCCGCGTCCAGCACCTTTTGCGCATGCTCCTTGACCCGGACCTTGCGCCAAACCTGAGCAACCTTTCCCTTTTCGTCAATCAGGAACGTCGAGCGTTCGATGCCCATATAGATGCGCCCGTAGTTTTTCTTTTCGACCCAGACGCCGTAAGCCTCGCAGACCTTGCCGTCTTCGTCCGCGCCCAGTGCGACCTTCAGATCGTGTTTGTCGGCGAACTTCTTGTGTTTCTCCACGCTGTCCCGCGAAACGCCGAGGACCTTGATGCCATTGGCGGAAAACTTACGTCCAAGCGCGGTGAAATCCTTCGCTTCCGTGGTGCAGCCCGACGTATCGTCCTTGGGGTAGAAATACAAAACCAACTTCTTGCCTTTATAATCCGCCAATTTCACGGTCTCGCCCTTGTTGGTGGGGAGTTTGAAATTCGGGGCTTTCTTGCCGACATCGACCATAGGGGCGCCTCATCGCTCTCTGTGCTTAATTCGAAACCGCGCCCTCATAACCCGCCAGGGCGCGCGGAACAAGTTTCTCTGAGTTTGGCTGGCTTATATATCATATCGATATAATTGATTTTATACTATTTTTATGGCTACTATGTTTTTGGCCGGACGCGTTATGGTTTTGAAACGGCATTGTGAATTCTGTGATCGACGACCTATCGGGCAGAGATAAGCACCGAAAAGGGGAGATAATGGTTTCGACCGTTGAACAAAAACAAAAAGATCAAATCGACCCTTGGTCGACACAGAGGAACAAGGGCGAGTTCCTCGATGCAATTCAAAATCCGGCAGCGGAAGTTGTCGCGCGTTATTGGTTCGACTGCGCGGAAACGCATGGTCGGCCGAGTTTGGCCTGTGTTGAACCCAAAGCGTTGGGCACCGCGGCGGAGCATATCTTCGTTTTAGATTGCGCCGACCCGGAGGCCATGCGGGTGCGCGTTTTCGGACGCGGTGCGAAGCGGTTGTTGGGCGACATCCGCGAAAACGACGATTTGGTTGAGATCATGCAGCAGCGGGGCACCGCGCGTTCGCTCTGCTTGGTCAATGAGGTAACGGAAGAGGGGTGTGTGATTCATGAGACGCACGAGCGGCAGTCGGGCGACGGCCATCGATTTGTCATCGAGCGTCTATTGTTTCCTTTGTTCGGCGACGACGGCCAGGTACGCGAAGTCCTGGGCGTCGTCACCGGCGGGGAAGCCCGGCAAGACAGCTTCACCAAGTCGACGGAGATCGGCGCGCATATCGTGAGCTTCGAGCCGGATTGGCCAATGCGCTAACCGGCAATGACGGAAATTTTCCGAGGCTACGATCAGGCCGGTCTCGATCACGAATACAATAACGCCGTCAAAGTCGCGGACTCGGCGCTGTTCATTGAACGTTATGCCGGGGAAAGCGCGGTGGCGCGGCGGGACATGGCCTGCGAGCTCAATGTCGACTATGGCGACGCGCCGGGGGAAAAACTCGACATCTTCCCGGCCGACCCAGGCGAACGAGCGGCGCCGGTACAGATTTACATTCACGGCGGTTACTGGCGGGCGCTGAGCAAGGACGAACATTCCTTCGTCGCCCTTGGCCTTCAACCCCATGGCGTCACGACTTTGGTGATCGATTACGATTTGATGCCGGGTGCACGCATGGCGGAGCTGGTACGGCAATGCCGCAACGCGGTGGTCTGGACCTATCGGAACGCGGATCGCCTCGGCATCGATCCGGCGCGCATTCATGTCTGCGGTCATTCCGCCGGTGGCCATCTGACGGCCATGGTAGCGGCGACGGATTGGCGGGATTTCGCCGACTTGCCGGCGGACGTGGTGAAGACGGCCTGCGGGATTAGCGGGCTCTACGATCTCGAACCGATCCGGCTCTGCTATCTTCAGGCGGAACTCTCGCTGGGCGAGGACGAGGCGCGGGACAATAGCCCGATGTTCCTGGAGCCGAAGAGCCGGGCCGAAATGCTGGCCCTGGTCGGCGGTGAAGAAGGCGACGAGTATTTTCGCCAATCCTCAGGTCTGGCCGAAGCTTGGTCCGGGCATGGTCACCGGACAAGCGCAGAAGTGATGGAGAACTTGCATCACTTCAACATCGCCATGGCCCTCGACAACCCGGCCAGCGGCGTCACCAACCGCATCTGCGCCTTGATGGGGATCGATTAGAGCGTCGGTTAATTGACGGCGCGGTCGCGGCCTTCCCAATAGGGCGCGCGCAGTTCCCGCTTCAGGATCTTGCCGGAAGGATTGCGCGGCAGTTCCGCCATGACATCGACGGAGCGAGGGATTTTGTAGCCGGCGATATGGTCGCGGGCGTAAGCGATCAAATCCTCTTCCGACAGCTCGTGGCCGTCGTTCAGGACGATCACCGCTTTCACCGCCTCGCCCCATTTGTCGTCGGGGACGCCGATCACGGCGATGTCGGCGATCGCCGGATGAGCGAACAGGGCGCTCTCGATCTCGGCCGGATAAATGTTCTCGCCGCCGGAGACGATCATGTCCTTCACCCGGTCATGGATATAGAGAAAACCGTCTTCGTCCAGATAGCCGGCGTCGCCGGAATAGAACCAGCCATCGCGCACCGCTTCCGCCGTTGCCTCGGGCCGGTTCCAGTAGCCTTTCATGACCTGCTTGGAGCGAACGGCGATCTCCCCGACTTCGCCCGGCTCGCAATCGCTGCCATCCTCGCGCACGCAGCGGATCTCCGCCGTGCCCATGGCCTTGCCGCAGGACTTCATACGCTCGCTGCCGTCATGCGCCTCGGGCGGCAGATAGGTGACGGCACCGGTGGTCTCGGTCAAACCGTAGACTTGGGCGAAATCGCAAGCGAACAGCTTGACGGCTTTCTGCTGCAGTTCGAATGGGATCGGCGAAGCGCCGTAGATGATCGTCTTCAGACTGGAGAAATCGGTACTGGCGCAGTTCGGATGTTGGGTCAGGAACAGAATCACCGCCGGCACGAACAGCGCCTGGGTCACCTTGTAGGTTTCGATGTCGTGCAGAATTTGACCCGGATCCACGTCCGGCATGACGATATTGGTGGCGCCGGCGGCGAAGGCGAGGAAGCCCCATTCGCAACCGGCGATATGGAACAGCGGCATGGCCACTATATTGACGTCGTCCGCGGACCAACTTCCCCATTCCACTAACGCCTCCAGCAGGATGGTGAGCACATTGTTGTGGGTCAGCTCGACTCCTTTGGGATGACCGGTGGTGCCCGAGGAATATAGCTGCATGGCGACGTCCTCACCGTCGAGTTCGACGGCCGGGCGGTCGGCACCGTGGCCACCATACCAATCCAGGAAGCCGGGCCAGCGGTCGTGATTGTCGTGTAGGGCAACGATTTGATTCGTATGGGTCAGATCGTCCTCGATCTTCTCCACCAAGCTGTGGAAATCCTCGCCGACGAATAGGAACTTGGCTTGGGCGTCATTGACGACGAAGCTGACTTCCGGCGGTGCCAGACGGAAGTTTACCGGCACCAGCACGGCGCCGATTTTCATGGTGGCGAAATTCAGTTCGAAGAAACGGTCGATATTCTTGGCCAGAATGGCGACGCGGTCGCCCGGCTTGATGCCCGCGGCGAGGAAGGCGTTGGCCTGCCGATTCGCGCGTTCCTCGAGTTCGGCATAGGTCGTTTGCCGATCCTCATAGATCATCGCCAGCTTGTCCGGCTGTCGCTCGGCATGGATCTCCAGGAATTGGTGCAGCAGGCCGACTTCCTCGAACAATGCTTTCAACGCCGCCGTCATGTTTTTCTCCCTCTACCAAATCGTCATCCCGGCCGTAGCGCAGCGGAGAGCCGGGATCGTCCAAGTTACGGTGCTTGTTGCGATCCGGATATCGTCAAGGCGACTCCGGGACGACAAGTTCCCTGGTTTTACAGCGAACGCTGCAATCCCGCTACAATGTCCGCGAAATGATCTCCTTCATCACCTCGCTGGAGCCGCCGGCGATGCGCATGACGCGACTGCCGGCATAGGCGCGGGCGATGGGGAATTCCCACATATAGCCGTAGCCGCCGAACAGCTGCAGACATTCGTCCAGCACTTTGCTCTGCAACTCGGTGCAATGCAGTTTGGCCATCGCCGCGTCGTCCGCGGTCAGGTCCGCTTCCAGATGCATCTCGATGAATCGGTCGACGAAAACCCGGGCCACGGTTACTTGGGTCTTGACCTCCGCCAGTTTGAACTTGGTGTTTTGAAAATCCATGATCGTCTTGCCGAAGGCTTTGCGCTCCTTGACATAGTCGACGGTGCGTTCGAGCGCCGCTTCCATGGTTGCCACGGCGCGCAGGGCGACCAGCAGGCGTTCCTGCGGCAATTGCTGCACCAGCTGGATGAAGCCGCGGCCTTTCTCGCCCAACAGATTGGTCATCGGCACGCGGACGTCATTGAAGAACAGTTCGGACGTGTCCTGCGCCTTCCAGCCGAGCTTGTCGAGATTGCGGCCGCGTTCGAAGCCCTCCCGGTCGCCTTCGACGAGCACCAGGCTGGTGCCCTTGGCACCGGCGGTCGGGTCGGTCTTGCAGGCGACGACAATCAGGTCGGAAATGGTGCCGTTGGTGATGAAGACCTTCTGACCGTTGATCAGCCACTCGTTACCGTCCTTCAGGGCGGTGGTGCGGATCGCCTGCAAGTCGCTGCCGGCATGGGGTTCGGTCATGGCGATGGCGCCAATCACTTCGCCGCGCACCATGCGGGGCAGCCATTCCCGCTTCTGCTCCTCCGTGCCGTAGTGGAAGATATAGGGCATGACGATTTCCGAATGCAGATGGAAGGCCGGGCCGGTCGCTTCCGCCCGCGCCATTTCCTCGCCAACGACCACGGTATGCAGGAAGTCGCCGCCGGCGCCGCCATACTCTTCCGGCACCGAGCAGCCGAGCAGGCCCGCCTCTCCAGCTTTCAGCCAGACTTCGCGGGAGACGATGCCGTCCTTCTCCCACTGATCGTGATAGGGCTCGATTTCCTTCTCGATGAACCGGCGCACGGACTCGCGGAAAATATCGTGCTCTTCGGAAAACAGGGGACGTGGCAACATGTAACGGAAATCTCCAGATTGAACCTGTCAGCAGACCCCACGGATTTAAGGGGTAATTGAAATGCCGATTTGTGTATCGCATCCGGTATGGGAGAGAAAGAGCAACCGCGCGGCTGCGGACGATCTTGGTGGCCGAAATCGGGCAACCGTGGCCAGGAAAAGCATTCCGCGACGGTGACGTGAACGTCCTCTCAGAATCCGCGCTTGAGCAAACTAAGGGTACAGCCGCCATGAGCGCCCCGAACCGTCAGCTGAAATCGATCTTGACGGAGAAGCTGCGGATTGAGGGTCGCCTCGAAGAAGTGGGCCGATGCTATTAGTATCATCCCGTTAGTGATCTCGCCTTTGATAACATGTATCTCCGGCGCAATATCTATCACCGCTTGAGTGACCGCCGCCTCGTATTTGCCGTTATCAACGTGCAGGTCCAATGAAAGATAGACGTTGGAACCGTCGTTGGCGGTGCCGCAGAGTAGTTCCTCGCCCCACCATCTCGCGGAAACATTCGGTGGACGGGCGAATGCCAGATCGGTTTTAGGGGGCTCAATCCGCTTCTTCGGCGGAGCCACGGATTTCGCGGCTTTCTTTTCAGACGGTTTCGGAGGTTTGGGCGCCGCCTTTCGGTCCGCCTTGCGCATTTTTAGACGCGCCAAATCGGCGAATATGCCATTCGGGTAGCGATTGAGATATGTCTGCAACATGTCCGGATCGGCGCTATCCTTTACCGAATTCCAAAAGGCCAGTTCGATATCGCGTTCCTGCGTCCCGCCGCCTTTGGCCGGCGCTTGTGCGTTGCGGCGTATTCTCGGAACGAACAAAAACTCGCCGCCGTCGTGCCCGGCCAGACGGATGTCGGAATACTGAGGTGTTTGCCGCGCGTTCGCCACCACGGGTCCGCGCACCCTCGCGAACAGACCCTGTCCATCTAGAACCTGATCGTTGGTCTTCAAGGCTGTCAGGAACGCCTTCGCGAAGACAGAGTTCTTGCCGCCGCCACCATCGACAACCGGCTCCAGTCCGCCGGAGACCAATGCCGTACGCGATCGTTTCTGGTTGGCGCGGTTTAGCCAAACGCTGCGGTCGATGCCCGTGGCCAGATCTGTGTCGGCCGCGCGCAAAAGCACGCCGGAATAGCAGCTATCCGCCACCACCATGACATGTCGGGCGGACATCGCGCGAAGATTACGGGTCAAAGTGGAAATTGCCAACCAATTGCTTTCGTTGCTTTTCTCCGCGTCGGTAGGTAACCAAAATCCGGTATCCGTTTCGTCGTCCAACACGCCGTGACCGGCATAGTAAATCAGCAAATTGTCCCGGTCCCGCAGATTCGCGCGCAATTTATTGATGGCTTTGACTGTCGTGGCGCGGTCTGCATTCAACAAAAGCGTAACTTTAAAGCCGTAGCGTGCGCGCAATACGCCGCTGACGTCCTTCGCGTCGCGTACGGCGGTTTCCAGTTTGGGAAGATGCTTATAGGCGTTGTTGCCGATCACCAAGGCGTGGAAGTTGCCGAATTCAATTGCTTGCGCAGCCGGAACCGCCGCGACGGCAATAAGCGTCGATACAATTACCAGCCTGCATAATTTCGCGAAATCTATCATTTGTATCTCTATGCGGTTCCATGATCCGACACTGGATCCGCGAAATCAATGACTTGTCGAAAAACTTTGCCCCGAGGGCTGGCGTGAAACGAACGTGCGTTTTAAAAAGCCGCCATTGAACAATGAGCTAATGAAGGAACGCGAACTAATGAGCGACATGTTGAAGGATAAAGTCATTTTGGTCACCGGCGCCGGCCGCGGCGTGGGGCGGGATATCGCCCTGATGGCCGCGTCGCAAGGCGCCAAGGTCGTGGTCAATGACCTGGGCGGCCAGGCCGACGGCGAGGGTGAGGACAAAACCCCGGCCATGGAAGTGGTCGGCGACATCAAGGAAGCCGGCGGCGAAGCGGTGGCCAATTACGGCAGCGTGGCCGACTTCGAAACCGCCGAAGGCATGATCCAGCAGGCCATCGACACCTATGGCCGCATTGACGGTGTGGTCAACAACGCCGGCATCCTGCGCGACGTGATCTTTCATAAGATGACCGAAGAAGAATGGGATACCGTCATTTCCGTTCACCTGAAGGGTAGCTTCAATGTCGCCCGCGCCGCCGCCACGCATTTCCGTCAGCAGGGCTCGGGCGCGATGGTGCACATGACCTCGACCTCCGGCCTGATCGGTAACTTCGGCCAAGCCAACTATGCTGCCGCCAAGCTGGGCATCGTCGGTCTGTCGAAGTCGGTCGCTCTCGACATGCAGCGCTTCGGCGTGCGTTCCAATTGCATTTCGCCGTTTGCCTGGAGCCGTCTGATCGGTACGATTCCGATTGCCGACGAGACCCAGGCCGCCCGCGTCGAGAAGATCAAGGCGATGACGCCTGCGAAGATCGCGCCGGTGGCGGTCTATCTGCTGTCGGACGTGGCGAGCGACGTCACCGGCCAGATCTTCGGCGTGCGCAACAACGAAATCTTCCTGATGGGCCAATCCCGTCCAAACCGCTCGATCCATCGCAGCGAAGGCTGGACGCCGGAGCTGGTGGCCGAGCACGGCATGCCGGCGCTGAAGGCCAGCTTCTATCCGCTCGACCGCTCCCAGGACGTCTTCAGCTGGGACCCCCGTCTAATGGCGATCGATCGCGACAAATTGATGAATTGGCCGTTCCGGGAGGTGGAGCATAGCTACAGCTTCCGGGACAGCATCCTCTACGCCCTTGGCCTCGGCGTTTCCATCGATCAGATGGACGAGGATCAGTTGAAGTTCACCTATGAAGACGGCCTGCAGGCCCTGCCGACCATGGCGGTGGTTTTGGGCGGACCCGGTTTCTGGGTCAAGGACCCGGACTCCGGCGTCGACTGGGTGAAGGTGCTGCACGGTGAGCAGGGGATGAAGATCCATAAGCCCTTGCCGGCGGAAGCCACCGTGATCGGCCTGACCAAGGTGGTCGACGTCATCGACAAGGGCGAAGGGCGCGGCGCGCTGCTCTATCAGGAGCGGACCGTGCATGACAAGGCGACCGGCGATCTGCTGGCCACCTTGAAGTCCACCACCTTCGCCCGCGGCGATGGCGGTTTCGGCGGTCCCGACGGGCCGACCAAATCCGTTCATGCCTTGCCGGAGCGGGAGCCGGACGAGAGTGTCGACATGCCGACCCACGACAATCAGGCGCTGATTTACCGGCTCTCCGGCGACTACAATCCGCTGCATGCGGACCCGAAGGTCGCCAAGGGCGGCGGATTCGACAAGCCGATCCTGCATGGGCTCTGCACATTGGGCATTGCCGGGCATGCGATCCTGAAGACCCAGTGCGGCTACGATCCGACCAAGTTCAAGACCCTGGATCTGCGCTTTTCCTCCCCGGTCTATCCGGGCGACACCATCCGCACGGAAATGTGGCGCGACGACAATGTCGTGTCCTTCCGCAGCCGGGTGGTAGAGCGCGATGTGGTCGTGTTGAACAACGGCCGGGCGGAGGTTGCCTGACCATGGCTAACGAGCGCTACGAGGGGGCAGCGCTCGTGGCTTTCGCCACCGATCTGTTCGCGGCGGCCGGCATGCCGGCGGACCGCGCGCAGGTCGTGGCGGAGCTTCTGGTCGAGGGAGATCTGATCGGCCAGACCACCCATGGCTTGGCGCAGGCGCCGGGCTATCTCGCCGCGTTGGACGATGGCGGCATGAAGAAAGACGGTCTGCCGACGGTCGTCTCCGACCGCGGCGCGGCTGTGGTTTGGGACGGCGATTATCTCTCCGGTGTCTGGCTGGTCTATCATGCTCTGCAGGACGCCTTCGAGCGGGTCAAGACCTATGGCACCGTGTCCTACGCAATCCGGCGCAGTCATCATATCGCCTGCCTCGCCGCCTTCCTGCATCTGGCGACGGACCGGGGTCTGATGATGATCTTGGCGTCGTCCGATCCGGCCAATGACGGGGTGGCGCCCTTCGGTTCCTATCAACCGACCTACACGCCGGACCCGATCGCCGTCGGCTACCCGACCGATGGCGATCCCGTGTTCATCGATATCAGCGCTTCGACCACGACCCTTGGTATGGCGCAACGGTTACAGGAGGAGGGTGGCACCTTCCCCGGCGACTGGCTGATCGACAATCAGGGCCGGGCCACGAACGATCCTAAAGTGCTGATGGACGAACCGTCGGGCGCGTTGATGCCCCTCGGCGGTTTGGATCGCGGCCATAAAGGCTTCGGCCTCGGATTGATGATCGAAGCGCTGACCAGCGGTCTCGGCGGTTTCGGCCGCGCCGATAGGCCGACCAACTGGGGCGCCGCCGTATTTCTACAGGTCATGGATCCGGAGGCATTCGGCGGCCGCACCGCCTTCGAGCGGGAGACCGGCCATCTCGCCGACGCCTGCCGCGCCGCTGCGGTACCGCCGGGCCGCCCACCCGTACGCCTGCCGGGCGAGGGCACTCTTGCACGGCGGCGGGAAGCTGTTAAGAATGGCGTCGAACTCTATCCGTCGATCCTACCGTCATTGACGCCCTGGGCGGAGAAATTCGGCGTCGACCTTCCCACGGCCATCTGAGCCCACGTGATTTAGAGATTTAAGGAGCTTCGCCATGCGCGAAAACAATGTACATAAAGTGATTGCCGGCGGCGGCAAAGTCGTCAACGGCTGGCTCGCGATTCCCAGTAGCATCAGCGCCGAGCGGGTCGCCCATTGCGGCTTCACCTCGGTGACCGTCGACATGCAGCACGGCATGGTCGAGCTGCAGTCCGCCTTCTCGATGTTTCAGGCGATCAGCACCACCGACGCGGTGCCGATGGCGCGGGTCAATTGGAACGATCCCGCCATGATCATGAAGGCGCTGGACGCCGGCGCCTATGGCATCGTCTGCCCAATGGTCAACAATCGCGAACAAGCCGAACAGTTTGCCGGCGCCTGCTATTATCCGGAGCTCGGCTATCGCAGCATCGGCGCGCCGCGCGGCATGCTTTATGGCGGTGCCGACTATCTCGCGAAAGCCAACGACGAAATCCTTTCCTTCGCCATGATCGAGACCGCCGAGGCGATGGGCAATCTGGACGATATCATGTCCACGCCGGGCCTCACCGGCATCTATGTCGGTCCCAACGATCTGGCCAAATCGCTGGGCCACAGCCCCGCGCCGGACCCGAGCGAAGCGCCGGTGGTGGCGGCAATCGAGGAGATCCTGGCGGCGGCCAAGCGCAACAATGTCCATGCCGGCATCCATTGCGCCCATGGCGACATGGCCAAGCGCTGGTTCGCCAAGGGCTTCGACCTCTGCACCCTGTCGAACGAGATCAACATGATGGCCATCAAACTAAGCGAAGAGATCGCCGTCGCCGAGGGCTGAACCGATGCCCCATATTCTGTTGATCAACCCCATCCATGCGGATGGCGTGGCGCTGTTGGACGCGCGCGACGACGTGACCATCGAGGTGATGGACGATCCGTCGCCGGCGAATATCGCCGCCCGGATACCGGAGGCCGATGCGGCGATCATCCGTAACGCCAAGCTCGACGCCCAAGCGATCGGCCGGGCCGGCAAGCTGAAGGTGGTGTCCCGCCACGGTGTCGGCTTCGACAATATCGATGTCGATGCGCTGACGGAGAAGAACATCCCCCTGGCGGTGATCGGCGAGGCCAATTCGCCGACCGTGGCCGAACACACCTTGGCGATGATCCTGTCCCTGGCCAAGGATCTGAAGGGATATGAACGCTCTGTCCGCGGCGGCAATTGGCAGTTTCGCGACGTGCTCAGCGCTTTCGATGTCGCCGGTAAGACTTTGCTGGTGATTGGCTTCGGCCGCATCGGCAGTCGCGTGGCGCCGCTCGCCGCCGCTTTCGGCATGAAGCTGATCGTCGCCGACCCGAACGTGCCGGAGCGGGTGGTGCGCGGCCTCGGCTACCGCTATGTCAGCGACTTCCACGATGCCCTGGGCGAGGCGGATATCGTCACCCTGCATTTGCCCGGCAACTATGACGGTTCGCCCCGCATCGGCGCGGCGGAATTCGCGGCCATGCGGGATGGCGCGGTGCTGGTCAACTGTGCCCGCGGCTCCATCGTCGACGAGGCGGCGTTGGCGGACGCGCTCAAGTCCGGCAAGGTCCTGCGCGCCGGTCTCGACGTGATGCGGCAGGAGCCGCCGCCGAACAATCATCCGCTGTTTGAGCTCGATAATGTCATCTTCACCAATCATGTCGCCGCCAGCACGGCGGAATGTTTCGTGCGTATGGGCGTGACCTCGGCGCAAAACGCCCTGGATGCCATCGATGGCAAGCTCGATCCGTTCTTCGTGGTCAATCAAGAGGTGTTATGACCGACCTGCCGACGCAGTTGGACGGGGACTTGGTCTGGGCCGAGTTTTTCGGCGCCGCCCGGCCGGCCCCCGCGCTCTTCCTCGATCGGGACGGTGTTATCGTCGAGGAAGTGCATTACCTGCACGAGGTCGGGAAGGTGCGGTTCGTCCCCGGCGCGGCTGACACCATCCGCTGGGCGCGGTCGCGAAACTGGCATGTGGTCGTGGTCACCAACCAGTCCGGCATCGGCCGCGGTATCTTCGACTGGAGCCAGTACCGTGCCGTGCATGACCATATCCTGGCGGAGCTGAATGCGGCAGAGGCACCGGTCGATGCGGTGATGGCCTGTCCCTACATTCCCAACGGCGCCGCACCCTATGGCCATCCGGACCATCCGGACCGCAAGCCCAACCCCGGCATGCTCCTGAAGGCCGCGGCGCGGCTGCAGATCGACCTGGCAAGCTCCTGGATCGTCGGCGATCGCGCCGGCGACATCGACGCAGGCCGCCGCGCCGGGCTTGCCGGCGGCATCCATGTGGACACCGGACACGGCCCGGAAGACAGAGACAATGCCCTGGCTCTGGCCGCCGAATTCCGGGTCGAAATCGCACCGTCGATTGCCGAGGTGCCGGGGGTGATCACCGGTTAGGCTCTGTCACCATCTCTGTTCAGTAGATCCCATTTTCGTCATCCCGGAATCGCCGCAGGCGATATCCGGGATCGTCCCAAGCTCCGAGCCTGACGCGATCCCGGCTCGCGCTACGCTTGGCCGGGATGACGGATAGGTGGGGTGTCGTCCCGGATGCACTGCGGCGCGTAGCGCCGCTGTGCTGGTCCGGGAGCCATGTCGAAGTTTCGAGCTCAACTGGCTAGCGTGAGCCCCGGACCAGTGGCGCATCATTTCATGCTGCGCCGCATCCGGAGTGACGGTGCTAAAGTCGCCTCCTAATCCGGCCGGCGCATCGTAAAGGTCTCGTCGACCACCGCATATTCCAGATAACCCAGGCGCGCCAGTGGGCGGAGTTTGGCGTAATCGATGACGCCGTCGGTCAGCACCTCGTCGGCGATATGGATGCCGATCACCTTGCCGATGACGATATTGTTGGGGGAACCGTTGCAGCCGTCCGGCAAGCGCACGGTCTCGTGATGTTTGCATTCGAGATGCACCTTGGCTGCTTTGACCCGGGGCGGCGCGACTTTTTCCGCCGGCTCAGCCTCCAACCCAGCGGCGGCCATCTCGTCGATGCTGCGCGCGACATGCTCGCTGGTCGCGTTCATTTGATCGGCCAGGCCGGCGTCGCAAAGATTGAAGACGAACTCGCCCTGTGTTTCCGCGTTCACCACCGTGTCTTTCATCCCGCCCTCGCGGTGGAAACCGTTGACGCAGACCATCACATGCATGGGATCGCCGGTCGCCATGTTGAAGAAACTGTAAGGCGCCAAATTGATCACGCCGTCGGTGCTGATGGTGCTGATCCAGCCGATCGGTCGTGGCGTGACGAGGGCGGAATAGCAGTTATGGGTCAGGGGCGGCGGCTTCAAGCCGTCCACATTTGGATCGAAAAACATGGGAGTTGTCCTCTGGTCCGAACCGGGGGGATGGGATCGGCATCATACGCTGGTCCGCCGCGACGATAAAGCATTTGCCGTGCGCTTGAGCGAAGTGCTATAGCCTGATCCAACAAGTGAGGAAATTTCCTATGCAACGGTCCACGATTCAACGACGACGACGTCGCCGCTTCCGCGGTAGCCGCCCGTCGTTGACGTAGGGACGTTCGAGACACTTCACCCGATCATCCACAACCGAACGACAGGCGCCGCCGATCCTTTCGCCTGACCTTTCCCCATCGTTCGAGTTTGTGACCCATGTTTTGCATCGAAAACCCCAACCCCGCCGACGACGCGGCAATCGACGCGCTACTGGATCTGTCATTCGGCCCCGGCCGGCTAAGCAAGCAATCCTACCGCTATCGCGACGGCGTTGCCGAGCTGCTTGAATTGTCCAGGGTCGCCCGCTGGGACGGACGCTTGGTCGGTACCATTCGCTACTGGCCGATACTGATAAATGGCTGTGAAGCTTTGCTGTTGGGGCCTGTCGCTGTTTGCCCGCGCCTGCGCGGGCATGGTATCGGCCAAGCCCTGATCCGGCAGACTTTGGCCGCGGCGCGGACGCTGGGGCATGACCGGGTCGTCTTGGTCGGCGACGCGGACTATTACGGTCAGTTCGGTTTCATTTCCGCCGCCGAGGTTGGCATCGCCATGGCCAACGAGCCGAGCCGGTTGATGGCCAAGGCCTTACGGCCAGGCGCTTTCGACGAGGTTGTAGGTGTCGTTACCGCCGCGCGGTGATCAATCCGGTTTGGGCGGTAACCGAAAAGGCGCCGGTCTCGACGATCGCCGCGTCGACCTTGTCCTTAAGGCGGGCCAATGTCTCGTCCAGGATACGCTCCGGCATGGAGAGCAGATAGTTGACGACAGCGGCGCTGTCGGTCACCCGCAGCGTGCCGCGCCGATCGTCGACCGATACGCCATCGAAAAGGGCGCCGACCAAACCCGGGCCGGAGGATAGGTCGAAGCGGGAGATATGGATGGTGGTGCCCCAGTCCGGGACCTCGGTGCGGGCCAGCGTCTTGATCTCTCCCATATGATCGGGCCCATTGGTGGCGGCGCAGAGACGGCCGCCCGGCGTCAACACCCGATGCAGTTCGGATAGGGCCTTCGGGACATCGTTCGTGTGATAAAGCATGTGGTTGGCGACGACGACCTCAAAGCGGCCGTCCTCGAACTCCAGCTTTTGGGCGTCGGCAACGGCGAATTCGAAGCGTGCGTCGTTGCCCAATGCTTCGCGGCAAATCTCGACCATTCCGGGCGATAAATCGCTGCACAGGACCGAGACTTCCGCCGGTAGCCGTGCCGCCATCTTTTGCCAGAGCATGCCGTTGCCGCAACCGACCTCCAGCACCCGCTCGCCGGACGTTATCGCCAGGCTGTCGAAGACCCGGCCGAACCAATCGCTCTTTTCCGTGGCGTAATCGTAGATCGAGGCCCGGGCCGACAGATTGCTGTCGTCCCTGTACTGGGTCTCGAGGTCGCTCATCGGCTTTCCCAGCGCCAGCCCAGGAGCAGCAGTCCGACAACCAATAGAACGGCCAGCCAGCTCGGCAGCAACGTCGTGCGCTCGATCCCCGTCACTGTGTATTTGCCGTGGGACAAGAGACCGAACCAGTCGCCGCCGGCGCTGTCGCGTCCCGGTGCGACCTTACGCGGCGTCGGCGTCAGGTCGGCCAGCCAGAAGGTGCCGCCGCCGCTTGCCTCGACCAGGGGTGCTAGGGTTTTCTCGGTCGTCAGCATGTCGGCGAATTCCCGCGGATTGTTCTCGCCGATCGCCGCCACCGCCTTGCGCTTGCCGTCGTCGAGTTTAAAAAGACCGGCCTCTTCGACTTTGACCGTGGCGCTCTCCGTTCCATTGCTGGCGGGTTCGAGTTCCACATCGATCGTCTTCCCGCTCGGCGTGGTGATCGTGACCGGCGTCTTTTCGGGCCGCAGGCTGCGCCGGCTAATGCGCAGTTGCCCGTTATGCTCGACGGCGCGCAGGTCGTCCTCTTCCAACTCCGGTTCCTTCATCAGCCAGTGGGCGAGGCGGCGCAGGAATTCCTGCTGCGGACCGCCGCCGTCATAGCCGCGGGCCCAGAGCCAGATATGGTCGGACATGATCTGCGCCACCCGGCCTTCGCCGATCCGCTGCAGCACCAGGAGCGGCCGGTCGCCGGCGCCGCGCATCAGGATATTGCCGTCTTCCGCCTGACTGTCGATGATCCGAAGCCAGCGGCCCCAGCGCGGCGGGTCGGCGCGGCCGCCTTCCAGATCGGCGGTGACGGGATGGCGCAGGCCCATCGGCGTCAATTCCGGCCGATAGCTTTCCAAGACCACGTCGCCGGTCGGCGCCGCCGGCAGCACGCCCGACAATGGCGTGCGGTAGAGGCTCAGTCGCGACGCGAAGCTGGGCCCGACGGAGGTCAGCACGGCGCCGCCTTCCTGTACGTATTTCACCACGTTACGTAGATAGAGGCTGGGCAGGACGCCGCGCCGGCGGTAGCGGTCGAAGATTACCAGGTCGAAGTCCTTCAGGCGCTTCTGAAACAGCTGACGGGTCGGGAAGGAGATCAGGGAGAGTTCCCGGATCGGCGTGCCGTCATGCTTCTCCGGCGGTCGCAGAATGGTGAAATGGATCAGGTCGACCGCCGGGTCCGACTTCAGGATATTGCGCCAGGTCCGCTCCCCCGGATGGGGTTCGCCCGAGACGAGCAGCACGCGGAGCCGGTCGCGCACGCCGTTGACCTCCAGGATCGCCCGATTGTTGCGGGTGCTTAGTTCGTCCTCGACCGCCTCGACCTGAAGTTCGAGGATGCTGTGGCCGCCATGCTGCAGATCGAACGGCACCTGCCAGGAACGATTGAGCGGCACCAGCCGGCTATAGACCTGTTCGCCATCGCGATGCACGGTCAGGCGGGCCCGATCCTGTTCCGTGCCCATATTGTCCTCGACCCGCAGCACGATGATTTGGCCTTCGCCGACAATGCCGTAGGTCGGCGCCCGCTCGATAACTAGGCGGCGATCCCGCTCCCGCTTGTCGCCGGTCAGCATGACATGGACCGGGGCCGCCGGTTGCACGCTCGGGATATCCGCCGGCAGGTCGTGCACCTGTCCGTCGGTCAGCAGAACGACCGCGGCCAGCCGGTCCTGCGCGACGTCGCCCAGGGCGCGCTGCATGGCGGCGGTCAGGTGGGTGCCATCGGCACGCCCGGCTAAGGCCTTGGCGTCGCTGCGGACGATGCGGACATCGAGATTGCGTTGCTTCTCCAAGCGCTCGGTCAGGGTCTCGATCGCCTGTTCCAACCGCGCTTTCCGTTCGCCGATATCCTGGCTCTCGCTTTCATCGACGACGATGACGGCGATGTCGTTCAGGCCTTCCCGCTGCTCCTGTACCAGGGTCGGGTTCAGCAGCACGGTAAAGGCGACGGCGAAGGCCAGGGCGCGGAAGACCACGCCAGGCGTGCGCCGCCAGAGACAAAGCGCCAGGAAGGCCAGGATTGCCCCGGCCAAGGTCAAAAGCGCCCAGACCGGTAGCATCGGATCGAAGACGATGTTGGCGAAGCTGGTCGTCATGGCGCTACTGCCCCAACCGTTCCAGGATCGCCGGCACATGGACCTGATCGGCCTTGTAGTTGCCGGTCAGGGTGTAGAGCACCAGATTGACGCCGAAGCGGTAAGCGAATTCCCGCTGCCGGGCGCCGCCGGGCACCAGAGCGGCGACCGGATTGCCGACCTCATCGATCGCCCATGCCGCGGCCCAATCGTTGGCGCCGACGATCATGGAGGAGACGCCGTCATTGATGCCGCCCGGCTTGCGCTCGACCCAGACCGCGCCATTGGGATACCGGCCGGGGAAGGTTTGGATCAGATAGAACGCCTTGGTCAGTACGTGACCGCCCGGGACCGGGACCAATGGCGGCGCTTCGAGACGGCGCAGAATCCGGCGTAGCCGTGCCTTCGGGCCAGTAGAGGTGGCGCCGCGCTCGTCGAAGCCCATGACCCGGGCGTCGCGGGTGTCGAACAGAATGACCCCACCGCCGTCCATATATTGCTTCAGGCGCGTGATTGCATCGCCCGACAGGCGCGGATGGCTGCTCAAGATCGGCCAGTATAGCAAGGGGAAGAAGACCAGTTCGTCCCGTTCCACATCGACGGCCATGGGTTCCCGCGGTTCCACCGCCGTGCGCTGGGTCAGGATGGTGGAGAGGCCAAACAGGCCGGCCCGGCTCATTTCGTCGACGGAGGCATCGCCGGTCAGCACATAGGCCAAGCGGGTTTCTTCCGAGGCGGCAAGCGCGTATTCGTCGCTCTGTTGGGCTTCCGCTTGTTGGCTAGGTAACAGTATGAGCCCGGCGAGCAACAACCCCGCGGCCAGTTGCGGCCGTCGGCGGAAACCGCCGCGCAGCCAGATCGTCGCGAGGATATCGAGCAGCATCAGCGCCAAGGCGGCGATCATGAACCAGGGCAGCAGATCCTGTTCCCCCTTGGTCAGGTAGCCGAGCCGCTTGGCGTCGGACGGCACGCCGGCCAAGGGCGTCAAGACCTCGATGCCGCGCCCCAGGTTATGGGCGTGGCGGGTATCCTGCTGCCCGTAGAAGCCCGGCGGATGGCGCGGGCCCGCCACGATCTTGTGCAGGTCGCCGGCCTTGATCGCCTGGGCGGTCGGGATCGGATTGTCCAGACGGCCGTCGGCCATCAGGGTCAGGATCGGCGGCAGGGCGATGTCGCCACTCTCCGCGCTGACGCCATGGGCCAAATTGACCAGGCGGCGCAGCATGTCGACGAACAGACCCGACAGAGCCAGGTTCGACCAGTCGGCATTGCCGCTGGTATGGATCAGCACCAGCACGCCCTGACCCATCCGTTCCGCCGTGACCAGCGGCGTGCCGTCGGAAAGGCGCGCCCAGGTCTTGTTTTGCAGCTCGAGCGAAGGTTGCGCCAATACCTGTCGATGGACAAAGACGTCCGGCGGGATCGGTAGGCCGTAGAAGGGGCTTTTCTCGGA